>JBGSNQ010000055.1:0-12096 GCA_041739525.1 Pseudomonadales bacterium | reverse complement strand
CCGATCTATCGCCGCTGAAGCGTCGAAAAACGGCATCACCGCGATGGATGCGCGATGCGGCAAGCGCGGCACCATCACTTCGTCGACGTCGGCACCCGCTATCGAGGCGGGCTGAGGAGAGGGTTGCTGAGGAGAGGGTTGCTGCGGAGAGTCTCGCTGTGGAGCGGCACGCTGCGGTTTCGCCGCGCGCCATGCGTGATGCAACACGCCCGCATCGAGCCCCTCGTCTTCGAACTGACGGCTCGCCGCCGCCAGGTGTGCCTCCGCTTCGCGCACGCGGCCGGCGCGGGCGAGCGCAATCAACAGACGTTCGTGGACCTGCGGATCGAACGGCGCGAGTTGCAGCCATTGTTCGAGATATCCGAATGCCTCTTCGTCGGACACGCGCTTGACGAGTTGCTCGAGCAACGCGGTTCGGTAACCGCTCAAGCGTCTGCGTTGCGCGGTGAGCCACGCCTCGAACGTCGGGCTGCGATCGATGTCGAGCCCGTCGAGAAATTCCCCAGTGAACAGATCGTAAAGTTGCCGCTGCCGCTCGACCGCCAACCACTCAATGCCGTCTTCGGCGCCGCGCAGCACATCGAGCGCATCGACAACGCAGCCCGACAGCTCGAGTTGTACGGTACCTTCGGCCGTAAGCACACGCGGTTGCCCGGGCTCGTCGACCACACGACGGATCTTGCTCAAACACCAACGCAATTCGCCGCGCGGATCGTTCGGCAGGTCCCATAGCAGCTCGCACAATGCGTTGCGCGCCACCGGGCGCGGCGCCATTGCGAGATACGCAAACAGCGCGCGCACCTTGCGCGACGCGGGCAACGGCACGTCTACGCCGCCGCGCGAGATCGACAGAGGCCCGAGCATCCGGATGCGCATCGGCGCTTGTGCAGACGATTGCGAAGACGATTCCACGCCCGTTACCACGCTTGCTTCCACGTTCGACGCCTAAGGTGGGTTCATCGACGCCCAGGTCGACCACCAACAGGAGAGCACCTTGAATACCGTCGTCAAATCTACGAGCCAGAACGACCCGCCCGCAATCATCGATCTGAAGGCGTTGAAAGCACGCCAGCAGGTCGCCTGGTCAGCGGGCGATTATGCCGTCGTCGGCACCACGTTGCAGATCGTCGGCGAAGAATTGTGCGAAGCGATGGACTTGCGGTCGGGCCAGAACGTGCTCGACGTTGCGGCCGGTAACGGCAACGTCGCGCTGGCCGCCGCGAGGCGGTGGTGTAACGTAATTGCCACCGACTACGTGGCCGCGCTGCTCGAACGTGCCCGCGAGCGTGCGGCCGCCGAGCGACTCGACATCGAGTTCCGCGAGGCCGATGCCGAAGCGCTGCCGTTCAAGCCCGAGACGTTCGACGCAGTCGTTTCCACCTTCGGAGTGATGTTCGTGGCCGATCACGCGCGCGCCGCCGCCGAACTGGTACGCGTCTGCAAACGCGGCGGCAAGGTCGGCATGGCGAACTGGACGCCCACCGGCTTCATCGGTCAGCTGTTCAAGACGATCGGCGCCCACGTGCCGCCCGCCCCTGGTGCCAGGTCGCCGGCCTTGTGGGGGACACGCGCGCACCTGGAGGAGTTGTTCGACACCTCGATGACCTCCATCGAGACGGTGCAACGCAATTTCGTGTTCCGTTATCGCTCACCGGGCCATTGGCTCAACGTGTTCAAGCGTTACTATGGTCCGGTGCTCAAGACCTTCGCCGCACTCGAACCGACGGCGCAGGACGCCTTGCAGCGCGACCTGTTGGCGCTGATGGAAAGGTTCAACCGCGCCGGCGACGGCACGATTGTGATACCCAGCGAGTATCTCGAAGTCGTGGTAACGCGCCTCTGAGAGACCGTTGGACTCAGATCGGTAACCCTGGAGAAAAATCGTGAGTAAAGATACGACCTACAAAGGCGGCTGCTTCTGCGGCGCCGTTCAGTTGACAGTTACCGGCGAACCCGCGGGTATGGGGTATTGCCACTGCGAGTCGTGCCGACACTGGTCGGCGGGTCCCGTCAATGCGTTCACGTTGTGGAACCCGGCGTCGGTGAAGGTAACGAAAGGTGCAGACAAGATCGGCACGTACGCGAAGACGCCCGGCAGCGAACGCAAATGGTGCAAAGACTGCGGCGGCCACATCATGACGAACCATCCCGGCATGGGGCTGGTCGACGTGTATGCAGCCGTGATTCCGGATCTGCCGTACAAGCCCGGTCTGCACGTGCACTACGGCGAAACGAAGCTGCACATCAAGGACGGCCTGCCGAAGATGAAGGACATGCCGAAGGAAATGGGCGGTTCCGGGGTGAACCTGCCCGAGTAACTTCGGCCGGATTGTGATCGTAGTCACGCGGCGTATGCCCATTCCAACCGGAGCGGGCATCACGCCGCGACTACACTGCGTCGCATCTGGGGACCTCAGGCATCGAAGCTCATGCAGTACTTCGAACGCCTTGCAACGCATCCGTCTCTCGACGGCATCCGGGCACGCGCGGCGGCGTACGCAAGGCAATACCGGCTCGATCGCGCGATACGTACGGCTCTCGAACCCTCCTCTGGGCCCATTCCCGATTCGGTGCTCGCGGAAATCTGCGAGATGTGGGGCGACACCGCCCTCACTGCTGCTGACGGATATCTAAAGGCGCTGCTGGTCGAAGCGCAGAAGGCGCACGGCTACATCCTGCAGTGCGGCGCGGATCTGACTACGTTGCTGCTCGCGATCCAGATCGAACGTCGCGGCGTACGGCTGTGGACCATCGAGAGCAACCCGCACGTGGCAAACACCGTCCGTTCGTGGCTGAACCAGTACGAACTCGCGTCCGCGCACATCATCACCGCGCCAGCCGATCTCACGGATGAAGGCGCGGGCTACGCCATCGACTCTGCCCGCCTGCCGGGGCCGCTGAGCCTCGTCCTGTGCGAAGCCTCCAACGCACATCCGGGCAGTGCCCGGCGACTGCTGCCATGCGTCTCCGAGAAGTTGCACGACAGCGCAATTGCGCTGGTGCGCAACGTGCGGCGCCGCGGCGATTTCGACTATCTCGCCGACTGGTCGCGCGACAATCAGGCGTCGTTCGTGGTGAAAGGCAAGGCCGATCCGTTCGCGAAAATCGCCATGCGCAACAAGGCGCCCAACGAGAGCCATCAGGCCGCGCGCATCAACACCGCGTTCGCGTCGAAGAAGAACGGCGTGAAGGCTCAGCGGCTCGCGGCTCCGGCCCGGTAGTCTCCGACGCACGATTCCTACAAGCGAACACGGCGATCGGTGACGCCACACCGCCGAACCGCGACGCAACATGCAAGTCCGACAGCGCTCTGGACTTGGCAATGACGACTACCGAACTCTCCGATCAAGTGCGCGGCCGATCGATTGCTTTTTCATGGACTGAGGGTCCGGCAAAGGACTCCACCCACATCCACGTATTCCACGACGACGGTACGGTGCAGTGGCACTCGGTCAAATCCGGCGCGCCTTCGGAGCGGCCGCCGTATTTGGGCGTGCGAACCGAAGACGATCTCTGTCTCGTGTCGTATCTATCGAAATCGGGCTACACGTTGACGGTGGTGCTGGACTTCATCGAACACTCCGTTACCGGCGTGGCATCGAACGACAAGTGCTGGTATCCGGTGCGCGGTCGCTTCCAGGTGTTGGCTACAGCTTCGGAATCCGAATCCGGCTGATCATCAGCGAGCCCGAGAGCGCAAACAGCAGCACGAGCGGGTGCAGCGTGAACCCCATCAGCTTGAGTTCGCCGAACCACAAATTGTCGCGGATCGCGCCGAACCACGCGGCCACGGCCATCACTGCCACCAGCAGAATCGATGTGGGGATAGGCGTGCCTTCGAAGTACTTCACTTTGCCGGTGCCCTCCGACAGTTCTTCCGCGGTGACGTTGTAGCGCGCGAGCCGCGAAACGCCGCACGCGATGAAGTAGACGAGAATGATGCGGTCGTACAAACCCTGCATACCGCACCCGTACGCGATCATTGCCGGCGCAACGCCGAACGAGATGACGTCGGACAGCGAATCGAGTTCCTGTCCCAGTGTCGATGCCTTCTGCCGCCAGCGTGCGATTCGGCCGTCGAGAACGTCGAAGATCAGCGCGGCCAGCACCAGCGCGCACGCGAAGTAAACATGGCGGACGTCACCCGCTTCGAGAAACGTCATTACGGAGAACAACGCACCTGCGCCACATGCGGCGTTCGCGAGGGTCACCCAGTCTGCAAGGTGGAACTCACGGATCATCGAAAAGGGTTTGTGCTGCATGAGATTCCTGCCCGCCTCAATCAATCCGTTGGCGATTTGACGACCGTACCGCCCTTCATCACGAACGCCACAGTCTCGAGCCGCGTCACGTCCTGCAACGGATCACCCGTAACTCCGACGAGGTCGCCGTAGCGGCCTACGGCAATGGCACCGACATCGTTCCGCCCCAGCGCCTCGGCCGCAGTCGCCGTGGCGGATTGAATGGCCTGTATCGGCGTCATGCCCCATTCGACCATTTTCGCGAACTGCTTTGCGTTGTCGCCATGCGGATAAACACCTGCGTCCGTACCATAGATCATCTTCACACCGGCCTTGAACGCGGCGCGGAAGGTCTCGCGCTGCTTGAGGCCGATGGCTCGTTCTTTATCGAGCGATTCCTTGAACAGGCCATTCTTTTCGCCCTCGGCGACGATGTAGTCGTCGTTGTAGATGTCCATCGAGAAGTAGGTGCCGTGACTCTTTGCGAGCGCGAACGCTTCGGCGTCCGCAAGGCTACAGTGTTCGATGGTGTCGGTGCCGGCGCGGATCGCGTCTTTGATTCCCGACGTTCCGTGCGCGTGTGCGGCCACGCGCAGCCCCAGCATGTGCGCCTCGTTGACGAGTGCGGTCATCTCGGCGAGGTCGTACTGCTGCCCGCCGACAGTGTCGCCTTTCGACATCACCCCGCCCGTGGCGCAGAACTTGATGACTTCGGCGCCGTATTTTCGATTCGTTCGAACCGCTTCCCGAATCGCTTCCGGACCATTCGCGACACCGTCCGTCGGCGTTTTGATCGAGGGCGGAAACTCGGTGTAGTCGCAATGCCCACCGGTTGCGCCGATCAGATTCGTCGCCGGCACGATGCGCGGACCAGGAATGTAGCCGAGCTCGATCGCCTGCTTCAGCGCAACGTCGGCATAGTCGCCTGCGCCGACGTTTCGTACGGTGGTGAAACCGGCATCGAGCGTGCGCTTTGCATTGGGCACGCCGATGACGGCCCAGAACGAGTCGGTGACTTCGTAGCCGCGATACCCGCCGAAACGCGGATCGCTGGTGAGGTGAACGTGCATGTCGATGAGACCGGGCAGCAACGTGACGCCGGGCAGATCGACATGGCGCGCGCCATCCGGTAGCGCCGCGGCCTGCGTCTCCACCGCCGTGATGCGGCCATCGACCACGGTCACGCGCGGATGCTCCACCACGCGGCCGGCAAGCACGTCGATCATGCGATCGGCGGTGACTACCACGGTGTCGGCCCGGGCAGATTGCGCGAATGCGATGAGACTCGATAGCGCGAGCAACAGGAATCCACGCAGCCTCATCCGCATTCGGTACCTCTTAGTGGAGTGGATAGTGAACTAGAATCGGTGCAGCGAGGGGTTCGATCGAACCCCTTAGCTTGCTCGTCCGTGGCGCAGCAGTTTACCCGGAGTTGCGCCCGTGCACTCGCCCGATTCGAACGTCACCTGCCCGTTCACGACGATCGCCTTGTAGCCGATCGCGCGTTGTACGCGGCGCCATTCGCCCGCGGGCAGATCGTGTTCGACGCTGCCGATCCAAGGCGGATCGATGGCGAGCTCGCCCATGTCGTATACGACCACATCGGCAGCCGCGCCCTCTTCGAGCACGCCGCGGTCTCTGAACCCGGCCGCTTGTGCAGGCAGGTTCGACAGCCGGTAGTGCGCTTCTTCGAGCGATACGCGTTGTTCGTCACGCACGAGCCACGTCAGGAAATCCGTCGTGTATGCGCCACCGGTGAAGAACTTCGTGTGCGCACCACCGTCCGATACGCCCGGAATCGCGTACTCCGACTCGATCATTTCGGCCATGAAGTCCACGTTTGAGCCTTTGTCGGGGCCGAGGAATTCGACGTGCAGATCGCCGGCTAGCGAAAGATCGAGCATCACTTCGACCGGGTGTTTCTTCTCTGCAAGCGCGATGTCGCCAACACTCTTGCCAACATATTCCTCAAGGTGCGCGGAACCGTTCACGGACTGGATGATGAGCCCTTTCGGATTGCCGCCGATGCCTGCCTGGATCGCGCGCAGACGTTTGTCTGCCGATTCGGCTTCGTCGACCAGCGCCTTGCGCAACTGCGGATCACTCATCTTCGCGAGCTTTTCACCGTGCGTGCCGGTGGTGACTGCACGCCACGCAGGCGACGCGTCATACAGATTCCAGTCGTCGAGTGTGAACGCGAACCCGGCGCGTCCCGTTGCGCACTGCGCGTAGATCGGCAGGCCACGTGAACGACAATCTTCGATCCATCGCATCGGCCTGCGATGGATCTCCGCATCGACGCGCGCCGGTGCGATGACGTTGTGCAGAATCGGCCGGTTCGCGGTGGCTGCGAGCTTTTCGAGGAACGCGAGGTCGGCTTTGATGTTACCGGTGGCCTGAGTGATCTGAATGAAACCGTCGCCGCGTTCACGCAGCACTTCGGCGAGCGCGAGGATGTCTTCGTCGGCCATCGTGTCCGTAACCATCGGCGTGCCGTCGAAATCGGCCTGCACGGAGTTCGGCCCGAGCCGCTGGATGGAGAAGCCGCACAACCCCGCTTCCATGCCTTCGCGCAGCAGCCGCTGCATCTCTTTGCGCTCGGCCTCCGTCGCAGGACGCGTCTTCGCCGCTTCGAGCCCCATCACGTACGTCATCAACGACGCCGTCGGCATGTACTGAATCACGTTCACCCCTTTCGGCGTGCGATCGAGGCTGTCGAGGTATTGCGGAATGGTCTCCCACTCCCACGGCATGCCCACTTCCATCGAGGCGTACGGAATCGCTTCGGTGCGCGTCATCGTCAGCATGGAGCGCTCGCGGAAGTCGGGCCGCACCGGCGCAAAGCCGAAGCCGCAGTTGCCCAGCACCACCGACGTTACGCCGTGCCAACCGGAGATCGTGCACCAGGGATCCCAGCGGATCTGCGCGTCGTAGTGCGTGTGGAGATCGACGAAGCCGGGAGCGACGACCAGACCGTCGGCATCGATCGTGCGTTTGGAGGAACCGGTGATTTTCTTGCCCATCGAAACGACGGCGCCGTCTTTGATCGCGACGTCGCCTGTGAAACGGGGATTACGTTTGCCGTCGACGATCGTGCCGCCACGGATGACCAGATCAAACGTTTGCATGGCTCTCTCCTTCCACGTGACGTTGATTGACTGGAGGGATGCTAAACCTGCCGTTGATGGGTGGCCAGCAAGCGAATGTACTATTGGCGTCTGCTGAAACGACGAGGGCCGTTCGTTTGAACGGCCCTCGTTTGTTTCTCGCCTGCAAATCAGCGGCGGTCTAACTCAACGCGCGTGCACCCGCACCGGCACTTCAGAATACCCCTTCACGAAATTCGACCGCACGCGCACCGGCTCCCCAACCAACTCCACGAAGCTGAAGCGCTTCAGAATCTCTTCCCACACCACGCGCAGTTGCATCTCCGCGAGCCGGTTGCCCATGCACCGGTGAATGCCGAATCCAAACGATAGATGCTGCCGCGCCTTCGGCCGGTCGATCATGAATGCGTCCGGATTCGGAATCGCTTTTTCGTCGCGATTACCCGAGACGTACCACATCACCACCTTGTCGCCTTTCTTGATCTTCTTGCCGCGCAGTTCGACGTCTTGCGTTGCGATGCGGCGCATGTGTGCGAGCGGCGTCTGCCAGCGGATGATCTCGGAGACCATGTTCGGGATGAGCGACGGATCCTTGCGCAGCTTGTCGTACTGATCCGGATTCTGATTGAGCGCAACCACACCGCCGCTGATCGAATTGCGCGTGGTGTCGTTGCCGCCGACGATCAGCAGAATCAGGTTGCCGAGGTATTCCATCGGCGGCATGTTCCGCGTCGCCTCGCCGTGCGCCAGCATCGAGATCAGGTCGCTACCACCAGTGGTGTTCACGCGCTGGTTCCACAGCACCGTGAAGTACTCGAGGCACTTCAGCAGTTCGGCGCGGCGCTCGTCTTCGGAACCGTACAGGCCTGATTGATCGTCGGCCGTGATGAGGTCGCTCCAGTACGTCAGCTTGCGGCGGTCTTCCCACGGGAAGTCGAACAGCGTCGCGAGCATCTGCGTGGTGAGTTCGATCGACACTTTGTCGACCCAGTTGAACGTCTCGTTCTTCGGCAACGAATCGAGAATCAGCCCTGCCCTTTCCCTAATGGTGCTTTCCATCTTCGCGAGGTTCGGTGGCGCAACGACACCGCTAACGGTTTTGCGCTGCATGTCGTGCTTCGGCGGATCCATCGCGATGAACATCGGCAACTCGAAGTCGGCATCCTGATCGTCGATGGCGATGCCGCCTTCGGACGAGAAGAGATCGTGGTGCGTGTCCACGAACATGATGTCTTCGAATGTCGTGATCGACCAGAACGGGCCGTGCGGACTCTCCGCAGTGAAATGCACCGGGTCTTCTTTGCGCAGGCGAGCGAAGTACGGCCAGATCGTGTTGTCGCGGAAGCGGTCCGGATTCGCGATCTCGATCTTGTCGAGAGGAATGGAATACGCGTCGTTCGAATTGCGGATATCGAGTGCTTCACTCATCGCCTGCGTCCTCTTACTTCAAAATCGTCAGATCTGGAATTGCGGCAGACGCACGATGAGGCCGTCGAGTTCGTCGCGCACTTTGATCTGGCACGACAGGCGCGAGTTCTTGTCGCGCTCGGGGTTCATGTCGAGCATCGACTCTTCCTGATCGCTGGGTTGGCCCACTGTCGCCATCCACTTTTCATCGACGATCACGTGACACGTGGCGCATGAACATTCACCGCCACAGTCCGCGTCGATGCCGGGCACCAGGTTGTCGATGGCGGCGTTCATCACCGACATGCCGTTCGCGGCTTCCACTTCATGTTGTTTGCCGTTGTGTTCGATGAATCTGATCTTGGCCACCGCAGGTTTCCTTCGTAGTCGGTTGATTAGTGGTGCGTTCTCTTCACAAGGGGGAGGCGCACGGAGGCGCGATCATACCTCAGGGTTCAGGCGAACCCCATGAAGCGGCGCGGGTTATCCAGCACTACTTTGTGGGCGACATGTGATCCCGTGGCATCGAACGTCTGCTGCGCCGCTTCGTATGCACCCGGGTACGTCGAATCGAAGTGCGGATAATCCGAACCCCACAGGATGCATCGCAGCAGATCCTTCTCCATCACCCACGAAAGGCCGGTGGCTTCGTCCGCTTCCATCGATACGAAACACTGCTCGCGAAAGATCTCGCTCGGCATACGTTTGAGCCACGGTGTGTGGTGCCCCATCACTTCGAAGTGTTCGTCGAGGCGGTCGAGCCAATACGGAATCCAGCCGAGCCCGCTTTCGAAGAAGCCCACGCGCAACTTCGGAAACCGGTCGAGTACCCCGCCGGCGATCATGTCCATCACCACGGCCATCTGTCCGAACGGGTGCGCAATCATGTGGTCGTAGAAGACGTTCCCCTGATAGCGGCCGGTGGAAAAGCTCTTCATCCGCGAACCGAAGCTGCCGTGGATGCCCACCGACAGACCATCGCCGACGGCGATCTCCCACAACGGATCGCACGCGGCATCGAACAGTGCGAGATCGTTGAAGCGTTCCGGTCGCAGGATGAATCCGCGCAGCCCCAGTCGCGCCATCCGGCGCGCCTCCTTCACCGCAAGATCGACGTTTTGCAGCGGGATGATTCCCATACCAAACAAGCGGTTACTGTCGACTTTGCAGAAGTCGCTCATCCAGTCGTTGTAGGCGCGGCACGTCTCGGCGGCCACTTCGGGGTCTTTGATGTCGCCCCATAGCAGGTGGATCGAGGGAAAGAACAACGCCTGATCGATGCCCTCTTCATCGAGCACTTTCAACCGCGCGTGCGGATCCCAGCTGCCCGGCAGGATGTCGGCCCACGTGAGCGTGTTGCCGGGTTCCATGCCGCCGGGAATGCAGGCTTGCGCCGGGCCGGCGCCGCCCCCAATACCACGTGTGGAACCTTCGATTGAAACGTAGCTATGGCCGTCTTCGGTTTTCACCTGCAAGACACGATCGCGGAACGCGGCGCGCGTGTAGTCCTTCCACACGCTCTCGGGTTCGCAGATGTGTCCGTCGCCATCGATCACGACGGTCGGTCGGCTCATCGCGTCCTCCATGAAAAACGCGGGCACGAAAAGTGCGGCGATTTGCAGTTTAGGCGCACCACTGCGCATTCAGGTAGCGTTCAGCGGTGCGGCTCGATGATCGTCCCCGTACTCACTCGAAACGACGGCGATGCGTAGCGGAACGAAACTCTGGGTTTTGCTGAGCATGGTCCTGTGCAGCGGCGCTGTTCCAGAGACAGCGCGCGCCGAAGACGAGATCGATCCGCCCGATCGGGTGGCGCGTTTGAGTTTCATCGACGGTCGCGTGTCGCTGGCTGCTTCGGATTCCGACGATTGGGGCGACGCCCTGTTGAATCGCCCGATCACGACCGGCGATCGCATCTGGGTCGATGCCGGCGGACGCGCCGAAGTTCAGATCGGCACGTCAACCATTCACGCCGACGAAAACACCGGCCTTGCCTTTCTCACGCTCGATGACGACACGCTGCTGGTGCGCCTCACCGACGGCGCCATTGCGGTCCGCGTGCATTCGCTCGAAGGGAACGAGACGGTGCGAGTCGAAACGCCCAACAGCACCGTGCTGCTGCGCGAGCCGGGCGAGTACACGATCGGCACCGAAGATTCCGGCGACCGCACCGTGGATGCGGAGGACCGCACCGTGGTGACGACGCGCAGCGGCGAGGCAGTAGTCACCGGCGCAGACAACCAGCACGGCTACATCGTGGGCGCGAACGAGCAAGGCGGCTTCAGCGGCGGCGACGAACTCAGTTCCGTGATGACGCAAGCCGGCCACCGCTCGGCGTTCGAGACATGGGCATACGAACGCGAAGCGCGCACGCAGCAGTCCGTGGCTGCGAATTACGTGCCGGCCGGAACGGTCGGCTATCAGGATCTCGATTCGTACGGCACATGGAGCAACGAACCCGAGTACGGCAACGTCTGGCAGCCGAGCGCCTCGTACGTGTTTACGGACTGGGCGCCGTATCGTTATGGTCGCTGGATCTGGGTGACGCCCTGGGGCTGGACCTGGGTGGACGACGCGCCGTGGGGTTATGCACCGTTTCACTACGGACGCTGGACATATCTGCGGCAACGCTGGTGCTGGATTCCGGGGCCGCGACACATTCGCGCCAGCTACGCGCCGGCATTGGTCGGTTGGGTGGGCTCGCCTAGCTATGGCGCGCAGTTCCGCGACGTCGGCTGGTTCCCGCTCGGTCCGCGCGAAATCTACCTTCCGGCGCGGCATAGCTCGTGGCGCTACTTTCACAACGTCAACGCGTGGAACTCGTTCGACAATACGACGTTGACGAATGCGTACTACGGCCGCAATTCGAACTACAGATATCGCAACCGTGGCGCGCCGCACGCCGTAACGGTGATCGATCACGAATCGTTCGTGTCGGGTCGCCGCACGCATGGTCAACGCGTGAACGTCAACGAAAACGATCTGAAGCAATGGCGCGGCAGGGGTCGGCCACCCGCGATCGATCCAAACCCCAACAGCCGGTTCGGCGCGCGGCCAACCCAACAAGCGCCCGCGCCTCATCTCGATCGTCAGGCCATCGCGACGCGCCACCAGCCGGTAACGCGCCAGCGGGTGTTGCCCTCACTCGATGAAGAGACGGCACCCCCGGCAGAAGCACAGGACGCTACGCCGCCCGCAAAGGTTGCGACTCCACCAACGACGCGTCAGTGGTCCGGCAACAACGTGGGCGCCCGTCCCAGTCGGCTCGGTCGACCGCAGCAGGCCAACGGTCAGGGTCTTGCGCCGGGCTCTGCGGATGCAGACCCGTCGGATGCGGGCGA
>JBGSNQ010000121.1:0-35573 GCA_041739525.1 Pseudomonadales bacterium | reverse complement strand
CTGCGCTTCGGCGATGCGTCGACGCAGCGAGGCGCGATGCGCGAGCGCCGGCCTCAAACGAGTTACCGGCGCTCTACCCCTCGCCCTGAAGCGTCTTCGTAACCACTTCATAGACGTCGCGCGAAATCGCGTCGGACGCCTCGATGCTGCGCAGCGCTTCCTTCATCGCCGCGCGCCGCCCGGCATCGTACCGCCGCCACCGTGTCAGCGGCGCCAAGAGACGTGAGGCGATCTGTGGATTGGCGCGATCGATGCGCGTGACACGGTCTGCGAGGAAGCGATATCCCGAGCCATCGCGCGCGTGGAAGCTCACCGGATTCTGTCCGGCAAACGCCCCATACAATGCGCGCAACCTGTTCGGATTGCGGCCGTCGAAGTCGGCGTGACGTTCGAGAGACTCGACCCGGCCCAACGCGCCCGCTCGGGGGCAAGCGGCCTGAACCGAGAACCACTGATCGATCACCAGTTTCTGCGCCGACCAGCGCGTATAGAAATCGGCGATCGTCTCCGCGCGGGCAGGCTCGTCGAGCCATTCCGCGTTGACGATCTCTCGTAACGATGCGAGGCGATCGGTGAGGTTGTCCGCGTTGCGAAACTGACCGAGCAATAGCGGCCGCGCTTCGGATGAACGCGTAGAACCCGCCGCGCACAGAAAACCGAGAGCAACATTGCGCAACGCGCGCCGACCGACGCTGCGTGAGTCCGGTTGGTAGGATCCACTCGATGCACTGCGCCGGTACACGTCGAGCCAGCCATCGAACAACTCGCCGCCGATCGAGGCGCGCAACGCGTCGCGTGCGCGATGCAGCCCGTCGACATCGATCTCGCGCATCAACTCGCCGAGATAGTTTTCCGTAGGAACGGCGAGCATCGCCGCGAACATCGCGGTACGCTCCGGATCGTCCACAGCGAGCGCATCGTTCAACAATTCTCGATATAGCGCCAACAGGCTGCGCGCTACATCGGCCGCGCCGCTGCGCATCCGCTCGATCGTCTCGGCGTGCAGCGACTGCATCGCGTCCCATCGGGAGAAGCCGTCGGTGTCGTAACGGGCAAGGAAACTCAACTCTTCGCTCGGCCGCGTGAACTCCACCTTCACCGGTGCGGAGAAACCACGCAGCACGCTCAACACCGGCTGATCTTTCAACCCGGACACGCGCAAATCGACGCTCGGTTCGGTGACGTGCACGATCAATGTGCCGTCGCCGCGCGGGTTTTCGACGCGGGCATGACTCTCGACCGAGGCTGTCGATCCTCCCAACGAGCCGGCTCTGCCGAGCAGTTCCTTGCCATTTCGGTCGAGCAGGCCGATGGCAACCGGAATGTGGAACGGCGCCTTGTTCGGCTGCCCGGGCGTCCGCGGACAGCGTTGCGCGATCGAAATGTCGAGCGTGCCGTTGGCAAATCGCGTCGTTACGGAAACCACGGGCGTACCGGCCTGGCTATACCAGTTGCGAAACTGAACGAGATCGAAGCCGTTCGCTTCTTCCATTGCGCGAACGAAATCCTCGGTAGTGACCGCGGCGCCATCGTGTCGTCGGAAGTACAAATCGGTGCCGCGCCGGAACCGTTCGGGCCCGAGCAGCGTATGGATCATGCCGACCACTTCGGCGCCCTTCTCGTACACCGTGGTCGTGTAGAAGTTCGAGATCTCAATGTACGTGTCGGGCCGAATCGGATGCGCGAGCGGTCCCGCATCTTCGGCGAACTGCACCGTGCGCAGCTGGTTGACGTCCTCGATACGCTTCACCGTGCGCGAGTTCATGTCCGAGGAGAACTCCGCGTCACGAAATACCGTGAAGCCTTCCTTCAGGCTCAACTGAAACCAGTCGCGGCACGTCACCCGATTGCCGGACCAGTTGTGGAAGTACTCGTGTGCAACCACGGCTTCGACGTGCTGATACGCGAGATCGGTGGCGGTGTCGGGGCTCGCCAACACGCAAGACGTGTTGAAGATGTTCAGTCCCTTGTTCTCCATCGCGCCCATGTTGAAGTCTTCGACGGCGACGATCATGAAGATGTCGAGGTCGTATTCGCGGCCATACACCTCTTCATCCCAACGCATCGCACGCTTCAGCGCACCCATCGCATAGTCGCATTGCGAAATGTTGTGCGGTTCCGAATAGATGCGCAGTTCCACGCGGCGTCCGGATGCCGTGACGAATTCGTCACGCAACAGCGAAAGATCGCCGGCGACGAGCGCGAACAGATAGCTCGGCTTCGGAAACGGATCCTGCCACGTAACGCTGCGGCGCCCGTCCGGACGCTGGTGCTCGTCGATCAGATTGCCATTCGAAAGAAGCACCGGGTACGCCGGATCCGCAACGACGGTGGTGGTGAACTTAGCGAGCACGTCGGGACGATCGAGGTAGTACGTGATCTTGCGGAACCCTTCCGCTTCGCACTGGGTGCAATACATACCGCCGGATCGTCCGCCCGACTTGTATAACCCCTCGAGCGCGGCGTTCTGTTCGGGATGGATGCGTGTGACGATCGTCAGTTCGCACGACTCCGGCAGATCGAACAACGTCAGCGAGTCGTCGTCGGTTTGATACTCGTTGCTGGACAGCGGCCGACCATCTACTGCAACGGAGACGAGTTCGAGTTCCTGGCCGTCGAGCCGCAGCGTCGACGCTGCTCCCGTCCGCTTCACGCTGAGCCGCGAGGTCACCTGCGTGACGCCGTCACCCAGATCGAACTCGAGCCGCGTATCGGTGATCGTGTGGTCGGGCGGTCGATACTCTGACAGCCGGATTGCCTTAGGTTGTGCATCCTTCATCAGAACAGCTCCATTTGGCCGCGTTCGTCGGGCGCGATGTCGGCCACTCGCGCCACTTCGACATGATAAGAGGTATGGCGACGCACGTTGAACACGCCGCTGTCGAACATCAGGTATTGCCCCTTGATGCCGAGCAACGCACCGCCGATTGCGACGCCGGGTTCCAGCGTCAGACCAATGGGCGGGCCCGCGTAACTCGTCACCGGAAATTCGAATCGCAGCGGCATGGGTTGCTCGACCCACTGCAGAGCACCCGGAAAACGCTCGTCCAGTGCGGCGAGCGAGTGCGTCGCCTGGCGGCGCAATTGTTCACACAGTGCTACGAGATCCAGTTCCTGTGCGTCGCGACCAACCAGGTTGCGCCACTCCGTACGATCGCTGACGTGCTGCGCCAGTGCCGCTTCGACGCAACCCGCCTGGAAGCGGCTTTGTGTGCGCATGATGACGGCGGCCTGAGTGGCACCCTGGTCGAGCCAGCGCATCGGCACGTTGGCCGGCGTGGTAATGCCCACCTTCGCCCCAGCAGAGTTCGCGAGATAGACGAGGTGTGGCTGCATGCAGAAGCTCTCGCCCCACTGCGGCTCGCGGCAAGTACCCGCCGCATAGTGACAACGATCGGGGCTGACTACGCACAAGTCGCAACGTGCCAGCGTTTTAAAACAGGGGTAGCAGAAGCCGTCGCCGTAGCTCTTGCGCGTGATCGAGCCGCAATGCTGGCAGGTGATTCGCCCGTCGAACCGTATGGCCAGCGTACGCCCCAACAGTTCGTTCAAGGGGAGTAGCCTACCAGCGAGTTCCAGCGAGTAGCGCACCGGCGTACCCGGTATACAATCCATGCCGCGCAGCACACCGCTGCCCAGCGGCTCGACGATCTCAAACTGCACTTGTGGCTCCAGGTCGTGACGGACGCCACACCGTCGCGGCCATTGCCCCCGCAGCCAGCCCGACCCAGTGCACCGTATTCGCGATATACAGCCCGAACATCTCGGTCACTCCGCTGCTCATCAGCACCAGAATGACCACGACGCCGATGCTGAACGATGGATGCACCCGCCATGCCGGTGCCGAATCGAAACGGCCGCGCACGACCACGTACGCGAACAACCCATACGCAACCCCCGATAGTCCGCCGAATAACGGCATCGATTTCACGAGGAACTGTGCAACATTACCCGGCACGGCAATCAGTAGCGTCAACACGAGCAGGCACACGGAGCCGGCGGCTCGTTCGATACGGCGGCCGAACTCGACGACGATTGCGACGTTGAACAAGAGGTGCGCAACGCCAAAGTGGATGAAGATCGGCGTGATCAATCGCCACACTTCAGCACTCATCAGCGCGCTCTGCAAAGATCCGAACCGCAGATCACCGTCGGCCCCGGCAACCGGCACGATCGTCAGCCAGGGCAGCAATGGCCCGAGCGATCCGGAATCGAGAGGAAACGTCGCGGGAAAGCACACCAACGCCAGGCCAATCAACACACTCACCACCGGGTAACGCCGAAGCACCAAGCTCCACGGCGTTTTTGCGCGAGGCGGCCGCGGCAGCCATTGCAGCGCCAGGCGCCCGTCGCGCCACGCTTCGTATTCGGTGCGCACACGACTGGCATCGGCTTCGTTCGCCACCTCGAGAATCTGCCGGCCCTGCTCCTCGAACACACGATGCCCGACACGTTGCTGCGCGAGATATGCACAGAACATTGCCAGATCGACGTCGGCCCCCAACGTCAGCGCTCGAACGTTACCCACTGCGCGGACAACCTCGGAATGTGGTGTAAACTCGCCCCACCCTAAGTGCACGTCACATCGCCATGCAAGCTGCCGATCACGAAGTACTGAGCCAGGCGCGGATCTGGCTCGAAGCCGGCGAAACCTGTTGGCTCGCAACCGTAGTAAAAACCTGGGGATCGTCGCCGCGGCCGGTGGGGTCGCTATTCACGTGCAATGCTCGCGGTCAGGTCGCCGGCTCACTGTCCGGCGGCTGCGTCGAAGACGATCTGCTCGAAAAACTCACCAGCGGCGCGTTGGCGAGTCGCGCCCCTCAATACTATCGTTACGGCATCACGGCGGAGGAGACCGAACGCTTCGGTCTTCCGTGCGGCGGCCACCTCGACATCGTCGTGGAACCGCTGTCCGCGGCAACGCATCTCGATCAATTGCGCAAGATCGACGATCGACTGCTGCATCGCGGCCGTATTCGCCGCAGCGTCGACATCAAGCGTGGCATCAGCTCGATCGAAGAGGTCGAAGCACACGAAGAGCCGGTGTACGACGAAATTTCGTCCGTGCTGCGGCAAACCTACGGACCCCGCTTTCAGCTGTTCATCATCGGCGCGGGAATGGTGTCGAAATATCTCGCCGAAATGGCGCAGATGCTCGATTACGCCGTCACCGTATGCGACCCGCGCGAGAAATTGCTGAAGGATTTCGGCGTAACCGGCGCACGCGGCGTTACCGACATGCCCGATGATGCCGTGAAGGCCTACGCGAACGACGCCGCCTCGGCGATCGTCGCGCTCACACACGACCCGCGCATCGACGATATGGGCCTGATGGAAGCGCTGAAGACGCCGGCGTTCTACGTAGGCGCGATGGGTTCGGTGAAGACGTCGGCCGGGCGTCGCAAGCGCCTGCAACTGCTCGACGTCACGGATGCGGAACTCGCACAGCTGCGGGCGCCGATTGGTTTGCCGATCGGAAGCAAAACGCCGCCGGAAATCGCAATCGCGATACTGGCCGAGATCACCGCCGTCAGAAAGCAGCGCGAAAAACAGGTTAACGCCCACCTCGCCGCAATCGCGTCCTCCGGGGCCGCGCCGCAGGCAGGGCTCACCTCCTCCGCAGCGTGACCAGCGGTGCGCTGGTCATTGCCGCCGGCTTCTCACGCCGGTTCGGCAGCGACAAGCGTGTTTTCCAGCTGAAACAGGAACCGCTGCTCATCGCCACACTGCGCCCCTATCGCACCGCATTCGCCAACGTTGCCGTAGTGGTGCGCAACAGCGACAGCATACTCACTCGGTTGATCGGCGAATCGTTCGGTCGCCAACTGCCGATCATCGTGCCGACCAGCCATGCACATCTTGGTATGGGCGCGAGCATCGCGGACGGCATTCGCGCCGTGGTCGATTGGGACTACGTCTTTCTGGGTCTGGGCGACATGCCCTACATCCGCCCTGAAACGCTGCGAGCGCTGAAAGCGACGATGGACGCTGCGCGGCTCGATAAGGAACCGTGTCTGGTCGTACCGATGTTTGGAGATACTCCAGGCCACCCGGTGGGATTTTCCCGCGAGTACTTCGCGGATCTGATTGCTCTATCAGGCGACCGTGGTGCGCGTTCGGTGGTCGATGCGCATGCGAACCGGGTTCGACGCGTGGTAGTCGACGATCCCGGCATCGTCACCGACATCGACCATCCGCCGATGTAGCGCGCCGCCGCGACGGGTGGCTACTCCGGCTTGACCGGACCGCCCAACCGCGACGCCCAATCGAGTTTGCTGCGACACGCCTGATAGAAGCTGTGCTGGCGCGAGTACAGCAGTTTGAGCGCGTGCGCGCATTTCTGAATGTGCACTTCGTCGCCAGGTTGAACGCCGATATCGACCTGGGAATCGCAACTGATCTGCTGGTTCGTCGAGGTCGTTGCACCGACCACGATTTTGATTCGCGACGCACTCGGCACCACCAGTGGCCGCGACGTCAGCGTGTGAGGGAACATCGGCACCACCACGATCGCATCGAGGCTTGGATGCATGATCGGTCCGCCGGCCGACAGTGCGTAGGCCGTCGAACCGGTGGGCGTGGCGACGATGAGGCCGTCGGAGCGTTGGTCGTAAACGAACTTGTCGTCGATGTGCAGCGCGAACTCCATCATCCGCGACATCGTGCCGGCGTGTACGACGACGTCGTTCAGCGCAGACGATCCGCCCACACGCTGGCCGGCGCGGTGCACCGTCGCATCGAGCAGGAAGCGGTGTTCCACCGTGTATTCGCCGTCGAGCACCGCGCCTATTTTGGTTTCGATCTGGTCCGGCGAGATATCGGCGAGAAAGCCGAGTCCGCCGCGATTCACGCCAATCACCGGAACCTGCGATGCCGCTAGATCGCGCGCCACGCCGAGCAGGCTGCCGTCGCCCCCGACCACGATCAGCAGGTCGCAGATCGCGCCGAGCGCTCTTCGCTCTTCGATTCGATGCGCGCACTTCGGTAGCAACGCGGCGGTGGCCGTTTCGAACACGATAGTGACGTTGCGCGCGCGCAGAAACTGCTCGAGGGTTACCAGCGATTCGACAATGCTGCGATTGCCTCTGCGCGCGATCAGCCCGACGGTCTTGAAGGTCATCTTGGTGTCAGAGAGGCACGTTGGGGTGCGAGTATACACGCCGACCCTGCGACGCAGTTCGGGCGCGAGACTGCGACACCGTGGTGCAAATTTGGCGCCGTTTGCGTGCTTGAATTATGGGGGGCAAGCGCTCAGGCTTCCCCGCCAATGAACGGGAGACGCGCATGGGCAGCGCACTTGAAGATCGCCATCTCGAGGTTCTAACCACAGCAAATTCGCGGCTGAAACGCGCGCCGAACACGAGCCTGTGGGAGGCGATGCAGAACGAAGCACGCGAGAAGGCGCAGCACGAGCCGATCCTCGGCAGCTACTTCCATGCGACCATTCTGAACCACAAGAGCTTTCAGTCTGCGTTGAGTTTCCGGATCGCGAGCAGGCTCGATACGCCGATGCTCCCAACGATGATGATTCGTGACGTCATCGAAGAAGCACTGAACGACTCGCCGAGCATTCTCACGGCCGCAGAAATCGACATCCTCGCGACCTACACGCGCGACCCGGCGTGCGACGATGTTTCGACGCCGTTTCTGTTCTTCAAGGGGTTCCACGCACTGCAGGCACATCGCATCGCAAACTGGCTGTGGCATCGCGACCGCCAGGCACTCGCGCGCTTCTTCCAGAACCAGATCAGCGTAACGCTCGGCGTCGACATCCACCCCGCCGCGCGAATCGGTTCAGGAATCATGCTCGATCACGCCACCGGCATCGTCGTCGGTGAAACTGCGGTCATCGAAGACGACGTGTCGATTCTGCATTCGGTGACGCTCGGCGGCTCCGGAAAAGTATCGGGCGATCGACACCCGAAAATCCGCCGCGGCGTGCTGCTATCCGCCGGCTGCAAGATCATCGGCAACATCGAAGTTGGCGAGGGCGCGAAAGTCGGCGCCGGCAGCGTGGTGTTGAACGACGTGCCGCCACACGTGACGGTCGCCGGCGTGCCCGCGCAGATCGTCGGACGTCCCGCGCATCCGTCGCCGGCACTCGATATGGATCAGAGCCTCGATTCGCGTTGAGTGACCAAGAACTCCGCGCCGGCAGAGCTCTCAGACTCTCAGTTTCCGACTTCGCCCCGCAGCAGCTGTTGCAAGCGGCGGTTTCGGTTCTGCTCGTGTCGCAGCAGCGCTTTGAGTCGCTGAATTTCATCGCGACAGCCCCGAATCTGATCGAGATAGATCTGCTGCTGTTGCTCCAGATCGAGCCGATACTTGCGCGTGAGTGAGTCGACGTTGTTGTTGTGTTGCTGGATCAGCTGCGTGAGGCTGATGCGACCCTCTTCACCGAATGCCTGATCGATCTTGTCGTCGGCCTGCACGAGCGCCTTCGATGAGATCCTCTTCGCCGCCGGCTTGGGTCTTCCCTTCGCGCCTTGTGGTTCCGACTTCGCGCCCTGCAATTCCGGATGCGCGCCGTTCGTCGATTCGTCGCCACCCGGCAGGGTGAGGAATGGCGTCTCGCCAGCCGATTCGCTCTTCGACAACTTCAAGCCCAGGCGATTGCGCCACGCCGCACGCTGCACGACGCGGATCGGATTCGATTCTCCTTCACCTTCGGGCTCCCACAGATTCATCGCGTGCCACGACACCGAACACTGCGCGCGCGAGGCGAGACGGATCGTTCCCCAACCGATATCGGGACCTGGACCGGCGTGCCGCACGAGATGGCGCAATGGGATGCTGAACGCGGGATCGGCGTGTCCGTTCTCGTCGATGCGCAGCATGAACGTCACGAGACCGCGTACCGCGAGTCCGGTTCCAACGACGGCGTACGCGCCGCGAACCTGGCTCGCCGCGAAATTCTCGAGTGTGCCGGTCTGGTTCAGCAGCGCTTCGAACTCGGAGTAGTGCATCTCGACCGAGATGTCGTCCCCGTCGAAGAAGAACACCGCTTCGGCAAACGCATCCTGCTGACTCATCCTGAGTACCCTCTACGACCGGCAATACAACGTGGCGCTCGCAAACGCAAAGTGCATCGCGGGCCTGCGTATTACAGCGGATTCGCTCCCGCACTACCGCGGGGAGGATCACTGGGTGAGTGCGATGACGATCAACTTCCGCTGGAACGCGGTCACATTTCCAGCGCGTCGTCGTAGTCGGGAGCGGGAGGCGGAAGTTCCGATGCGTCGGGGCAGAAAATTTCGTCTAGTTCCATGGCTCGAAGGTTAGCCGACATTTGTGACCGCGCAGTGACCGAAGCTGAAACTCACCAGTTGTTCGTACGCCTGACTAACCACCGCTCCAACGGCGGCCGGAGATACGAACATATTCAATGACTTACGCGCTGGCACAGCCGTTGCTTCATTCGAATACAGCCTGCCATCGAGGCGCCATGGAACGACGATTCATGTACGACGACCCTCGCCCTTCGCTCGCCCCGCTGCTTCGAACGGGCGCGGCGCTGATGTGCCTGTTTCTCGGTCTCATCGGGTTGGTACTGCCGCTGATTCCCGGCATTCCATTCCTGATCGTCGGTGTCTTGTTGCTGCGTCGCCGTCGGCCAATCGCACGCGCCGCGCCCGTGGCGCGACGAGGCCTCAGCGGCATCGAGCAACTCGAATTGCAGCTCTGGTTGCTGGCACGCCGGGTAACGACGGCAGCCGAGTCGCTCCGGCTGGCGCGCCGACGCCGGATTCACCAACGAGACCGTTGAGTCTGATCAGCCCGGTGGGAAGTTGGCGAAGATGGCGGTGAGTGCCGCCCGGATCGCCGGTTGCGGGTCTTTCTTGCGGCTGGTACTCAGTGACTTCGTCGCCCAGCCGTGCCACGCCGGTTGGCGCGTTTTCACATCGAAGATGTCGACCACGAGTCGGCCCTCGACATGCTGGCGCACCGCCGCATCATGGCTTGCGGGCCAGTGCCACGGCCCACGATACGTCGCAGGGTAGGCATCGATGCGAACCTTGTCGGTAGCGCCGAGACCGAAGCCGACGACAAAGTCGGCTTTGAGCGGATCGTCGACGAAACGGTAGCCCTTTGCGGTGAGCAGATCTTTCGCCGTCTGTTGGAGCTTGCTCTCGATCTGCGGGCCAACCGACGGCGCCGGATCGACGAGCGGGTTCGGCGAAATCCACGCGAAGCTCTTGTACTGATCGAAATTGACGTTGGGGTTGAAGTCGTGGTGTGCGGCGACGGTGGCGCAGCCGCTGATCGCGAACGCGCAAAGCACGAGGGTGGCGACCAGCGAACACGTTCGGATCCACGTCTTCATTGTTCTCATACGCTCGAACGGGGCCGGCATTGTCGCATCAAAGCGCGAAGCGCAGAAACCGCCTCAGGCGTGAAGTCCATTCGCGACGTTCGCACCGATGCGAAACGCGTTCGCCATGATCGTGAGCACCGGGTTGAAGCCACCGTTGGTGACGTGCAGCGATGCATCTGCCACATAGAGCGCTCGCTGACCGTGCACCCGACCCTCGTGATCGGTGACCGAGCACCGCGGATCGAGACCCATCCGGCACGTCCCTGCCTGATGTTGCCCAGCCGAGAGGATGTTCGCGTAATCGCTTCCCCACGAGCGAAGTTGCTCTACGCCCGCGGCGCGCAACCACTCCTCGGCTTTCGTTTGCAGCAACGCGGCGGCACGCACGCTTTCCGGATGCACGCAACCGGACAACCGCGCCACCGGAATGCCGAACCGGTCGCGCACCGACGGATCCAACGTGACGCGTGCATCCGGATTGGGGATCTCCTGAATCGGTCCCATCACGACAAGGGTTCTGCGATACGCCTCGGCAAACGCGCGCTTTCCTGCAGCGCCCCAACGAGGTCCCGACGGCGCAAACGAATTCCAGAAGTGAATCGGCAGCGGCACAAATTCGTTGCCGAGCATGCCGCCGCCGATGACGCCTGCATTGCCGTGATTGAACTCGCATGTGGCGATGCTGACACCCGGGCCTTCGCAATCCTGCACGGTTTCCGGATACAAACCGACTGCGCCGGCATACAAGTGGCCCTGCAGATTCCGGCCCACCTGGTCGAACGCGTTACCAATTCCGTCGGCGTGCGCCTTGGAACGGCTGTTCAGCAGCAATCGCGCGGTTTCGATCGCACCGGCGGCGATCACGATCGCGCGCGCATGCACGATGCGCTCAGTCACTGTTCCATCGCTGTCCACGAACATCCGAATCGCGCGCGCCTGACCATCGGAATCGCAGATCACCGATTCGGCGTGAGCGCCGGTGAGCACCTGGCAGTGTCCGCTTGCGAGCGCGCGCGGGATGACCGTGTTGTGGGTGCCGTTCTTGCTGTTGCTCGGGCATGAAAAGCCGACGCACATCCCGCATCGAACGCATGCGGCCCGACCGTCGTATGCGCGCGTGTTGATCGCAAGCGGAATGGCCGCGGTGCGCCAATCGAGTCGTCGCGCGGCGTCGCGCAACACGTGTCCATCGGCGTTCAATGGAAGCGGCGGCATCGGATATGCGTCGCGCGGTCCATGGTGGGCGTGCCCCAACTCGCCGGCCACGCCAATCTCGGTCTCCGCGCGCGAGTACCACGGCGCGAGCCCATCGTAGTCGATCGGCCAGTCAGCGAGGCTCGAACCTTCGGGTACACCGTACGTCGACGCCATGCGGAAATCTTCAGGCGCGAATCGCCACGCCTGCGCGCCGTACACGCGCGTTCCGCCGCCAACCGCCATCGCGTTGTTCGAATAGCCGACTTCATGCGGGCGCACTTCCCGAGCGCCGCGCGACCCGACGAGCACGCGTGGATGCCCGGCCAGCGGTCCGGTGTTGTGTCCGTATGCGGGAAATCTGTGATTGCGCAGATGGTCCTGACCGACATCGACATGGCGCAGCGACTCGCCGCGCTCGATCAGCAAAACATCGAGACCCGCCTGCGACAACACGTGCGCAACGACACCGCCGCCGGCACCCGCACCCACCACGACGGCGTCGTACTCGTCACGTATGTCGCCTACTCGCGCGCACGGTAACGGTGTGGAATCGATACTCGGCAAGGCTCGCTTTGGCGCCGGATCGAAGCCGACCATCGGCCACGATACTCGTCCGGCATCCGCATCCGCGTAGTAGCTCTGCGCCACGAGCGCGAGCATCGCGCGCAGCCACCTGCTGCTGCGCTCGGGCCACGGTGCCGGTGGATCGTCGGCCTCCAGTTGCTCGACCATATTGCGCTGGCGCGCTGGGCTCAGGACGGCGAAGTCGATCGTGGCGAGCAGGTCGATACCGGCTCGCAGCCGCTCGATCATCGAATCATCGAGGTCAGTCCAGATGCGTTCGAGGAACGCTCGCAAGCCGGCCTCTGACGCCGATGGGAACGCATCGCGCGGAATCAGCGTATCAGCGAGTGCGAGTAGCACGTGCCATTGGCGTTCCGTCAGATTCATCGTCCAGGGAACTCTGCGCGGCCGCGGTTCAGGATCGGAGTAGCGGCGATTGCGACGAACCAGCAGATCGCCAGCGCCCAAACGTCATGCGACAGATAGTGCGCACCACGCAGCTGCTGCGCGATCCCGAAGGTGAGTCCGACCCCGATCGCCGTGCCCAATGCAACCCAGCGCCAGCGTGGCGCAAAGCACCGACAGAAAAAGTATGTCGCGATGAGCGCATAACCGGAGCCGGCGTGGCCCGACGGAAAGCAGCGACCTGACGGCCCGTGCAGAAGAACCTCGCGCCATGTCGACAGATACGGCAGGACGCCGCCATAGCGGTCAACGGACCAGGGGCAGTTCACGCGCGTTACATCCTTCAAGAATGCAACCAGCAAGGTGGACGCGGCCACCGCCACCACCAGATACACGAAGCCCCAACGGTACGGGCGCATGCGGTCGGTGAGAAACGAAGTCGCGCAACCCACCACGAGCGTGCCGTAGACGACGCTGATCAGTCGCTTCGCATCGCTGTGCAGCAAATCCCTAACGATCGGATCGCGCCGCAGCGACCAGGCACCGCCTTCCCAGCGATAGATCGCATCGGCAAGCCACAGGTCAACGCGTGTCGTCTCGAGCAGTATCGCGACCACCACGAACGCCGCGAGCGGAATCCACACGTGCGTCGACATCGAACCCATCGGGGCAAGCGCTTTCATTGCGCCTTCATGACGCGCGCCCACTCGTTCAGCCCGTCTTTGTACGTCCGGCTCGCCGTCTGGTAGTAGCCGCGCACGAGTTCGGCGCCGCTGTCGTCGGTGTTCACGGCGACTTTCTCGGCGCCCGCGTCGGTGTATCGATAACGTTCGATGCGTTGTCGCGGCTGCAGGATGGTCAGGTCGTGGCCGTCGAAATAACCGAGATACTCATAGTTGCCGATGAGCGCCCGCTCCGGGTGCCCCTTCGCCAGCGCGTCGGTGCCGAATGCCATGGAGAGATAGTCGATATTCAACAATCCAAACAAGGTCGGCGCGATGTCGATCTGGCTGACCAGCCCGGTGTGTTCGCGCGCCCCGACGTGCTTCGGCGAATAGATCCACATCGGGATGTGGTACCTCTCGAGCGGCAAGTCTTCCTTGCCTGCACTACCCGCGCAGTGGTCGGCGACGATCACGAACAGCGTGTCCTCGAACCAGGGCCTTTCGCGCGCCTGCCGCAACAACTCGCCGATTGCATAGTCGGTGTACATCACCGCACCGTCGCGGCCGCTGCCGGAGGCGATGCCGATACGTCCTTCGGGATACGTGTACGGTCTGTGGTTCGAGGTCGTCATCAGATGAAAGAAGAACGGCTTGCCCGACGCGTAGGCCCGGTCGGCCGCCGCCAGGGCCTGCCGATACAGGTCTTCATCCGACATGCCCCACGCATTACTGAATTCGATCTGGTCGTTCGGCACGCTCGACTGATCGATCACACCGTAGCCGTTGCCGGAGAAAAATGCGGCCATGTTGTCGAAGTAGCCGCGGCCGCCGTAAATGAACTGCGTTTCGTAGCCGCGCTCGCGCAACACGTTGCCCAGCGACCACATGCCGCTTTCGCGGCCGATGCGCTTCACGATCGAGTGGCCCGGCGTCGGTGGAAACGACAACGTCACCGCCTCGAGACCGCGTACGGTGCGCGTGCCGGTGGCATACAGACGCGTGAAGAACAGGCTATCGTCGATTAACGCATCGAGATTCGGCGTGAGCGCAGATCCCGGCGTGAAGCGCGCCAGATATTCCGCACTCAGACTCTCGATCATCACCAGAATCACATTCAAGCGCCGCTCCGCGCCGCCGTCGCCGCGCACTCTGCGAAGGATCGACAGCGGGTCCGAATCGATGAAGTCACCCGGTTGCGCGTTCAATTGGCCCTTCAATATGCGCGCCGCATGCTCGGCATCGACCGATTGATAGAACTGCGCATAGTCGAGTTCATTGTTCCTGAACGCCGCGATGAACTGATATGCACCGTCGGAGGCGAGCTCGCGCACGTAGTTGTCGGGTATGCGGTCGCGCAGTTCCTGCCCAACGGCGAAATACACCCCGATCGGAAGCAACAGCAGCAGCGTCCCATCGCGCCATCGCTTACTCATCAGCTGCTGCACGCGCAAAGCAGCATCGATGCGTGGAAACAGCCACCAGTACACCGCCGCAGCCGCAACCAGTAACCCGCTCATGATCGCCGCGACCGGGTACGACTCAGTGATGTTGTTGGTAACCTCGCGGCGATAGACGAGATAGTCGACCGAAATGAAGTTGAAGCGCGCAACGAACTCGCCCCAGAAAAGATACTCGGCAGCGGCGACGAAACCGAATCCATAAAGCGTCGCAAAACATACGCTGTGTACGAACGCGCGCATCGGTGCACGGCGCCACACTGCTTCGGGGCAGGCTGCAATGAACAGCACCGGCAGGATCGACGCATAAGCGATGAAGCTGAGGTCGTACAATGCGCCAATGCCGACGGTCGCAGGCAGATCGGTGATGCTAAGGACGGCATCAGGCGGCAACCGAAAGCTGAGCACCACGCGCGTAAGCATCGCGATCGCGACGTACGCCAACGCCATCCATCCGACGATTCGAAACCGGGACCCCATCACCACCCCGCACAAACGCCGCGCATCAGAACATCTTTCAGATACCGTCGTCAGTGCGAACGGCCCGAACCCACTTCGACCCTGACTTGGAGCGACTTACTGCAACCGACCATTTTGTCGAGATTAGCATCGTAACTCCATGATATAAATGAATTCAGTCTGCCACTACTCTCTTCGGAAATCGTCCTGATGTCGAACCCGGATCGCCTCTCACTTCCTCGTCCGACGCTCGCATGAATTTCGCCGCCCCACGCGACCGCGTCGTCGCGACGGCCGCGTATTACGCATCGATGCTCACGCTCGGGTTCGGAACTGCGATCGTCGGGCCGACGCTGGCGGGCCTCGCGGCTCGAACGAATTCATCGCTCGGCGCGATCGGCATCGTATTCACCGCAACCGCACTGGGCTACCTGATCGGCTCGCTGCTGAGCGGTCGCTGGTTCGACCGGCTACCCGGACATCGCGTGCTCGCTGCTGCGTTGTCGTTGGTTGCGGTGGCGTTCCTCGTCGTGCCGTTCACCACATCGCTCTGGCCGCTCGTTGCAACCTTTCTGCTGCTCGGCGCCGCCACCGCCACGATCGACGTCGGTACGAACACGCTGTTGCTGTGGATCTATCGCGAGCGTGTCGGCGGCGTCATGAACGGTCTGCACTTCTGCTTCGGCGCGGGCGCGCTCATAGCACCGGTGGTGGTTGCCTGGTCGATCCGCGTCACCAACGACATTGCAATGGCGTATTGGTCGCTCGGCGGCGTGACACTATCCGTCGCCACGGCGCTGTTGTTGGTTCCCAGCGCACCTGAGCCGATTCGCGCGGTGCGTGAAAATTCGGCACCGTCACAAACCCGCCTCATCGCTTTGATCGCCGCGGTGTTTGCGTTTTATGTGGCCGCGGAGGTGGCATACGGCGGCTGGATTTCGACGTACGGGTACGAGCTCGGTTTCGGCGACGCGGTGCAGACCGCGTATCTTGCGTCCGTGTTCTGGGGAATGTTGACCGTAGGCCGGCTGATCGGCATTCCGCTGGCCGCACGCTTCAGTGCGACCACGATCATCGCGGTCGATCATGCGGGCGCCCTGATCTGCCTCGTCGCGATTCTGTGCTTACCTGCGTCTGAGGCCGTGTTGTGGATCGCTACCGGTCTCTTCGGGTTCTTCCTCTCGTCGATCTTCCCGATGCTGCTCGTGTTCTCCGGTGAACGGATGCCAGTGTCGGGACGCAGCACCAGCTGGTATCTCGCCACGTCGGGGCTTGGAGGGATGACGCTACCGTGGCTCATCGGACAATCGTTCGTCGCGTTCGGGCCCCCAAGCTTGCTGTGGATGGACGCACTCGCCGTCTTACTCGGCGCGGTCGCATTTTCGTTGGCCGTTGCGCATGGGCGGGTGCGAACCGTTTCAAACGCGAGTGGACCGCAATCGGTCAGCTGATTGCTTCGAGGATTCGAGGTAGCAGCGTGTCCCACGGTCGGGCCGGCAGCGCGACGACGCCGAAGCGGCCACACTCGTCTTTCAGCCACCGGCCGAAGAGCAAACTCACACGCGCGCGCTTCGCCTGCTCGCCACCGCCGGGTTCGCGCATGGCGAAGTTGCGCAGGATCTGCGTCTCGTCGGGTTCGTACAGAAACAGCGCCCTCACTTCAGATGCGGCGTCGATTTCCGAGATACCGACGTTGAAATGCCGAGCCAGCGGGTAGCTCACGCTCGACTTTCCCACTCCGGAAGGACCGCCGAGCAACAGTACGCTCCAGTTGGGCTTGTGCGCTTCGCTCAACGCGGCCGCAACAGACACAACAGGTCGTATTCGAGTTCACCGACGCGACGACCACTCGCGGCCATCACGATGTTCGGCACCGAGCCGTCAATGTGCGCCTTTGCCTGACCGGCAAGCCCGATCGCCCAGCGCAGCGTGCCGAGCACCTTCCACCAATGAAAACGCTCGGCATCGAACGTGCCGCCAGCAGCTTGGTACGCGGCCACCATCGGCTGTCGCCCGGCGAACCCGCCGAGTTCGTTTGCGTCTTCGCCAAATCGCCACGTGCGCACACAAGGCCACGCGAGATCCGCCATCGGGTCGCCTACGCTCGCGCCTTCCCAGTCGAGCAGCGCTTCCAGCCCGCGCTCCGAGACGATCAGATTGCCGTTACGGGCGTCGCCGTGCACCAGCACGCAACGCGCGGGCTTCGACGGGCGTCGCGCTTCGAGCCAACGCATTCCGAGGCTCACTGCGGGCGACGGTTGCAGCAATCCGTCAATCTGTTCTTGAAGCCGCGCCAGCGACGTGGCGGCGGGGTCATCGTCGATCGGACGAACGAGATGCGGCGGGATGCGCTCGTTGGGCACGGCGTGCAATGCCGCCAGTGCCTCACCTAATCGCGCTGCGATCGCGTCGCCGTTGCCGCAACGCGCGACGAGACGCAGCACCCGTCGCGGCACCGTTTCGCCGTCGATCCGACCCGTGATGAAAAAGCCACCACCGAGGTAGCTCGCTTCATCGCTGTCGAGCACCACGTGCGCAACCGGCACACCTGCGGCTTCCGCAGTACGTATCGTTTGTGCCTCCAGTACGATCGGCGTCAGCTCGATGTTCGCGTTTGGAATCGCGGTAACCACCAGCTTGTGTCGCGTCTGACCATCATCGGCGTCGAACAGCACGTTCAATCGGCGCGCACCGGCGCTGGTGACGCTGAGCCATGGAATGTCGACCTCGCGCTTCCAGCGTTCCTTCAGAAACCGCGTGAGGCCATTCTTCACTGCATCGGTCACGGCAACTCTCCGCGCGCATCGTAAGCGTCGTAACCGGGCCGAATGATCGCGAGCTTCGCACGTGCGCTGTCCATCAGCACCGGCCACGCCTGCGCATGCGTTACGCGTCCGGCGTCGATCGCCGCAACCAGCCGGCGATTCAAACCGGCAACTTGCGCCTCTAGCGTTCCGTCAGCTAGCACAGCAATACCGAGCAGTGCGGCCACGGCGTCGCGCTCGCGCGTCAACGACGCGTGACCAAGCGCCACCTCGCGCTCGAGCATTCCTACCAGATTCGCCGCAACGCGTGTGCGGTAGGCAAGCGGGCCATCGAGGGCCGGCATCAGCTCTTCCTCGAGATACGTTGCCACGGTTGCCAGCAGCTCCGCCGCGGTCGGTCGATCCTGCATACCTCCGCTCCGCTATTTCGCTTTGAAGACGATCAACAGATCTTTTGCATCGATCTGCTGACCTGGCTGCACCAGCACTTCCGCGATGCGGCCGTCGCGCTCCGCACGTACTCCCGCTTCCATCTTCATCGCTTCGATCGACAGCAGCATGTCGCCCCGCTCCACCTCGTCGCCAGGTTTCACCGCCACGGTTGCGATCATGCCGGGCATCGGCGCACCGACGTGATCAGGATTGCCCGCGTCGGCGCGGACCGCCGGCGTTCGGTCCGGCTTGAGCGCGCGATCGGCAATCGAAACCGATCGCGGTGCACCGTTCAACTCGAAGAACGCGGTGCGCGTGCCGTCGGCATGGGGTTCGCTCACCGCGAGATAACGCAGAATCAGCGTCTTGCCCGGGTCGCCCTCGATGGTGACTTCTTCACCGGGCGACATTCCGTAGAAGAACACCGATGTCGGCAACACGCTGACGTCGCCGTACTTGGCCCAATGCGCGTTCCAGTCGAGGAACACCTTCGGATACATCAGATACGACGCGAACTGCTGGTCGGTCAGCTTGCGGCCCGCCTTTTGTTCCGCCTCCGTTCGCGCTGCCGCCAGATCCACCGGCGGCAGCAATGCTCCCGGACGACCCGGCAATGGCGCGGCGCCTTTCAGAACCTTGTTCTGCAGTTCCTTTGGAAACCCACCATAAGGCTGGCCGAGTTCGCCGCGGAACATCGACACCACCGACTCGGGGAAAGCGATCTCGCGTGTCGGATCGAGCACCGCTTCGCGGTCGAGTCCGCTCGTTACCATCATCAGGGCCATGTCGCCCACGACCTTGGACGTGGGTGTCACTTTGACGATGTCGCCGAACATGTCGTTCACGTCCGCGTATGCCTGCGCCACCTCGGGCCATCGATCGCCCAGGCCGAGGCCGCGCGCCTGCTCACGCAGGTTCGTGTACTGCCCGCCCGGCATGCCGTGCACGTATACCTCCGAGGCACCGGACCGGATGTCGCTTTCGAACGCCGTGTAGCAGCTGCGCACGGGCTCGAAATAGCGCGAGATCACACGGATGTGTTCGGCGTCGAGACCCGTCGCGCGAACATCGTGCCGCAGGGCTTCCACGATGGAGCCGAGGTTGGGTTGCGACGTGAGGCCGCTCATCGAGTCCATCGCCGCATCCACCGCATCGCATCCCGCATCGACAGCAGCCAACACGCTGGCGGCGGAAATGCCGCTCGTGTCGTGTGTGTGGAAGTGAATCGGCAGGCCGACTTCCTCGCGCAATGTGCGCACCAACGTGCTCGCCGCGCGTGGCCGGCACAAGCCCGCCATGTCTTTGATGCCGAGTACGTGCGCGCCGGCCCTTTCGAGTTCCTTCGCCATCCGTACGTAGTACTTCAGGTCGTACTTCGTGCAGGTGGGATCGGAAAGGTCACCGGTGTAGCAGATCGCGGCTTCGCAGATGGCACCGGTGTCGCGCACTGCGTCGATTGCGACGCGCATGTTGTCCACGCCGTTCAGCGAATCGAACACTCGGAACAGATCGATGCCGCTCGCGGCCGCACGTTTGACAAAATACTGCACGACGTTGTCGGGATAGTTCGTGTACCCAACCGCGTTCGCCGATCGCAACAGCATCTGCAACAGGATGTTCGGCACGCGTTCGCGCAACGCTAGAAGGCGTTCCCACGGACACTCGCCGAGAAAACGCATGGCAACGTCGAACGTAGCGCCGCCCCAACACTCGAGCGAAAGCAGCTCCGGGAGCAGCCGCGCATACACTGGCGCGATTTCGAGCATGTCGTAGCTGCGCATGCGCGTAGCGAGCAACGACTGATGCGCATCGCGCAACGTCGTATCGGTGACGAGCACTCGCTTCTCGTTGCGCATCCACTGCGCGAACTTCTCGGCACCGAGTTCGCCCAACAGTTGCTTCGTGCCGCGCGGCGGCGCGTCCTTGCTCACTTCCGGCGCTCTGGGAATGACCCGTTCTGCTGGCGTTGCACGGCCCTGCACCTCGGGATTTCCGTTCACCACCACGTCGCCGACGAAGTTCAGCAGCTTGCTGACGTCGTCGGTGCGTTCCGGAAACCGCAACAGCTCCGGCGTGTCGTCGATGAAGGTGGTGGTGTACTCGGCCGATTGGAATTTCGGATGCGCAAGCAACTGCGACAGGAATGGCAGGTTCGTGCGCACACCGCGAATGCGGAATTCCGACAGCGCCCGCCGCATGCGCGTAATGGTTTCCTCAGGCGTGCGTCCCCACGCGGTCGCCTTCACGAGCAACGAATCGTAGAAGCGCGTGATGCGCGCACCGGCATAGGCGGTGCCACCGTCGAGCCGAATGCCAAAACCCGCCGGACTGCGATAGGCCGACAGCGCACCGTAATCCGGAATGAAGTTGTTCTCCGGGTCTTCGGTGGTGATGCGACATTGCAACGCGTGGCCGTAGGCGTGAATTTCGTCCTGCAGCGGCACACCGCTGTCCGCTTGCCCGATGGTCGCGCCCCCTGCAATCAAGATCTGCGACTTCACGAGGTCGATACCGGTGATGTTCTCGGTAACCGTGTGTTCCACCTGAATGCGCGGATTCACCTCGATGAAATAGAACTTGCCAGTGGTGACGTCTTCGAGGAATTCGACGGTGCCTGCGTTCTGATAGCCGACGGCCCGTCCGATCGCGAGTGCATAGCCGTAAAGTTCCTCGCGGCGCGCCTGGCTCAAGAACAACGCGGGCGCGCGCTCGACGACTTTCTGATGGCGCCGTTGCACCGTGCAGTCGCGTTCGAAGAGGTGCACCAGATTGCCGTGCGTATCGGCGAGGATCTGTACCTCGACATGGCGTGCACGCGTGATCGCTTTCTCGAGGTACACCTCGTCGTTGCCGAACGCGGTTTGCGCTTCGTTGCGCGCGGTCGTCAGCAACTCGTCGAGCAACTCGGCGCGCGGTACCGCGCGCGTACCGCGCCCGCCGCCGCCCCAACTTGCTTTCACCATCAACGGAAAGCCGATGTCGGCCGCAAGCTTGCGCACTGCGGCTGCGTCGCGCGGCAACGGCCCTGTCGCCGGCGCCACGGGCACGCCTGCCTGAACCGCCAGATTGCGTGCGGCCACTTTGTTGCCGAGCGTCTCCATCACGGCAGGCGGCGGACCTACCCAGATCAGTCCCGCATCGAGCACGGTGCGCGCGAACTGCGGATTCTCCGCGAGAAATCCATAGCCCGGATGTACCGCATCGCAGCGCGCCTGTTCAGCGATCCGCAACAAGTCGTCGACATCGAGATAGGCCTGCACGGGTGTTTTGCCCTTGCCGACCAGATACGCCTCGTCTGCTTTGAAGCGATGCAACGCGAAGCGGTCTTCCTGCGAGAACACCGCGACGGTTCCGATTCCGAGTTCGAGTGCTGCGCGCTGCACGCGGATGGAGATCTCGCCGCGATTGGCAACGAGGATGCGCTGGATGCGCCGGGGCTGAGTCATGAAAGGGGTCCGGGTAACGAGATGCAGGACGCGATGTTAAGTCATTTCGTCGCAATCGCGACTCTCGCTCGGCCCGGACCTATCCAACCGACGCCCACAAAAAACTACGGCCGCTTGCGCGGCCGTCGTTTCGCTTTGCCTACGATGGAGCGGGGGACACTAGATTTCGGTGCGCTGTTCCACGCGCATGTTCTTGGCGATGTACATCAGCAACGAGCGCAGGTCGGTGTGGCTCTCGACCGGAATCTCGGTGTAACGGCTGATGACCGTTCGCGCGAGTTCGGGGTCGTCGATCTTCGCGAGCACGAGACGCAGGCGGGTCGAATGGATCTCCGCTTCGCCGCGCGTATCGAACGGGCCGACGTCGATGCCTTCACGCGTGTTGAAAAACCACTTGCCGTGCGCCGGAAACACATGGCTGCCGCGGAAGCGCATTTTTTCGGGTTCACCTGAGCGTGTAGCCATGACCTGTCACTTACATCGCATTCACAGTCAGTATTCTCCCGAACCGACCGCGCCGCTGTGACGCATGCATCGAAATGAGTCAAACGGATGCGACTGTCGTCACGGCGGGCTCCGGCCGGAATCGTGCACGGGCACGCCACAGCGCGATGGTAGGGATCAGGAACACGGCGGCCGCGAGGCTGCCGCCGATCCAGCCCGCGCCGCGTGGATCGAGTACGTTCCACACCAGCATGCCGATCGCAATTTGCGCCACGTATGCCGCCGCCCATGGCCACATCCACGGGCGCATCCGCCAAAAGCCGTATGCGCCGGCGCCGTAGATCAGCCAGTGAATCGGTTCCGTAAGCTTCGCGTACCAGCCGTGCAGCCGTACGCCAAACCAGACTTCGTCGTCGGTTTCGACGCTCTTCCAGAAGAAGTCGAACGGCATATAGATGAAGGTCATGTACAAGCAGAACCCGAGTAGCGCGTTCATCCACCACGGCCGTCGCCGCAACTCGGATCGCCAGTCGATTGTCGCCATGGTCTGATCTCCGTTAGTCGCACCATCCTAGCGCGCACCTGAAACGACCGCCCCGTTTTGGGGCGACACTCCCCGCAATCGCCCGACTCCGCGGCCCCGCGCGTGGCGCAACTCCCTGCCGATACACGCAAATCGCTGCCTCGAGTGAGTTGGCACGCATCGTGCCAGTGCAGGGCTCGATGTCGCGGCACTGCGTCCGCGTGAGATAGAACCAACCGTCATACATAGGGGGACTCGATGATCCAACGGACACGTCTGAAGACCGGACTGGCCGCCACTGCCTCGCTGCTTGCGATGCTGGTGCCGGCCCTCGTTTTTGCGGAGGACGCTCCTGCGCCGCCGCCGCCCGTCCTCAGCTCCGGCGATACCGCGTGGATGCTGACATCGACGGCGTTGGTGTTGCTGATGACGATCCCCGGTTTGTCGTTGTTCTATGCCGGCATGGTGCGCAGTAAGAACGCGCTGTCGGTGATGATGCAGTGTTTCGTGATCACGTGTCTCGTCACAGTGCTGTGGGTGGTCTACCTGTACTCGCTTGCGTTCGGCACGGACGTCGGCGGCATCATTGGAAGCCTCGATAAGGCATTCCACAACGGCATCACCTTCGACACGCTGAAGGGAACCATTCCCGAATCCGTGTTCTCCACCTTCCAGCTCACTTTCGCGATCATTACGCCGGCACTCATCGTAGGTGCCTTCGCTGAACGGATGAAGTTCTCCGCATTGATCTGGTTCATGGGTCTCTGGGTGACGCTCGTATACGCGCCGGTCGCACACTGGGTTTGGGGCGGCGGCTGGCTCGGCAGCATGGGCGTACTCGATTTCGCCGGCGGCACGGTGGTGCACATCAACGCCGGTATCGCGGGTCTGGTAGCGGCATTGGTGATGGGCAAGCGCCGCGGTTATCCGAACATTCCGATCAAGCCGAGCAATATGGTGCTGACGCTGGTGGGTGCGGGCATGCTGTGGGTCGGCTGGTTCGGCTTCAACGCGGGCAGCGAACTGGCCGCCGACGGACGCGCAGGCATGGCGATGCTGGTTACGCAGGTCGCAACCGCCACTGCCGCGCTGACGTGGATGTTCGCCGAGTGGATGGTGCACGGTAAGCCGAGTGCACTCGGCGTTGCGTCAGGCGCGGTCGCCGGGCTTGTCGCAATCACACCTGCATCCGGTTTCGTCGGCCCCGAAGGCGCATTGATCATTGGTATCGCGTGCGGACTCGGCTGCTATTTCGCGGTGGTCAAGGTCAAGAAAGCGTTCGGCTATGACGACTCTCTCGACGCCTTTGGCGTGCACGGCGTAGGCGGCATCATCGGCGCAGTGTTGACCGGCATCTTCGTAGACGCATCGTTCGGCGGCGTCGGCCTCGCAGAAGGCGTGACCATCGCTGGACAACTCACCAAACAGGTCATCGGCATTCTGGCTACGGTGGTGTACTGCGGCATCGCGACATTCATCATCCTGAAGGTCATCGACATGGTGATTGGACTGCGCGCGAACGAAGAAGACGAAAGCATCGGCCTCGACCTCGCGATGCACGACGAACAAGGCTACAACCTCACCTGATCCTTCGCTTTAATACGCCAGGCGGGTCTGTGCTCGACCGCCTGGCGTTTTTATTTCTGAGCGAAGCCTGAGCCGTGACCGACAACGTTCAAGTCGTCCAGCGCATCTACGAATTCGTCATTCAGTTCCTCGTCGGCTACTCGTTCCAGCTGCTCGGCGCCGCAGTGATCCTGATTGCCGGTGTCGCCATCGCGGGTTGGACGGCCAAGGCGCTGCTGCGCACGCAGGAGCGCCGCAACGTCGACGTCACGCTGCGTCAGTTCATCGCATCCGCCGCGCGGCTGCTGGTGATCGGACTCGCCGTCGTCGTCGCGCTCAGCAACCTCGGCATCAGCATTACGCCGTTCATTGCCGCAATCGGCGGCCTGGCAGTGGGTGCGAGCCTCGCGCTACAAGGTCCGATTTCAAACTATGGCGCCGGACTTGTGATCATCCTCACGCGGGTGTTTCGCGTCGGCGACACCATCACCGTACAAGGTTGTTCGGGTGTGGTTTCCGACATCACGCTCGCAACAACAGTGCTCAAGGCGGAAGACGGCGAAGACATCATCATCCCGAACAAGCAGATCGCCGGTGAGATCCACCGCAACTCACGCGCCAACCGGATTGTCGAGGGGCGCATCAGCGTTGCATACGGCGAAAACCTGCAGCGCGCCGTCGAACTGGTGCGGGCCGCGGTCGAATCGTTCGACGGTGCCGAGACCATCCCGAAGCCGCAGATAGGCGTCGAGGCCTTCGGCGACTACGCGATCGCGATCGGCTACCGCGTGTGGATTCCGACGGTGCGCTACTACGACCTGATGTACCGGCTCAATCTCGCCATCATCCAGGCGCTCGAAGCCGGCGGCATTCAGGTCTCCGCACCGCGCAGACTCATCTGATCCCCGCCTGATCAGCCGGGAATCTTCACCGGCAATTCGCGGATGCCGTGGATGAAGCTCGACTTCAGGTACTTCGGATTGCCAACGACGTCGATCTTCGGATAGCGCTTCATCAGCTCTTCCCAGATCACGCGCAACTGCAACTCACCGAGACGATTGCCGAGGCAGCGGTGAATGCCGAAGCCGAACGACAGGTGATGCCGCGCGTTCGGCCGATCGATCGTGAACTTGCCGGCGTCGGGAATCGCTTCTTCGTCGCGGTTGCCCGAGATGTACCACATTGCAACGCGTTCACCGGCTTTGATCTTCTTGCCGCCGATTTCGGTATCCACCAACGCGGTGCGCGCCATGTGCGCCACCGGCGACTGCCAGCGGATGATCTCGGGCACCATGTTCTGTATCAGCGACGGATTCGCGCGCAGCTTCGCGTACTCGGCCGGATGTTGATTCAGCGCGAGCAGTCCGCCGGAAATCGAATTGCGAGTAGTGTCGTTGCCACCGACGATCAACAGCAGAATGTTGCCGAGGAACTCGTTCGGCGGCATGTTCTTCGTCGCCTCTCCATGTGCCAGCACCGAGATGAGATCCGCCTTCGGCGGTTCGTGCTTGCGCTGTTCGAACAGCGCCATAAAGTACGCGGCGCATTCCCAGAGCACCTTGAAGCCCTCTTCTACCGATTCGAAGTACTCGGGATTGCCGAGGTTCGAGGTCGCGTCGGACCAATAGATGAGCTTCTGACGATCTTCCAGAGGGATGTCGAACAGCGTCGCCAGCATCTGACCGGTGAGCTCCACCGACACGTGGCGCACCCAGTTGAACTCTTCGTTGCGCGGCAGGTTGTCGAGAATCGTGCTGGCCCGCTCGCGGATCAGCGATTCGAGCGCGGCGATCTGCCGCGGCAGGAACACGGGCGCAACCACGCCGCGCTGCAGGTCGTGCTTCGGCGGATCGCTCATGATGAACATCGGCAGGTCGTACGTCGGATCGGGCACTTCGCCTTCGGCCAGCGGGCGGCCGCCCAGGGTGATACCGCCCTGCGAGTTCTCCGACGAGAAGATCTGGTGGTGCGTATCGACATACATGATGTCGCTGAACTTCGTGATCGACCAATACGGTCCGAACTGACTTTCGCGCGTGTAGTGCACCGGATCCTCGCGCCGCAGCCGTTCGAAATAGGGCCAGAATTTGTCGGCCTCGAACAGTTCCGGGTGCCCGGGATCGAGCGCATCGAGCGGCATCGCGTACGGATTCTGATTGACGTCGATCTTCCACAACGCGGCTTTCTGCGCGTTCGAAATACTCGGGTCTTCGAGCAGCTTCTTCCGGTCATCGGTTGCTTCAGCCACGGCACCACTCCTCGAGTGAAATTTGTCGCAGGATACCCGCCCTACCCTCAACCGAACAATTCGAACAGGAGTGACGAATCCACTCCTAACTGCAGCTTGTCAGTGCAAGAGCACCGACCCTACAGTGACCACCTCGCAGCATCTCGGTAAACGGCCATGCACCCGACTGTCGAACGCACGACTGCAACCCTCGGCGCCGTCGTCACCGGCGTCGATCTCAATGCGGTCGACCCAACTGCGTGGCAAGCCATCCGCGCGGCATTCCTCGAACACGCCGTATTGATCTTCCCGGGCCAGCACCTCTCGGCGCATGCGCAGACCGCGTTTGCCGAACGCTTCGGCAACATCGAATGCCTCGTGGCCGATCGGAAAATCATCCCGATCAGCAACCGTCGTGCCGATGGTTCGCTGCTCGCGGATCACGAGCACGGCATGCAGGTGATGATGGGCAACGAGGGCTGGCATACCGACAGTTCCTACATGCGTTTGTCGGCGAAGGCGTCGGTGTTGTCCGCGCACGTCGTGCCGGCACGCGGCGGCGAAACCGAGTGGGCGGATATGCGTGCCGCTTACGACGCGCTCGACGATGCGATGCGCGCACGAATCGCCGGGCTGTCCGCATTTCACTCGCTGCGGTACTCGCAAGCGCGCATGGGTCACGTTGCCGCAGTCGGATCGAGCTATGGGTTTCACGATGAACAACCGCCCCTGCGGCCACTGGTGAAGATCCATCCGGAAACCGGGCGCGCCGCCTTGTATATCGGCCGTCACGCATACGGAATTCCTGGGCTCGATCCCGACGAATCGGAATCGCTGCTCGAATATCTGGTCGCGTTCGCGTGCCAGCCGCCACGTGTGTACGCACATTCGTGGACGCCAGGCGACGTCGTGGTCTGGGACAACCGCTGCGTACTGCACAGGGCGCGACCGTACGACCATCGCGAGGCGCGCGTGATGATGCACGTACGCGTCGCCGGCGAACCCGCTACCGAACTCGCCGCCAACTGATCGCACTACGTTGCGGCGATGATTCACCCGACCCTGCTGCGTGAACTGACGCTAACGGCTCCGTCGCGGCGCGGCAGACCTTGCTTCCTGAGCGCAGCAAGCGGCCTGGTCGTGGTCGGTTCGCACCTGTATGTCGTCGCCGACGATGAACTGCAACTCGGCCGCTTTCCGGCAGTTGGAGGCGCACCCGGCGAGTTGTTGCGGCTGCTACCCGGCGAGTTGGCCGCTTCGTACCCAGATCGCAAAGCCCAAAAGCCCGATTTCGAGGTATTGCTGCAACTGCCGCCGGTAGCCGATCGTGCTGCAGCAACACTGCTGGCGATGGGATCCGGTTCTACGCCGAACCGCTGCGCAGGAGCGCTGATTTCGGTCGACGCAAACGGTCTCGCCATCGGGGTGCCGCGTACGATCGATCTCGGCGGTGTCTATCGCACAATCGCGCCACGCTTTCATACGCTCAATATCGAAGGTGCGGTGATCGTCGGGCAGCAACTCGTGCTGATGCAGCGCGGCAACAAACATCAGTCGCAGTGCGCATACATACACTTGCACTTGCCTGCCGTGCTCGATGCGCTCACCTCGAAGAGCTCGTTGGGAGACGGTCCACCGATCGAAGTCCGCACGTACGACCTGGGTGCAATCGACGGTGCACCGTTGTGTTTCAGCGACGGCGCCGCGCTGCCGGACGGCAGCATCGTGTTCGCCGCCATCGCGGAGGCGGCCGCGAACAGCTACGACGATGGTCCCTGCAACGGCGCCGCAATCGGTGTCACCAGCAGTGCGGGTGAGCTGCGCTTTCTGGAACGAGTCGCGCCCGGCTGCAAAATCGAGGGTGTGGCGGCGCAGGTCGACGGAACACGCGTTCGTTTACAGCTGGTCACCGATGACGACGACGCGAGTCGACCTGCGCAGTTGCTCGCCGCGGAGATCGACGGCTACCCGTTCCATTGAGCCGCGCTCAGACGAGCAACCGTGGTTTCTCAGACGAGCAACCGGACTGCTACCAACACCAGTACGCACGCCAGCAGTATCCGCAGGAACTGCTCGGGTAACGCGCGACTGAGATGGCTACCCAGCCAGACGCCCGGCAGCGATCCCAGCAACAGGTTGCCGAGCAGATGCAGGTCTACGCCACCAAGTGAGGCGTGCCCGAGCCCGGCGAGCAACGTCAGCGGCACCGCGTGCGCGATGTCGGTGCCGACGATGCGCGTCGTCGCGATCTTCGGATAGAGAAACAACAGCGCGGCAACACCGAGCGCGCCCGCACCGACGGACGTTGCCGTTACGAGCGCACCCACGATCGCACCTGTAACCACCGTCGTAATGGGTGCGCTGGGTTCGAGAGCGGTGCCGGCCGAACGGCGCAGTGCGATCTCGTGCAATCGATTTCGAAGCAGCAGCGCCGCCGCACTGATCATCAATGCCACACCGAGACAGCGTTTCAGCACCTCCGCATAGTGCTCCGGATCGACGCTCAGTTGACTGAGCGCGAGTAACGTTGCCGCAGCTGCGGGCAGACTGCCGGCTGCCAGCAGGCCGCATATTCGCCAGTCGATGTTGTTGCGACGGCCGTGCGCCCATGCGCCGCCGATCTTGGTCAACGATGCATACAACAGATCGGTGCCCACCGCAGTGGCGGGCGCCACGCCCATGACGAGCACGAGCAACGGCGTCATCAACGATCCGCCGCCGACACCGGTGGCACCGACGAGCATACCGACGAAGAAACCGGAAATTGTAGTGACGAGATCCATGCGCGCCCCACTAACCGCAGCGCACGCTAAGTGATCTCGTTGGAAAAGGGAACGTGGGCGATGATTCGGTTAGGCTTGCCGCGCCGCAACGATATGTGCCACAAGCGATGACCGAGACTCGTTCCATACGCCGCGTTGCCGCGACGTCGCTCGCGAGCGCGAGCATCGAGTGGTACGACTTCTACATCTACGGTACTGCCGCCGCGCTCGTGTTCCCGACGGTGTTCTTCCCCGCCGACATGCCTCCGGTCCTGGCGCTGATCGCGTCGTTCAGCACCTTCGCAGTAGGCTTCTTCGCACGGCCTGTGGGCGGAATTCTGTTCGGTCACTACGGCGACCGGGTCGGGCGCAAGAAGGTGCTGGTGGTTGCGCTGTTGATCATGGGCGCCGGCACGACGCTGATCGGCCTCTTGCCCACCTATGCAATGGTCGGCCCACTCGCGCCGATCCTGTTGATTCTGCTGCGCTTCGTGCAAGGACTCGCAATCGGCGGGCAGTGGGGTGGCGCAATGCTGCTGGCCACCGAATCCGCACCCGCGCACAAACGCGGCCTGTACGGCAGCTTCGCGCAAGCCGGTGCGCCGGTCGGCGTGATCCTCGCCAATCTCGCGTTCCTGATCGTGAACGACAGCATGTCGCAGGATGCGTTCATGACGTGGGGCTGGCGCATCCCGTTCATCCTAAGTATCGCGCTGATCGGCCTCAGCATCTTCGTGCAGCTGCGCCTGGAAGAGACGCCCGCATTTGCAAAACTCGCGCAGACCACGCCCCCTGTTTCGACTGTTGGTCCTCCTACCCGATCGCCGGTGTTGGAGGCTCTGCGACTCTACCCGAAGGAGATCGCCCTCGCGGCCGGCGCGTTCATGGCGGTACAGGTGACCTACTACATTCTCATCACGTGGGTGATCGCATACGGCACCGGTCCGTTGGGTCCGCACCTGCCGCGCGGCACGATGCTGGCCGGAGTCATGATCGGTGCGCTCGCAATGGCACCGGCACTGTTGATATCCGGCATCATCTCCGACCGCTTCGGGCGGCGCGGCATCTACATGGCAGGCGCCGCACTGCTCGCGCCGTGGGGATTCGTGGTGTTCCCGCTGATCGACACAGGATCGCTGCTTTGGATCGGTGTCGCGATCGGTGTCGGGCAGGTTTTCGTCGCGATGATGTACGGCCCTCAAGCTGCGTTTCTCGCGGAAATGTTCAGCACGCACGTGCGCTATTCGGGCGCCTCGCTCGGTTACCAGTTCGGCGCCATCTTCGGCGGCGCACTCGCGCCGATCATCGCAACACAACTGCTGGCGACGTACGGCACTACCACCGGCGTTTCGTGGTACATCGCGGCGGCGTGCGTAATCACGTTGGTGTCGGTATCGATGCTGCGCGAGACGCGCGGCACGGACCTGCATGCCGCGCATCCCTCGCGTGCAGCCAACGAATGATCGAGATCGTCGACTATCGAGCGAGCTGGCCGCAGGACTTTCGCGACATCGCGCGCGTCATCAGGAGCGGTCTCGGCAACGCCGCGTTGCGTATCGACCACATCGGCTCCACTTCGGTGCCGGGGCTGTGCGCCAAGGACGTGATCGATCTGCAGATCAGCGTTGCCGCGCTTGATGCGCAGGTCACGGTCGCAATGCAACGGCTCGGCTACTCGCAGGCGCTGGACATCTCGCGCGACCATCGACCGCCCGACGATGACGGCCCGGAAACAGATTGGTTCAAGCTGTACTTTCGCGCGCCATCCGGCCAACGCCGAACGCATACACACGTTCGGGTACTCGGCAGACCGAACCAGCGATACGCGCTGCTGTTTCGCGACTATCTCATTGCGCACCCGACTACCGCGGCGGCATACGGGGAATTGAAGCGCCGGCTGGCGCTGGCGTTGCGTAACCCCGATGAGGACTACCCCGACGTAAAAGACCCGGCTGTCGATCTCATCTACCTGCCGGCGCAGCGATGGGCTGCCGCCAAGGGATGGTCACCCGGACCTTCGGACGCCTAGCCCTTACGCAAAGCGTCGCGTATGCGTGCCATCAGCGGTTGCCACGCCGCTTCGCCCTTCAACTGCGAATACCACGCTTCTAGCCAGAACCTCTCGCCCTCATCGGCCGCACCGCCGCGGTCGAGTATCGCCGTTAGCGAATCGCGCACGTAGTCACCCCAGTGCGGTGTCGTACCGTCGATATCGGTAAAGCCGTATTCCCGCGCAAGCGTCCAGCTCGCGTATACGCCACCGCTCCTGCGCGCAACGTTCGGATCGGCGGCCAGTGCCGCCACTGCACGACCGACATAACAGGGCGACTCCGACATCTCGAAGCCACGCGCCTTCGCCGCCGCATCGCGCCAGTTCGCCTCCGAGACACCGAACCGGTCGAGCATCGCTTCCGAGCGGAGGAATCCCGGTGTTACCGCGAGCGCCGTAACGCCATGACTGCGCAACTCCTCGGCCATCGCGAACGCGAGCCGGATCGTCGCCATCTTCGCGAGGTCGTAGAACAGCGCACCGCGATACCCCGAGTGGTCGCCGTCGGTCACCTCGACGATCAGGCCCGAGCGTTGTTCGACCATGTGCGGCGTGGCGCACCGGCTCGTTACGATGTGGGTGCGCACGGCGCGATCGAGCATCTCGAAACCCTTCGCCGTGTCGAGCGTCCAGAACGGCTGCCATTCGGTGATGTCGTCGCCACCCCAAATGTCGTTGACCAGAATGTCGATCCGACCGCACTCGCCGATGACGCGTGCGAACAACGCTGTCACGTCGTCGACATTGCTGTGATCCGCGCGCACGGCAATGCCGCGGCCGCCGGCGGCGGAAACGAGCTCTGCGCTCCCTTCGATCGTCTCGCTGCGTCCGGGTGTCGCAGGATTGCCGCGCGTGCTCCGGCCGCTGCAGTACACCGTCGCGCCCGCTTCACCGAGCATTCGTGCAATGCCGCGTCCGGCCGCGCGGGTGGCGCCGGCGACTACGGCGACCTTTCCGGTCAGCGGGCGTTCTGAAGGCATGTCGTTCTCCGAACCATTCGACAGCGAGCATACTTTCGCCCATTCGCGTTCACCAACGGGCGTGCCTTGTCGCTACCGCAGCGGCATAATCGCGACCTTTTACATCGGGACACGCGGTGCGCAGAAGGCCATTCGCAGACAAAGCGGTTGCGGCAGTGTTCGCAGCGTACCCACGCGACGTGCGCGCGCGTCTGTTCGAACTTCGCGAGCTCATCTTCGAAACCGCCTCGGACACCACTGGCGTCGGCGCGCTCGAAGAAACGTTGCGCTGGGGTGAGCCGAGCTATCTCACCACGCAAACGAAAAGCGGCAGCATGGTGCGGATGCACTGGAAGCCGTCCGACGGCGATCGCTTCGGGATGTACTTCCACTGCCAGACGAACCTGGTGGCGACCTTCCGCGAGTTGTATCCAACCGAATTGCAATTCGACGGCAACCGCAGCCTCCGGTTCGATCGTGGCGCAATATTGCCCGTAGATGCGCTGCGTCACTGCATCGCGCTGGCGCTGACGTATCACTTCGAGCGCCGTTTCCGAATCAAGGCGGAACGACGCCGATGACGGGGATGTCGTCGATCGTCCGCGTTCTCAAGCAGCGCACACCGCCGGCGCTGTATCCCTTGGCGCGCTCCGTTTATCACCGCGTCGTAGCCCCGATCGAATGCTGGGGCGTCGGGGCCGCCGATACACTGCTGAGCCGAACGTACGAAGGTCGTGTGCTGCCGCCCGCCTTAATGCGCTTCAAGGTGCGCGGCTCTGCCAGCGGCGAGGCTTTCGCCACGATCGGCCGCAAATGCGCGAACGATATCGGCGATGCACTTCGCGTATCGGGTCGCGCACTCACGGACTTCCGCTCGATACTGGATTTCGGTTGCGGTTGCGGCGGCACGCTGATCTGGCTCCGCGACCTTCTTGCGCCAACAGCGACGCTGAGGGGTACGGACATCGACACGGAAGCCATAGACTGGTGCCGCAAGAACCTGCCCTTCGGCCAGTTCGGCACAAACGCGGCTCTGCCGCCGCTCGAATACGCCGACGCGTCGTTCGATCTGGTCTACGCCATTTCGGTGTTCACGCACCTCGACGAGGAATTTCAGTTTCAGTGGTTGCGGGAACTGCGGCGCATCCTCGCGCCCGGCGGCATCTGCCTGATCACGTTGCATGGGCCTGGATCGTGGAACGACATGCCCACGCGCGACGAAGTCACTCTCACCTCTCGCGGGTTCGTGTTCATCAGAACCGAAACGTCGCGCGGGTTGTTTCCAGACTGGTACCAGACGGCATTCCACACGCGCGCCTATGTAGAGCAGCAGTTTGCAAACCACTTCGACGTAGTCGGTTTCGTTCCGCGCGGTATGGCCAACCACCAGGACGTGGTCGTGCTGCAACGACCTCTCGAAACCGCCTGATCACACTCCGTTCGCGCCAGAACGGTGCGCATTCAGATGCGTTCGCGCGGAATAGGTGCAGCGGATCTTCAGCCCGTCGCGTGTTCCCGTTCCAGCGCAACGAGAATCCGGTCGAGCGTGCGGCCTATCAAGGTGCAGTTGCGGATCATCTCGACCTTCGGCCACGTAGCGGCTTCGCCTTCCGAAATCAGCCGACGCGTTTCCTCGGCCGAAAGCACCGACAACAGTTTCGACGGATCCCAGAGCTTTCGTTTCGGGATGATGTTGATGTCGGCGGTGTAGTCCTGCATCACGACGCTGTAAGCCATCCGTACGTAGACGTTCAGTGGATAGGCGCGCTTCACCAAAGCCATCGCAAACGGATAGGTGGCCTTCAGCCATTCCTTCGTAGCGGTCTGATAGACGTCGACCAGCCGCGACGCCAGATTGTCGTCGCCGGCGGAGTCTCGAAGCGCCCACAGGACTATCGGATTGGTTTGGCTGGTGATGAAGTGATTGACACCGTACAACCGGGCCAATCGTTTTGCCGGTAGATCGTCTGCAATCGAACCATCGACCCACTTGCGCGACGCAACGTAAGGGAGCCGCTCCCCACGCGTGTTTTTCGCCATCAATGTCACTGCCGGAAACACGCCGGGCACGGCGCACGACGCCATCACCGCTTCCCGAATGCAGACGTTCGGCGACGTAACGGCATTCAGCAGTCGCGAACTCTGATGCACTTCGCTAGGCGACACCGAGATGTTGATCTTGCGACCGGTGAGCTGAAATGCCTCTTCGAATGTGAGGTCGGGCACCTGCGCCTCGATCGCAGCCTGTAGATCGCCACGCCCGATCTGTTGGCGTCCGGCGATGGTCCTGCCACTGCTGATACCGGCGCCGGATCCGAGATCGCCGAACGCGTCGGCCAGCTTCGACGGTTGCAGTGCCGCGCGTAACGTCGCTTCGTCGTACGTACCGATGACGGCGGCCACGAACGAGCCGGCACTGGAACCCGAGATCACGTCGGGCAACAGATCCTGCTCGAGCAATGCCTTCGTCACGCCGACATGGAACGGCCCCAGCGCGCCGGCACCGCTCAGCATCAAAGCGGAGCGCCCGAAGCAGAGGCTCGCCCGGCGGAAAATCGCGAGCTTCTCCGTCGGGGCAATCACCGAGCCGTCCACCGACGCCGCCTGCTCGATGGCGTCGGCGAGTTCGGCGATGTAGTTCGTTATCAGATCCTTGGTGCCGAACTTCGCACGCGCATACACCGCGGGTCGCCCCATTCCGCCGGTGTTTCCGTGGATGCCTTCGCTCAGGTAATAAAGCAGCGCCAGCGGATCGCGCGTCGCCTTTACGGAGCGGATCTCGTCATAGCGGCGCCGGATCACCTTGTAGTCGTAGCGTCGGCTGCGATCCTCCGCCCGCCAGCGATCGGCGCCGGTTCTTTCGTCGTCAGCGAGCGCGGCCGCCTTCCAGGTCTCGTACGTCTTTTCGTTGGATACGGACCGCTTTGATACGCTCGCCGCGTCGGCGGCATCCATCACTCCGGCGGCAGCATTCATCGAAGTTCCCCAAACCCCTGTTGCACAAGCACAGCAGTTTCCATGCCATGCCGCACTCGGGTGCGCTATGCGCGCCAGAGAATCGATGCGTCTACCGTTCTGATGTCGCGCAACCCGCAGAACGCCATCGTGAGGTCGAGCTCGTTCGCGATGATCTGCAGACACTTCGTCACGCCGGCTTCGCCCATCGCGCCGAGACCGTACACATACGCTCGGCCGATCAACGTTCCCTTCGCGCCGCACGCAAGTGCGCGGATGACGTCCTGTCCGGAGCGAATGCCGCCGTCGAGCCACACCTCGACGTCGTTGCCCACTGCGGCGACGATGGCCGGCAGCGCGCGAATGCTCGACGGCGCGCCGT
>JBGSNQ010000114.1:0-2758 GCA_041739525.1 Pseudomonadales bacterium | reverse complement strand
GCGCTCGGCGACGACGCGCGATGCGCGGGCACTACAACGGCAACGTCGTCGACCGGCTGATATTGGAAGTCGATCGGAATCTCCACAGCGCCGGGTTGCGGGCGCGCGCTCTGCGCATCGGCGGCCACACGCACCAGCACCTCGGCAATCTCGGAGGCGGAGCGCACCTGTTCAGCGCGGCGCGTTACCGTGCGCAGCATTTCGAGCTGTCGTTCCGCTTCGTGCAGGAAGCCTTTGCCTTTGCCGAGATACGGCGTGTCGATCTGTCCCGTGATCATCAACACGGGTGACGACGCGAACCCGGCCTCGTACAAGCCCGGCACCGCGTTGCACGCACCGGGCCCGGTGCTGGTGATCGCCACCCCGAGCTTGCCGCCGCTGCGCGCATAACCGTCCGCTGCGTGCACCGCCGCCTGCTCGTGCCGCATGTCGATCGGCGTAATGCCGCCGTGGCGCAGGATCGCGTCGTAGATGGGAATGTTGTGCACACTGACGATGCCGAAGACGTGCTCGACGTCGAGCGCGCGCAGCGCGCGATATGCGAGATCGGCGCCGGTATTACTCATCGAATTGCTCATGGGTGCTTCTCATGCGACTGACTCCGCTCGTTGGCGCCGCGCGTCGAGCGCGGTCTGGATCTGTTGGTGCCGCTCGCGTGTCAGATGGTAATGGCCGTAACACCACACGCAGATCACGCAGAACGCGGCGACGATCGGCCCGGACAGAATGCCGAGCATGTTGACCGTGTGAACCGGAATGTCCGCCGCGCTTTGAACGTGCGCGCCCCGCGGCCAGTGGATGACGTCGAGCGCCACACCCGCAAGAATGTTGCCGAGACCGACGGTCGATTTGTTCGCGAACGATACCGCCGCGAAGAAGATGCCTTCCTGCCGTTTGCCGGTTGCGAGTTCGTTCTCGTCCGCGATGTCCGCGACCATCGAATTGAAACTGACCAGCGCCTGCGCAACGCCCGCGCCCTGCAGGAACTTGATCGCGACCAGCGTCCACGTCAGCGCGGCGGTGCCGTTCGCGGGAAATGCGTCGGCGAATCGCAACAGCACCGGTATCAACTGGCATATCGCCCAGAACGACGTGCCCCACACAACCGCGGGTTTCTTGTCGAAGAGCCGGTTCAGTTGTCGCGTGAACAGCGCGCCGATCATGATTCCGATCGGCGCCGCCACGTTGTAGAGAATCAGATCGTTCGAGCGCAGTTCCCAGAAGAACGTATTCATGTACAGCGACAGCGCGGCATCCGCGCCGACCATCAGGAATACGACGAGCACACCGAAGAAGAGCCAGCGAAACGATGCGTTTTGCAGCGCGCCGATCGTCTCCCGCCACATTCGAGCGACCACCCGCCACGCACTACCCGCCGCTGCCTGATCCGATTGCCGCAGCCGCGCCACCTGCGAGCGTGTCCCCCACGTGCACGCGAGCATCGCGACCGACATCAGAATGGCGAGCGTGAGCGCGTACGGTGAGTAGGCTGCAACGTTGAACTGGCCCTGCGGGAACAGGGTTGTGCTCTTGAAGAACACGCCGAAGCCGATGCCGATTGCGAGCAGCCCGCCGAACGTCGCCAGGAACTGCCGCACGCCGACGATAGAGGTGCGTTCTTCGAAATCGTCCGAAAGCTCGGCCCCGAGCGCGATGTGCGGCACGTGAAACAGCGCCATACCGCCGCGCGTGAGTGTGGCGAACACGAACAGCCACGCAAACAGCGCCCAATCGCCTTGCACCGGCGGCGAAAACAGCAGATAGAAGCCGACCGCCATCGGCAGAATCGCCGCATACATGAACGGATGACGACGGCCGTATTTCGAACGGAAGTTGTCGGAGATCGAACCGACCAGCGGATCGAAGAACGCATCGAACACGAGCGATACGCCGAGCGCGAGACCAGCCAGCGTGCCGGGCAGGCCGAGCACCTGGTTGTAGTAGAAGAGCAGGAACAACCCGAACGCGGTGTTCTTCAGCCCTTCGGCAGCCTGCCCCAATCCGTAGACGATCTTCGTCGAAGCCGGAACGCGAGCGTTACCGCTCGCCTTCATCGACGCTTCGTCCGCGCGTGACACTTCCACCGCTGTTTCCCCGCCCCGTCTTCAACTTGGATCGATTGTTTTCAAGCCCATCGATCATGCCGGACTCGGGCCCGGCGTCGCAATGCGTTCGCCTGCGAGCGCGTGCATCGCTACCATCTGGCTCGTTGTCATGGAACGTCGTAAATGGAAACACCGTACGTATGCGCGCCGCGGCGCGTCGAACGCGCCTGGATCGACTACAACGGCCACATGAACATGGCCTACTACAACCTCGTGTTCGATCAGGCGCTCGATCAACTGTTCGACGAGCTCGGCATCGGTGCGACGTACGTGCGCGAAGGCGGCGGATCGTTCTTCACGGTCGAGATTCACGTGACGTACGTGCAGGAACTGAAGCTCGACGATCCGCTGCGCGTGACGTTCCAGCTACTCGACTGGGACGAGAAACGCCTGCATTTCTTCGGCGAGATGTATCACGCCGACGAGGGTTACCTTGCCGCCACTTCGGAACAGATGTCGCTGCACGTCGACATGACGTCACGCAAAGCCGGACCACTGCCGGCGCACGCGTATCCACGCATTGCCGCGCTGATGAAACAGCACCGGCGTCTTGCGACGCCGGATCAGGTAGGACATGTGATGCAGATTCCCGCGGCGCGTTCGAAGCGCGAGGGATGAAACGCGAGGGGCGCGGCGCGGAGTGTCGCGCGGTC
>JBGSNQ010000111.1:0-125159 GCA_041739525.1 Pseudomonadales bacterium | reverse complement strand
GCGGAATGCGCCCCACGGGCTGGCGCCCACCGACCACACCTGCAGCGAGAGCGCGGCCGGAATGGTCGGATGCAGACTGGACGGCAAAATCGCTTCACGCGCCGCGTTGCGCATCTCCGCGGTCATCTGGAAACACGCGACATCGTCGAACTGGGCCGCATCGGGCAGATAGCGGTCGATGGTCGCGGTTGCCTGCAGCTTCATCAGCGCCTCGACGCTCGCGGTGCCGACGAGCATCAGCGCGCTCCCGCGCGACGCGCCTTGGAAAACTCAGGCAACGCCGCCGGTGTGTACACGGGCAAGCGTGCGTCGGCCGCGCTGCGAAACTGCGGCATCACTTCGCGCGCGAACAAACGCATGCTGTCGAGCACCGCCTGCTGCGGCACCATTTCCATCGCGTTCAGCAGGAAGTTGATGCCCGTGACGCCGATCGACTCCCAACGTTTGATCGTGCGCACGAGGTGGTCCGGATCGCCCACGCCGACACCCTCCGGCAAGCCCTTCGCCGCACTCGGATCGTCTGCCGGCGCCTTCTTGCCTTTCATCGCGGCGCCTACGTTGCCGAGTGTCTGATACGCCCGCGTCGGAAACGCTTCGCGCGTCCAATACAAATGGGCGTTGGCGACGTTGAACGTGTTGACCATCGGCACACCGACGTTGCGCGCTTCGCGATAGTCCTCGTGGCAGTAGAGAAAGTTCATCGTGTGCACCTGATCGTTGACGATGAAGCCCGCGGGCTCGCACTGTTTGATGCGCCGGTGATATTCCTTCGTGCGGCGTTCCTGTTCTTCGTAGCCCGCCGCCGACACGCCGAGACAGCCGAGACCGCGATCGGCCGCATCGAGTTCGGTGCCGGGCGTCGTCACCGTCACCCACATAGGCGGGTGCGGCTGCTGATACGGTTTCGGCAGCACGTTGCGCGACGGCATCGAGAACGCCTTTCCCTGCCACTCGAACTCGTCCTTCGTCCACATCTGCGGCAGCACGCGCACGAATTCGTCCCACGTCTTCTTCGTGTCGTCGGGATTCACTTCGAACCCGCCGAGCTCCGTCCACGTGGACGAACGCGCGGTGCCGAATTCGAGCCGGCCGTTCGAGATGATGTCGAGCGCGGCGGCGCGTTCGGCCACGCGAATCGGATGATTCATCTCCGGCACGCACACCACCGCGCCGTGGCCGACGCGAATGCGCTGCGTCTGCGCCGCAACCGCCGTGAGGAATACCTCCGGCGAGGAACAATGCGAATACTCTTCGAGGAAGTGGTGCTCAACCGCCCACACATGGTCGAAGCCGAGCTCGTCGGCCAGACGGCACTGCTCGAGCGCGTTGTGGTAAACGCTCCACTCCGCCGCAGCCGAAAACGGCCGCGGCGTCGACAGCTCGAAGAAGATCCCGAACTTCACCGAACTCTCCTCAATACAAGAAGGGCCTCAATACAAGAGGGCCTCAACGCGACGGCGGCGTTCCGCCGGTGTGCGCATACGTCTTGTTGGTGATGAACCAACGGCCGTCGATGCGCGCCACAGAGAAGTAGTCTACGAAGTCGCAACCGAGGTAATCCGTTTCGGCGAGCACAGCGACACCGGCGTCGCCGGTGATGTCGATCGAGCGGACGATGGCTTTGTATTTCGGCCCCGCCATGCCCGGTTGCGCCTGCACCATCGCGAAGAAGTCGCCGATCGGCACGTACGTATCCATCGGCCCGATGTGGCCCATCATGCGGGCGTCGGGATGGAATGCCTGCTTGAGCTTTGCCACGTCGCCGTTGGCGCCGTCGATGTAGAGCTGAATCACTGCGCGGACATCGTCGAGATCTTTGAGATAACCGGACATGAGCATCACTCCTGTGCACACGGACTGAAGAAAGGGACATTTCGGATCTGAAGGATACTTCGCCGCACCGTCCGCGCGCGACGGCCACCACGTCTTACTACGCGGACTCTTCCGCTTCCTCGCGGCCACGTCGACGCCGCTCGTCTTCCTCGCGCGCGGCGTCGATCACCTGCTGCACGCCGTCAACGTCGGCTGCGTGCTCGTCGTCGACGAACGTTCCCGTGAGCACCGAGTCGACCCGCAGTTCGCCGCGCTCGAACAGCTGCCACAGCTCCTCGCCGAACCGCGTCTCGCGCAGATCCGGTGCAAAGCGCGACAGCGTATCGGTCAGATTATCGACGTCGCGCAGCAACATCGCCCGCGCTGCATTATTGCCGGCGGCGTTCACGGCTTGAGGCAGGTCGATGATGACCGGGCCATCCGCGGCGGCCAGCACGTTGTATTCGGACAGATCGCCGTGAATCAGCCCCGCGCACAGCATCAGCTGCACCTGCCGTATCAGACGGCCGTGATACTGCCGCGCGTCTTCGGGCGTGAAATCGACTTCACCCAGACTCGGCGCCGAACGCCCTTCGGCATCGACCACCAGTTCCATCACCAGTACCCCATCGGTGAAACCGTACGGCCTCGGAACCCGCACGCCGGCGGCCATCAATTGATACAGCGCGTCGACTTCGGTGTTCTTCCAGGCCGCTTCCTCTTCGCTGCGGCCGAAGCGCGTGCGTTTGCCGATGGCGCGCGCTTGTCGGCTACCGCGCACGTGCCTGCCTTCCTGATACTGCGCACGCTGCTGGAAGCTGCGCTGCGACATGTTCTTGTAGACCTTCGCGCAGCGCAGCTCCGACTTGACGCGCACGACGTACACCGCGGCTTCTTTGCCGCTCTTCAACGAGCGGACGACTTCGTCGATCACGCCGTCTTCGATGAGGGACTGCAGTTCCTTCGGAATTTTCATCGCGACAGGGTAAACGAAACGGGCGCGGCGTTTCCGTTGTGCTCACCGCTATGGGAGGATCGGCCATCCGCCCCGGTGATTCGGGAGAGCACCATGGCGCACCATTCGAGCCAGGAGCAGGCCGTCCGTTTCTTCACGGGGCGGCCGCATGTGGGCATTCCACACGGACCGATACGTGCACTCGCTGCGTGGCGCGGCGACGCGGTCAGAGCACGTGGCGATTACCGCTGTCGCCTGAATGCGGACGAAGTGGCGGAGATCGAAGCCGCGCTCGCACATGCGACCGCGACGGGCAAGCCGACCATCGATCTCACCGCGCGGGATCTGCCGCTGCCGGCGCTTTCCAAGCGCATCGCCGGTTGGCGTGCCGAGTTGTCCGAAGGCCTCGGCTTCGTGGTGGTTTCGGGCGTTCCGGTGCAGCGCTGGACACAGGAACAATCGGAGCGATTCTTCTGGGCGTTCGGCCAGCACCTCGGCATTCCGGGCCTGCAGAACCCGCAAGGCGATCTGCTCGGTCACGTCATCGACACCGGCGATGCCGCGAAAGACCCGTTGGTGCGGCTGTACCGCACGTCGAGCAACATCAACTACCACTGCGACGGCGCCGATGTCGTCGGCCTGCTGTGCCTGAATGCAACGCCGACGGGTGGCGCGAGCCGTATCGCGAGTTCGGTGACGGTGTTCAACGAACTGTGGCGCGCAAACCCGAAGCTCGCGGCGCGCCTGTTCGAGTCCGTTAGGCTCGATCGCCGCAACGAGGAGAAGCCGGGGCAACCTGCACACGCGCTGATCCAGCCGTCGTGTTTCGACGGTCACGCGCTGCGCACGTTCTATCACTCCGACTACTACCGTTCGGTAACGCGTCTGGTCGGCCCTCTGCCGCAGGAAGAACTGGAGCTGCTCGACGCCTTCGAAGCCATCGCAGAACGGCCCGACATCCGCCTGGACATGCAATTCGCACCGGGCGACATCCAGTTGCTGTCGAATCACACCGTGGTGCATGCGCGCACCGCGTACGAGGACGGCGACGAAAAGCGCCACCTGCTGCGCCTCTGGCTGACACTGTAGCGATCGTCGTAGGGTCTCGCCGTGTCGCCAACGGGACGACTATGGCGCTAGACTCGACCTACTCATCGGTGTAGGTATTCAGATGGCGATCGAGCGAGCGCGTACGGCGCTGGGCCAGGTGTTCTTCCAGCGGTGCTTCTACCTGTTCATCGCCCTGCTGGCGCTGATGATGGTTGCGATGTTGCTCGAACCGACACCGCGCGCACGTATTCTGACGAACGCGGTCAATCTGCTCATCGACGTGGCAGCGGTCGCCGCGGTGGGCCGCACCCGCTGGTCGTTCATGGTGGCGACCGTACTGGCGGTACCGTCCATGTGGTTTCAGGTTCGCGGCATTGCCGAAGGCGACGAAGCACGCCTGGTGTTTTCCTGGGCGTTCAGCGCGGCGTTGTACGCTGTAACCATCGGATATCTGCTGCGCTACGTATTCCAGCGCGACGTCATGACATCGGACAAGCTGTATGGCGCCGCGGCGGGCTACCTGATGATCGGCGTGTTGTGGGCGCTCTTGTACGCAATCGTGGGCCACTTCCGGCCGGGCTCGTTCGCGGTCGGCGGCACCGTTGCGACACCCTCGTTCGATGACCTGCTCTACTTCAGCGTCACCACGCTGACGAGCACCGGCTTCGGCGACATCGTGCCGCTGTTGCGGCAGGTGCGAGCGTTGTGCGTGTTCGAACAACTCACGGGGGCGCTGTTCCTCGCGATTCTGATCGCGAGACTCGCGGGCGTGTACCCCCCTCCGCCGCTACCGACACCGTTGGACCCGACGGCGCCGGCGGTACCGCGCTTCATCCAGCGTCTACGCGAGCGAAGCCGCTCCGGACAGCCCTGATTCGAGGGCTGTTTAGCGGATCCACGCGCCAGGCGCGTCGGTTCGGAAACCGAGGCTGCGATACGTCGCGTCGACCAACGACTGGCCGCGCGGATTCAACAGAATGCCGGCGCCCATCCGGTTCATCGAATACCCGAACGCAAGCGCTTCGGCGGGATCGGCAAAACCCATGCTGCCGCCGGCGCCGGCATGACCGAACGCACCGGCCCCCAATATGCAGGTCTCCATTGCGCCGCTCGGCCGATGCCGGTTGTCCATCGAGCGCATGAAGCCGAGGCCGAACCGCGACGGCATCAGCAGCGTGGCATCGACCATCGTTGCAACCGACACCTCGCGCATCCGTACGATGTAGTCGCTCGACAGCAGCCGCACACCGTTGTGTTCACCGCCGTTCGCCAGCGGCGCATACATGCCGGCCAGTGCACGCGCGTTTGCGATGCCGCCGCCACCGCCGATTTCCGCGGCATACGCTTCGGGCGAATCGGATCGATGGCCGCCCGAATTCATCAGCGACAGGAACTGAATGGAGTTCGGGTCGGAGATCAGCGCCTGGGTGAATGGCATCGGCGGACCGCTGCCATCGGGAAACCAGGGAATCATCGGGGCAACGCGCGAGTAATGCGCATCCGGCAGACCGATCCAGAAATCGAGTCCCAACGGTTCCGCCACTTCTTCGCGGAAGAACGTGCCGAGCGAACGGCCCGACACGCGCCGCACCAGCTCGCCCACCACCCAGCCGAACGTGATCATGTGATAACCGTTGCGCGTGCCGGGTTCCCAGAACGGCTTCTCCTCCGCAAGCCGTTCGACCATGTAGTTCCAGTCGTAGTAGCCGCCCGGTTTGACCGTCTCGCGCAGCGCCGGCAGACCGACGGAGTGGTTCAGCATCATCTCGACCGTGGCGTGTTCCTTGCCGTTCGTTGCGAACTCCGGCCAGTACTTGCCGACCGGTGCGTGCAGGTCGAGTTCGCCGCGGTCGATCAGCATGTGCGCGCACAGCGCCGTTGCCGCTTTCGTGCAGGAGAACACCAGCGAGATCGTGTCGTCGTTCCAGGCCGTCGCGTCATCGGCCGCTGACACTCGACCGCCCCACAGGTCGACCAGCGTCTCGCCGCCCACGTTCACGCACACCGACGCACCCACCTCATCGCGTTTCGTGAAGTTCTCGATGAATGCGTCTCCGACGGAAGAGAACTCCGAATCGCAGCGGCCGGTGACACGGCCGCGCCCTGCCTCGACATCGATCAACATCCCGCTCTCCTGCTTTTCACGCGCAGACGACTGCGCGCGTTAGTCGCAATGCCCGCAGTCGCTACGGAAGTACTGCGGTGACCTGAATTTCGATCATCGCGGCCGGGAACAGTAACGCTGTGACCTGAACCGCGGTCGCGGCCGGCGGCGCACACTTCGCGTAACGCTTCGCGCGCACTTCACCCGCAGCCGCAAACTGCTGCAGGTCGGTGACGAAGATCATTTCGTTGACTACATGCAACAGCGTGGCGCCGCTCTTTGCGAGCGTAGCCTCCAGGATGTCGTACACGCGCGCGACCTGCGCCGCCATATCGCCCGGACCGACGACGTTCAACGCCTCGTCCACCGCCACGACGCCGGCAAGGTGCAGCGTCTTCCCGGTTTGCACCATCGCGGCAAAGCCGAGCTGTTTCTCTACTGCTTCGTTGAAATGCTGCACTTGGCTGACGTGCGCCATGCTCTTCCCCTTTGTGTGGTTGTTTGCGAGCTACTTGATGAAATCGGCCGACGGGTGTGCGCGCGGGAACTTGCGGACCATTTCGAGATAACGGGCCAGCGCGCGGTCGGAACGCGTGAGCGTTCCGGGCGAGTACTTGATCGTGTGTAGAATCGGCCGGTCGTCGTCGGTCATCGTCTTGCCGAGTTTGAACAGGAAATCGTGCAGGAATTTGATCTGCTGATTGCTCTCGGGCGACCCGTCGCCTTTCTTCACACAGAGCACGAAATAGTTCTGCGTGACGCCGGGCTGCGGCATACCGAACGCCGTCATCACCGCGTACCACTGTCCGTTCAATGTGCCATGCAGGTGGAAGATACTCGTGCCGTAGATTCCGACGTTGTAGTTGATCTCCGGGCCGTTACCTTTCTCCATGCGGCCCGCGAAGCTGTAGCGCATCGAATGGCTGGTCCACTCGATGTTGTCGTACAGGTTGCTGTGGTCGAACTCGAGCCGGTGCACCACTTTGATGTGCTGCCAGTCGGGCGTGTTCGCGCACACCACCCACGGGTCGACCGGCATCGTCGGCACGTCGTAGCGCACGTCGATGGCGAGTTCGTCTTCGGGCACCGGAAACTCCGGGATGTCCCACCAGGGCTCGTCGCCGTTGAACGCCCAGATGAGCCCGAACTTCTCTACGCAGGGAAACTTGAACAGGCACGCGTTCTTCGGCGCGGGATCACCGATGCCGGTGCGCAGGCACTTGCCGTCGGCGTCGAATTCCCAGTGGTGGAATGCACAGCGGATGTCGTTACCGACGACGGCACCCACCGCGAGATCCGCGCCGACATGCGGGCAGAACGCACTGAGCACGGAGGCGCGCCCATCGGCACCGCGATACACGACCACTCGGCCGTCGAGAAAGGTCTTCCCGACGATCTGACCGGCGGCCACTTCATACGAAGGGCAGATCGGAAACCAGGATTGTGTGAAGAGACCGCCATCGCCCTCGGCGGGAACCTGCGCGGCGAAGCGTCGCTTGCGCAGCGGCTGGGTGGAAGGTCCGGAAGATTCAGCGGCAGTCATCGTTCGGCTCCTGAGCGTCCGGGCCGCAACGACGGCCGGTCGATGCCGAACATAGCCGGGGGCGATGAGGGTACGCAACCCCGGAGATTTTGCGCCGGTACGGCGTCGCTCTAACGGATCCACACGCCCGCGGAAGGTGCTACTTCAAACCAGAATTCAAAGAGGGAAATCGAGGAAAAGGAACTCGGCTGCTCTCGCCGTCCTTCTCTGCCTGATCGGCCGAGGTCGATCCAGCGGAGTTCTCAGAGCAAGAGCAGCCGATACTGCGTCAAATTCTATCGACGGATGACCCTATCCCGTGTGGCGGGGTCCGACGTCGATGAATCAGTTGCTCCAGGTGAAGCCGCCAGCCTTGACTTTCGTCTTGACCTTCATGCCGTGTCCTCCACGTCTTGTGATTGTCACGCTCGCGATCCGTCATGGACCGATGTCGATGCACGAATCACGAACACCGCGACGCACCACCCGCCTTCGGGGAGAGCCCTTATCGCGCTGACCCCCTCGATGCCCGTCTTAGTGCGGGTTCAGCGAGGAGTGTGTGTCCTTCCCCTCAACAGCAGCGGATTCGACGAACCAACTGATCAAACCAATTGCTTTGAGGCGCGTTCATTCTTGCAGCATACTCTCCGCCGAATCAAGAACCTTCGCGCACAGCGCGCACGTCGTTCGTTCGATGTGTGTGCTGACGAGTCGACGCAACGAAAAGCAAATGGCGGTCTCGTTCGAAAACACACTGCGCTCCCTGGCTCTCGATTCGCGGCGAGCCGGAATGCTCTTCGTCGGCGGCGGCGTCACCCTCTTCGCATTGTGGCTCGTGCTGGCAACCACCGTTGCACTGCCTCTGTCCGTTGCGAGCGTTGACGGGCGCGTTGTCGCCGCAGCAGAACCCATCGAGTTGACGAGCCGCTCGCACGAGCCGGTCGTCGTTGTCCCGGTACGTCTGGGCGATCGCGTGAACGAAGGCGATGTGTTGATTCAGTTCGACTCCGTTCCGCTCGAACTCGACCTCGACCTGCTCCGTCAGCGCGCACACAAGTTCGCCGACGAACGCCACTCGCTGCAACGCGAAGTCGCTTCGCTGGATGCCGGCGCCGCGAACCAGGCCGAGGAACTCGACCGCGCGATGGACCGACTACGCGCGAACATCGGCGAAACGCACGCGCGTATCGAGCACGCCGAGAATGCCGAACGTCTGTACACCGAACTCGGCTCGAAGAAACAGATCGATCAACTGACGCTCTCTGAGGCCCGTTCGAACCTCGCACAGGCTCGCAAGAGTCTCGAAGCGGAACGTGCCGAATTGCTCGAGAAAGAAGCCGCCAAACAGCGCACGCTCAATGAAATTGCAAGCAATCGCGCACGCCTGGACGGCAAGGATGCGCAGCTGTCGGGCGCGATCGCCGAACTCGGCCCGCAGATCCAGCAACTGGAGCGCCGCATCGCGGAGTCGCGCGTACACGCGCAGTTCACAGGCCGGATCGGCGCGATCGCACAACTCACGGTCGGACAGGTCGTAGAGCCGGGAACCTGGCTGATGACGCTCGTGCCGGAGCGCGGCTACGAGTTTCAATCACACTTCGTTGCAGCGCAGGCCGCTGGACGCGTGCGCGTGGATCAGCACGCGCGCATCGAATTCTTTGCATTGCCGTGGACGCAGTACGGCATGCTCGACGCGCGTGTTGCACGCGTCGGCAGCGAAGAACGCGACGGCCGCGTCGAGGTAGACCTCGAACTCGACAAGACAGCGACGCTGTATGAAGCGGTATCGCACGGTCTCAAGGGGCGTGCCACCGTACTCGTCGAGGAAGTCACGCTCGCGCGCAAGCTGATCAATCTGCTCGGCTCTCCCGCGGTCCAACCCTCCCCCCAGAAGCAGACCTCTTCTCAAGGTCAGACCCTTTCTCAAGGTCAGACCCTTCCTCAAGGTCAGACCCTTCCTCAAGGTCAAACATAGGGGCGCCATCAACTGAATCACGCGCAATGGACAGCGCAGATCTCGCGCCGCATTCCGGAAGTCGTGCAAACGTCGGCAATGGATTGTGGACCGGCAGCGCTCACGGCGCTGTTGAACGGTTGCGGAGTCGACGTCAGCTACCCGCGCCTGCGGGAAGCGTGTCAGACCGACGTCGACGGCACCTCAATAGATACGTTAGAGGAACTCGCACAGCGCTTCGGGCTCGACGCGGAGCAGGTCATGTTGCCGAGCGACTTCCTGCTCGACCCACACAACGGGAACCTGCCGTGCATCGCCGTGGTGACGCTTCCGAACGGACTGACGCACTTCGTCGTGATCTGGCGCGCGCTGTTCGGCTGGTACGAAGTGATGGACCCGGCGCGCGGCCGCTGCTGGATGCGACCGCGCGAACTCGACGCGATCCTGTATCAGCACGCACTCGACGTTGCGACGTCCGATTGGCTCGAATACGCGCAATCCGACGAGTTCAAGCACGCGCTGCGCAACGGCTTCGACGACCTTGCGGTTGACGCCGAGATCTCGAATGCACTGATTGCCCGGTGTCTCGATGGCGGCGACTGGCAGCAGATTCGCACCCTCGACGCCGCGCTGCGGATGTGTCGAACACTGGGTCGCCTCGGTACTCGCGTGCGCGGACGCGACGCTGCAACGTTGATCGATCGAGCACTGCAGAATCCGGAGTTCGTACCGCAACAGTACTTTCAGGTGACGCCCACCGATGCGACCGGCGATGTGTTGCAACTGCGCGGCGTGGTCGTGCTGAAGGTCGCCGGAGTCCAGGCGAAGGCTTCGTCCACCGAACCGGTCATCCGCAAAACGCTTGGAGGATTCCGCGTCAACGTCGCACCGCGCCTGTGGGCGATGCTGCGCGGCATGGGGTATCGCCACCTCGCTGCACAACTCGGCGTGATCGCGACGGTGATGGGAACGCTGACGCTGATCGAAGCGCTGGTGTTCCGCTATCTCATCGGCTTTCAGGCACCTACCGAACTCTGGACCTACGCGCTGGTGTTGCTCGCCGTCATTCTGCCGTCGGCAGCCGCCCTTGCGTGCACGGTCGGCCAGACGCGCTTCAGTCAAGTGTTGGGACGACACCTCGAAACGCGTCTGCGCACCGATCTGTTACGCAAGCTGCCGCGGATACGCGACGACTACTTCGCGTCGCGTCTCGTGTCCGATCTGGCGGAGCGCGGCCACGCAATTACCCAACTGCGAGATGCGCCGCTGATCGCAACCACCCTGCTCGTCGACTTCGTGCGCATCGTCATGCTGCTATTCGGGCTCGCATGGATCATGTCGTCGCTGGTCTGGGCCGTGCTGCTGGCCGGACTGTTCGCCATTGCCGCGCCGCTCGCGATGTTCCGCATGTTGGCGGAGCGTGATCTGCGTGCAAGAACCCACCTCGGCGCACTTTCGAACCTCTATCTCGATGCGCTGCGCGGCACGGAACCGATCTGGACGCACGGCGCCGCACGTTCGCTGGAACTGGAACACGAAGCGCTGCTGCTGCGTTGGGTTCGTGCGTCCACCCAGTTGCGGCGCGTCGCAACCGTGTTCGAATCCGTGCAGGTGTTCGTGCTCGCCGGTTGCGGCATCGCGCTGGTGCTCCGTGCGATCGACGAGGCTTTGCCACAAGGCACCGTGCTGCTGGTCGCGTACTGGGCATTGTTCGTGCCGATGCTGAGCCGCGGCTTGCTCGCGAATCTCAAACAGTTACCGGCGATGCACAACATCGTGCGCCGCGTGCTGGAAATTCTCGATGCGCCGGAAGAGGCTGCCGATGCGAAGCCGAGCACACGTACCGGCGGTGTTCGTCTCGAGTTGCGGCAGGTCAGTGTCGTTAGAGGCTCGCAGGCGGTGCTCGCCGAACTCGACCTGACAATCGGTGCGGGCGAACGCGTGGCGATCGTCGGCGAATCCGGATCGGGAAAGAGCAGCTTCCTCGGTGCGCTGTCGGGGTGGCACGCAATCAGCGACGGTCGCATCCTGATCGACGGCGACGAAGCGGACGCGGCGCAGATACAGGCGCTGCGCCAGCACAGCGCGCTGGTCGATCCGGAAACCTATCTGTGGAACCGCGAGCTCTACGCCAACGTGGTGTATGGCGTCGGCGCGGACGCAACACCGGCGATCGACGGGGTGCTCGATGCGAGCGAACTCGTGTTCGACCTCGAGAAGATGGCCGAAGGACTCGCGACGCGCATCGGCGAAAACGGCAGCCGCTTGTCGGGCGGCGAGTCGCAGCGATTGCGGATCGCACGGGCACTCGTGAGAGCCGACGCACGACTCGTTCTGCTCGACGAACCGTTTTCCGGAATGGACGCCGATCAGCGCCAGCGCATGCGTCTACATGTGATCGACCGCTGGCCCGAAGCGACGTTGTTGTGGGTGAGCCACCACGTGCGCGAAACCTTGACGTTTCCGCGCGTGCTGGTGTTCGAGCAGGGTCGCATCGTGGAAGACGGAGCGCCGCAGTCGTTGCTGCGCCAACCGTCGCGCTATGCCGCGATGATCGCGGCCGAAGATGCATTGAGCGCGCGTTTGCATGGAGCGCCGTGGCGTGTGGTCGAGTTCGACCACGCCGCACCGGCAACGTCATGACCACGATTGCCGACTGCGTCTGGTCCAACGCTGCAATCGCCGCAGCGCTGCCGTGGCTCGTCGATCGCGACAGCAACGTAGGACCCAACGCCACAGCAGCGCTACCCGACGACGTTCCGCTGGAGGCGGCGTTGACGTCGGCCGCCGCGGCGTTCGACGTCGAAATGACCGGCATCACCTGCCGCTTCGAGCGCTTCGCCGACTCGTTGACCGCACTCACGCCGATCGTCGTGCCGTTACCCGACGCGACGGGCGCTTTATTCATAGTGGCGGGTACTCGTCGCCGCGCCGTGGCTTTGACACCGAGCGGGCGTCGTGTGCCAATCGCCACCGCAGATCTCGCCCGATGTCTGGTCACGACGTCGGCAGATCCCGCAGATGCAACCGTCGCCGCGCTGACGGCGCCACTCGGACGCAAGTCGAAGCGCGTCGCCGACGCCCTGCGACGACAGCGAGGGCTCGAGCGGCCGCTGTTTCTCGGTTGGACGTTCGAGCCGAAGTATGCGACCGCCGGCGCTGCTCGATTCTCGGCCTGGCAATGCACCCCGCTGCTGCTGACGCACCTGCTCCAGTTCGGTCTCTGGATCGCGAGCTGGGCGGCACTCGTCGGGCTGCTCGGCGGTGTCGGCAACCAAACGAGCCTGACGCTTCAGTGGGTTGCGCTGCTCGCGTCGGCTCTCGCACTGCTGCCGGTCGAGTCGTCGTTGGAACAGAGTCTGGCGGCGCGCGTCGGCATCGCAGTGAAGCGCCGTCTGTTCGTCGATGCACTCAATGCCGACAAGCGTCAGGTGGGCGCGCTCGGCCTCGGTCGCATGATCGCGCAATCGCTCGAAACGCATCACCTCGACTCGATGGCGGCGCGCGGCGGCGTGCGCGTCGCGCTCGCGAGCGTGGATCTGCTGCTGGTGTTCATCGCCTATGGCATCGCGGTCGGCTTCGATGCGTTGCTTGCCGTGTTCGGGCTGGTCATCGCGCTCGGCGCCTATTACGCGCGCGACTACTACAGGCAGGCAGTGCGTTACCTGGCCAGGAACGTCGACGTCACCAGCGTGCACACGGAGCAACTCGTCGGCCATCGCACCCGCAAAGCGTTCGTCGACGCGGATCGCTGGAATGCCGAGGAAGACAGCAGCATGGCCCGGTATCACGAAGCGGGGCGTCGTTTCGACGCGGCGCAATTGCGCGTCGCGAGAATTCCCCGCGCGTGGACCGTGCTTGCGCTGTTCGTGGTGATGACGACGTTGTACCGCAACTATGGCGATGGCGCCGCGATCACGAGCGTCGTGATGATCGGATTCGTGATCATGACGTCCGCGGCGCTGCAGTCGATCGTGGCCGGCGTCAGCGAGGCAATCCGCGCGTGGATATCCTTCCGGCAGCTCGACGATCTCGATCGCGATCCGTCGTTGCAGCACGACCGAATGCTGGGCCAGGTGCCGGACGCGAACAGCGAATTCGTCTGTCGCAGCGTGAGCTACCGATATCCGGGCGCGCTGACGTCGGTGCTACGCAACGTCGATCTCGCGATCGCCCCGCACGAACGCGTGTTGATGACGGGTCGTTCCGGAAGCGGCAAGTCGACGCTTGCGGCGGTGCTTGCCGGCCGCGTGCAACAGGACGGTGGCGTCGTGTTGAACGGCGGCGTCGACCGCCACATCACCGGCATGAAGCTGTGGCGCACGCTCGTGTGTTACGTGCCGCAAGCCGGCTCGAATCACGTCGTGACCGAGACCTTCGCCTTCAACCTCTTGTTGGGACGCGAGTGGCCACCGTCACCACGCGACCTCGAGGACGCCTTGTCCGTGGCGCGCGCACTGGGCCTCGACGCGTTACTCGAGCGGATGCCCGCGGGAATGATGCAGATGGTCGGTGAAGGCGGCTGGGCCTTGTCACAAGGTGAAAAGGCACGGCTGTTCATCGCGCGCGGCATTCTCCATCGCGCCCGGTTGCTGATCGCCGATGAAGTTCTGTCGCCGCTCGACGCGGCAAATGCGATGAAAACGCTGGATGCGCTCGAACGACACGACGGCGGACTGATGTTGATCGCGCACTCGTAGCCGTTGGCGAGCGTTTCGCGAACCGTTTGCTACGCGAAGTTTGTGGATCTGGCGCAAGTTGCGCATTCTCTGCAGCACACCTGCCATGTAGCATGGCGGCGGATCGCATAGCAGGACGTTGCAAACGGACTGCTATTCCGGTGGAGGAATCCGCCGGCATTTTTCTAACACGCAAGTGTTTGAAGAATGTCGGGGCTCGCAAGCCATGGATGGCTGGAGAGCCCCAAAACTCCGCGCGAGCGGAGTTTTCATAAACTGAGAAACGCGCGAGGCGCTCAAACGAACAGACGTTGGATGACGCGTAAGGGACGCGCGCAGTTGGACCCCCTTCGAACCATCATGCTGGTGGTGTTCGCGGCCCTCACATCCATCGGAACCGCTCGCGCCGACCTCGCCACCCGTTTCACGCACTACTCCGTCGAACACGGTCTGTCGCAGGCCGCGGTAGAGACCATCATTCAGGACCGGCAGGGATTCATCTGGCTCGGTACCGACGAAGGGTTGAACCGCTTCGACGGCCACAACTTCGTCACCTTCGTAAACGACCGGAACAACCCCAGCACGCTCGCGCACAACTGGGTATGGGTGCTGCACGAAGACACCGACGGTGCCATCTGGGTCGGCACAGACGGCGGCGGATTGGATCGGCTGGACCCGCTGACCGGCGTATTCGAGCATCACGCGTTGACGGCGAACCGGGCCGATCGCGTGGTCGTGCGCGCCATCGTGGAGGATTCGGCGGGTGCGCTGTGGATCGGTACCGACGGCGATGGCGTGTTCCGCATCGACCGTTCGACCGGCGTCACAACCCGCTTCCGCAACGACCCCAACGATCCGAAATCCCTCTCCAACGATCACGTAAAGGCGCTGCATGTCGACGGCCGCGAACATCTCTGGATCGGCACCGACGGCGGCGGCGTCAACCGCCTGAACCTCGACGGCAACGTCATCGAACCATACGCGCTCGATCGACGAAATCCCGAAGCGTGGAGCGGCGCGCGGATTCGCAGCATTGCATCCGATGTCGAAGGCGCGCTGTGGATCGGTACGTACGAGGAAGGTCTGGTGCGGCTCGACACCCGGACCGACGAGATTCGACGCTACCAGCATCTTTCGACCGAGCCGCACAGTCTCAGCCACGACAGCATCCGGATTCTGTTCGTCGATGCGTCGGGGGCGCTCTGGATCGGCACCGATGGCGGCGGACTGAATCGCTACGACCCGGCAACCGATTCGTTCGAACACGTGCGCCAGGACCCGGGTGACTTCAACAGCCTCAGCGACGATCACGTCGTGTCGCTGTTTCAGGATCGCGGCGGTGTGATCTGGGTGGGCACGTACGTCGGCGTGAATACGTGGAATCCGCGCGTCGGCACGTTTGCGACGGTGGCGCGGCGCAACGGCGGACCGAACGAGCTCAGCAACAACTTCGTCACCAGCTTTGCAAAATCGGCTGACGGCACCGTTTGGGTGGGCACCTCCGGCGGCGGCCTGAATCGAATCGACCCACACACCGGCAACATCTCTGCGCTGCGTCATTCACCGAAGGATCCCACCAGCCTCGGCGACGATCGGGTGTTCTCGTTAGCGGCGGAAACGCCGAATGCACTATGGATCGGCACCCGCTCAGGCGGCCTGAACCGCCTCGACACGTCCACCGGGAAATTCCGCAGCTTCGTCCACGACCCGGCCGATCCGGCATCGCTCAGTTTCGACGGGGTGACATCGCTGCTGCTCGACTCGCACAACACGCTGTGGGTCGGTACGTATCTCGGCGGTTTGAACGAACTGGATCGCACGACCATGACGTTCCGGCACCTGCGCCACGACGACACAAATCCGTCGAGTCTCTGCTCCGACCGGGTAGTAGCGGTGGCGGAAGATCGCTCCGGCGTGCTGGTGATCGGCACACACGGCGGCGGCATCTGCGTTTTCGATCGCGAGAGCAGGACGTTCACGAGTTACGGGCACGACGCAGCCGATCCGTCGAGCTTGTCCAGCAACAACGCCTGGGCGGTGCACGTCGATACGGACGACAACATCTGGATCGGCACCGAGGACGGCGGACTGAATCTTTGGCGTGCGGATGAGCGTGCGCGCGGCGAAGCGCATTTCGAACGTTATGGAACGGCGAACGGTCTGCCCAGCCCGGTCGTCTATGGCGTTCTATCGGATGCAATGGGCGATATCTGGGTGAGTTCGAACCACGGCCTGGCGCGCCTGCACCCGCGAACCGGCGACGTTCAGAAGTACGACGTCAGCAACGGCCTGCCGAACAATGAATTCAACACTGGGGCGCAGTACCAATCCGACACCGGCGAGTTGTATTTCGGCGGCGTCAGCGGCTTCACCTATTTCCGACCGGAGACGATCCGCACGAACGCACATCCGCCGCAGCTCGCGCTGACACGCGTGCAGATCATGAATCGCGACATCCCGCCGGCGAAAGTCATAGAACTCGGCCATCGCGATCAGCTCATGACGCTGGAATACGCAGCACTCGACTTCACGGCGCCGCAACGCAACACGTATAAACACCGTCTGATCGGTTTCGACGAAGCGTGGGTCGACGACGGGCCTTTGCATCGCGCTACGTACACGAACCTTGCACCCGGCGACTACGCGTTCCAGGTCATGGCTGCGAACAACGACGGCGTATGGAGTACCCAACCGCTCACGCTGAACCTGCGCGCGACGCCGCCGCCGTGGGCAACGCCGCTTGCGAAGGCGGGCTATTTCCTGCTTGCCTTCGCGCTGGTGTTGCTCGTCTATCGCGCGCAAAGCCGTCGCCTTGCAGTGGCGGAGCAGATCCACAATACCAACGTGCAGTTGCGCGCCGAGATCGAAGAGCGGGAAGCGCAGGAGCGCGCACTCATTCGTGAGCGGGAGAATGCGCAACGCTACCTCGACATCGTCGAGGTGATGATCCTCGCGCTCGACCCCGACGGCACCGTGCGACGCGTCAATCAGAAGGGCACACGCGTGCTCGGCTATTCGGAATGGGAAGTCATCGGCAGCAACTTCTACGAACGACTGGTTCCGCGCGAAGTTCGCGATCAGGTTCGCCAACAGTTTCAGGCAGTCGCGCAGTACGACTATTTCGAATCACCGATCGTCACGAAGGACGGAGCACAACGCCTGATCGCATGGCACACCACTCCGCTGCCGGCTACGGACCACGAGCCGCGCGGCCTGCTGATTTCCGGCGCCGACGTCACGCAAGTACGGCAACTCGAGCAACAGCTGCGCGACTCGCAGCGAATGGATGCGCTCGGCACGCTTGCCAGCGGCATCGCGCACGACTTCAACAACATCCTGACGTCGATTCTGGGTTTCGCTCAGCTGACACAGGCGACGGTGGCGCGCGGCAGCAAAGCGGCAACGTACCTCGAACGATTGCAGACCTCCGTCAACCGCGCGAAGGATCTGGTGCAGGCAATCCTGACGTTCGGTCGCCGCGCACGACAGACTCAACGACCCACCTCGCTCGCCGTCGTAACACGAGAAGCGCTGCAGCTGGTGCGACCGTCGTTGTCGGCAAACATCGAGATCCGTACGCAGATCGACGACGACAGCGGTGCCGTGTTGGCAGACCCGACCCAGCTGCACCAGCTGGTGATGAACCTGTGCACCAACGCATATCAGGCAATGGGTGAGCGCGGCGGCGTGCTGACGATCGTCGTCGAGGCGCACGACGTCGGCGTAGAAGAAGCGCGTTCGAATCCTGCGCTCGCCACCGGCACGCACCTTCGGCTCATCGTCAGCGATACGGGAGCCGGTATGGACGACGCCACCAAGGCGCGCATCTTCGATCCGTTCTTCACGACGAAGGGTCCCGGCGAGGGCACCGGTCTCGGCCTGTCGGTCGTCCACGGTATCGTGACGCACCTGCAAGGGACGATTTCCGTGACCAGCGCGCCGGGGCGTGGCTCCCGATTCGAAGTAGTGCTCCCGCGCTGCGCCGAACCTGCGATCGTGCCTGCGCTCCAGGTTGCTGCAGAGGCGGCCAACGCCGACGGCGACAAGACGATCCTCGTCGTCGACGACGAACCCGACGTGCAACAGAGCGTTCAAGGACTGCTGGAATTGCTCGGCTACCGCGCATTGACCGCGTCGAACGGTGACGAAGCCTTAGTGCGTTTCAAGCAGCACGCGGACGAGATCGACCTGGTGATCACCGATCGTGCGATGCCGGGCATGATGGGCACCGAACTCGCGCTAGCCCTTCGCGCGATACGCGCGAATCTGCCGATCATCATGATCACTGGCGGCGCGACCGACATGCTGCCGGTGGAATCGATCAGCCGCTACTTGCGCAAGCCGTTCACGAAAGACGATCTCGGCGCCGCCATTCGCAGCGCCATGCCGCGACGCGTGGCAAATGGTGACTGACTTGAGGTTATACTCCAGACCCTTCGGCCCGTACGAAACCGCAATTTTGCACGCCGTGCGTTCCAGGAGGGATCCTTGGCAAAACCCAACTACAAGTTTCAGAAACGGCAGAAGGATTTAGCCAAGCAGAAGAAGAAGGAGGAGAAGCGTCTGAAAAAGGCTGCTCGGGCGGGCGAACAACCGAGCGACGACGCGCCACCTGTCGATGAGTAGTTCGCGTACCCGGCAATACAGTTAGGAATACCGAGAGGGAATATGTCAGCTCAACGCATCACCGGCACCGTCAAGTGGTTTGACGATGCAAAGGGTTTCGGATTCATCGAACGCGAAGGCGGCCCGGACGTGTTCGTGCACTTCCGCGCCATCAACGGAACCGGCCGCCGCACCTTGGCAGAAGGCCAGCGCGTCAGTTTCGAAGTGACCCAGGGTAAGAAGGGTCCGCAAGCGGAAAACGTCAACCCCGAGTGAGTCGGTTGCCGCGACCAACCGTCGCGGCGAACGTCACACCACATCCCCTGTATCGCACTGCCCCGCCAGGTCGCGGGCGCAGTACCGATACTCGACCGTGCAGCCGTCGTGCACGCGCGAGGAGAACCCCATGATCCGATTCGCCCGCTATGCCGGACTCGCGATCGTGTTCGCCTGGTTCTTCTTCGGCGGCGTCTCGCACTTCACCAACGTCGACTTTTTCATGGCGATCATGCCGCCCTACGTGCCCTATCCACTTGCCGCAGTTTATGTCAGCGGCGCGCTCGAAGTGCTGTTCGCAATCGGCATTCTGATACCGGTGACGCGCGAGTGGTCCGGCAACCTGCTCATTCTGCTGACGCTCGCCGTCACACCGGCGAACGTGCACATGTGGCTGCACCCCGAACTGTTTCCCGACGTGTCGCCGACCCTGTTGTCGGTCCGTCTCGCGGTGCAGGTGCTGCTGCTGATGCTGATCTGGTGGAGCACGCGAACGCCGCGCACCGCAGGTTCGGCCGTCCAGAGCGCCGGTGCCTGACTGGCACCTCTACATGGTGCGCTGCGCCGACGGCAGCGTTTACACGGGCGTGAGTACAGACGTGGAGCGGCGCTGGAAGGAACACCAGCGCGGCGGCAGCCGTGCCGCCCGTTACCTTAGAACGCGCCGGCCGGTCGACCTCATATTCAGCGCGATGATCGGCGACAAAAGTGCGGCGCTGCGGGCCGAACACGCGATCAAACAACTGGCAAAACAGCAGAAGGAAGCGCTGGCGGGCGGCGCCCTTGCGCTTCAGGTGATCCTGGATGCCTACGCCGAACGTCGCGCGCGTAGCCCTTCGCGAACAGCGGCGCCGCTAATGTAGCCAGTCCGGTTACAGAGTCAGGCTGCGCGCAACTCGATTGTCAGCGAGCAATACCATCGAGTTCGGCTTGAACGCCGTCCAGCCCGGATCTTCCGACAACGGTTCGGAGCTGACGATGACCGACCCGGAGTGCACCGTGTCGATCATCCGGCACACGCCGTCCTCACAGATATAGCGTTGCCCTTGATTGATGTGCAGCGAAGAACCCTCGTCCGGGTCGTCGGTGGTATAGCGCACCGCGACGGCCTCGTGGCCGTTGGTGAGTACGGCGTTGATGTAGAGGTGCTCCTCGGGCGCGTGCAACGCGACGAGTTCACGCACGCGCTCGAGCCCACGCTGGAAAGCGCGGGCAATGGCCTCGACATCGGCGTCATTTCCCTCTGCAGCCAGTTCATCGAGCAGCACCGCGAAGAAGTGCTCCGAATCGGTACTGCCGTGAATCGCGTCGAAACGTTCGTCGGACAACTGCGACAGCAACGCGCGGCGGATCCTGCCGAACCCGCCGATGTCACCGTTGTGCATGAACGACCAGCGGTCGACCACGAACGGATGGCAGTTCAGTTCCGATACGGCGAGTTGTTGGGTGGCCGCACGAACGTGGGCCATGACACAGCGGCTGGTCACTACCCGCGCGATCTCGTGCAGGTTGGCGTTGTTCCACGCGGGAGATACGCCGCGAAATCGGCCCGGTGCCGCGGTCAGTTCAGGCACGTACCAGACCACGCCGAAGCCGTCGCCGTTGAGCGGTTCTTCGCCCTCGCGGGAGTCGAAGCTCTGGTTGATCAGCGAGTGCGTCGGCTCCGTCACCAACGCGCTCAGGCGAATCGGCTCGCCCTGATAAAAGGTGAACCTGCACATTTCGTCCGTCCGGGTCGCCTCCGACCGCGAGGCATCAATACCAGTCTAGGCGAGATCCAGGACGTGCAGCTCTTCAATACGGATCAATACGAGGTTAGTGAAACACGTCGCCGTCGGGGCGGTTCATCGTGGGGCGATCGCCGTCGCCTTCCTGAATGTGTTCGTTCGGGTCGACGCCTGCACGTTCGAAGGCGATCTGTACCGATTCGGAGATGCACGCAGGACACATGCCTTCGGCGATGAGACCTTCCAGCACCATGCCGATGACGTCGTACACGGAAAGCGTTTCCTCGTGTTCTTCGTTGTATCGCCACAACGCGTCTTCGACGTTGCGCACTACCGTCTGACTGCGCACGTCGTCGCGCATACGGCGCTGTTCTTCATCGTTCATCGGAATACTTCGGTGACTCGAAAGGGATCGCAGGATTACGCGCCGCCGCAGGAAGATCAAGGGCTACCGGTTTGCGCTTTCGGCGGATTCGACATCGGACGACCACAGCGGACTCGACGCTTTCATGAATCGCAACATCATCAGCATGCTCGCGACGTCTGTCCCCTCAGTAGGGTCGGTGAGCGTCGTCTCGTACCAGAAGAACTCGGTCTTCGGTGTTTCGCTGACGGCGAGCACACGGCCACGCGCAAGGTAATCCGCTTCGGCGAACAACGGGCCCTTGATGTGCTGCACTTCGATGGCCCCGAACAAACCCACCACCGGTCCACTACGCGCGAGCAGTTCCGGTTCCACGGCGCGCATCGCGCGCACCATCAGGCTCGGCGGTAGTGCCGGTTTGCCCCATTGGCTCGCCGCGGTGTATTCGTGTAATGGTTCGGTAATGACTGCAAGGCGCTCGTCGAGCGCGCTTTGCGCAATGCGCGTCGGCACGCCTTCGCAACACGCGTTCCGGGACAACTGCGAAAGGATGCGCAGCTCACCCGGCTCCGGAACCATCTGGATGCGTTGTCGCAGCGCGGAACCGAGGTCAGGACAACCCACCGACGCGGTTCCGTCGGCGATGCGCTGCGAGCCGGCGCCGGTGGGATGTTCCATCCACACTTCGATGCGGACGTCCTGGGTCGGCGATCGCATCGGCGCAACCGCGTGACATTGCGCGGCTTCGAGGTCGGTCGTGGCGTAGCGGAAGTACAGCGACAAGCCGCCCGATTGCCACCAGCGCGGGCCGAACATGTGCATGAGCAACGGCGGAAACTGCTCCATATGCAGCGATGCCGCGACCGTACCGCCGCGAAATCCGAGCTTCTGGGCAACCACGTCGTCGTGAATGCTGCCTTTCTCGTTCGCCGCGGAGTTGCGCGGCCTGCGCATCGGGCCCACCCACACGCCGCCCCCCAGCGGCCACGCACTGAACTGCGTCATCGAAACGGCCTCCTCCGGGACCGTGAGCGACGGTCCGAGTGTATACCCGCGACTCGAGAACCGTCAGTCGGAGGACCCGCCGCGACTCAATTCGTAGAGCATGCGCGGCACACCGGCAACCGAATCGAGCACGCGCGTCGCGCCGTCGAAATCATGCGCTGTTCCGAAGAACGGATTATGAACGATCACGCATCGCAACCCCGCCGCGCGCGCAGCATCGAGACCCTGCCTCGAATCCTCGATCACCACCGCTTCATCCGGCCTCGCACCGAATCGTTCGAGCGCCGCGAGGTATCCGTCGGGTGCGGGTTTGTGTGGCTGATAATCGTCGCCGGTCAGCACGAACTCCATGTGGCGAACGATTCGCCGCTCCCGGTGGATCAACTCGAAGTCGCGCCGTTTGGCCGTTGTGACGATCGCCATCCGATACGCCGTGGTCATCGATGCAATGGTGTCGCGCACCCCTTCGATCTCGAGATTCTGCGACCGGATGAACTGCTGGTAATAGTCGTCGCGCAGATTGCGCTGTCGATCGATGGTGGCGGGGGCGATGCCGGCTTCTTCCGCCAGCGTCCACGACGTGACGCCTCGCGCGCGCAGGTTGTGGTACTCGGCGAGTCCCAGCACGATGCCTATCTCTGCGAGTGCGCGCCTGGTCGCGAGGTAGTAGCCCTCCTCCGTGTCGACCAGAACGCCGTCGTTGTCCCACAACACGAATCGAATCGTCATCGTGCGCCTCAATTAGCTTGTCGGGTGCAACCTGCCGACGCACCCACCCCGGCGAGCGTATTCAGCACCGACGCCGTGCGACGGCCCGCTAGCCCGATCTGCCGGACGGCGATCGCGTGCATTGCCGTGAGATACCCGTCGCTGACCGATACGCTCGGTTGTCGCGCATCGCCGGCCGCGGCTACTGCGGCGCGCACCTCCTGTGTGTACGCATCGCGCTCTGCCAGAGCGCGGCTCTGCTTTGCCCATGCCCGGAACTGCTGCGCAGGCTCGCCCTTCTGGTCCTTTTTTGAACCCGCCGATCTGGCGTAGTCGCGCGCGAGCGCCTCCAGTTGCCGGTACTTCGACTCGTAACCGAGCGCACCGTCCCACAAGGCGTGCAGATTGTCGGCGCGCAGCGGCATCCTCGCGGCCACCAGAATGTCGTTGCCACCCCGGTCGCCGCGGTCGGCCCGGATGAACAGCGGAAACGCATACAACGTCGTCGCGTGCAGCGGCTGATGGACGTCCGCGGCCAGGTGGGTAATCCACGCGAGCCCCAGAGCGCGTTCGGCATCGGAAGCCGCGCACCAGTCCTGCGTGAGCGTCGTCAGCGCCTGCACCACGTTCATGCGCGCGTCGTCCCGTCCTGCTGGAACGTTCATAGAAGGTACAGGTGCGCCGATGCGGCGCTTGTCCGACGGCTGCAGATATGTTGGCAGGTTGATGAAATGCCAGCTGCCGTGGTTGTAACGAGCGATCAATGTGTCACGCGCCCTATTCCCGCGCACGTTGTCGAACCGACGCGCAAGATCCGGCCAGGTCGATGCAAACGCGAAGTACCAACGATCCTGCTCGGCCGCAGGGACACCACGAAGCGCTTTCGGCAGGCGCGGCACGAAATCCTCCTGAAAGCGCGGATGCGAGCGCACCAGGTGCGCCATGGGTCCACGCACGGTTTCGGACATCTGATCGTAGGCGATGAGCGCCGCGATCATGTGGCCGGTGTCGTTCCAGGCGGATGCCGCCGGCGCGACGACCAGCAGAAGCAGCCAGCCCCACTTGAGCCGCGTCATCAAGCCAATCTCCTTGCGCCTTCTCATTCATTAGCCTTCTTCATATCATCCGGACCTTTACGCATCAGGCAGACGAAGCATGAACCGTGATCAAACCGTGCCTGTGCTGGTCGGTATCAGCCAGCTCGAGCAGCGTGTAGCCGACCCGGCCCAAGCAAAAGAACCACTGGCGTTGATGATCGAGGCGGTTCGCGCGGCGGCGGCCGACGCGGGCTCGAACAACCTGCTGAATCACGTGACATCGGTGCGTGTGATCCGCGGCATCTGGCCGTACAAAGATCCGGCGCGAATCGTCGCACAAGCGGTCGGCGTACCCAACGCCGAAACTGTCTTGACGCCCTACGGCGGCAACTACGTGCAGTCGACGGTGAATCAGAGCGCGCTAGACATCCAGGCGCAGCGCCATGAAGTAATCGTTATCACGGGCGCCGAATGCGGTTACACGCAAGCGCGTGCGCGTAAACAGGGCGTCGATCTCAGATGGCAGGAGGCGCCCGGCACACCGGACCGCCTGATCGGCGAAGACAAGAACATGCGCCACGACGCAGAGAAGGCAGTCGGACTGGGCCAGCCGATTCAACTCTACCCACTGTTCGAAAACGCGCTGCGGTACGCGCGCCACGAGAGCATTCCGGCGCACCTGAAACGCATCTCCGAGTTGTGGGCGCGGTTCAGCGACGTGGCCAGCGGCAATCCGCACGCATGGATCCAGGAACGCCATACCGCCGAAGAGATCCGCACGCCGTCCGCAACGAATCGGCCGGTGTCGTTCCCGTATCCGAAGCTGATGAACTCGAACAACAACGTCGACCAGGCCGCCGCGTTGATCATGTGCTCGGTCGCCGCGGCAAAACGCTTCGGCATTCCGCAGGATCGCTGGATCTATCCCTGGGCCGGCACCGATGCGCACGACCATTACTTCGTTTCCAATCGCGACAATCTGCATTCGTCGCCGGCCATCCGCATCGCCGGCGCGCGATGTCTCGAGCTGGCAGGCGTCAGCACCAAACAGCTCGATCACGTCGATCTCTACAGCTGCTTCCCGGTAGCGGTGCAGGTTGCAGCCGCCGAGCTCGGCCTCGACGAAAAGCGTCCGTTGACAGTGACGGGCGGCCTCACCTTCGGTGGCGGACCACTGAACAACTACGTCATGCATTCGATCGCGCGGATGGCGGAGGTTTTGCGCGGCGACCGCAACGCGCGCGGTCTCGTCACCGCGAATGGCGGCTATCTCACGAAGCACGCGTTCGGCGTGTACTCGTCGCAACCGCCGACGCGTGCATTCCGCCACGAAGATCTGCAACCGCAGGTCGACGCGACACCGCAACGCGACGTTGCAATGGCTCACCGCGGCGCAGTCGACGTCGAAAGCTATACCGTCATGTACGGTGCCGACGGTCCGTCGATCGCGCATGTGGCGTGTCGTCTCCCCGACGGACGTCGCGCGTGGGGCAACTGCAGCGACGCCGCGGTGCTCGACGCGATGACGCAGGAGGAGTTCTGCGGCCGCCCCGGCCAACTCGATGGTGTCGGAGCGATCTCCTTCGGCTAGCGTGCGTAATCAACGAGTTAAGGTCACTTGTTAAGCTCGTTGATTAATAAAACTCGCTAACCTATATTCGGTCGACCGACAGGAAGTCAGAATGCCAATAGGGGAGATCGAGATGGCAGCACCACAAACGCAGATGTCGAGCGACCAGCAGGCCGCCAGCGCCGCGGCCGTGCGGATGCTTCGCGAGATCGTCGACTACCAGCGCCGCCTGCGGCGTCTCTCGGTACACGAGTCGAGCGGCGAACAGAGCTACCTGATCGAGGCCTACCGGCGTGCCATCCGGCTGCGCCAGCAGTTGATCGAGGACCTGCCGAAGCCGCGCGAAGCGGCGCCCGATCCGTGGCGGCGCGATTGACGTACGCACGTACTCCCGTTGCCGCGTGCTGCGTGCGGCCTTAAGCATGATCGGCTGAGAAGTGTCCGACACCCTTCTGCCTCGTCCGGCCGGTTTGTTGCGTCGTCTCGGCGCGATGACCTACGACGCCATGCTGGTGCTCGCAATCTGGTTGCTGACGCTCTTCATCGGCGTCGCCATTCACCACGGCGCGGTGCTCGGGCCGCTGGTGCAGACGATCCTGTTCGTCGAGCTGTTCAGCTTCTTTGCTTACTTCTGGGTCTGGCGCGGCCAGACGGTGGGCATGCTCGCGTGGAATCTGCGGCTCGAGACCAACGACGGCACGCCGATGCGGCTGGGCCAGGCGCTGCTGCGTTTCGTCGGCGCGATGTTGTCGTTGGCGACTCTCGGCCTGGGCTATTTGTGGATCTACATCGATCCGGATCGGCGCGCGTGGCCCGACATGCTATCGCGCACCCACGTCGTGCATCGGCCGACGCGCTGATCGATACCGTGATCGTAAGTCAGGCCGCTACTGCGATCGGCGAATCACCACGAACGCCGCCAGCCAGCACACCAAGATGGGCAATGCCACCGCCAGCGCCGCGGGAATGTGAAACACCATGCTCATTGGCCCGAGAATGTCTTCGAGGTATTTGAAGGCTAGTCCCGTCAGCGTTCCGACTGCGAGGCGCGTTCCCATGCTGACCTCGCGCAACGGTCCGATGATGAAGCACAACGCCAGCAACACGAGGCCGAGAATCGCCAGCGGTTGCAGCACCTTGCTCCAATACGCGAGCTTGTAGCGGCTCGGATCCAGCTCCTCGCGTTCCATGTAGGCAATCTGCGTTGCGAGTCCGCGGATCGACAGGTTCGACGGCCCCAACAACACCTTTATGCCGAGCAGTTCGGGCGTCGCATCGGAAGGCCAGCGCACCTCGTCCAGGTGGCGCGCACGCGTGCCGTCGTGGTCGAGCAGAGTCTCATTGACGTCACTCAGCATCCACGCGCGCTCGTTCTCGATGTATCGCGCCGTCGCCGCGTGACGCGCGATCCGCAGCTGCCGCGCGTCGTCGACGAAGAACTGCCGCACGCCCACCAGCCGTCCACTCGCATCCATCGCAGCAACATCCATGAATAGCCCGCCCTCGCGATACCAATGGCCACCCCAGAATCGAATCGTCGTCGACGCCTGACGCGCCTGCGCCTTGTATCCCTCCGCAGCTTCCTCACCCCACGGTGCGAGGTACTCACCCAGGAGCAGCGCAAGAAGCAAAGCTCCGGTTGCCGGAAACGCGGCCGACGTGAACAACCGCCGCACCGACACGCCCGCCGCGCGAAGTACCGTCAACTCGTTCTGGCTCGCAAGCTGTCCCAACCCGACCAATGTTCCCAGGAAAGCAACATACGGAATCAGCTCGTACACGCGCCTCGGCAGTGTCAGCAGCACGTAGACGATCGCCTGGCCGAGTCCATAGCCGACGTATTTCTCGCGCAGTTCGTCGACGAGCTGGAAGACGATGTTGAGTCCTGCAAAGGCGACCAGGACCACCAGCATCGCCTTGAAGACGGTGCTGCTGACGTAACGGTCGATACGCAGAATCAACGCATCAGTCCGCGTGCGGCCGGTACATGCGCCGCAGCAACCAGAAGCCGACGGCAGCAAACGCCAGGTGCGCGGGCCACATGCCGATCACATTCGAGAGTTGCCCACCGGCAAGTGCGTTGCGATTCACCAGCAGCACGAAGTAGTACGCCAGAAACGCGAGCACCGCCGGAACGATCCGTGCAAAGCGACCTTCGCGCGGCCGCACCCGCGCGAGCGCGTAGCCGATGGGCACGGCAATCAAGGTCATCAGCGGCAAAGCGAACCGCCAATGCAGTTCGGCAGACGAGCGGGGATCGTCACCTCTCAAACGGCTCGTCGGTTGCGCATCGATCTCGATATCGGCCATTGACGGATCGCGCTGCTCGATACGCTGGCTCAAAGTTTCGAATCGCACGACACGATAAGCAGGCTTCCCGATCTCGCCTTCGTAGCGCCGCCCGGCACCGAGCAGCATGAAGCGGCTGCCGGTAATCGCATCGATGTACTGACTGCCCCGCTGCGCCCAGATCGTGACGCTGCGCCCCTGCGTCTGCGCCGCGATGAAAACACGCGACAGTTCCCGCTTGTCTGGGGACGCCGACTCCGAGTAAGTCACACGTGCACCGTCGTTGAAGGTGTGGAAGACGCCGGGGGTCATCGTTTCGAACTCGCGTTCGACGCGCTCCGCCGAAAGGAACCGTTCGAGATCGGCGAGCGCACGCGGTGTGACGTCGGTGGATAGATATACGACGGTCGACGCAACGACGAGCGCGCTGATGCCGATCCAACTCAAGACCTGCAACGGTGAACTGCCACCCGTGACGAGCACCGTCATTTCCTGATCCGCGTACAGGCGCGCAGTGGTGAGCACGAGCGCGATGTAGAACGAGAACGGCATCGTCAGCTGCAGGAATCCGGGGATGCGCAGCGCAATGATCTTGAGTAACGCGTCGGCGGAGTGTTTGCCGACCGCGGCGTCCTGCAGATAACCCATGAATCGTCCGCCTAGCGCGATCACCAACAGAACCACTGCGGTGACGAGGAACACCGCCACCAACTCGCGCGAAACGTATCGGAACGCGATGCCCATCTATCTGTATCCGTCGGCTGCGCTTGCGTTTGGGTGTCGTGTGTCGCGGCTTTTCAATTAGACTTGCGCGACGTAAACGCGCGACAAGATTGGAGATTATGAAGTATTCGACGAAGTCCGGAAAACTCGATGATCTGCGCACCGATTGTCTGATCGTCACGCTGAGTACCGCACGCACGGTCGCGCGCGCGCTCCGTCTCGACGACTACCTCGTTGCAGCAAGCCACGACTTCGTCGACAAGCCCGGCAGGTCGCAATTGATCACACTGCCGAAGGCGACCTCGATCCGTCGCTTGCTGCTGGTCGGCATCGGCGACGAAAGGGAACAGTCGCCGGCCGATTTCCGCAAGTCCATCGGTGCTGCGGGTACCACATTGAAAAGCGCGCCGGTGCGCGACTCGGTGCTGGCACTCGATGCTTTTAAGGTCGCTGGCTACGACGGCTATCAAAAGGCGCGCGTCGCGTTGGCGTTGTTGACCTCCCAGCTCTATCGGTTCGCTGCGTCAAAGCAGCAGGACGAAACGCCGGCGCCCCAGATCGTGCAACTCGCAGTGCACAGCGATGCGCGCGGTCGCAGTGGTCCCGGCGACGCTGTTCGGCACGCACAAGCGCTCGACAGCGGCATGGCGTTCGCGCGCGATCTCGGCAACCAGCCGCCGAACATCTGCAACCCGACCTATCTGGCAGCCGAAGCGCGGAAGCTGGCGCGCGGCGCGCCGAAGAATCGCGTGCGTGTGAAGGTCATCGACGAACGCGAAATCGAAGCGCTCGGCATGGGTGCGTTCATGTCGGTCACTCGCGGCAGCGCAACGTCCGGCAAATTGATCATCGTCGAATACCGCGGCGCGTCCGCGAAAGCGCCGCCGGTGGCGCTGATTGGCAAGGGAATCACCTTCGATACGGGCGGCATCAGCCTGAAGCCGCCGGCCTCGATGGACGAGATGAAGTTCGACATGTGCGGTGCCGCCGCCGTGTTGGGTACCACCAAAGCCGTCATCGATGCCAAGCTGCCGATCAACCTCGTAACGCTGGTTGCCGCTGCCGAGAACATGCCGGGCGGCAACGCCACCCGTCCGGGCGACGTCGTGAAGACGTTGTCGGGACAAACGGTCGAAATCCTGAACACCGACGCCGAGGGGCGCCTCGTGCTGTGCGACACGTTGACGTATGCGGAACGGTATTCCCCGAAAGCAGTCATCGACGTAGCAACCTTGACCGGCGCCTGCGTGGTGGCACTCGGTTCGCACGCCAGCGGCTTGTTCGCCAACGACGATGAACTGGCGATGAGCCTGCTCCGCGCCGGCGAGTACATCTGGGACCGCGCGTGGCAATTGCCGGTGTGGGACGACTACCAGCAGAACTTGAAGAGCAACTTCGCCGATATGGCCAACGTCGGTGGTCGCGATGCCGGCGCGGTGGTAGCCGCGTGCTTCCTGTCGCGGTTTGCCAAACAGTTCCCGTGGGCGCACCTCGATGTAGCCGGCAGCGCATATGCGTCCGGTCCGGCGAAGGGTTCGACCGGACGGCCCGTTCCAATGTTGTTCGAGTACCTTCTGAAACAGGTCTGACGGAATTTGACGCGCGTCGACTTCTACATTCTGCCCGACGTCGATCTGGAGGCGCGCCGCAGGTTCGCATGTCGCCTGGCATACAAGGCCGTCACTGCGGGCCAACGCGTGCATGTGCATGTCGCCGATGTAGACGCGTGCAACGATCTGGACACGTTGATGTGGGAGTACCCGGACCATCGTTTCCTGCCGCACGGCATCAACGGTGAGCCCGGCTGCGCCAACGCGCCGGTAGTCATCGATCATCGCGAGCCGGAATCAGGCGCCGATCAGCTGCTGATAAACCTTGCAGCGTCCATTCCAACGTTTTTCGGACGCTTCGAGCGAGTGGCCGAGATCATCGTGCAGGCTTCCCGCGAAGACGGACGTGATCGATACAAATACTATCGCGACAGAGGCTATCCTCTATTTCATCACGAGATCGATCCTTCCGAAGACCGCTGATGAAAAAGCCGAAGCAATCGACGCACGACACCGAGACGCAAAATGCCCTGATCGGCGATCTCGAATCGATCCGCAACCTCCTCGATGGACCCAACGACTCGGCGCCCGCTGCCGAGGACAGCGACGACGTACCCGTGCTCGAAGACATGGTCGAAGGTGCGTTCACCGTGAACGAATCTGTACTGACGAGCCGAGCGTCGTTCGACGACGGTCCCTCCAGCGGTGAGCCGAAGTCGGGGCTCGCCGACGACACCATTAAGGCGCTGCTGGGGGACCAGTGGCGCGGGCAGGCGCGCAAGATACTGTCCGACGCCCGCTCAACGGTCGAAGGATCCGGACTCGACTGGTCGGCCGACCAGATGAACGCCCTGAACGAATCTCTGAAGGTGCGCATCGATCGCACCCTGGACGACTGGCTGGTGGAGCTGATCAACAGCCGCATCGACGATCTGCGCACGCGGCTGCTGGCAGTCCTCGAACAGGAACTCACGCAATTCACCCGCGCACTCACCGACGAAGAGCAAGATGGAAAGTAGTTTCGACCCGCACGCCCTGGAACAGTCGTTGTACAGGGAGTGGGAGCAAGCCGGCTATTTCGAACCGACCGGCAACGGCAAGCCGTACTGCATCATGATTCCGCCGCCGAACGTGACCGGCTCGCTGCACATGGGCCACGCGTTCCAGCACACGCTCATGGACACGCTGATCCGCTATCGACGCATGAAAGGCGATAACGCTTTGTGGCAAGCGGGCACCGACCACGCCGGAATCTCGACGCAGATGCTGGTGGAACGCCAACTGAACGGTCGCGGCATCAGCAAAGCGGACATCGGGCGCGACGCGTTCGTCGAGAAGGTGTGGGAATGGAAAGCGGCGTCCGGCGGGCGCATTTCCGAACAGATGCGCCGCATGGGATCGTCGATCGACTGGAGCCGCGAACGGTTCACCATGGACGAAGGATTCTCGCGCGCGGTGCGCGAAGCGTTCGTGCGCCTGTACGACGAGGGTCTCATCTATCGCGGTCGTCGCCTGGTGAACTGGGATCCGCAGCTGAAGACCGCAATCTCCGATCTCGAAGTGGAGAGCAACGAAGAGCAAGGCAGCCTCTGGCACTTCAGATATCCGCTCGCAGACGGGGCACGAACAGCCGAAGGTCGCGACTTCATCGTGGTGGCAACGACACGACCCGAAACGATGCTCGGCGACACGGCCGTGGCGGTTCATCCCGATGACGCGCGCTACAGTGGACTCGTCGGCAAGCGCGTGCGCTTGCCATTGACCGACCGCGAAATCCCGATCATCGCCGACACGTATGTGGACCCTGCGTTCGGCAGCGGCTGCGTAAAGATCACGCCTGCGCATGACTTCAACGACTACGCCGTCGGACAACGCCACGACCTGCCGATGATCAACATCTTCACGGTGGACGCGCACATCAATGATGCCGCGCCGGCTGCCTATCGAGGGCTCGATCGCGCGGAGGCGAGAAAGCGCGTTGTTGCCGATCTGACTTCAGTCGGACTCATCGAGAAGATCGAAGACCACAAACTGATGGTTCCGCGCGGCGATCGTTCCGACGCGATCATCGAGCCGCTGTTGACCGATCAATGGTTCGTCGCAATTGACGCGCTCGCGAAGCCCGCTATCGAAGCGGTGCAACGTGGCGACATCGAGTTCGTACCGAAGCAGTACGAAAACCTGTACTTCGCCTGGATGCGCGACATCCGCGACTGGTGTATCAGCCGCCAGCAATGGTGGGGACACCGCATACCCGCCTGGTATGACGCAGAGGGCACGATATACGTGGCGCGCGACGAAGCCGAAGTGCGCCGCAAATACAACCTCGCGGACAACGTCGCGCTGCGGGCGGAAGAAGACGTTCTCGAAACCTGGTTCTCATCCGCGATGTGGACTTTTGGCACGCTCGGCTGGCCGGAGAAAACGCGCGAACTCGAGATGTATCACCCGACCGACGTGCTGGTAACCGGGCACGACATCATCTTCTTCTGGGTCGCCCGGATGATCATGATGACGCTGCACTTCATGGGAGAAGTGCCCTTCCGCAAGGTGCACATCACGGGGCTCGTGCGCGACGCCGAAGGCCAGAAGATGTCGAAAACCCGCGGCAACGGGCTCGACCCGCTCGACGTCGTCGACGGCATTTCGCTGACCGACCTGATCACCAAGCGCACTGAGGGGCTGATGCAGCCGCAGATGGCGAAAGCCATCGAAAAAGCGACGCGACGCGACTTTCCAGACGGCATTCCGTCCTACGGTACGGATGCATTGCGCTTCGCGTACTGTGCGTTTGCCTCTACCGGCCGCGATGTCCGCTTCGACCTGAAGCGGATCGAGGGTTATCGCAACTTCTGCAACAAGCTTTGGAACGCGACCAAGTTCGTGCTGATGAATACCGAAGGCGCCAATCTCTCCGGTCCTGCCGAAGAGACTCTCGCGGACCGTTGGATCGGATCGCGGTTGCGACGCATGCTCAACGAGGCGGAACGCGCGATCGAGTCGTATCGGTTTGATCTGCTCGCGAACGTCATCTACGACTTCGCCTGGCACGAGTACTGCGACTGGTACCTCGAACTGACGAAGCCGCTGTTGTGGGACGAAGGTGCGAGCGCCGAAGTGCAACGCGGCACGCGCCGTTCGTTGCTCAAGGTGCTCGAGATGCTGTTGCGCGCCGCGCACCCGATCATTCCGTTCATCACCGACGCACTGTGGCGCCGCGTTGCGCCCCTCAACGGAATTGCCGGCGAGACGATCATGGTGGCGCCGTATCCCGAAGCGGCAGATCTCACGAACGATCCGTTCGCCGAAGCGGCAATCGAGTGGCTGAAAGGCGTAGTGCTCGCCGTGCGGACGATTCGCGGCGAGATGAACATCAAGCCCGGTCAGACGCTGACTCTGCTGCTGCAAGGCGGTGGCAACGCCGATCGCGAGCGCCTGACGGCCACGGAATCGCTGTTGAAACGTATGGCGAAACTCGAGCGTGTGGAGTGGCTGGCAGACGGTGACGAACCGCCGCCGGCGGCGATGCAAATTGTTGGCGAGCTGAAACTGATGGTGCCGCTCGCAGGTTTGATCGACGTGGCTGCGGAGCGTGCGCGACTCGAGAAGGAAATCGCGCGCCGTCGGCAGGAGCTCGCGCGCATCGAGAGCAAACTCGGCAACGCCGGTTTCGTCGCGAAAGCACCAGCAGACGTGGTTGCGAAAGAACGTGAGCGGGCGGCGGAGATTCAGAACGCCATCGACACGCTTACGACACAGCAGGCAGCGCTCGAGTCGCTCGCGTAAGGTCGGGAAAAAGGGGCTCAGCCGATCGACATCACGGTCTATCTCGGATAGACATCACGGTCTATCTTCCGATAGACATCACGGTCTATCACCGATAGACATCACCACCTTGCCGAACGTCTGATCGGCCGCCACCAGTGCATGTGCACGATCGGCCTCCTGAATCGGAATTACAACCTCGACGATCGGCTTGATCGAACCGTTTTCGATCTGCGGCCAGACCATGCGCTGCAGATCGGCCATCACCGCAGTTTTGGCTGCGATCGAACGCGCGCGCAACGTCGAGCCGATGACGCGAAGGCGTTTCATCATCATCAAGCCGAGTTCGAGTTCGGCCACGGCGCCGCCCATCAGCCCGATGATGACGAGCCGACCATCGACGCGCAGCGCGCGCAGGTTTGCCTTCAGATAACCGGCACCCACCGGATCGAGAATGACGTCGAAGCCCTGCCCGTCGGTCCAACCCGCTACACGATCGCCAAACGAGCCTTCGTGTCGATTGGATCCACCGGCTGCACCCAATGCGACGCACCGTCCGACCTTGTCGTCGCTGCCCGCGGTTACGAATGAGGGGCTGCCGTTCATTTTGCAGAGTTGAATGCCGGCAGTGCCGACCCCGCTCGCACCCGCGTGCAACAGCACGCGCTCGCCCGGCGCAAGACGCGCCTCGATGAACAGATTCAGATAGGCGGTGGCGAATACTTCGGGCAATGCCGCCGCTTGCTCGAAGGTCAGCCCCTTCGGAATACGCAGCGCCTGCCCGGCCGGAACGTTGACCAGTTCCGCATAGCCGCCGCCCGCAAGCAACGCACACACGCGATCGCCGAGCCGGTGCGAAGTGACACCTTCGCCCACCGCAACGACTTCGCCCGCGCACTCGAGGCCGAGGATCGGGCTTGCTCCGGGAGGCGGCGGATAAGCGCCCGCGCGTTGCGCGAGGTCGGCGCGATTGATCGCGGTTGCACGATTACGGACCAGAATTTCACCTGCGCCTGCAACCGGGTCCGCAGCGTCTCGCCAGCGCAGCGCATTATCCTCGACGGCAATCGCTTTCATGCTTCTCCCCGCTACCAGTTCATGCGCATTTTGATGTTGCGTCTGTGCAGGTACGTTTTCAGTTCGCTGACGCGATAGTCGCCGTAGTGCACCATCGATGCCACGAGTGCGGCATCGGCTTTCCCCTTAGTCAAAACGTCGTACAGGTGCTCGGGTTTACCCGCGCCGCCGGATGCAATCACCGGAATGCGTACGGCCTCCGACAACAGCCGCGTCAGCTCGATGGCATATCCTTCGCGGGTACCGTCGGCATCTATGGAATTGACTACGAGTTCGCCGGCACCGAGGCGTTCACCTTCAAGCGCCCACGCGAGCGCGTCTTTGCCGGTGCGCGTGCGGCCGCCGTGAATCACGATTTCGTATCCGGACGGACACTGAGCCCTGTCGTCGACTGCCTTGATATCCATCGACAACACGATGTTCTGATTGCCGACCGCCTCGGCACATTCGGCGATCAGCGCCGGCCGTTCCACGGCCGCGCTGTTGACGTTGATTTTTTCAGCGCCGGCCAGACGCAAGTCCGTCGCATCCGCCAACGTACGCACACCGCCGCCGACCGAAAGTGGAATGAAGACCTGCTCGGCCACCGCTTCCACTACGTCGAGCATGATGCGGCGCTTGTCGCTGGAGGCCGTGATGTCGTAGAAGACGAGTTCGTCGAGGCCGTCTTCGTAGTATTCACGTGCTTTCTGCACTGGATCGCCGATGTCCTTCGTGTCGACGAAGCGAACGCTCTTTGCAAGCTTGCCGTTGCGTACGTCGAGGCAGGCAATGACGCGTTTGCTCAACAAGGGAGACCATCCCAGGTCGCGAAGCAACTCAGTAACTCGAGGCCTACTCGACCGCTCTTCTCCGGATGGAATTGCGTTGCAAAGTAGTTGTTACGTCCCAACGCACATGCAAAGGTGCGTTCGTATTCGGTGGTCGCGTACACCTCGGCGCTCTGCTTCGGTTCCGGATAGTAAGCGTGTACGAAATAGAACTCGGCCCCGGGTGACACCTTCCGCAACAGCGGGTGCATCTTCACGACGGTGACCTCGTTCCAACCCATGTGCGGGATCTTCAGCGCCGGATCATCGAGACGGAAGCGCACCACGCGCCCCTCAATCAAACCGAGCGTGGGTGTATCGCCCTCCTCCGAATGGTCGAGCGAGATCTGCAGGCCGAGACAAATTCCCAAAACCGGCGTACCCGCATCGAGCGCGTGCCGTAACGCGACATCGAGGCCCGACGCCTTGATGCTCTTCATTGCGCTGCCGGCCGCACCGACGCCGGGGAATATCACGCGATCAGCATGCGCGACCGCTTTCGCATCGTTTGTGATGCGAGCCGTCAGGCCGACCTCGGCACACGCGCGTTGTACACTGCGCAAATTGCCGGCGTCGTAGTCGATGATGACCGTCATCGCTCATGACTTTAAAAATGAGCGCGGATACTATCCCATCGCTTTGCATCAACCAAGGATACGACGTGCGGCAGCGCGGCATTCTGCTCGTAAATCTCGGATCGCCCGCGAGCACGTCCGTCACCGATGTGCGGCGCTATCTGAGCGAGTTTCTGATGGACCCTTACGTCATCGACTCGCCGTGGCTCGTACGCAAGATCGTCGTCTCCGGCTTCATCCTGCCGTTCCGTCCGAAGCGCAGCGCGCAAGCGTATGAACGCATCTGGGAACCAACCGGTTCGCCGCTGCTGCGCCATTCCGAAGCATTTCGTTCCGCACTGGCACAACGCGTGTCGATTCCCGTCGAACTCGCCATGCGGTACGGGAAACCGACGATCAGTAGCGGCGTTACCAGTCTCATCGCAGCGGGCGTCGATGAACTGTTGCTGATCCCGATGTATCCGCATCACGCCGATTCCACGCGAACGACCTCGATCGAGGCCGTCGAACGGGAAATCTCGCGGCAGAATCCGCGCGTCGACGTCATCACGTTGCCGCCGTTCTACAACGAGCCGCGCTACATCGATGCGCTCGAGCACTCGATCACCACATCGGCGCCGCCGGATTCGCAACTGTTGCTGTTCAGCTACCACGGTCTTCCCGAACGCCATATCACTAAAGCCGATCCAACAGGCAATCACTGTCTCAAGTCGGCGGATTGCTGCGCACGCGCTTCGCCAGCGCACGCGACGTGCTATCGGCATCAGGTGCTCGAAACGTCCCGCGCAGTAGCGACGCGGCTGGGGCTGACGAGCAACCAATGGCGCGTCAGCTTTCAATCGCGCCTCGGCCGGTTGCCGTGGCTGCAGCCGTATACCGATCAACTGCTCCAAACGCTGCCGGGTGAAGGAATTACGCGCCTAACGGTGGTCTGCCCGGCGTTCGTGGCCGACAACCTCGAAACGCTGGAGGAGATCGGCATCACGGGACGCGAGCAGTTCCTGGAAGCGGGCGGCGAAACGCTCACGCTCGTCCCTTGCCTGAATGACGATGCCCGGTGGGTCGATGTGGTTGCAGGCTGGTGCAATTCCGATCTCGCGACCAGAGTCGCGCATGGCAGCTGAAACGCGCGTACGACTTTCGGGCGGTACCGTCGCAGGTCATGTACACGATGTAACGACACGTTTCCTGGGCCTTCCATTCGCAGCACCCGCGGTCGGTGCGGCGCGTTTCCGACAACCCACCGAACGTGCCCCCTGGTCCGGTGTGTTTGAAGCCTTCGCCACCGCGCCGGCACCGCAGCAGGCTAAAACCGTTGGCGTTGGCTTGCGCGGTGCGGCCCGCGTAGACGAAGACTGTCTGTACCTGAACGTGTACGCACCAGCGGACGTAGCGCAGCCGCTGCCGGTCTTCGTGTGGATCTACGGCGGCGGATTCATCCATGGCGACGGTTCGGATCCCTTGTTCGACGGCTCGAATCTCGCCGCTGCCGGCGCAATGGTGGTCGTCACGATCAACTATCGTCTCGGCGTATGGGGTTTCGTTCCCTTGCACGAGCGTAACGTCGGTCTTCGCGACCAGATCGCCGCGCTGGAATGGGTCAAGCGCAACATCGCAGCTTTTGGCGGCGACGCCGGCAACGTAACCGTCGCCGGCGAATCGGCGGGTGCCATGAGCGTCTGCAACCTGCTGGCCGCTCCCTCCGCGCGCGGGCTGTTTCACCGTGCAATTGCGCAGAGCGGCGCCGCAGACAACGTCGCGTCGCGCGCTCAAGCGGACGAGACTGCCGCTGTGCTACGCGAAGAGCTCGGGACCAACCCGGATGAAGCGGACGCGACGTCGCTGTTGCGGGCGCAACACACAGTCATGACCCGGTTGCGTCCGGTGCATCACGCGAGCCCGATACGTCCCCACGTCGATGGCGACATACTGCCGGTGAATCCGCTAACGGCCGCTCGCAGCGGCGCTACAGTACCGCTGATCATCGGCATCAATCGCGACGAATATCGTTTGTACATCCGCTCGAGCCTCAAGCTCGACGACGCCGGCGTGACGAGCCACCTGGTGCGCAGGCTGAAGGAACGGAACTTGCCGGAACCTGCCGCCGCCGCGGAACGGGTGCTGGCCCACTACCGCGGCCTGGCGCCGGATTCCCGTAATCCGAACGCCGCGATGCTGTGCGACATCGAAACGGAACTGCGCTTTCGCGACCCGATGTTCCGATACGCCGTTGCGCGCGGCACGAACACGTGGGTGTATCAATTCGACTGGCCGTCGCCGGCGCTGCGCGGCTGGCTGGGCGCTACACACGCGATTGAAATTCCGTTCGTGTTTGGCAACTTCAAACTGCCGGCCATCGCGAAATTCGCCGGGGCTGGACCGGATGCCGCCGCGCTTTCGCAACAGGTCATGTCGCTGTGGACACATTTCGCGCGCCAGGGTGAGCCGCCGCGCACCTGGACGCCATTCACCGCGAACGCACGCATGCAATTGCACTTGAACCGCCGGATCGAGTGTCGTGCGGCGGACGATGATCCAACGATACGGCTATGGAACGAGGTTCTGCAGCGCTGACTCAACCGACCGTCGAGATCGGCCGCTCGCGCAACCGCAGGATCCACTGGCCGTTTTCGCGCAGCCACGCATCGCCCAACTCGCGCAGAATCCGCCGTCGCTCATCCGTACTCGCGGCGCGTCGCAGTTGTCCCTGCGCATTCGAGAGAATCCGTTCCATGAACTGATACTGGTTGATCAGTTCACCTTCCGCGGTTCGCATCGAGAACTGCTGCCGCAACGTTGCAACGACCGGAATGAAGCCCATCAATGCGATCAACAGATTCGTCGGCTGCCGTTCGAAAAGGAGTTGCGCGAGTGCAAGCCAACCCGCCAATAGCAATCCCGCCGTGAACGACGTGCGATCCAGCATCTCGGTATAGCGGTGCCACTTGAGCAACTGGGGCCAACGCCGCCGATAGTAGTTCAGGCCGTCTCCGACCCAATCGCGCGCGGCAATTGCGGCACCTGCTTCGGACGGCATCTCTTCGGTCGCATCATCCCGCTGACCGGCCACGCGCAACATGTTCCTGATCCATCCGAGCTCGAGATCCTGCCGTTTGAGAAAGGAATCGTGGCCGAAGCGGCTTACGGCAGGTCTCTCTACGCCTGCTATCGCCCAATAAAACTGCACCCGCAGCGCTTCGGCCAACACCCGATAATCATGGTACCGACGCTGCCATCCACCGCGACTCGTCAGCAGATATGCACCGATACTCGCAGCCATGAACAACCAATACGGGTAGATCATCAGATCCCAACCCGGCAGGTCGCCATATGCGATGAAGCAAAGACCTGCGAGCCCCGCAAAGATGTACAGCCATCGCAGTGCTGCGCGTGTTCTTCGTTGAAAGTGTTTGGCCAGAACGTCGGCTACCTTGAACGACTCCGCAATGGCGCGCGTGCCCGGTTCGATGACTACATCGATATCACGTGCCAATAGTTCGTTCGGCTCGGCTTCAATGAGATGGCGATGACGCCCTACATCCTGACTGAATTCGACCATACGTCGCAGCACGACCTCGTATCGCGAAGGCATTTCGCGGGTGCGCGGTGCTTCGTGATCACGTGAAAGCCACCAGGCTTCGCCCGCGCGCAGCGGTGGCGCCGGTGTACCGCCAGGTCTATCGCGTGAGCAGACGATGTGATGTACAAGATCGCTTTCGTCGTCGGTATCGTCGAGCCTCGATCGAGGTTCACCTGCGGTGAAACCGGGCATGTAGTCGTCCTGGTGGAAACGGATGATCTGCGCAGTGCCGCCGGAGGCACCGTTTTCGTTGCCATCCCACAAGGCGAGCAGGATGTGGCAATGCGCCGCTATGAACGCACCGAGTTGCGCGTATTGAAGATCCCGTTTCGGCCCAGGATGTGTGACGTCGTCGGCGGTGCTGTCGCCGACGAGCGGAAGCGTAAGCGCGTTGCCGCTGCCGAGAATTTCCCGATATTCATCCAGTGACGTTGCACCGAAGTCGCGCTCGTACAGTTCGGACGGCATCGGCAACACATAGGTGATCGATAGATTCAACGATCGCGCAACATCTGCAACGAGCCGATCCGCACCGTCGGCCAGCGATGTCAGGATGGTGACGCTGAGGTCGCGATATCTGTACTGCAGCGCTTCGAGAAACTGCCTGACCCGTTCCGACAGCTCGCCGATTTCTGCCGGAACGAGGTCCCGATGTCCTATCGCTCCGATGATCAACGGCACGCGAGCATCGGCGCCGGCGTGCGGGGTCATCGGGTGAGCGCGAAGCCCTGCCGCGGAAAATGCACGACGATCTCGCCGGCCGTCGGATCGCGTCTGCGCACCGCATATTCGCGCTCGGAACAGATCACGAGCTCACCACTGACCGGAAACGCCATGCCGTAGTCGGTGGGCGCCACCGAGGCCTGCTGCCCGAGTGCAAACCCGGCCGGCAACTGCGACTTCGCTTGGGGAATGGGCATCGGCGTAGATCGTGTCGCCCCGGCCAGCGCCTCTTCACCTGTAATTTCGGTGACGTTGCCGTGCCCAAACGCCGCCATCCGCGCGCGCCAGGCGGTGACGTTCGGATAGGGTTCCAGCAACTGCGCCATAATAGGGTTGTTGGCGACCAGCCAGAGGCAGTGGTACACGGAGAAGTCGGCGATGTTCGGTTTCGATCCGAACAGGAACGGCGCTTTGAACGCGCCGTCGAGTTCTCCGAGATAGTGTGCGAGATGCGCTTCCGCGACGTCCGGCGGGAACGTGACGATTGGCGCCCCTTTGGTCAGTTCCGCGCGATCCTTCATGAACGCTTCGAGCTGCGTTGACGACAGTGTGCTCATCGTTGCGCCGGCGGCACGCGGCTGGAACGTTACGGCAACCACGATTCTGAACAGGTGGCTATCGGCCCATTCGGCGACGCGCAGCGGAACGAACCCCGCGTGCAATTCGGTATTGCCCGCGATCTCTGCCAATCGCTCCGCGATGATCTTCGTGTCGCACCACACGTCGGCACCTTGCTGCATGTTCGGCGTGCGCCGGTAGCCGCCAGTCAGCGGCATCAGCAGCGGGCGCGGCATGATCGGTGCAGTGACCACCGACTTCCACGGCAGCTTCAGATAGCCGAGCAGCAAGCGGATCTTCTCCGAGAACAGCGAACCCGCGTAGTGGTGCAGGATGATGTCGCTCATCTAGTGTCCCCCCTGAAAGTCGTCGACACTACCTGCCGCGCCGACGCGAGCGCAAGGGCGCGATCAGAACGACTGCGCGCGACTCAACATGGATTGATAGAAGCTCTGTACCAGCGGACGGGAGAACATCGATTTTCGCGCCACGAAACGCACCGGCCGGTTCAAACCGCTGTCGCCGAGCGGAATGACCTTGTCGTCGGGCACGCCGAGCGTTCGCGCCACACCTTGTGGAATCAATCCGTGACCGAACCCGGCGAGCGCCATCTGCGCCACAGTGAAAAACGATTCGAGCGACGTCGAACGATGCAGCCGTAATCGGCGCATGTCGTCTTCGATCGATTGCCACGCGCCGGAGCGCGACTCGATGGTGATCACCGACAATTCGTCACCGACGCGGTAGTCGATGTGCGACAGCGCCGACGGCACGATCACCATCGGTTCGAGGCGCAGCACCTCGCTTTGCAGGTCGGTTTCCGAATCCGCCGAGCCCGTGCAGATGCCAACCATGTATTCGCCGGAGCGGATGCGGTCGAGCACGATGGGCGAGCGCTGTGCATGAAAGGTGAACTCCACTTCGGGTAACTCGTGCTGCACCTCTGCAAACACGCGCGGTCCCCAGCTCGCGAGAATCGCCTCCGACACACCGATGATGATCTTGCCTTTCTGCAACGCGTTGTCTTCAAGGAACACGCTGCGCAATTCCGAAATAAGGGGCGTGACCCTCTCGACCAACCGCGTGCCGTGATACGTGAGTGCAACGCGTCGGCCATGGCGCTCGATCAGCGCGCGATCGTAGTAGCGCTCGAGCGCCGCGATACGTTTGCTGACGGCCGACTGCGAGATCTTCAGCACCGTGCTGGTCTCCATCATGGTGCCGGTTTTCGACAGCGTGACCAGCGTCTCCAGGTTCTCGATCATGCGACGGATTCATTCCGGGTGAGTAAGCATCATATTCCCGGCATTCGCTTTTTTCATCGATGCGCCCCGGTGACACTGCCGCGCCAGTCTTCCGATTCCAAGAAGAATGTTGATCGAGATCGTCATCGTCGTCGCCGTCGTGCTGACCAGCGTCCTGTCGGGGGTGCTTGGGATGGCCGGCGGCATTCTGTTGATGGCCTTGCTCGTGTCGCTCAAGTCGATCGCCGCCGCGATGATCATCCACGGTGTCGTACAGGGCACCGCCAACGGCTCGCGCGCCTGGATGCTGCGCAAGCATCTGGCATGGAAGATCCTGCCGCCCTATCTGCTTGGTGCCGCGGTGTCGTTCGCTGCGTTCGCGAGCGTCGCGTTCCTGCCGAACGTGCACTGGGTGATGATCGCGATCGGTTCGTTGCCGTGGGTGGCGCTGATCATGCCGAAGCTGAACGGTCTCGACGTCACGCATCCGACCACCGCCGTGGTGTGCGGCACGACGGTGACGGCCGCGCAGTTGTTCGCCGGTGCATCCGGACCGTTGCTCGACTTCTTCTATCTGCACGCGCGCCTCGACCGCTATCAGGTGGTGGCGAACAAGGCGCTCACGCAGACGATCGGTCACATGCTGAAGCTGGTCTATTACGGCGGCGTGGTGGGCGTGAGCGGCGATGGAATCGACCCGCTATTTCTCGCGTTGGCGGTCGGTGGCGCCGTGTTGGGAACGCGCCTCGGCACACGTTTGCTCGATCGCGTCGGCGACGGCGATTTCCGTCGCGTCAGCCGTTGGGTGATTCTCGGCATCGGCGCCTACTGCATTGCCGACGGCGCACACGGACTGCTGGTCGCGAGCTAGCCGGCCACCGGCTTCACGACGAACAACAGATCTCCCACGTTCACCTGCTGACCGCTGGTGTTGTTGATCCGCGTCACTTCATAGCGCTGTGTCGAGGGATACAACTCCTGGTCGCCGTTGTTGAAATCCTTCAGCGCGAGCGGCGTGAAGATCTTCATCGCTTCGAGTTGACACAACGTGTCGTTGACGCGAATGCGATCTCCCACCGCAACGAACTCGGGTTCGGTCGGTGTCGGCGTGATGTAGAAAATGCCGGTCGACGGCGACAGCACTTTGAGTTCGTCGCTGCCCTCGATTTTGATCGCGTCGCGATCGATTCCCGCGCCGGATTTCCCGGATGCGTCATTGATCTGACGGATCAACGCGGGCGCGTCGATGCGCGCCAGGAATTCCGGCAGGAAGTTCGTGTCATAAACGCCGTCGCGGAACACCGAATCCGACAAGATCATTTTCAGCAGCGAGATGTTCGTGCAGATACCCGAGATGCGCACGCGCTCGAGGTAACGGAGCAGCTTGTCGATCGTTTCGAGTCGGTTCGGGCCGTGCGCGATCACCTGCGCGACCATGCTGTCGTAGTAAGGCGACACGAACTTGCCCGGGCCAACGGTGGCGATGATCTCGATACCAGCCTCCGAAGGCAGTTCGCACTGCTGAACCTGCCCCGGGTCGGGGCGGAACTGCAGTTTGCCGCCGGCGCCGACAACGATGCGCTCTGCATTGATGCGCGCTTCGATCGCGTAACCGTTACGACCGATGTCGAGCTTCGCGATGCTCTCGCCCGATGCGATGCGGAACTGTTCACCGACGATGTCGACGCCGGAGACGAGTTCCGTCACCGGATGCTCCACCTGCAACCGCGTGTTCATTTCCATGAAGTACACGGCGTTCGATTTCAGATCGAAGATGAATTCGACAGTGCCCGCGCCGACGTAGCCCACTTCGTCGGCAATCGCGGCGGTGTGCTTCAACACTGCGTCGCGAAGATTCTCGGGCAGCATCGTCGAATCGGATTCTTCGAGGATCTTCTGCTTGTCGCGTTGCACGCTGCAGTCACGCAAGCCCAGCACCCTGCTGTTACCGTGCGCGTCGCGCAGCAATTGCGCTTCGATGTGGCGCAGCGACGTAACGTACTTCTCGAGGTAAACGTCGCCGTTGCCGAATGCGGCGCGCGCTTCCACCGTTACGCGATGGAACGTTTCGTGGAAATCATCCGGCGTATCGACCACCTGAATGCCCTTGCCGCCGCCGCCGTGCACCGCTTTGATCAGCACCGGATAGCCGATCTGATTGGCAACCTCAGCGGCACGTTCGACGTTCGTCAGAATGCCGTGGCTACCGGGCACCACCGGCACTTCGAGCCGCAGCGCCGTATTGATGGCGTTCGACTTGTTGCCCATCGCTTCCATGCTGGCGACCGGAGGGCCGATGAAGTTGATGCCGTGACTACGACACAACTCGGCAAAGCTCGAGTTTTCCGACAGAAAGCCGATACCCGGATGCAGCGAATCGACACGTTCGTGTTCTGCCACGCGTAATACGCTCATCGCGTTCAGATAGCTTTCATCCGGTGTATTGCCGCCGATGCACACAACTCGATCGTGTTCGGTGAGCATGTCCACCGACGCCGAATCCATATCGGGGTCGGACTGCACCAGCACCACTTCGATACCATTCCGTTGCGCGACGCGAATGAGCTTCACCGCGGTGCAGCCGCGCGCGTGAATCAGCACGCGCTCCACCGGCCGCACCAGGTCGCGGTCGCGGAACTTCGGCCGCCGTCCGCCGAGTTGTGGTCGCTCCATCGACAACGAACCGAGCATCACGCGATGCACGACCTCCACCGCGCTTTCGGTCGGCAGCGGAATCTCCGGATCGATCTTGCGCAGGCGGTCGTCCAGATCGTCGAAGAACGGATGGCGCACCAGACCCTGCATCGCGCCGGGCACCACCGACAGGTAGTTCGACAACGTCGACGTTGAGGGGAGGTTCGATTGCACCACGATCTGGCCGGCGAACGGCATGTTGGTGCCACTGAAATAATGCGTTTGCGCGAGTGGGTGCGTGACGAAGCTCGCCTGCGCGCCGCCGGTGCAATCGCCGAAGCCGAACATGATCACGGGTAGTTCGGAGTCGCGCACAAAACGTGTGATGCGATCGTTCACCGCGGCCATCGAGAACAGCGCGCCTGCGCCCTCCTTCGTCTGCATGCCGCCCGACGAAATGAAGCCGATCACGGGTAATTGCCGCTCCGCGCAGTCGACCAGCAGCTTGCAGAATTTCTCGGCGCTCGCCATGTCGAACGCGCCGGCCTGAAAATCGATGTTCGAAATGACCGCCCCGACCCGAACGCCGCCCGCGCCGTCGTTGAACGTGCCGATGCCGGTAACGATGCCGCAAGGGGGAATTTTCGCTTTGAGCGCACTTTCGATGGAGATTCGAAAGCCGGGGAATTCGCACGGATCGGAGCTGAGCAGGTCGCTGTAGAGTTCTTCGAAGTCGGTAAAGAAGGTGTCGATCAGGGCGCGGTAGCCGGTGGATTTTCGCCCTTTGTACTCGTCGACCACTTCCTGAATGCGCAAGTCGCGATATGCGATGGTCAGACGGTTCCAGAAATCCTTGCGTCTACCGATCGCGCGCGGCGAGATGCGGCCATCGTAGCGGCGGCGGTCTTTCTCCGACTGCAGATGCATGCCGAGCAGCCGCTCGAACAGGAACGTCACGACGACGAACAGCGTATCCGACAGGTGCGGGAAGCTGGTTTTCTTCCACTCTTCCACCGCGCGGAAGAAATCGGTGCTGCGCGGCGTGTCGGCCACGCGCAGGAACCAGCGGAAGAACTGCCCGCGGAATCGCTCCACCACTTCCTCGCTGGAGGCAGTTCCCGCGTTGCCGCTCACGGCAGTGCGTGCCGCTTGAGCCAGCGTCGTGTCCAGCAACTTCGTTATGGTGCGTTTCGATAGCGCGCGGGTGGACTCGGCTTCCTCCGCAATGGTGTCGAGATGCTCGATGATCTGGTCGTACACTGAATCGAACAGCAGCAGGTTTTCGCATTCGGTCACGAAGTCCTCGCGCAGCTCGGCGTCGACGAGTACGTCGAGCACCGTCACGTCGCGCGGTTGCGCACTCGGTGCGGCCGCCTCCTGGCCACCGAGATGCGACGAATAGCGGTCGTCGAGTATCTGCCGGTTCACCGCCACGTTGGAACGTCGTTCCGCCAGCATGGTCTTCACGCGCGTCGACAGCAGCGTGTCGTCGATGAGATCCGACAGGCGCTCGTCGGTGATCGCGAGGTTGATCTCGGCCGTCAGCTGATGTCGCAGATAGCTGTCGGACTTGTCTCGCAGTCCACGAATGTTCAGCAGCTTCTTGCCTTCGTGGCTGAAGCGCTCGCGGAACAGCGGACCCAGTACACGGTCGGCCGCCAGCGCTTCCGCAAAGGACCGCGGCTCTTTGATTTCGCTGATGCGCAGCAACTGGCGCGAATCGGCGTGATCGCGCAGGAACTGGATCAGTGCCTTGAGGTTGCCTTGTGCTTCGCTCTTCCAGCGGTTGTACAGGTACATGCTGACGCTGGTGAGCAGATTCGCGCGGGCATCTTCGAAGTTCTTGCGCGGCTCGCCGAACAGCAGTTGCGCGATGCGACCGCGTTCGTCGTCCATCGCCTGTTTCTTTTCGTTGTAGCTGCGCCACGCTTTCGCCAGTGCGTCGTCGTAGATCACCTTCTCGGGATCCTGCAGCCACTTCAGGAACGTCTGCCGGCGTTCGCGATCGGAACGTTCGGACAATTCGCCCTTCGGCAGTTCCTGGGCAGACAGGCGACCGTACTGTTTGGTGGTGGTCGCCTTGATGCGCTTCCGAGTACCTAGATAGCGCAGGTAGCGATAGGCGACGCCGAACACGTTCGTGTATTCCGTGGGCGTCTTCGAAATGCGCAGCAGCGCCCGCGACTCCATCGCCACCAGCCGCTTCGACGGCTTCAGGTAGCGCTCGAGGTTGTGCCGGTAGTGATCGAGGATGTACGGGTTCTCGGCGACGAACTGCTTGGTGCTCTCCTCGATGGAGTCGATACCGGTAACAATGGCGAGGCGGAGATTCTCGAGCTTGTCGTCGCCGTCGCCGGGCGCATAGTCGATGACGCCATCGATGTTGCCCTGCGCGTACAGTTCGTATGGCGACAGGCCAACGTACTTCGCACATTCCTGCCAGGACAGATTCAGCCGACGCGCGATGTTCGCAAGGCCCTTCGGCTGGATCGTGCTGAACACGCCATCGCGTACCGAAAGGATGAGGTTGCTGGCTGCCAACGGGATTGCCCCGCCGGAATAGCCAAGCCCGAACACGATGCCGATGTTCGGCACGTCGACGTTACACATCTCCGCGATCAAGCGGGAAATGCTATGCGCCTGATTCGCCTTGTTGGCGGCTTCCTCGGCGTCGGCGCCGGGGGTGTCCATCAGGCTAACGATCGCAATGTTCCGCTTCGAACATTCACCGACCAGCTCGGCGGCGGCGAGGTGATGTTGTGGGCCCCACACGCCGTTTCTCTGGGAACGGTCCTGCGCGATGAACGCGACGGTGCGGGTCTCGCCGTCGAAGTCCATGTCGACCATCGCCGAGTAGTAGGGCCCATCCACGCGTTCGTCGTGCACCTTGGTGCCGAGCTGCCGGATGATGGTCGGTGCGTCGATTCGACCGGGATCTTCGGCTTTCGCCACCACCGATTCGATGTACGAGTCGATGTCGAGATTGTTCAGCAGCTCGAGCTGGCGCGCGATCTGCGCGCGCGACAAAAGACCCCGAACGTGATGTTCGATTCCGGTGGAGCCGCTAGAGGGGAATAGCGAGAAATCCTGCGCGAGGCTCTCAGCAATGAGAAACAGCCGATCACCTTCGGCAAGCTGGTTATCCATCAGAGAGAGGTCTGTCCTCGGCGCAAAAGCCGTTGAAATGTATGTAGAATTTGGCCGCGTACTCTAATGTAAGTGAACTGTGTTCCGCAAACATCGCGAGCATCCCATGCTTGAAACAAAAATGCCTGAAACAAAAATGACTGCACCAAAAACGCCCGCTCCCGCCGTGCATTCCTTGAACTGCGCCGTCTTGACGGTCTCGGACACGCGCACGCTTGCGCAGGACGCGTCCGGTGCACTGCTCATCGAATTGCTGAAGGCCGATGGTCATCGGCTTGCCGACCGCGCGCTGGTAAAAGACGATCGCTTCCAGATTCGCGCCGTTGTTTCGCATTGGATCGCCGAACCGACCATCGATGTGATCCTGACCACCGGCGGCACCGGCTTCACCGGTCGAGACAGCACGCCGGAAGCAATCGCCCCATTGCTCGAAAAGACGATCGAAGGGTTCGGTGAGCTCTTCAGGCAAGTCTCGTTCGAAGAAATCGGCTCATCCACGATTCAGTCCCGCGCACTCGGCGGCTTGAGCAACGGCACGCTGGTGTTCTGCATGCCAGGCTCAAAGAACGCATGCCAGACCGCCTGGAAGCGCATCCTGCACAATCAGCTCGACGTGAACTTCAAACCCTGCAACTTCGTTGAGCTGATCCCGCGCTTCAACGAAGTCTGACTGCCGGGTCATCAGCTTCAGGCATATATCAAGCGCATCAGAAACTCCGCAACGCATGCGGGCTTGCTGCCGCCTTCGATCTCGATCGTGATCTGCTGCTTCAGCTGATTCGTGTTCGGCGCTTTCAGATCCGCTTCGAGCAACGTGCGCTCCGCGCGCAACTTCGAGTTGACCGGCACAGGTGCCGGGAAGCGTACTTTGTCGAGACCGTAGTTCACGCCCATCACGAGGCCTTCGTAAGCGCGCGCGTCGCGCGGGGCGATGCTGCTGGTCAGGTGCGGGATCAGCGACAACGTCAGGAAGCCGTGCGCGATCGTCACTTTGTACGGTGACAGTTTCGCTGAGCGCTCCGGGTCGATGTGGATGAACTGGTGATCGAGCGTCGCATCGGCGAACAGGTTGATTCGCTTCTGGTCGACTTCGATCCACTCGCTGAACCCATCGGACGTTCCGATGTGCTTACTGAAAATCGCGACCGCGGTCTGTGCTTTCTCCGACATCGATGACTCTCCCGGTGGATATTGGCCAAGTTGATATCGGGCGGCAGTGTACTGCAGTTAGAATCGCGCCTTTCAAACAGTTCGGCGCGCGTTATGAGTGATACGCAGATTTTCATCGTCAGCGGTGTCCGTACACCGATCGGCAGCTTCCAGGGAGAACTGAAATCGCTGAGTGCACCGGCGCTCGGCGCACACGCGATCCGCGCCGCGGTCGAACGCGCCGGCATCGACGCTGCGGCAGTGGACGAAGTGATCGTCGGCAATGTCGTCAGCGCCGGCGTCAAACAGGCGCCCGCGCGCCAAGCGGCTCGTCTGGGCGGATTGCCCGACGCATGCGGCGCGACAACGATCAACAAGGTGTGCGGCTCCGGCATGAAAGCAACGATGCTGGCAACGGATCTGCTGCGTGCAGGCAGTGCGCAGGTGGTGATCGCGGGCGGTATGGAGAGCATGACGAACGCGCCCTATCTACTCGCAAAAGCGCGCCAGGGTTTGCGGATGGGGCATGACCAGATCAAGGACGCGATGTTCCTCGACGGTCTGGAGGATGCGGAGACCGGTCGCTCGATGGGTACGTTTGCGCAGGATACGGCGGACCGATACCAGATCACGCGTGAGGAGATGGACGCGTTCGCGACTCGCTCCGTCGAACGCGCGCGCGCTGCCACGAGCAGCGGCGAACTTGCTCACGAAATTGCGCCCATGACGATCGGCGACGCAACGGTTGGCGAGGATGAGCAACCGCGACGCGCGCGCATCGAGCGCATTCCGACGCTGAAACCCGCATTCCGCGACAACGGCACCATCACCGCTGCGAACTCGAGTTCCATCTCCGACGGCGCCTCGGCGCTGCTGCTCGCAACCGAGGCGGCGATCGCCGAACACGGGCTTTCACCACTCGCCCGCGTGGTCGGCCATGCCACCCACTCGCGCCATCCGGCCGAGTTCACTGTGGCACCCGTCGGCGCAATCGAAGGGCTGCTGACGAAACTGGGCTGGAAAGCGGACGACGTGGACCTCTTCGAAATCAACGAAGCGTTTGCGATGGTGACGATGATCGCCATGCGCGAACTCGGCTTGCCTGACGATCGCGTCAACATTTTCGGCGGAGCGTGCGCGCAGGGCCATCCGATCGGGTCGACCGGGAGCCGCCTGATCGTGACGCTCGCACACGCCCTCAAGCAACGCGGCGCGCGGCGCGGCATCGCGTCGTTGTGTATCGGCGGCGGCGAAGCGACCGCGATCGCCCTCGAGGCGCTATAGGAAGAAGCTCCATAGCAGCAGTCATAGGGAGATCGGCCACCCCCTTGCAGGGGTGAGTATTAGTCGGACTTTCCCTACAATCGGCCGCTCGTCTCAAGCCGGGTGAACATACGACGTGTCCAGACTTCCCGTAATCGTCGGGCTAGGCGGCATCAACGCCGCCGGCCGGTTGTCGTTACATCACGCGTACCGCCGTATGGTCATCGACGCCCTTCCCGGCGCGATCGCGGCATCCACGTATCGCAGCCTCGCGGGGCTGATGAACATTCACAAGTACACCGACGACGCGGCCACTCGCGATCACATCAACGCGCACACCCTGGTCCGGAAAATCGAGTGCTTCGACACGGCGGCCATTCCGTGGCAACGCAACGTCACGTTGAGCCCTACCGGTGAGTCGCTGGCATTCAAGATGCAGCGCCGGCAATTGCCGGATCGCGTGCCGGGCGAATGGCAGATCACCGCCGACGGCGAGAAGGACGTTCTGGTCACGCTTCCCGGCAAGCTGCACGCATTGATGGAAGACATGCGCGGCTCGCGCGTGACCTCCGCCGGCCAGGTTCCCACCGGATTCGATCCCAACCGCCTGTATCAGTCGCGCAACCATCCGCGCGGCCTCGCGTTGACGATCTTCGGTGCGTCCGATGCGGTGCGGTCGTTGGGCATCGACTGGGATGTGCTCCGGCAAACCGTGCAGCCGGACCAGTTCGCTGTGTATTCCGGCAGCGCGATGGGGCAACTCGACTTCGACGGCACCGGCGGCATGATGCAGTCGGGCCTGATGGGTAAGCGTGTCACCTCGAAGCAGTTGCCGCTCGGCTTGTGCGAGATGCCGGCCGACTTCATCAATGCCTATGTCCTCGGCAGCCTCGGCGCCACCGGCGCAACGATCGGGGCCTGTGCGACATTCCTTTACAACCTCCGTCAGGGTGTGGAGGACATTCAGAGCGGTCGCCGTCGTGTCGTGATGGTCGGGAACTCCGAGGCTCCGATCACGCCGGAGATCATCGAGGGTTACCGCACGATGGGTGCTCTCGCCGAAGACGAAGCACTGATGCAGCTCGATGGCCGCACGGACGCCGCGGACAACCGTCGCGCTTGCCGGCCGTTCTCCGACAACTGCGGCTTCACACTGTCCGAAGCCGCCGTGTACACCGTGTTGATGGACGACGCGCTGGCACTGGAACTCGGCCTCACGATTCACGGCTCGGTCGCAAACGTGTACGTCAACTCCGACGGCTACAAGAAATCCATTCCAGGACCGGGTGTCGGCAATTACGTGACCGTCGCCAAAGCGATGTCGTTGGCGCGTCGACTGATCGGCGACGAAGGACTCCAGCAGCGCACGTATTTCCAGGCGCACGGCACCAGCACGCCGCAGAACCGTGTTACCGAATCGCACATCATGAGCTCGCTTGCCGGCGTGTTCGGCATCGAGAGCTGGTTGGTGGGCGCGGTAAAGGCGTATGTGGGTCATTCGCTTGCGCCCGCAGGCGGAGATCAGCTGGCCGCGATCGTGGGCGCCTGGCACCACGGCTGGATTCCCGGTATCACGACCATCGACCACATTGCCGACGACGTGCACCGCGAACACCTGCGCTTCTCGATGAAGCACGTCGAAATCGACCCGACGAAGATGGACGGCGCGTTCATCAATTCGAAGGGTTTTGGCGGCAACAACGCGACCGCGTTGATCCTCTCACCCACCGTCACGCGCAAAATGCTCGCACAAAAACATGGCGCCGCCGCGCTGACGGCCCACGAGCGCAAGCACGAGGGCATCCGCCGGCAGATCGACGAATACGACGTCAAAATGAGTCGCGGCGAAGTGGCGCCGATCTACCAGTTCGGCGAAGGGGTACTCGAGGCGACGGATCTGACGATCACCGACACGCGCATCAGCGTCCCCGGGTACGCGCTTCCGATCGAACTCGACGTCGACGATCCGTACCCGGAGATGCGCTCTTAGCAGGCTGCTGAAAAACAGTCCGTTTTCAACGTCCTGTTAGTGGATCGTAGAGCGCGGCTGCCCGGCCAGACGCATCAACCGCCTGTCGATTTCCGCCTCCCAGCGCGTTCCGGCGAATTGCCCGCGCGCTTCCTGCAGCACCGCGGCAGCGGCGGCAGCATCGCCTAGCCGAAACCACAACTCGGCACGCTCCAGATGCAGCGGTCCCGTGTCGCCGATCAGCGGCATCTGACTGTCGATCAACGAAAGCGCCCCGACGAAATCGCCGCGTGCGGCATAGATCGCCTTCAGGTTGTTGAACATGCGCACGGCCATGTCGTCCGGCGACGCAGGCGCCAGCGCATTCGGTCCGAGGTGCGTCAGATTCGCATCTGTCAACCAGCGCTCGACATCGCTGCCGCTCAATAGGCCCGCGGTGAGCGGGTCGATCAGCACGCCGTTGGCGCTCAACAGAAAGTGACCAGGAAAGTTGATGCCCTGTGTGGTCATGCCGATCGCGCGCCCCACCATCAGATACGGAATGCTGAGCGTGATCGGAATGCCGCGATGCGAACTCAACACCTTGTCGATGCGGCTCGCCTCGAGGCTTTGCAGATTGTCGGTCGCCTTGAAACCTTCGTCGCGAAGAAAGTCGGCGAGGGTTTGTGGCGCAGGCTGTTGCGCAAAACGTGCCGAGAAGCGATCACTCAAATCGGCGAGCGCGCTACGCACGTTGCTCTCGTCGACTGTGGGTTCGAGCGTTCTTGCAACCAGCAGCGCGGCATCGAGCTCATCGCGATCCGTGTTCGCGAGATAGCGTTCCAGCAGGGTGGGTTCGGTTGCCGTCAGGACTCCGCCTCGGACAGCAGATTGCTGACGAGCGAAATCAACTCGCTGCGCGCGAACGGTTTTGCGAGCGTCGCAGCCGCGCCGATGTGGCGCGCCGTGTCGAGGTAATCCATCGGGCCGATGCGGCCGCCGCCTGACATGGCGATGACGGGTACGGCTTTGTGTAGCAACTTCATTTCGGCGATCGTCTCGAGACCTTCCTTCTCCGGCATGATCAGGTCGGTGATGACCAGATCGAACGCCTGGCTACGGAACTTCGCAACCGCTTCGCGGCCGTCAGCGGCGGTGGCGACATCATAGCCTTCGAGCCGGAGCATCTCACCGACTACTTCCAGCACCTGCGGGTCGTCGTCCACCACCAGAATCGCGCTCATCAACTGCAGTCTCGACCGATATAGAGTTGATTCTAGTTCAATTTGATCGATCGCCACTGCGATGCGGCTGGCGTCGCGCCTCAGTGTTCACGCGTGGCGACGAAGCGCAGGTCGGGCCAGCGCTCGACCGTCAATGTCAGGTTCGCGCGGGAAGTAGCGAGGTAGGCGAGATATCCGCCGCCGTCGATCGCCAGGTTGTCGGCCTGTTTGCGGCGGAACTCCGCAAGCTTGTGGTCGTCATCCGAATACACCCATCGCGCCGTGTACACGTTGGCATCGTCGTAGATGCAGTCGGCTTTGTACTCATCGTTCAGCCGGAAGGCCACCAGGTCGAACTGCAAAGCACCGACTGCACCGACGATCAATTCGTTGCGTGTCAAGGGCTTGAAGACTTGTGTTGCACCCTCTTCTGCGAGCTGCGTCAGCCCTTTATCGAGCTGCTTCGTCTTCAATGGGTCGCGAACGCGCACGCGCCGGAACAGTTCCGGTGCGAAGTTCGGCACGCCGACGAAACGCAGGTTCTCGCCTTCGGTGAACGTGTCGCCGATCTGCACCGCACCGTGGTTGTGCAATCCGATGATGTCGCCTGCGAAGGCTTCTTCGGCATGCATACGCTCGCCGGCCATGAACGTGACCGCGTCGGAAACTTTGACGTCTTTGCCGATGCGGACATGACGCATCCGCATGCCCTGCCGGTATCGCCCCGAGCAGATGCGTAGAAACGCAATCCGGTCGCGGTGCTTTGGGTCCATGTTCGCCTGAATCTTGAACACGAAGCCCGTGAACGCTTCTTCGTCCGGATTCACGACGCGCTCGTGGGTCGCGCGCGGTTGCGGCCCCGGCGCGTTCTCGACGAAGCAATCGAGCATGTGCGCTACACCGAAGTTGCCGAGCGCGGTGCCGAAGAACACGGGAGTCACTTCACCCTTCAGATATCGCTCGCGATCGAACGTGTGCCCGGCGATGCGCACCAGGTCGATCTGGTCGATGAACGACGCGTAGTCGGTGCCCAGCAATTCGCGCGCCGCTTCACTGTCGAGCCCATCGATCGTCTCGAAGGCATGTAGATGGTGTCCGTGTCCGGTGGTGTAGCAGTGAATGCGGTCGTGTTCGAATTCGTAGACGCCGCGGAAATAGCGGCCGGACCCGATCGGCCACGTCATCGGCGCGCATTGGATGCCGAGTACGTTCTCGATTTCGTCGAGCAGGGCAATCGGCTCGCGGATCTCGCGGTCGAGCTTGTTGATGAACGTGAGAATCGGTGTGTCCCGCAGCCGGCACACTTCCATCAGCTTGATCGTGCGCGGCTCAACACCCTTTGCTGCGTCGATCACCATCAGCGCAGAATCGACCGCTGTCAGCGTCCGGTAGGTGTCTTCCGAGAAGTCCTCGTGGCCCGGCGTATCGAGCAGATTCACCACACGGTCCGAGTATTCGAACTGCATGACGGAGGTGGTCACCGAGATTCCGCGCTCACGCTCCATGGCCATCCAGTCGGACGTCGCGTGCCGGTCGGATTTGCGCGCCTTGACGGTGCCGGCCAGCTGAATGGCGTTGCCGAGCAGCAGCAACTTCTCGGTCACGGTGGTCTTGCCCGCATCGGGGTGGGAGATGATCGCGAACGTCCGCCGCGCCGTTATGGGCTGTTTCACGGGGAACAACCTTCGAAAAAACGCGCGATTATACGGCTTTGATGTCCGAAGGTGACGCTGCGATCAACGCAGCAGCTGTGGAGCGAGCGACAACGCCAGCACGCGGGCGTCCTCGTTGCCGAGTTCCGCCGGATAGTAGTCCTTACGCAGACCGATCTCGCGAAAACCGAGCGACGCGTACAGTGCGCCTGCTACGCGGTTCGACGGCCGCACTTCGAGATAGATCACCGTGGCGCCTCGCCGCTCCGCGCGATCGATCATGTGCACCACGATCTGTCGGCCGAGCCCGTTACCCTGTTGATCGCGGCGGACACACACGTTCAGCAGATGCGCCTCGTTGGCGCCGATCGACAGAATTCCATGCCCGATCAGGTCGCCCTGGCGCTCCGCTACCCAGCACTCGTGGCGCGACTTCAGACAGTCGCTGAACACCCCGCGCGTCCATGGAAACGCATAGCTGCGTGTCTCGTTCTCGATCACCCGATCGAGATCTTCCGGTGCCATCGGCCGGAAGTTCAGGCGCGGATGTGCGTGGATACGCTGAGCCAAAGCTGCTTCTTCTCGTTGGGGTCGGCGCGCAATGCCCGCAGGTCGGGGAGTCGTCGCAGTTCAGGGCCGAGTTGTGCATCGTGTTCCAGCAATCCCTGTGCGGTTGCACCAAACAACAAGAGGCACCGGGCGTTTGCGCGCTCGATCTGGCCGCGCAGAAAGCCGCGATAAGCGTTGCGCGCGGCGGACTCGCTCGCGTCGCCCGTTTGAGTCTGCGGCCACCGGAACTGCGATCGCTGCGGCTGGGCGCCGCTGCCCGCAAACGCCACCACGATGTCCTTCGCCAGCTGCAGGTCGGTCGCGCCCGCGCACTCCCCAACCACGACGAAACCGCCGGCCGCGATGCAATCGAGGGTGATCTTCAGTTCGGATGCGCGCGGCGATGTAGTCGGCGCCGGTGCGGCAGTTTTCTCCGGCACCGGTCCCGGCACTGATGGCCTTGCGCGGGGCGTCGGTTCGGGGGTGCGCACCTGCGGCGGCGTCTGAACGACTGCAGCCGTTACGGCAACAGGTGCATCGCGCCGAATCCATACATCGATGCCCATGCCGGCCAGGGCGCGCCGTTGCCGATCCGTCAGTCCGATCGAAGCTATGCTCATGACGGCATTCTACCGAAGCACGCCGCCAATCCTAGAACGGCTTCCCTTCGCAGCGCCGCGTGCGTCCTTCACCCAACTTTGCATTCCCGGTATGGTTACGGCCCTTTCCGCGCGGGTTTTCGATGAAGTATCACACCGACGATGTCCGGATCACCGGCATGGAAGAAGTGCTGCCGCCGGAAGCGCTGCTGGCCGATTTGCCGATTTCGGATGCCGCCTCGCAACTCGTCTACAACGAACGGCGCGAACTCAGCGACATCATCCATGGAAGGGATCCGCGACTGATCGTAGTAATCGGACCGTGCTCGATCCACGACCCGGCCGCTGCGCTCGAATACGCCGGTCGGCTGTCTGAGCAGATCGTGCGCCATCGCGATACGCTGAAGATCGTAATGCGTGTCTACTTCGAAAAGCCGCGCACGACCGTCGGCTGGAAAGGCCTGATCAACGATCCGCACCTGAACAACTCGTATGACATCAATCTCGGCTTGCGTACCGCGCGCAGCTTGTTGCGGTCGCTCATCGAACAAGGCGTCGCCACCGGCACGGAGTATCTCGACCCGATCTCGCCGCAGTACTTCGGCGATCTCGTTTGCTGGGGCGCAATCGGGGCACGAACCACCGAGAGCCAGATTCACCGCCAGCTTGCGTCGGGTCTCTCATGCCCTATCGGCTTCAAGAACAGCACCGATGGCTCAGTACAGGTTGCGGTGGACGCGGTGAAGTCCGCGCACCACCCGCACATCTTCCTTTCGGTTACGAAACAAGGGCGTTCGGCGATTTTCTCGACGTCGGGTAACGACGACTGCCACATCATTTTGCGCGGTGGCGGTGGCAAGCCGAACTACGACGCCGACTCGGTTGCACGCGCAACGCAGGCACTCGAAGCCGCGGGATTGACGCCAAGGCTGATGGTGGACATGAGTCACGCGAACAGCAGCAAACAATTTCGGCAGCAGCTCAACGTCACGGCCGACATCAGCCGTCAGCTCGAAAGCGGCCGGCCGCAGATCATGGGCGTGATGATCGAGAGCAACCTCATCGAAGGACGACAGGACATCGGTAGCGGGCGCGGGCTCACGTACGGACAGAGCGTTACGGACGCGTGCATCGGTTGGGAAGACTCCGTCGCTTGTCTCGAGCAACTCGCGAGCGCTGTGGCGAAGCGGAACGGCCCTTCTATTCGACGCGCCGCACTGGACGGAAACGATCAGGACGCCGCGGGCTGAACGCGGTCGCTCTGCGCCGCCATCACGAAGTCGTTCCGGTGCAAGCCGCCCACTACGTGCGTCCACCAGCCGATAGTCACACGACCCCATTCTGTGAGGATCGCAGGGTGATGATCCTCGGCCTCGGCCAGCGCTCCGATGCGATTCGTGAAATCGAGCGCAGCTGCAAAGTTCGCGAATTTGAACACGCGCTCGAGCCGTTCGATGCCCTCGCGCGTCGCGACGCTCCACTCAGGCACCTGTAACAGCAGCACTTCGCGCTCCGACTCCGGCACACGCTTGGAACTGCGTGTGACGCGCACGCAGTGCTCGTCAGCCAGCGTGCTCGTCATCGCCGCTGTCCGAACTACCTCTTATCGATCGCACCAGCCACTGCACCGGACCGCTCAACGCATACAACACGCTGAGCGCCAGCAGAATGCGCGGCGGATCGGCCAGGACGATCGCAAAGCCGAGCACCACTGCAACCAGCACGACGAATGGCACGCGGCCGCGCAGAGTCAGCATTTTGGGAGAGAAATAGCGGAAGTTGCTGACCATCAGCATCGCAACGACCGTAGTAACGAACGCAACGAGGCAGGCCTGTAGAAAGCCCACCAGCTCGCCAGCCGTGCGGCCGTCTTCGAGCACCCAGATGGTGGTCACGACCACGCAAGCCGCCGCCGGGCTCGCCAATCCCGTGAACGACGAGACCTCGCCGCCTTGTGTATTGAACCGGGCGAGCCGCAGCGCGGTGCAGGCCATATAGATGAAGGTGACTACCCACCCGAACTGTCCGAGTTGCGACAGCGCCCACGTGAACGCGACGAGCGCCGGCGCCACGCCGAACGCGACCATGTCGGAGAGGCTGTCGTACTCGGCTCCGAACGCGCTTTGCGTTCGAGTCAGCCGCGCAACGCGGCCGTCTGCGGTGTCGAGAAACACGGCTGCATATGTCGCAATCGCCGCGGGAATGACATTGCCGTTCATCGCCGCGACGATCGAATAGAAGCCGGCAAACAACGCGCCCGTGGTGATCAGATTCGGCAGCAGATAGATGCCCCGTCGCGCGGGCGCAATCCCCTCATCCAGGTTGTTAGGCCGTGGCGATATTGCCCGCAAAGGGCTTTTCCGTTCCGGTTCCCTGGAAGGTTCGATCAAGGCGCTGTCCCGTTCAGTTTTTCTCGCGATCGACCAGCCGCTTCGCTTGTATCCACGGCATCATCGCCCGCAGCTTTTCGCCTACCTGCTCGATCTGGTGCGCCTGACTGATGCGCCGCATTGCCTTGATCGACGGCGCACCTGCCTGGTTTTCCAGAACGAATTCGCGCGCAAACTTGCCGGTCTGGATTTCATCGAGAATACGCTTCATCTCGGCCTTCGTCTCGGCGGTGACAATGCGCGAACCGCGCGTGAGGCCGCCGTATTCCGCCGTGTTCGACACCGTGTACCACATGTTCGTGATGCCGCCTTCGTAGAAGAAATCGACGATCAACTTCAGTTCGTGCAGACACTCGAAATATGCCATCTCCGGCGCATAGCCCGCTTCGACGAGCGTTTCGAATCCGGCTTGAACCAAAGCGGCGGCACCGCCGCACAACACCGCCTGCTCGCCGAACAGATCCGTCTCGGTCTCTTCACGGAACGACGTTTCGATTACGCCGGCACGACCGGCGCCGTTGGCCGATGCATACGAAAGCGCCGTTTCTTTCGCGGAGCCGCTCGAATCTTGTGCGATTGCGATGAGGCTCGGCACGCCGCCACCTTCCACGTACGTCGAACGCACCGTATGCCCCGGGCCCTTCGGCGCGATCATGATCACGTCGAGATCTTTGCGCGGCTCGATCAACTGGAAGTGAATGTTGAAGCCGTGCCCGAACGCGATCGTCGCGCCCTGCTTCAGGTTCGGCTCGATCTGGTCGCGATACAACGCGGGCTGTAACTCATCGGGCGTCAGGATCATCACCACGTCGGCGTCCTTCACCGCTGCAGGAACCTCGGCAACCTTCAGCCCCGCGTTCTCCGCTTTGCGCCACGAACCGGAGCCCTTGCGCAGGCCTACCACGAGGTTCTTCACACCTGAATCACGCAGGTTGTTGGCATGCGCGTGTCCTTGCGAGCCATAGCCCACGACAACCACCTTCATGCCTTGAATGATCGAAAGATCTGCGTCCTTGTCGTAATAAACCTGCATCATTACTCCCCTTAATTCCTTAGTTAGAGACCTAGAATCTTCTCGCCACGCCCGATACCGGACACGCCACTGCGAACGACTTCCAAGACGATCGCCTTACCGATCGCTCCAATGTACCCGTCGAGCTTCTCGGACGGCCCGGTCAGCTGCACGGTATACGTGGTGTCGGTCACGTCGATGATCTGACCGCGGAAAATGTCGGTGGTGCGTTTGATCTCGGCACGCGTCGTTCCTTCGGCGCGCACCTTGATCAACATCAGTTCGCGCTCGACATGATCGCCGTCGGTCAGATCCATCACCTTGACCACTTCGATGAGCTTGTTCAGCTGCTTCGTGATCTGCTCGATCTTCGATGCGTCCCCGGTGGTCGTGACAGTGAGGCGCGACAATGTCTCGTCTTCGGTCGGCGCCACTGTAAGCGTCTCGATGTTGTAGTTTCGTTGCGCAAAGAGGCCGACGACGCGCGACAACGCGCCGGCCTCGTTCTCGAGCAGAACGGCAATGATTCGACGCATCAGTTCGTCTCCGCACGGGACAAGAACATGTCGCGCATGGAGCCGCCCTTGATCGCCATCGGATAGACGTGTTCTTCCGGATCGACATGTACGTCGAGGAACACCAGGCGTTTCCGGTATTTCTCGCTGAACGCTTCCGTCATCGCCGGCATCAGTTCACCGAGTCGTTCGACTCGAATTCCTACATGCCCGAACGACTCCACGAGCTTCACAAAATCCGGCAAAGCTTCGCGGTAGGTGCTGTGCGAATGCCGGCCGCCGTACTGCATGTCTTGCCACTGTTTCACCATGCCGAGCGCGGCGTTGTTCAGGTTGACTACCTTGATCGGCAAGCCGTACTGAAGGCAGGTAGACAGCTCCTGCATGTTCATCATGAAGCTGCCCTCGCCGGTGACACACGCAACGGTTGCTTGCGGAAACGCAAACTGCACGCCCATTGCAGCGGGCAAACCGAAACCCATCGTGCCGAGCCCGCCGGAGTTGATCCAGCGGCGCGGCGCGTCGAACGCGTAGTACTGCGCCGCGAACATCTGGTGCTGGCCGACATCGCTGGTGACGTATGCATCGCCGCTCGTTGCCTTCAACAGCGCCTGCACCGCCTGTTGCGGGAGAATCTTCGCGTCGGGATCGACGCGGTCGAGCATGTGGTGATTCAAGCCGTGCGACGTGCGCCATCCGTCGATCTGCTTCCACCACTCCTGCAATGCCGCGGCGTCGGGCAGCCCGTGTTTCGTCAGCTCCTGCTCGAGCATCGGCTCCATCTCTTCGAGCACCGCGAGCGCTGGACCTACGATCGGAATGTCGGCAGGAATGATCTTCGAGATCGACGCCGGGTCGATATCAATGTGCACGATCGTCGCCTGCGGGCAAAACTTCTTCGGGTTGTTCGTGACGCGATCGTCGAAGCGCGCGCCTATTGCGAGTATGAGATCGGCCGCATGCATCGCGTTGTTCGATTCGAACGTGCCGTGCATGCCGAGCATGCCGAGGCACTGGCGATCGGTCGCCGGGAATGCACCCAATCCCATCAGCGTCGTCGTTACAGGGAAGTTCAGACGCTTCGCAATGCGCGTCATCAGCTCCGCGGCATTGCCCTGCACCACCCCGCCGCCGGCGTAGATGACGGGGCGCTTCGCGCGCGCCAGCGCCTCGACCGCACGACGGATCTGACCGGTGTGCCCGCGCAGCGCCGGATTGTAGGAGCGCAACGAGACCGACTTCGGATACTTGTACGGCGCCGTGATCGCCGGGTCGGTGACGTCTTTCGGCACGTCGATCACGACCGGGCCGGGCCGGCCCGACGTCGCGATGTAGAACGCCTTCTTCACCACCATCGGAATGTCGGCGGCGCTTCTAACGAGGAAGCTGTGTTTCACGACCGGTCGCGATACACCGACCATGTCGGTTTCCTGGAACGCATCGGTGCCGATGAGGTCGCTCGGCACCTGCCCGGAAATGACGACCATCGGGATCGAGTCCATGTACGCGGTCGCAATGCCGGTGATCGCGTTCGTGGCACCGGGACCGGATGTCACGAGTACCACACCGGGACGCCCCGTTGCGCGCGCATAGCCGTCGGCCATGTGCGTGGCAGCCTGTTCATGGCGCACCAGAATGTGCTCCACGCGCTGCTGGCGAAAGATCGCATCGTAAATGTGCAGTGCCGCGCCGCCGGGATAGCCGAATATGTAGTCGACGCCCTCGTCCTGAAGGGCGCGAATCAACATATCGCCGCCGGATAGATGCTCCGTCATGGGATCCTCGAAGATCGTACCGTCAAACTACCGAACCGAATCTCGCAGAAACGACAACAGCGCGTACTCGACGCGCTGCTCTTGCCCCGGCGAAATAGCCGCGTATTCTTGTGCGACGCACGAACCATGTCAATTTGAACTGCGGCCCTGTTTGCACGCGCGGGAATGTGCGCCAAGCCACGAAACACGGCGTCTGACGCCAGGGTGCGCGTGGTATTCTTCGGCTTAAGCTTTGTGAAAGGACTCTTCGTTAATGGACTTGGGGACCGCCTCATGAGCGTTCGATTGATCGTTCTCGCGGTATCGCTGCCGTTTCTGATGGGCGCAGAAGGCGACATCTACCGATACATCGACGCCAACGGTGTCGTCACTTACGCACAGCAACTCCCCTACGGCGTGAAAGGCGAACAGATCCGCACAAAAGCCGGTGCACCCACCATCAGCGTGCCGGCAGCTCCGCCGAAAGATGCACAGCCCGCGCAGCCGGTCCTGACGCCGCAACAGCAGGCGATGCTCGACGACCTCAAGAAAACCGAAGAAGCGCGCAAGGCAGAGATCGCGCGCATCCGCGACGCCAACTGCACCCGCTCGAGAGACGTGCTTGAGAGACTTTCATCGTCGGGACGCATCCGCGTGAAGGGACCGGACGGCGAAGAAGTGAAGATGACCGAAGACGAGCGGCAGGCCCGTATCGAAGAAGCTCAACGCGGAATCGTCGCGAACTGCACAACGTCGGAGTCGGACGGTTCGCAACCCGCTGTTGCAAACGCCGGCGGCTGATTCAGCCCTACCGTTCCTCCAGCCAGATCAACGTTGCCGTTCGTCCCGTAACACCATCGCGGCGATACGAGTAGAACCGCGCTTCCCGGTACGTACAGAAATCCCCGCCAAACACCGCTGATACGCCAAGCGCGGCGAGTTGCGACCTCGTCACTTCATAGAGATCGGCCAGCCACCTGCCGCTACGGGATGGACGCAGCGCGCGCTCGATGATGGACGGCGGCATCGTGTGTAGCAGCGCATCGCGAACATCCGCACCCACTTCGTAATTCTCCGGTCCGATCCCCGGTCCCATCCAGGCCATGAGGTTCGCGGCATCGGTTGGTAGTCGTTTCAGCAATGCGTCGAGCACGCCGTGTGCCAAACCACGCCACCCACAGTGCGCGACACCCACCATCGTTCCGGCTCGATCGCAGATCAGCACCGGAATGCAATCAGCGGTGAGAATTACGCACGGGCGCCGCGCCTCGAGGGAAAACGCCGCGTCCGCAGCGGGCGGCGCGGAATGACTAGAACTGGCGTCGACAACGTCGCGCCCGTGAACCTGGTTCAACCAACACACCGTCGACGGCACTTCGTAACGCGCCTTCAGTCGCTCACGATTCTCGGTGACACGTGCGATGTCGTCGCCGCAATGCGTCGCCAGGTTGAACGACTCGTAAGGACCGCCACTGACACCGCCACGCCGCGTCGTCGAAAGCGCACGTACTCGCGATGGCGCGGGCCAATCCGGTACGACGATGTCGGACGCGCTCAACGCAATTTCTCGACCGACTCGGCGCGATCGCGCGACAACGCCGCGAGCAGTTGCACCAGATCGTCAGGCAGCGGCGATTCGAAGCGCAACGGCTCGTCGGTGATCGGATGTGCGAACTCGAGTTCCGCCGCATGAAGCGCCTGGCGGCGAAATCCACGAACGGCCTCCAGCAATTCAATCGACGGACGCGTAGGCAACCGGCCGCGCGCGCCGTAGCGGTGATCGCCCACCAATGGATGACCTATCGACGATAGATGCACTCTGATCTGGTGCGTACGACCGGTTTCCAGTTCCGCTGTGATGAAGCAGTGCGCGCGAAAGCGCTCGAGCAGGTGCACATGGGTCACTGCCGGTCGGCCGGCGTCGGCCACCCGTTGCCGCAGACGATTGCCGGGATCGCGACCGATAGCGGCATCGATCGTGCGTCCGCCCGTCAGCACACCTTCAATCACGGCGCGATAGCGACGCGTCACGTCGTGGCGCGACAACGCTTTGGTCAGGCGGCGCAACGATTCAGTCGACTTCGCAACCACCAACAACCCGCTCGTGTCCTTGTCGATTCGGTGCACGATGCCGGCGCGCGGCAACGCGGCCAACGTCGGAATAGCCTGCAGCAGTCCGTTCACCAACGTGTGATCGGGATTGCCGGCGCCAGGGTGCACGACGACACCCGCGGGCTTATCGACCACCAATAACGCGTCGTCTTCGAACACACGCGCGAACGGGACCGGTTGCGGCGCATCCCATCGGGGCTGCACCGGCGCCGGCGCGTTCAGCACCAACGTTTCACCGCCAAATAGGCGCTGTTTGGCAGGCACCGCGCGGCCATCGAGCGTGAGGCTTCCGTCTCTTACCCATTCGCCCAGTTGTGTGCGTGAAAACTCGGGCAGCAGCAATGCGGCCGCTTTGTCGATACGTTCGCCCGCGAGGGTTGCGTCGACGCGGATGGCCCGGGTGATGTTCGTTTCGGACACCAAGTACGCCCTACATGGGTAAATTGAGATCGGAGAATGGCCAGACTTTCGAGAAAGTCCGGGTAAACTACCGCCGATTTTACCGCTCGGCTCCGAAGAGATGACACGTATCGTTGTTCTTGCCGCCGTTCTCAGCTTGCTCGGTGGCTGCGCGTTGTGGCCGTTCGGCGGTCACGACAAGGAAGAAGACGAAGATCAGAAGTCGTCCGAGCAGATGTTGTATCGCAGTGCTCAATCGAGCCTTCGCTCCGGCAACTATCGTGACGCGATCACGAAGCTGCAGAAGCTCGAAGCTCGCTTTCCGTTCGGACGATACGCGGAGCAGGCACAACTCGAGTTGATCTACGCGAACTTCATGTCGTATCAACCCGAGGCGGCTCGCAGCGCCGCTGACCGTTTCATTCGGCTGCACCCACAACATCCCAACGTCGACTACGCGTACTACATCAAGGGTCTCGCGGAGTTCAATAAAGACCGCGGTTTGCTCGATCGTTTCGCCGCGACCGATATCAGCAAACGCGATCCGACGTCTTCCAAGCAGGCGTTCGACGATTTTTCCGAATTTCTGCAACGTCATCCCGACAGCGAATATGCGGCGGATGCGCGGCAACGGATGGTGTTCCTCGTCAATATTCTCGCCAAGTACGAGATCAACGTTGCCAAGTTCTACATGCGGCGCGGTGCCTTCGTCGCAGCCGCGAACCGCGCGCGCAACGTGGTCGAGCACTATTCGCAATCGCAATCAGTCGACGATGCGCTGGCGATCATGATCGAAGCGAACTGGCGATTGGGTCTCCCCGAAGCGGCAAACGACGCAGTGCGGATTCTGGCTATCAATGCCCCGAACTATCCGGCGTTCGACGATCAGGGTCGCTTCGTGTTCCGCCAGCAAACCTTCGATCGCGACCGTTCGTGGCTCAACATGATGACGTTCGGCATGGTCGATCGCCCGAAGGTCCCCCCGCCGATCACCATCGATACGCCGGCCGGCGTTGATATTCCTGCGCATCCCGCAGATCCGGCGCCACCGCCGAAGCCGAACAAGCCGTGGTGGCGCCTGTTCGGCTGACCAGCACATGAACTCGCTCGCAGACGACATCGTTGCAGAGATCGAGCAACGTCGGTTCCAGCTGAACGTCAACCTGTTGAAGGTCTACAACTACTATCGCGTGGCGGTAGGCGTTGCGCTGCTTGCGGTCTTCTTACAGCACTACACCGAAACGCGTCTTGGTCGGTTGCATCCGGAAACGTTCCTCTGGGTCGCGCTGACATACACCGGTATCAATCTCCTGAGCGCCATGGGTACGCAGGCGTTGCCGGCGCGACTGTTCCGGCGGCAGGTGGCTGCCGTCGTATTTGTACTGTTCGACATTTTCGCTCTCGGTTGGCTGATGTACCTGTCCGGCGGAGTGGGCAGCGGACTCGGCGTCATGATCCTCATTGCGGTGACGGCCGGATCGGTTCTCGTCACCGGACGCGCGAGCGCGTTCCTCGCGGCGGTCGCAACGATCGTCGTGCTTTACGAGGAGTTCTACGTTTCGCTGATGCCGCCGGACTATCGCAGCGACTATTTCCAGGCGGGAATTCTCGGCGCGATCTATTTCGCTGCCGCGATCGCCGTCCAATCGCTGTCAGCAAGGCTGCGTCGAACCGAAATCATGTCGCTGTCGCGCGCCGCCGAAGTGGCCGATCTCGAACGCGTCAACCGTTCCATCATCCAGCGTATGCGGACCGGAATCATCGTCGTCGACCAAAAGGGCAATCCCAGACTGCTGAATCAATCAGCACGTTCGTTGCTCGGCCTGGCCGCGCAGGACGAAACGAATGCGGCGTTACCAGGTCCGTTGCTCGATCGCCTACAGGTCTGGCGTAATGACACTCGAGTCCGGACCGGCCCCTTTGAGATAGCGCCAACCACTCCGGAAATCCGCGCCAACTTCAGCGCGGTACGGCCCGAGAGGCCCGACGCCGACGTCATCGTGTTTCTGGAAGATACCGTCGAAATTCAGCAGCAGGCGCAACAGCTGAAACTCGCGGCGCTCGGACGGCTCTCGGCCAGCATTGCGCATGAAATTCGCAACCCGCTTGGCGCAATCAGTCACGCCGGCCAGTTGCTCAGCGAATCCCGCAATCTCGATCCGGGTGACACGCGCCTGACCGACATCATCAACATGCAATCGCGCCGGATGAACGGGGTCATCGAGAATGTGCTGGAGCTGTCACGGCGCAAACCGCCCTCGCCCACTAGACTCAACCTCAACAACTGGCTCACCGATTTCGTAGCGGAGTTCCAACAGTCGATGCCCGACCCGGTGGACATACGAATCAGTGTGGTGCCGGCGGCGACCGAAGTCCGCGTGGATGCGGGTCAACTTGCTCAAGCGCTGACCAACCTTGCGGTAAATGGCTTGCGCTACAGTAAGGCCAACACCGGCCGAGCGACGCTGTCGATCGACGGCGGTATCGATCCTTCTACGGACAGGCCATTTCTGAACGTGATCGACGATGGCCCTGGCGTGCCGGAAGACCGGGTGGAGAATCTATTCGAACCGTTCTTCACCACCGAGCGCGGCGGCACGGGACTCGGCCTCTACATCACGCGAGAAATGTGCGAAGCGAACCAGGCCCGTATTACATACACACGTGATCCGCGTGGCGGAAGCTGCTTCCGGATCACCTTCGCTCATCCGGATCGGATCACCGCAAAGCGCCCCGAGGACGACGATGACCAAGCGCGCATTGATTGTTGACGACGAACCGGACATCCGGGAACTGCTCGAGATCACGCTCGGCCGGATGGACATAGAGACGAAGGCCGCAAAAGACGTGCGCACGGCCACCGAACTGCTGGCGTCGCATCAATTCGACTTGTGTCTGACGGACATGCATCTGCCCGACGGTGACGGCGTCGAACTGGTACGTCGAATCAACGCCGACCACCCAGGTCTGCCGGTCGCGGTGATTACTGCCTACGGCAACATGGACACTGCAATCGCCGCGCTGAAGGCCGGCGCATTCGACTTCGTTCAGAAGCCGGTGGACCTGGATCAGCTGCGCGCCCTCGTCGATACCGCACTGAAGCTCTCCGGCCTCGATGCACCGGCCGAGTCGACCATTCGGCTCACGGGGCGGTCGAATGCGATGCAGCGCCTGCGGGACCAGATCAAGAAACTTGCGCGAAGCCAGGCACCGATCTACGTCAGCGGCGAATCCGGCAGCGGTAAAGAGCTCGCCGCACGCCTGATCCACGAACAGGGCCCGCGCGCCGACGCGCCATTCGTTCCGGTGAACTGCGGTGCGATTCCATCGGAACTGATGGAGAGCGAGTTCTTCGGCCACAAGAAGGGCAGCTTCACCGGCGCGGTCGCGGACAAGGAAGGTCTGTTTCAAGCGGCGAGCGGCGGCACGCTGTTTCTCGACGAAGTTGCCGATCTTCCGTTGCCGATGCAGGTAAAGCTGCTGCGCGCGATACAGGAAAAGGCGGTGCGACCTGTAGGCAGTCAGCAGGAATCGACGATCGATGTCCGCATCTTGAGTGCGACCCACAAGAATCTCGCGGGAGAAGTCGACGCGGGACGCTTCCGTCAAGACCTCTACTACCGGCTCAACGTCATCGAGTTGCCCGTGCCCAGCCTGCGCGAGCGCGCAGACGACATTCCGCTGTTGGCAAACGAAATTCTCGTGCGGCTGGCCGACGAATACGGCACCGCAGCGCCACAAATCGCCGACGATGCTATTGAGGCGCTGAAAGGCTACGCGTTTCCGGGAAACGTGCGCGAGCTCGAAAACGTGCTCGAACGGGCGTTCACGCTGTGCGAGAACAATCGAATCCGGGCGTCCGACTTGAATCTCACTGCGGCGCGGCACACGTCGGCCACGCCCTCGGTCACGCCATCGACGGCCCCTCAGATGTCGCAGTCGCAAGAACCTGACGTCGATCTACAGCTCGCGCCGGGCCAATCACTCGAGGATTTTCTCGAACGAATCGAGCGTCGCCTCATCACCGAGGCGCTCGAAGCGACCCGCTGGAACAAAACTGCGGCGGCGAAGAACCTCGGCATTACCTTCCGCGCGTTGCGTTATCGCCTCAAAAAGCTCGGTCTGGAGTAAATCCCTCGTCGCGATACGCGCATTGCGCACGCGCTAGCGCTGCGTAGCCGGCTGCACGACGCAACTCCGTTGCCGCCCAATACGCGCCATGCGAGGGCTGTTGGGAGTCACGATTCCGGAAATGCTCGTCACGCTGGCAATTGTTGGCGTGATGTCCGGCTTTGCATTGCCCGCGTTTCAAGGCTTCGTCCAACAGAACCGTGCAACCGCAGCGCTCAATCAACTGCTGGGCGCCCTGCAAAGCGCGCGTCACTCGGCCATCACGCTGAGAACTTCGGTGACGCTCTGCCCCAGCGCAGTCGAAACCGCGTGCGGCGCGCGCGATTCCTGGCACGAGGGAACGTTGATGTTCGCGGACCGCAATGCCAACGGAAGGCGTGACGCAAACGAGCAGGTACTGCGTTGGTTACCCGGCTTCGAAGGTGGCGCCCGAATCTATTGGCGCTCATTCCGCAACCGCAGCTACCTGCAGATCAAGCCGAGTGGGCTAACCGACTGGCAGAACGGCAACTTGTTGTACTGCCCGGCCGACCGCGATCCCCACCACGCTCGGGAGGTGATTTTGAACGCACAGGCACGTCCAAGAGTTGCGCAAGACTCCGATCACGACGGAATTGCGGAAGACGCCAACGGACAGCCACTGCGCTGCCCATAGGCGAATCACACTCAGTACTGCTCTGGAACTACACCAGGAGGCAGTTCGTTCACCTCGATGATCTGCCGATGTCCCGATTCGATGAAGCGTTGAACGATGATCGAAACGTTCATGCCCGGTGTGATCATCGTAAACGCGCCGTAGCTGCCGCCCAGCTGAACGTTGGCATCGGGGGCGATGTCATAGGACACACCGCCCACTACGATTTTGCTCGCAGCATAGTCCACCGACTCCACCGAACCTTGCTTGGATTCGATCCGGAAGTCGTCCGCGAGCACTAGCGGGGCGATGAGCATCGCCCCTGCCAGCATCAGACCGCGTACGAGTTGTTTGCCGAACTGTGTCGATACGAAGTTCATGGATACCTCCTCAGTTCGCGTCATCTAGTTCACGCCACGACAAACGGCCGGTCTTTGCGTCTTCCGGACCCGCAACCCGGATGGTGATTTGCTCGTCACCGCCGGAAAGGAACAGGAAGTCGGCTTCGCCCGTACCCAGCAACAGCGACGGGTCGACCAGCTGACCGTTCAGGTCGTCGGTACTGAACAGGATACCTGCCGCATATTGCACGCCGCCCACCGTCACCATGTCGCCGCTGTCGATCACGCCGTCGTTGTTGAGGTCGAGAATCGGCCGCGTCGGATTACCACCGGTCAGCGCATCGATCGGGAATGTCGATCCAGGCGGCGAGCGCAGACACGTGTTCGCATCGCGCGGAATCACCGTCGTTACGAGCAGCGAGCTGCCGCGCGGAACGAAACGACGAATTGCACGTTCGCCGGGGAACTGCACCGCCGGCGGCGCTGCTCCGTCTACATCACCGTTCGTATTGCCCTGCAGCGTCAACAGCGGACGCGTCATGGTGAAGTCGAAGTACCAGCCGTAGGTACCCGGAACTACACCCGCATCAGGCGTATAGACGACCGGGTTCGCCGAAACGATCCGCAGCTCTTCAAACGCCGTGCCCGTTTCATTGACGACATTGGTCACCGTCTGACGCACGAGACGCGTCGCCTTCGCATTACTGTTGGCGGTTGCCGGCGCAACCTCGCCGCGGTCCCAGATTCCGTACACGGACTGGATCTCCGTCGAAACGCCGTCAGCCTCGGTCACGTAGCTTCCGGTACCGACGATGACGATGAAGCCCGGCAACGTCGGATGCTTGAACACGTACGGTTGCGTCGTAATCGGTTGCCGCGTAGTGATCGCGCCAACGGTATACGTCGCCTGGAACAGTTTTGTCGCCGTCCAGTTCGACGGGTTCGCATTCGAGATATCGAAGCGATACAGGTTACCGAACAGGTCACCGGCATATGCGATGTCGGCGGTTCCATTCAGGTCCTTGTCGATCAGCGTCGGCGTACCAAGACCGTTCGGCAAACCGGCCAGCGTATCCGGGGGCAACTTGACGCCCTCGCCGGTATCCACCTTGGTTACGTCACCCGGCTGCCATCCGTCGAGGCCGCTCTCGAGCGGAACCACGAACAGCTTCGCGATCCCCGCGGTGCTGTTGTAGCCGTTGCCGAAGATCGAAGCCCACTTCTTCTGCGCGGGCGTACCGCCGTCGCTGACGTTCGTCATTACGAGTTGCGCCGGGCTGTACGTGTAGCCCAGGTCCTTGATCGGCTGTCCGCCGAGGTCGAGGAACGCGCCAACGGCACCACCGAGGGGCACACCAAGTGCATCGACTGGGTAAGCATCGTCCTGGTCCGTGAATTCCCAGAGTACGGTACCGGCGGCATTCGTTTCCGACGTGAAGTCCGCGGCCGGCGACGATACGTTGAGCGCGTAGTAACCCTTGCCGCCCTGACCGAGTCCGCCGACGAGAACGGTCGTCCAGTCCTTCGTTACCGAGCCCTTGTAAGGCGGCATGAATACGTCTTCCACCGAAGGCGTAATGTCGACGAAGAATCGATGCGAGTAGCTCAGCGAGGTCAGCTGATCGAGATCGTTCTTGAACCGCTGCGAACCGTCGATCAGCTTGTTCGGCACATACCCGAACCGTTCGTTGCCCGTGAGCGCGTTGAAGCCGTGCATCATGCCGTCGTTCGCCGCCACGTAAACCAGCGGTTCCCGGCTCGCCTGCGCACTCTTGAATCCCGAATACAGATTCGTCGTCGGGTACGGCGATTGGTCGCGACGGATGCCGCGCGGACCGCCCACGAACATCGGCGCCGAGTGCACGATGTCGCCGAGCAGACCTTCGACCAGCGGTCGCGCACGATACGTGCCCGCCGGCTCTTCCAGGCTGCGATCGCCGCGGATCCAGTTCAACTCATTGGCATCGAGAATCAACTTCTGATTCGCGTTCAGGCTGCCGAAGCGGAACGGACGTCCGGTGTCTGCGATCCGGTCGTAGGTCACGATCACTCGGCTGTTCGCAGTCTGCGCATCGAGCTGCTGTGCAGCGCGCCAGATCGGATGTGCGTCATCGACAACGCCCGTCGAGGCGTCGACGTCCAGCGCGCGCAGGTCGCCGGTGTTGTACTTCAGGTTGAAGAAGCCGCGGAACTCCACCGTTTGTTCGCGCAGTGCCGTCGAGTTGAACGCCACCGCACTCACCGAGGCGGACCCGTTCGAGAATTCCTGGAACGCGCTCTGTAGTGCTTGCGACAACATGACCGGGTCATTGGCCTTCAGGAAGTCGCCTCGCCCGTTGACGGCAGCATGCAACATGTCATCGACCTTTGCCGGACCATCGTTGAAGGGATCGCCCCAAGTGAACGGCGTGTTGTACGGGAGGGCCATTACCGTCGACTTGTTGATCAGCCCTTCGAGTCCGAGGCCTACGGTGTAGGTCTTCATGTGCTGATGCATCAGTTCACCATTGTCGGTGAATGCGGTCGCCGGATTCGCACCCAGGGTATCTCGTTGGGTCGTCGGCACCCCGTTAGCGAGACCAGGCTGCAGGTCACGTTCGTAGTAGTACATCGCGACGTCAGCAAGGGTTGCAGCAATAGAGTCAGCGAACTTCCCGCCATCAAAGGCGCTATTGCTGGTACCGCCGTCGTTGTTGCGGGCGGCATTTCCGTTGGAACCGGTGCTGAACGACTCGTTCCAGGTCCCGTCCGAGAACAGCAGCGCGAAGTTGTTCTGGCATTGACCTTCCGGTGACGGAAGAACAGGACACCGTGCATTTCCCGGCGACGTGTTCGAGGTGCTGCCGAAGGAATCGCCTGATCGGCACTCGAAGTACCTTCCGGCCTTATCGAGCGCAACGCGCAACGGCGTACCGTTGTTCGAATCGACCTTGTAGATCTGATTCATCATCGTCTTCTTGTTGCCGACGCGGTACGAGGCGTTCATCGATGCGACAGGCAACCGCTCGTTAGCATCGTTCAGCACGACGTACCCGAGACGGATGTTCGTCACGTCCGAAACCGTTCGACCCAACGCCGCCTTCGCCGTGTACTCGCGGCTGCGGTAGTACGTAAACCAGTTCGCGAAGTTCTGGATCTCTTCCGCGTACGTACACTGCAGCGGATTCGCGCAATCGGTTCGATTGGCACCACCGGGATACGTCATCGCCGGGTTGCGAACTGCGCCGTCCATGTCGGTGGTGCGCGTATCGCTGATCTCCACCAGCGTATGCGGCGCATTCCAGGCCGGGCGCCCGGTGGCCGTCGTGGTGTAGTAGTGCGGCAGATAGACGTTGTTGTTGGTCAGGTTCTTCCTCGATCCCGAAGTACCTTTCACGATCGGCACGTTGTTCGAGACATACGTGATCGTGTTAGTCAGGTTGATCGTTTGAATCGCTGCGTCGTACGGATCGAGCGGTGCCGCGGTCGGCGGCGCGTTCGGGAAGTCGACGTTGCTGCGGTTCAGACCGACCCACGGTGCGTAACGTACCTGCGGGTTGTAATAGACGGTGTTGTATTGCGAGTTGCGGCCGCGCCACACACCGTAATTGTTGGTGTTGAACGCTGCATCGCCCGACAGGGCACGCTCAGTCGGCAGAACCGTCGTGTTGCCGTATACGTTGGTGCTCAACGGCGTCAGGTATTGATAGGCCGTCGTTCCAGTGCCGACACGGTTGTCTTTGATGCCGGCGTTGGTCAGCCAGAATTGGCCCTCCGCACCGTCGGTCATGACTGCCCAGTCCATACTGCCGGAGTCGTCCATGATGACGAGTACGTTCGCTTCGGAACTGATCGCGTCTTCGAGGGGCACCTTCGCCAGGTTGAAGTTGAACTCCACTTCACCAGCCGGCGGCGGCGGCGGCGGCGGTGCTGCCGCCGTGACCTCGACGACCACGTTGATCACGCCCGAGGTCACAACTCCGTCGAAGAGACGAATGCTGAACGAGTCGGTGCCGACGAAGGTCACGTCGGGTATGTAAAGGAACCCACCGTCCGGCTGCAGGCTTAGCGTTGTACCGCTGTACCCGCTGCCCGTGGATGTCGGAGCCGTTTCCTGAATCACGCTGATCGTGTCCGCGTCGGCGTCGAAGCCGTGGCTCGCGATACCACCGGCGGCCAGAATGTCGATGAAACTGCCCTGCACCACCGTGTAGCTGACGGTGCTCGCCTGTACCGGTGCATCGTTTTCCGGATTGACAACCACAGTGACCGTGGCGCTGGCCGTTTGACCGTCGGCGTCCTGGAGGGTGTAGCTGAAGTGATCGGTACCGTTGAAGTCCTGCTTCGGCGTGTACTCGATGTTGTTGCCGTTGATTACCAGCGATCCGTTCGGCAGCGTCACGCTGGTGCCCGTTGCGTCGAGCACCGTCGTAGGCGTCGTCTCGGAACTGTTCGGGTACGGCACGCCTGCAATGGTCACCGTGGCACCGGCGCTGATGATGATCGTCGGGTCGTCGCCGTGCGCGTCGTTCGCAAGCACGTCGATGCTGAGCGTGCCCGCATCTTCGTTCATCGTCGCGGTGTCGTCGGCGGCACCGGGCGTGTCGTCCACCGAATCGACGGTCACCGTGAACGAATCGTCCATGGACGCACCGGCGCTGTCTTGCGCGTGAACGGTGATGTGCGCCACTCCGTTCGTGTTGGGCGGGAACGTCAGCGTGAGGTTCTGACCGGCAATGGCCGTGTTGACCACTGCGAGATTGTCATTCGACGTCACCGAGTACACGAGCGAGTCAGCGTTCGTTGCGATGTCGACATCGCCGAAGTACGAGCCGAGATTCAGAACGATCGGCGGCGAATCTTCCGGCGGATTCTGATCGGGGATCGGCGAAACCACGGTCGGCGCATCGTTGACCGGTGTCACCGTCAGGGTTACGTCTCCGGTGACGCTTGCGCCGGACGAATCCTGTGCGCGCAGCGTGATGGTCGCAGGTCCGTTCTGATCCGGCGCAAGCGGCAAGGTGAGCGTGCTGCCGGCGATGGTCGGCTGCGGTGAGAACATCGCGGCGTTCGATACGCCGCCGACCGACAGCGTCAGCGTGTCGCCCTCGCTCAGATCGGCATCATTGAACATGCCGGTAACGTTGACCGTGATCGTGCCTGCGTCTTCCGTGCTGATGACCGGTGCCGGAAGCGCGGCAAGTATCGGCGGATCATTGACCGCCGTAACCGAGATCGACACGGTCGCAGCTGCGCTACTCGTCGTACCGTCGTTGACCGTAAACGTAAAGCTGTCGGATCCGTTGAAGTCGGCGGCCGGCGTGTAGGTCAAATTGGGAGCGGTTCCGCTAAGCGTGCCGTTCGACGGCGCACCGACGGCGAACGTGAGGGGATCGCCATCGATGTCGGTCCCGGCAAGGGTAATCGAGAGCGACGCGTCCTCCGTCGTGGTAAGCGCCTGAGCGACCGCCACCGGATCGTCGTTAGTACCACCCACTCCAATCGAAACGGTTGCAGCGGCGCTGTCGACCGTCCCATCGTTGACCGTGAACGTGAAACTATCGCTTCCGTTGTAGTTCGCGGCCGGTGTGTAGGTGAGGTTCGGGGCGGTTCCGGTCAACGTTCCGTTGGCGGGAGATCCTGCCGCAAACGTCAGTGTGTCGCCGTCAACGTCGGTGCCGGCAAGCGTAATCACGAGTGACGAATCTTCGGCGCCGATCAGTGCCTGGGGCAACGCTACCGGAGCGTCGTTTACCGGATTGACCGTCACCGTGAACGTGTGGCTCGCGCTCGACGGGTCGCCATCGGTCACTTCAACGGTGATCGTCGCGACGCCGCTCGCATCCGGCAGATAACTCAACGTCAGATCGCGCGTGCCGTTCGTCAGCGCCGTTTGCACCACTGAAGGGTTGGAGTTCGAAATTACGGCGTAAATGAAAGGACCGTTTCCATCGAAGACGCCCTGCAAATCGATGGTAGCGCTGGGCGGCGCATCTTCGTTCACCGAGAAATCCGCGATCGGATTGTCGACGGTAGCTACCCCAAACGCAGGCTGTCCAAAGCCCAGGCAGGCCAACAGCACCACGGCTGCGCCCATCATGTCCTGACCAACTCTGCTAAGGCGATACATCACAAACAGACCTCCTGGTGCAACTGCCGTCAGCCGCATCGGTTCACTCTAGAAAATCAGGCCGAACGTGCTCTGCAAGAGCACCCGTGCATTGGTGGTACCACCGACGCCGCGCGCGGTGATCCGAAAAACCTGGATCTGATCCTCGAGGCCCGCCGCAGCGGTTCCCAACAAATACGGATTCTCGGCACGCTGCACACTCGCAACGTGCTCGATGATGTAGCGCGGTTGCTCGGCTACTCCGGCGATGGTGTTCGCGGCGACGACGACGCTATTCGCACCGCTCCAGACGTTCGCCTGCTCCCAGCGTTCGGTTTGCGCGTAGTCGGACGCTTCCCACAGGCCGTTGGTTCCCGCCGGTGTAAACAACGCAACCGAGTTGACGTTGTTGCGCAGGAACGCCTCGCCGGTTCGCAGCGCAACTTCGGCCGCTTCGAATGCCAGCACGCTATCGTGTGTATTGCGCGCCATCCGCTCTTCCATGCTCGTCGTCTGTACGGCCGAAACGCCGATGATCGTCAGCACGAGCAACAACACCAGACTGATGAATAGGGCGACCCCTCGCTGATTTCTCATGGCGCGATCACCTAGTTCCGGAAACTGATGGTCTGACTGAAGGTGCGAGTCAACGGCGCACCGGTATCGTTGACGACATCGACGCTGTTCGCCGTCACCGATACGCGCAAGGCGCGAATGATGTCCGCGCCCACCTGATCGTAGGTCACATAACGATTCGCTGACGCGATGTTGTCCGCCGGGAACTTATCGACGCCGAACCGAACCCGCAGATTCTCGATTCCCTGGATGAGCTCGACCGGTGCGTCTTCGCTCGTCTTGCGCCACAGCGACCACGGCGTCTGACTGCGATTGTTGGTGCCCGTGCCCTGCGCAACGTAGTAGACGTCCGTCAGCACTCGACCAACGCTTGCACCTTCCGCCTTCGTTGCCGCGCCATAAGGAGTTCCGGTTGCCGAAAGTGTCGCAAGCGGCGCGTTCTGATACAGACCGAGGCCGATCGCGGGCGCGGTGTTGCGAACGACCGTTGCGGTGGCGCCGGCTACGTTGATGTTCGCAACGCGGAATACCGTTGCCTGCTCGCAATTGTTGATCGCAACGAAATTGCCTGCCGCGAAGTCGAGACCGTTCGCAGGTACTTCCACCGTCGGATTCGAATCCGTTTGAACGATTGCGGCGATACGCGCGCCAGGAACCTGCACATGCCGCAGCACGAGAATGTCGCTCTGAGGTCTCAACCGCGCCACATCGACACCGTTGGCAGCGATGTACCCCACCACCGAGCTGACCCTCGGTAAGGTCACCAGCGATGGCGTCCAGTCGGTGATCGCAACGCCGCTGTTCACCCCGTGATACGCCTGAATCGGTGTCGTGATGTCGAACTCGAAGATCTGGTTCCAGGCGCCATTCAACGTTTTGTAGATCTTGCCGGCCTCGGGATCGCAACCGAAATAACCCGCTGCTCGCGCCGAACGCGAGATGAAGTCGACCGCAAAGCGTGCGTTCTCCTGCATCCGCGATTGGCCGTTCAGTAACGTGTACGTCTGGTTGTTGCCGACGAACAACGTAACGATACCGGCGGTGACGACGATGCCGAGCGCAAGCGCCAGCATCAGTTCTATCAACGAGAAACCCTGTGCACGCTTCATGTTCGTGTCACCCCTGACTGTCGATCGAAATCGAGGTCGGATTGGGCTGGTTGGTCTCCTGCCATTGCACTGTGATCGTGACGATTCCGGTCGCGGCGTTGACGGCGATCTGGCCATCGCCACTCGGCAGCCCCGGCTGATTCGCGGCGAGCGGAAGGATCACTCCGTTGCGCAGCGGTGCGCAGTTGGCGTTCGTGTTCCACAAACCGAGCGAGCACTTCCATACCGACTGATCGAACGTGACCATTTGCGCCTGCGTGCAGTCGTTGGCGTGACAATTGGTCGCGGCCGCCGGCGGCGTAGCAAGGTTCAACGGACCGTAGTTCGCGCCGGGGTTCGCACGCACCCGGTCGAGCATGTCGTACGCCAGCTGAACCGCTTCGGCACGCACCAGCGCGCCGCGGTTGTTCTGGAGACTGACCATCTGCAGCCCGGTGATGCCGAGCACGCCGATGCCCATTACGAGCACCGCCACCAGCAACTCGATCATCGAGAATCCGCGCGCCGTTCTCATATTCATCATGGGCTGCAGTCCAAAGTAGCCACGGGAGGTTCACGGGAAGAAACACGTCCGATCGCGCTGATCGAGATCTCGCGACCAACGTGTTCGTTCGGGTTACACAGGTTCAGCGTGAGCGTGCCCGGTGCCCCCGCTGGGTCCGGAAGGACACGCTGGCCCCGTGAGTTGAAGGCCAGAACCGCTTCACCATCGAGGTCACCGGTAGCATCGAGCGTGTTCGCACCCAGCGCGTTGAACACTCGCAGCTCTGTTCCATCGTTGGGGCACGCGCCGGGAGTACCGACGACCACGCACCAACCCGGACCCCACTCATTCGCGGCGCCACTTGCATCAATGGCTTGCACCGACACGGTAGTGCCGCGTCGACCGGCTTCACTGCGCGCGTATTGCATGGTTACCAGGAAATCGTTCACCTGCGCAGTCAGTGTTCGCTGCGCGACGAACGCGTTGAATGCCGGCACCGCCAACCCGATCAACACCGCCGCGATGGCTAGTGTGACCATGATCTCGATGATCGTGATGCCGCGCTGGTGCGCAGGATGCGATTCAAATGACCTTGCAGCTCGTCTCATATCCTCGTCACTCACTCGATATTCGGTTCGGGACCGACATCGCTACTTCCCATGACGGGTCGCGAGCCAGTCTATGGAAGCCTCGCCGCGATGAAAGCAAACGCCGATGAATGGAAGGTTCCTGACGGATGAGCGGTGTAACCAGAATGTAGCGCCGGCCCAACGGACGGACGTCCCCTATTAGTGCGCCCACCCGGTTTCGTTCGTGTCACCGAAGTCCCCATCGTTGTTTTGGTCCCATCGCTGCGCCCCGCTCGCATCGATTTCAAGCATGCCGTTCCCCACTACCGGTCCCGATGTGGGGGTAGCGCGAATCGTGAACGTGTTCGCATTCGCGGCAGTTACGACCACCGAGTACATGGTTGTCGTCGGCACACAGATGTTGGCAGTGACCGCTCCTGTGTCTCCGCCGCCGACATGACCGGCATATGTGAAGGTCCCGCTCGCTAGCCGCTCCATGCTTTGCGCACAGAGCATCAGGTCCTTCTCGGCATTCGTTCGCTGCGTACGAACGCTGTACTGGGTATATATGGGTACAGCGATGGCAGAGATGATCGCCATGATCGCCAGCGCCACCAGCAACTCGACGAGAGTGAATCCGCGCGCACGCATATTGATGCCTTTATTCGCCCTGCCGGACTTTATCGGCGCGTCGAGAGCGGCCCAACAGACCTCCGCCGAACGGTCGGATTCGACCGATGAGCGGAATTGGGCGGAATCAGCGGGAAAGCGCCTCGACCTTCAGAATAGAGACGTCGAAGATCAGGTTCTTGCCCGCGAGGGGGTGGTTGAAGTCGACCACGACCAGTTCGCCTTCCACCGACCGGACGACGCCGGGGAGCTCTCCTCCCGGCCCCGCAAACGACACCACCAGGCCAGGTTCCGGAACCAGATCGGCCGCAAACTGCGCAATCGGCATGAAGCGGAGGTTCTCCTCGCGCTGCTCGCCGAAGCCGTCCCGTGCGGGGATGAGAATTTGCTCGTCCGCACCCGCGGATAAGCCGAACAATGCTTGCTCGAACCCCGGCAGAAGGCTTCCGTCACCTACAGTAAAAGTCGCCGGACGCGACCGCCGGGTCGAGTCGACCTCTTCGCCGGTCTCGAGAAGGATCGAGAAATGCAGCGTGACACGAGTATCAGGCCCAACGGCGGTCATTTGCCCGTCAGATCGCGCGGGCAGCGCGTTCGCGACGCGAGTCACGCCACATGGACGCAATCCACAACACGGCGCCGATCGAAATCGCCGAATCCGCAACGTTGAATGCAGGGAAGTAGTGGCCGTCGTAGTGCGCCAGTGCGAAGTCGACGACGTAGCCATGCACGACCCTGTCCCACAAGTTGCCGAGCGCCCCACCCAGCACGAATCCGTAAGCCCAGCCCAACAGCTTGTCCGTTGCGGGCAGACGCCGAATTTCGAGCACCAGGTACGTCGAGAACGCGACCGCGAGCCCGGCCAACACCCAACGCTGCCAGCCGCTTTGAGTTGCGAGAAAGCTGAACGCCGCGCCTTCATTGTGTAGACGCACCCAGCTGAAGACGGGCAGCAGCGGCACTTCCTGCCCCAGCGCCATCGTGCTGTTGACGATTCCTTTCGTTACTCGATCGAGCATCCAAACGACGCCCGCCAATCCAAGCCATTTAACCATTCGCTCTCCTGAACCACGCGCGCGCCTCGGAGATATCGTCAGCGATTTGAGTTTTGAGCGCATCCAGCGACGGGAACTGCCGTTCATCACGCAACTTGTGTCTGAAGTTCACGGTCAAAAGGCGGCCATAAACATCACCGGCAAAGTCGAACAGATGCACTTCGAGCAACGGTTCCTTTCCACCGATCGTCGGCCGAATCCCGACGTTCGCAATACCTTCGTATGTTCGATCGAGCCCGCTCGCCGTCACTGCGAACACACCTTCGAGCGGCGCGCGATACCGATTCAGGCGAATGTTCGCGGTCGGCACGCCAAGTTGCCGGCCGAGCTGCCGGCCGTAGATCACGTGACCCATGATGAAGAAACGATGTCCGAGCAGTTTCTCGGCGAGCGTGATGTCGCCCCCCGCCAACGCCTCGCGTATCCGCGAGCTGGACACACGCTCGTGATCGAACGTCAGCGTGCCGATGTGGCTGACGTCGAAACCAAGCCGGTCGCCGCCGTGCTTCAACATCGCATAGTCGCCTTCGCGGCCGCGGCCGAAGCGAAAGTCGTCTCCGACGACCACATAGCGAACACCGAGTTGACCCACCAGAAAGTCTTCGATGACCGATGACGCCGTGATCTGCGACACCTGTTCATTGAACGGCAGGCAGATCATCCGATTGATGCCGGTGCGCATCAGCAACGTCACCTTTTCGCGGAAGCGGGTCAGCCGGCCCGGTTTGACGCCGCCGCCGAAGTACTCTCGCGGTAGCGGCTCGAACGTAATCAGTACGCTCGGCGCAGCAAGCTCGTCGCGCTTCGCATTCAGGTGCGCCAGCAACAGCTGATGGCCGTGATGCACACCGTCGAAGTTACCGATCGTCGCGACGCAGCCCCGATGCTCAGGACGGATGTTGTGTTGGCCGCGAATGATCTCCATGAATGACCCGAAGGAAAGGATGGATGCAGACGTGCGCCGCATTATACGCACGGCTCAAACGTGATAACGCAGGTCTCTCAGTCGGAAACCGGCGAGCAGCATCACGGCGAAGTAGACCCCTCCGCCGAGTGCGCACAATGCCGCCATCCATAACGTGCGGTGATACAAAGAAAGGTGCAGCCAACTGGCGTCTGGCGGCGACGCCAGATTGAGCACCACTACCATCGCCACGGTGGCGGCCATCACCTTCCCGGCAAACACCGCAAACGCGCGTCCAGGACGATAGAGGCCGCGACGAATCGTCCCCCGCAACAACAAGTACGACTGAACGATCGCGGCGATGGTCGTGGCAAGCGCGACGCCTACGTGTCCCATCACACGAAACAGCGCAAGGCTGACAACGATGTTCAGCGCGACCGTCACTAGGGCTATGCGGAACGGCGTGCGTGTGTCTTCGCGCGCGAAGTAGGCAGGCGCTGCCACTTTGACGAGGCAGAAACCAAGCAGCCCTACGGAAAACGCCTGCAGTGACAACGACGCCATCGCAACGTCGAACGGCGTCATCGCGCCGTGAAAGAACACCGTTGCCATCAGCGGCATTGCCAGGACGTACAGCGCGGCGGCGGCCGGAACGCCGAACAGCAGACACGTGCGCACGCCCCAATCAACCGTACGATCGAACGCCGCCAGATCATCCTTCGAACTGAGGCGCGAAAGGTTCGGGAGCAGGACGGTCGCAATCGTGACCGCCACAATACCCACGGGCAGTTCCATCAAGCGGTCTGAGTAGTAGAGCCAGGAGATGCTCCCCGACGCGAGCAGCGACGCGATTATCGAGTCGACCAGCGCGTTGATCTGGCTGACCGAGCCCGCAAAGATCGCGGGCACCATCAATCGCCCAACCTTCTTTACACCGGGATGGCTCAGTTCGACTCGCGGCCGAAGGAACATGTTGATACCGCGCAGCGCCGGCACCTGAAACAGCAACTGGATGAGTCCTGCCGCAAACACGCCCCACGCCAACGCCATCACGGGTGTTTCGAAAGTGGGTGCCACGAAAACCGCGGCGACGATCATGGTGAGGTTCAACCAGACCGGCGTGAACGCGGGGATCGCGTACCGATGAAAACTGTTCAGCAGCGCCCCGGCAAACGCCGTCAGCGAAATGAAGCCGAGATACGGGAACGTGATTCGGAGCATGTCCGCGGTCATGTCGAGCCGCACAGGGTCGCTGCGAAAGCCGGGCGCGAAGATGATCACGAACAGCGGTGCCGCGACGACGCCCAGAAGGCTCATCGCGGTCATCACGACGGTGAAGTTGCCGCCCATCACCGCGACGAACTCGCGCATCTGTTCCATGGGACCGCGATTGCGATAGCCCGCCAGCACCGGAACGAAGGCTTGCGAGAACGCACCTTCAGCGAAGAGACGCCGGAAGAAATTCGGAATGCGGAACGCAACGAAGAACGCATCGGCCGCCGGCGTTGCACCGATGAAGTACGACAGCACCATGTCGCGAGCCAATCCGGAAATGCGCGACAGAAATGTCATACCGGCCACAACGCTGCCGTGACGGCCGAGGTTCTGCGTTTCTTGCGCCGGTGGATCCTCGTCTATCGCCGACGACGATGGGACGTCGCGTTTCTGTTCGTCACCGTCGTTTGTTGACACTCGCCTGCCCCGACGGCATATTACCGCGCTTCATTTTTTCCCGAATTCTCGAGGAGATCAGCTTGGCTAACAGCGCATCCGCTCGCAAACGCGTGCGACAAAGCGAAAAACGCCGCCGTCAGAACGCGAGTCAGCGCTCGATGGTGCGGACGTCCATCAAACGCACTCAAGCAGCCATCGCAAGCGGCAACAAGGCAGATGCGCAAGCCGCGCTGACGGCCGCGATTCCAGTGATCGACGGTATGGTCACGAAAGGCATCATCCACCGCCACAAGGCGGCTCGCCATAAGGCCCGGATGAACGCGCAAGTCAAAGCCCTGACGGGCTGAGGCTGTCAAAGCAACACCAGGTTGTCCCGATGCATCAGCTCGGGCTCCCGCACGTAGCTCAGGCGCCCCTCAATGTCGCGGGTAGAACAACCGAGGATCTTCTGGGTTTCGTCGCTCGAGTAGTTGACGAGACCCTTGGCCACCGCGCCACCGTCGGGATCCAGACACAGCACTACCTCACCGCGCGCAAACTTACCGTGCGTAGCGGTTACACCAACCGGTAGCAGGCTCTTTCCGCCATGGCGCAACACGCGTACGGCGCCTGCGTCGAGCACCAGCTCTCCTTTCGTCTTCAGCTGTCCCGCGATCCAGCGTTTGCGCGCGAGCAGAACTTCTACGTCCGGCGCAAGCAACGTGCCGATAGATTCTCCACCGCGCAACCTCACCAACACATCCACAGTGGCGCCGTTCGCGATCATCGTGTGTGCGCCGGAACGTGCCGCCACGCGAGCCGCACCGATCTTTGTCGCCATCCCACCCACGCCGACCGAACCTGCAACGTTTCCAGCCATTTTTACCAGACGGTTGTCGTTGGCGCGTGCGAAACGAACCAGTGGTGCATTGGGATCTACATCGGGGTCGGATTCGTACAGACCGTCGCGATCGGTGAGCAACACGAGCACGTGCGCCTCAACGAGATTGGTGACGAGCGCGCCCAACGTGTCGTTGTCGCCAAAACGAATTTCGTCGGTCGCCACCGTATCGTTCTCGTTGATCACCGGAACGACACCGAGCTCGAGCAGCGTTCGAAGCGTCGTTCTTGCGTTCAGATAGCGTTGCCGATTCGACAGATCGTCGTGCGTCAGCAACACGAGAGCCGTTCGTAATCCGTGGCGCTGAAACGCCGTTTCGTATGCCTCGATCAACCCCATCTGACCGACAGCGGCCGCGGCCTGAAGTTCGTGAATCGCGGTGGGACGTTCGCGAAACCCGAGTCGACTGCATCCCTCTGCAACGGCACCCGACGTTACGAGCACCACTTCGCAGCCTTCGGCAACCAATCGTGCGATCTCGCCTGCCCAGCGTTGAATTCCGTCACGATCGATGCCCTGCCCTTCGGCGGTCAGCAGCGAACTGCCGATTTTCACCACCCAACGGCCGTGATCGCGCAAACGCCGACGTTCTTCGAGTTCCTCGCTCAAGTGGTCATTCTGCGCGATAAATGACTTCGACTTCGGAGTCGTCGACCGGGTCGGGATCCGGTTCGGCTCCGGACGGGCGCTGCGGCCGTCGAGCAAGCGACTGGCGCAGAACGTCTGCTGCAATCTCTGCGTCGAGCGCAGCTTCGGCCGCGGCCAGCTCGACGTCCTCGGACAGCGAGTTGCGGCTAGCCTCGATGTGCCGCATCAGCGCAGTCGTCAGCACATCGATCCCCTCGCCGCTGACTGCCGAGATGGCGAACATAGGACGATTCGGAAACGCTTCGCGCATCGAATCGAGCACCCGCTCCTTTTCATCCGCGGTCGTGACGTCTGCCTTGGTCATCACCACCCAACGCGGTCGTCGCATCAGTGTCGGACTATAGCTTTCCACTTCAGCTTCTATGGCGCGCGCATTCTCGACCGGATCGCTTCCGTCGAGCGGCGCCACCTCAATCAGATGCAGCAGAACACGGCAACGCGCAAGGTGACGCAGAAACTGTGTGCCGAGACCGGCGCCCATTGCGGCGCCTTCTATGAGGCCCGGAATGTCGGCCATGACGAAGCTGCGCTCCTCGCCGATACGGACTACGCCCAGGTTCGGTGTGAGAGTAGTGAAGGGATAGTCGGCGATCTTCGGCCGCGACGCTGAAACGCGCGCGAGCAGCGTCGACTTTCCTGCGTTCGGCATGCCCAACAGACCAACGTCTGCTAGCACTTTCAGTTGCAGGCGCAGCCGACGGATCTCGCCGGGAAATCCGGGCGTCGTTTTTCGCGGTGCACGATTGGTCGAGGATTTGTAGTGGGTGTTGCCGAAACCGTGGCCACCACCGCGCGCAACCACCAGGCGACCACCGCTCGTCGCCATGTCGCCGAGGATCTCGAGCGTATCTTCATCTACGACCGTTGTGCCGCTCGGCACGCGGATCACCAGATCCTTGCCGCAACGACCAGTCATGTCCTTCGAATGGCCCGATGCTCCGTGCTCAGCCCGGTAACGGGACTGGTAACGGAAGTCGATGAGCGTATTGAGCGACGCGTCGGCTTCGAGTACCACATCGCCGCCGTCACCGCCGTCGCCACCGTCAGGGCCGCCCATTGCGATGTATTTCTCGCGGCGAAACGAGCACGCGCCTTTGCCGCCCCGGCCGGCTTCAACCTGGATCGTGGCTTCGTCGACGAACTGCATGGAACGAAACGCCTTGCCGCTGTGGGCGGCGGAGTTTTACGCCTCGGCAGCAACCACGCTGACGAGCCGACGCTTGCGGCGGCCTTTCTCTTCGAATTTCACCTGACCGTCCGCCGTCGCGAAGAGAGTGTGGTCGCGACCACACGCAACATTCGCACCGGGGTGGAATTGCGTGCCGCGCTGGCGAACGATGATGTTCCCGGCAACGACGATTTCACCGCCGAACTTCTTCAGGCCGAGTCGTTTCGAATGAGAATCGCGGCCGTTACGTGTACTTCCGCCTGCTTTTTTGTGTGCCATGAAACGACTCCTAGCCTTTGATTCCGGTGATGCGGACGTCGGTGTACCACTGACGGTGCCCTGCTCGACGCATGTAGTGCTTGCGGCGACGGAATTTGATGATGCGGATTTTGTCGTGGCGATCGTGTCCGACGACTTCTGCCGTCACCTTCCCGCCCGCGACATAGGGGGCGCCGACGGAGACGTTGTCGCCTTCAGCAACAAGCAGCACTTCATCGAACGTGAGCGACGCACCCGGTTCCGCATCGATCAGTTCGAGCCGCACCACTTCACCTTCACTGACGCGGTGTTGCTTGCCACCACTCTTGAATACCGCAAACATATACCAAGCTCCTGGAGACGATCCGCATTCTAGGGACTGCTAGAGGGAAGTCTGTATTACAATGGCCCCGACCCCTCTTGCTACCTACAAGCAGGGGCGCCCGCAAAAGGCGCGTAATTCTACGGGCAAAGAATACTCAATACAACGAGCGACACGCCGGAAATGGCACGCCACATGCCCACTAGTACAGCCGGCACATCCCAACTCAACGCGACGACCTCACCGCCCGACATCAAAGGTGTGTACGCGCTCGTGGCAAGTGACTTCGACGCGGTGAACGCGCTGATCCCTCGCCGCCTCACCTCCGACGTCGGCCTGGTCGAGGAGATCGGCAGGCACATCATCGATAGCGGCGGCAAACGTCTGCGTCCGCTGCTCGTTCTTCTTAGTGCGAGATCCCTTGGTTACAACGGTACCGACCACATCAAACTGGCCGCGATCATCGAATTCCTGCACACCGCGACGCTGCTGCACGATGACGTTGTCGACCGGTCCGATCTGCGCCGGGGTCGCGCCACTGCGAACCACCTCTGGGGCAATGCACCCAGCGTTCTGGTGGGAGACTTTCTCTACTCGCGGGCGTTTCAGCTGATGGTCGAACTCGGCCGCATCGACATCATCTCGATTCTGTCAGATGCGACCAACGTCATCGCCGAAGGCGAGGTTCAGCAACTCGCCAACATCGGCAAGGCCGAAGTCAGCGAAGCCGACTACTTCAACGTCATCCGCGCGAAGACGGCGATGTTGTTTCAAGCCGCATCGCAAACCGCGGCCGTGCTGGTAAGCCGCGACGAAGCTCCGATCAACGCCCTTCGCGACTACGGCCTCACGCTGGGTCTCGCATATCAACTCGTCGACGACTGGCTCGACTACGCCGGCGATCCCGCGGTGATGGGCAAGAATGCGGGCGACGATCTGGCCGAAGGAAAACTGACGTTGCCGCTCATCCACACTCTGCGTCACGGCTCGAACGCCGATCGGATGATCGTTCGAGAAGCAATCGAAACGCGATCGAGCGCGGCATTGGCCGACGTCATCCTTGCAGTGAAGCGTTGTGGTGCGCTTGATCGAACACGCCACGAAGCAGAAGTGCAGGCACAGCGCGCGATCGACCTGTTAGCGGAAATTCCCAGCGGCAAATACCGCGACGCACTCGCCCACCTCGCTCACTTCTGCGTCTCGCGCCTCAACTAATCGACTCACACGTCGATCGAGGTGCGTTTGCTGTTGGATTCGGCTGGGGCCCACATTAGAATACGCGGCCTTTGCGCCTTGGGCATCGGAGTGTAGCTCAGCTTGGTAGAGCACCACGTTCGGGACGTGGGGGCCGGAGGTTCAAATCCTCTCACTCCGACCAATTAAGACACTGGATTTTTCGAGATTTCGCCCGACTGACGCGAAACCTCCAAAGTGCAGCGTGAGTGCACGCATGCTTTGACTTGGAACGACGCGCTTCCCGCACAGCAGGTCAGATCGAGTAGTTTCTTGGACACGCTCGCGCCCGTTCCCGACTGGGTGCCAATGCGCGTTGCAGTTTTCCGGTCGAGCTTCTGACCGATCGAGAGCGTAGAGAAGCAGAGCGCGATCGCCGGCCGCTCTACCCAGTCCGTTGCCCGAAGTGTGGCGGCCGCGACGTTCAGAAGGCTTAACAGACCCGCGGCTGAACACTCCGCGAACGATCAAGGACTACGGGCATGATCAGCTACTGGCAACCGTGGTCGTCGCGTGAATTGTGTTCGGCCTGCGGAGACACCAAAACTCTCTCATCGACGGCAGGACCATGCCCCCTGTCTACCTGGTTGCAGGAGCTCGAGATCAACTACCGAACGTTGATTGCTCGAATCAACCGCGGTCTTTCGTTTCGAGAAGCGATCGAGCATGCCCTCGGTACGGCGCTGCCAATGTGAGCGGGGCTTGTCGCTGGCGCGTACGCGCGTTCACTCAACCGTTGGGCCGCGGTGAATCGCCAGTCCAATTGGGCTGCCCTTGGCAAGCGCACGAATTTGCTCAGCCACTTCGACCTGTAGAGCTTTAGCGACGATCGGCCACGACATCGCCTCAACGCCAAAGGCTGCACACAACACCACCGGCGACGTCTCCGCGAGGGACGCCCACAACCGATCGACCTCGATGGCTCCCCGTTCGTGGCCTTGCGTCCACATGATGGCGGCAAGTTCGCCGTACATCCAAACGCCGGGATACTCATTGACGAGACTCTCGACCTCACATCCAACCGCATCATCGAAGCGAGTTCGATCGGGTCTGCCTTTGCGTGTGATCTCCGCCAACACACCTGCGGCATCGAGATGGACGTACTGTCCGCGAGTCCGAACGTCGGATACGTCGATCCCGCGTTTAGTGAGTTGCTCCTCCAGGATCAGCCGGGTCGAATCCGACACGGCGCAAAGGACTGCATGTCCCTGGTCGAGCGCCACGCACATCGCCCGGCCGAGTTCGGTTACAAGCGGCGCGACGTCATCGTAAAACTGAAGTGAAACGGGATCGGGTCGCGCTGTTGACATCATGGCTCCCTCCCGTGCGGACGTAGTTTCTACCGCAGCCTGCCGACCGGCGCAAACCCCTTTTTCAGCCGCATCCTACGGTGGCAGATCGAGAGCAGTTGGTGGAGCAGAGGCATACGATGAACAGGCCGCAATCTGCTACGCGGCGTTGATTTTCTTCTTCGACGCCATCGCGACGAAGAGGCTGGTGCTCTGGCGCGGTTCGCCGATCGAACCCAGTCGGCACACGCATCGCGCCGGAACAGCCGCCCAGCAAGACCGCAACCGCTATCCGCCATTGCCGGGAACGAGGTGAACCGACGACCCAGCTCGACGCGGCGCTCAAGCGACTTCGCTCGGCCAACTCGTGATCCTCCTCGCGGGCGCCGCGGGATCGGCAGATGCGAATCACGATGCAAAAGTGAGCGCAGAAGCCACGAAATCAGCGACCGAAGGAAAACCCGATCCCGTTCAACCGGTAACGGATTCCACGTTGACGCCCACCGCAACCGTGTGCGCTCCGCCGCCCACGATGATGCCGGTTGTCGGGCTCACATCGCCGTAGTCGCGTCCCCACGCTAGCGCGATGTGCTCGTCAGACGGCATCAGATTGTTGGTCGGATCGAATTCGACCCAACCAAAATCCGGGCACCAGACTGCAATCCACGCATGCGACGCATCGGCACCGACGAGTCGTTCCTTCCCCTCAGCCGGATGGGTGAGAAGATAGCCGCTCATGTAGCGCGCGGGCAGTCCGAGGCTGCGCAAAGCTGCAATCTCGAGGTGCGCGAAGTCCTGGCAAACGCCGCGCCGCTTCGCCAGCACCTCGCTCACCGGCGTCCACACGTCCGTCACGCCGCCCTCGTAGACGAATTCGTGATAGATCTTCGCAGTCAGATCCATTACCGCGGTCAGAAACGGTTGGCGCGGCTTGAACGCTTCCATGGCGAACGTGTACACGCCGTCATCGACATCGATGTAAGGCGATGCGAACGCAAACTGACTGGCATCGAGGGCTGCCTTGCTCTTTGGAGGGTCGAGCTCCGCAGCAACTTCCTCCCAGGAGGGGCCGAGATTCAGCAGTGCCGCGTCGACCGGCTGCACTTCGACGCGAGATGCACTGCGAATCTTCAGCCGCGAGTGCGGCATCTGCACGGTGAGATACGTAATCTCGTTGCCGAAGAAGTCGTTGCGTGTATTCCGCATCACCGGAGCAGGCTCGACGATCAAGCGGCTGTACAACGGTTTCTGTCGGGGGGATTCACGCGGCGCCAGCCGCAACAACTGGTGCGAAACACTGACTGGCTGCGCGTAATCGAAGGTCGTATCGTGCGTGATGTCGTAGATCACGTTGACGTACCTGAGCGGCCTGAACCCGAGATCTGCCGTTCCAGCGAATGGCTGAAGTAAGTGCCTTCAATGACCTCCGACAGATCGTCGGCGCCGAATTCCAAACGTGTCAACACGCGATCGAGATGCGTGCGCTTTCCTGCACGGCTGCGCACGACCGATAGTCTCTTAACGTCACACAGCCGCAGCTCCGCCAGCAGGCTGATGACGATCTTCTGCGCAGCGCTGATCGGCCCGGATTCCTGCTCGAGGGGCATCACCTTTAGATGCTCTTCGATCTCGTGGATCTGGAAGATCAACGACCGTGGATTACTCTCGTCGGCCATCACCAGGTCGAGCACGGCAGGCAACTGTGGGATCGCCTTGTAGCGCGACCTGTACGTCATCGTGCTGTCAACGAGTTCGAGCAGCAGGTTCAGTATTCCGGTCTCGGCCGGTTCACCTTGCGTCGTGATTCCGCGAATCAGCCGTGCAGCGTACCGCGTACGTTCGATTCTGCGGCCCATGTCGAGCAGCCGCCAGCCGTAGCCGCGCGTCATGTTTTCCTGAATGAGGCCGGTGATCGCAGAGAGGTTCTGAATCATCGTGTTCAACAGCTTCACCGCATCGCCGATGACATGGGCGCGCCATGGCACCTCCGGCGTGCGCGTAAGGCTCTCGAGGATGCGCCACGAGTCGGCGGAGAGGCGCTCTCGCACCAGTTCTGCAGTTCTGCCCACGTTTCCGAGCACCTTTGCCAAACCGTCAGGCGATTCCGGATCGAATAGAACCTGCCACAACTCCTGTTCAACCGCTCTCGCGCCATCGACGGTTGCGCGCCTCGCCCTGCGCGCCGTCAGCCGTTCTTGCGACACGAGCAGCCGCGCGAGCGTATCGAGCGTCGAGGGATCGTTGCCTGCGCTCTCGCCCGAAAGATAGCTGAACAGGCTGCGGTAGAGTCGCACAGCCCCTTCTGCGCGCTCCAGATAGCGCCCCAGCCAATACAGATTGTCGGCGGCGCGGCTCGGCAGATCACGGTCCGACCGGCGCAGGGCCGTTGCCTGCAACGAACGACCCAACAAACTGAATGTATCGACCGATTCGTCGGAGAGCACCCACACGTCCTTGCTGTAATCCGATGTCGCGCGCTGCGCGCGCACATCACCGTCACGGGTCAGCAGCGCGAGCCCGCCGGGCATCACGCGATAGCCATCCTTGGTTGCCGCGACGAACACGCGCAAGGTCAACGGCTCTGCGCGCACCAATCCTTCACCGGACCAAAAAGGCGCCGTTGAAAGCTGTATCGGTTCCTGTGCGACGAACTGATGCGGCTGGCGTTCGATCATTTCCCTTACGGTACCCCCGGAGAGGCCCCCGAATTCGGACGTCAGCGAGCCACGGCTACCACTCGCGATCAACGAACGGGACGCAAACGAGCGACGCACAACAAGGTCGTCGAGGTGCGCGAGTACGTGAGCACGATCGGCCGGATTGCCGCACCACCACGTCGGAACGCTATGGATCTTGAGGTCTTCTCCCAGCACCTGGCGCGAAAGGCTCGGCAGGAAACTCATGATCGCTTCGTTCTCGACTACGCCGCTGCCGATGGAGTTCGCAATAACGACTTCGTTCTGCCGCGCGGCCTGTAGTAGCCCCGCGACGCCGACGCTTGAATCGACACGCAATTCAAGCGGATCGCATTGGTTCGATTCGACGCGGCGCAGTATCAACTCGACCGGCTTCAAGCCTTCGAGCGTCTTCAGGTAGACGCGTCCCGCCCGAACCGTCAGATCCGCACCTTCGACCACGGGATAGCCGAGGTAACGACCGAGGAACGCGTGTTCGAAGTAACTGCGGCCCGGACCGGGTGACAGCACTACTGCCAGATGATCGTCGCGACCGCCCAGATGCAGCAGCTGTTCGCTGAATCCACCGAAAAACGACGCGAGCCTGTGCACGTTACACGCTTCGAACATGTCCGGCAGGCAACGCGACGTAATGATGCGGTTCTCGAGCGCGTAACCGGCTCCCGCAGGAGATTGCGTACGACTGCTCAATACCGACCATTGCCCGTCGGGAGAACGACCCAGGTCGAATGCCAACAGATGCAAAAAGGTGCCGTCGCGCGCGGCCACGCCATGACATGGCAACAGGAACTCGGGATTGCCGAACACCAGCGCCGGAGGAATCGAACGCGATTTCAGCAGCTGCTGCGGCCCATACACATCCGCAACGATCATGTTCAACAATCGTGCGCGCTGGACGAGTCCGACTTCCAGGGCGTGCCACTCTCCCGGCGCCATGATCAGCGGCAGCATGTCGAGGCGCCATTGCCGCGCGGTATCACCTTCGGTGCCGTGGGCAATATAAGTCACATCGTTTTCGTGCAGCATCCGCGCGGCGGTTTCCGCCGCATGGAGGCGCCCTTCGCCGCCCATCGCGTTGAGACCGTCGATGAACGTGCGCCAGTGCGGGCGCAACGTTCCATCGCGCGCCATCATCTCGTCATAGACGTCCGATGGCGGACGATAGCCCGCCACCATCGGATCAACGCCTCGATCGTCGGCTGCCTCGATCAAATCAACTCCACCGCAAGTCGAGCGTGTGCGGGAACTCGGGACGCACGATCGAACGCGGTTCAGGGCGCGGACCGGCGGTGTGCCCGAACGCGAAGAAGCGAGAGAGGCGGCGACTCTCCGCCTCGTTGCCGTTCACGGGGAAATGCTCAAAGTTCCTGCCTCCAGGATGCGCGACGTGATACGTGCAACCAGCCACCGCGCGCTGCGTCCAGCGATCGTACACATCGAACACCAGCGGCGCATCGATACCGATCGTGGGGTGCAGGCTCGCTGCAGGTCGCCAAGCTCGGAAGCGGATGCCGCCGACGTGTTCGCCGTTTACATCCGTCGCACGCATCGGCACGGCACAACCGTTGCACGCAATGATGAATCGTTCTGAAGTGTAGCCGGTCACTTTCACCTGCAGGCGTTCCAGCGACGAGTCAACGTATCTCACGGTACCACCGGGCGCGCCCTCCTCTCCCATCACATGCCAAGGCTCCAACGCCTGGCGCAGTTCGAGCATCATGTCGCCGTAGCGGATTTCCCCGTAGCGTGGGAAGCGGAACTCGAAATGCGGTGCAAACCAATCGAGTTCCAGCGGATATCCCGCTTGATTCATGTCGCGGATCAACTCGGCAAGGTCTTGCCACACGAAGTGCGGAAGCATGAAGCGATCGTGCAGCAACGTTCCCCAACGCACGAGATCGCGTTCGTACGGCGCCTTCCAGAAACGCGCCACCAACGCCAGCAGCAGTTGTTGTTGCGCGAGGCTCATCTGGGCGTGCGGCGGCATCTCGAACGCGCGGAATTCGACCAGACCGAGCCGCCCTGTTGGCCCGTCAGGCGAATACAGCTTGTCGATGCAGATCTCGGACCTGTGCGTATTGCCGGTGACGTCGATCAGCAGATTGCGAAAGATCCGATCCACGAGCCATGGCGGCGGCGTGCCGTTGTCTCGATTCGGCACTTCGGTAAAGGCGAGTTCGAGTTCGTGCAGACCGTCGTGGCGCGCTTCATCGACCCGCGGTGCCTGGCTCGTGGGCCCGATGAACATTCCGGAGAAAAGGTACGACAGCGCCGGATGGTGCTGCCAGTAAGTGATCAGGCTGCGCAGCAGATCCGGACGCCGCAGGAACGGACTGTCGGCAGCGGTTGGGCCGCCGAGCACCACGTGGTTGCCGCCGCCTGTTCCGGAGTGGCGGCCGTCGAGCATGAACTTCTCCGTGCCCAGCCGCGTGAGACGCGCTTCCTCGTAGATCGCATGCGTCGTCGCCACCATCTCGTCCCAACCGTGTGACGGATGGATGTTGACCTCGATGACACCGGGATCGGGCGTCACTTTGATGACGTTCAGTCGCGGATCCGACGGTGGTCCATAACCTTCCAGATGCACCGGCATCATCAACTCAGCGGCCGTGTCCTCCACCGCCGCAACCAGATCGAGGTAGTCCTCCACGGTATCCACGGGTGGCATGAACACGTTCAAACGACCGCCACGCGGCTCGACGACGAGAGCAGTGCGCACGGGCGCCACCCCTTCGAGGTCCCGTTGGTTCGCGATCGTCCGCGCCCGCTCACGATCGTGATCGCGTGTCCAACCGCCGGCCAGAAACGGCTGGCGATGCGGATCAGGCACCGGTAGTTCCTCTCGTGGTTCGAACGGGTCCGCTGGGATGACCCTCGGGTAACGCGACGGCGGAAGATGCGGTAGCGACGGCAGTGGTAGCCGATAGCCGACGGGCGACTCTCCCGGCAACAGCAACAACCGCTTCGCTCGCGTCGACCAGGATTCCGTCAACCAGCGTCGCCGGTCGTGTGCCGCCTGCCAGCGCTGTACCGGCAGCACGAAGCCCACGGGAGTACCAAGACCGCGCTCGAACACCCTGGCAAGACGGTCGCGTGCCATCGGGTCGTCGAGCTTGTTGTCGAGCGGATCGAGGTTTTCCGGCAGGCGGCGCTCTTGCGACGTGAAGTACCAGGGGTCTTCGTATGCGGCAACGGGCGCCTGCACCGGCAGATCGAGTCGCCGCGCAATTCCCTCTATGAACGCGCGCGCCTGTGCGCTCGTTGGGGCATAGTCGACGGCTTCGTTGGCAACGTACGCCTGATCGCGCCACAGCGGTTTGCCGTCACCGCGCCAGTACAACGCGAATGCCCAGCGCGGCAGCTGCTCACCCGGGTACCACTTGCCTTGCCCGAAATGCAGCAGACCTTCCGGAGCGAAGCGCGCCCGCAACCGCTCGATGAGCTGCGCTGCCAACACGCGCTTCGTCGGGCCAGTGGCAGACGTATTCCACTCCTCACCGTCCGGGTGATCGATTGATACGAAGGTGGGTTCTCCGCCGATCGTCAGGCGTACATCCTCTGCTTTGAGTTCTGCATCGAGGCGATGTCCCAGCGCATCGATACGCTGCCATTGTTCAGCCGTGTACGGCTTCGTGACGCGCGCGGTTTCGACGATTCGTTGCACCGACATGTCGAAGTCGAACTCGATCTCGCACGGCTCGAGCAATCCGGAGATTGGAGCTGCTGACGGCGCTTGTGGGGCGCACGCCAGTGGAATATGACCCTCACCGGTGAGCAAGCCGGATGTCGGATCGAGGCCGACCCAACCGGCACCGGGCAAATACGCCTCCGCCCAGGCGTGCAGATCGGTGAAGTCGTGTGTGGTACCCGACGGACCGTCCAAGGACTTCACATCGGCCGTGAGCTGGATCAGATATCCGCTGACGAACCGCGACGCGAGCCCGAGGTGACGGAGAATCTGTACCAACAGCCAGCTCGAGTCGCGGCACGAACCGCGCTTCAGCGTGAGCGTTTCCTGTGGCGTCTGAATGCCCGGTTCCATGCGCACGACATACTCGATCTCTCCTGCAAGACGCTGGTTGAGCTCTACCAGGAAATCGGCGGTGGGCTGCGCTTTCGGCTTCGGGAACGCGTCCAGCCATGCGCGCAACGCCGGCTCAGCCGGCGCCGCATCGAGAAACGGCTCGAGTTCACGCTTCAGTTGCGGTTCGTATACGAACGGATATTTCTCGGCATCCGGTTCGAGAAAAAAGTCGAACGGGTTGTACACGGCCATATCCGCCACGAGATCGACCTTCACTTCGAACGACTCGATCGGCTCCGGAAAAACCACGCGGGCAAGGAAGTTCCCGTACGGATCCTGTTGCCAGTTCAGGAAATGGCTCCGCGGCTCGACCGACAAGGAATAGCTCAGGATGTTGGTGCGGCTGTGCGCGGCCGGCCGCAAACGGATGGTCTGCGGACCGAGTTGAACGGGGCGGTCGTACTGGTAGCGCGTCTCATGCGTCAGCGCCACGTGAATGGTCATGAAGCGTTCCTGAACCGGGGATGACAGAGGACTCTATGGGCCGACATCGACAATAGCAACCGAACGCCGCTCGTTACGAAAGCGAGTTGTATCCGGCCGCGATTTCGCGCCAATAGTGACACGCTACCGCACCATTCGAGGGCGCTCGTACATCCGCGCCGAAGTCGTCGACGACAGCTTCGAGTACCGGTGTGCGCGTCGCGCAATCCGGACGCGCGTGCGCGCAGCGCGGATGAAACCGACAACCGCCCGGCGGCACGAGCGGCGACGGCACATCGCCCTGCAATACGATGCGCGAGCGGCGGCGCGCGTCGCGATTGACCGGGTCGGCGATCGGAATCGCCGACAACAGCGCGCGCGTATAGGGGTGCCGCGGTCGCTGGTAGATCTGTCGCGCACTTGCTCGCTCGACGATCTGGCCGAGATACATCACCGCGACGTCGTCCGACATGTGCTTCACCACCGCCAGGTCATGTGCGATGAAGATCAGCGCCAGGTTCATTTCTGCCTGTAGCGTCAGCAGCAGATTCAGAACCTGCGACTGAATCGAAACATCGAGCGCGGAGACGGCTTCGTCGCAGACGATCAATTTCGGACGCAACGCAATTGCTCGGGCAATGCCGATGCGTTGCCGCTGCCCTCCCGAGAACTCGTGCGGATAGCGCTGGGCTGCATCACTCGACAGTCCAACCCTATCCAGAAGCTCCGCCACCCAACGACGACGCTCCGCCGCGGTGCCGAGACGATGCACGATGAACGGTTCCTCGAGAATTCGGCCTACCGAATGGCGCGCGTTCAGCGATTCGAAAGGATCCTGGAACACGATCTGAATCTCGCGGCGCAACGCCCGCAACTGCGTTCCGGCCAGATGCGTGATATCGGTGCCTTCGAAAAAGATCGACCCCGCTGAAGGCTCCAACAGCCGCAGCAGGGTCTTGCCGACCGTGCTCTTGCCGCAGCCCGACTCACCAACGAGTCCGAGCGTTTCGCCACGATTGACGCTGAATGAAACATCATCGACGGCGTGAACCGACCCTACCCGTCGCATCAATACGCCACCGCGCACGGGAAAATGTTTGGTGAGTCCGCGCACCTCCAGCAGCGGCGCGCTCATGGCAGCGTCTTCCAGTGATGGCACGCCACCCGATGATCCGAACTCGATTGTTCCAACGCGGGCTCAGTGGCGCATAGCGCGGTGGCGTGCGCACACCGGTTCGAGAATCGACAGCCGGCAGGCAACGCCGAGAGTGAGGGAACCATGCCCGGGATCGTCGGCAGCCGAGATTTCGGCTGCTGCTGAAGCTGCGGCATCGATGCCAGCAACCCGCGCGTGTACGGATGCAAGGGGCGCTGGAAGAGCTCCTCGACGGGTGCCATCTCTACGATCCGTCCCGCATACATCACGGCAACCTGATCTGCGATTTCCGCAATCACGCCCAGATCGTGCGTAATGAAGATCACCGACATGCCGCGTTGCTGTCGCAGCCGTTCGATCAGCTCGAGCACCTGCGCCTGAATCGTAACGTCGAGCGCCGTCGTGGGCTCGTCGGCGATCAACACATCCGGACGGCACGCCAACGCAATGGCGATCAACACGCGCTGCCGCATACCGCCGGAAAGTTGGTGCGGATACTCGTCGAGCCGCAGTTCGGGTGCCGGAATTCCTACCTCGGTCAACAGTTCGACAGCACGCCGTCGAAGTGCCGCGGCATCGCCAACGTCTTCGTGCAGGCGCATGACTTCCATCAACTGCATTCCGATGCGCTGCACCGGATTCAGCGCGGTCATCGGTTCCTGGAAAATCATCGAGATGCGTCGTCCGCGGATTTTCCGCATCGCGTCGATCGGCAATTGAAGAAGGTCTACACCGTTCAACAGAATGCGACCTTGAACCACACGCCCGGCGGGCCTCGGCAGCAGCCCCATGATCGACAGCGCCGTGACGCTCTTGCCGCATCCGGATTCACCGACTACGCCGAGCGTCGTACCCGCAACGAGATCGAAGCTGACTCCATCGACAACGCGCACAGTGGTTTCGTCTCCGACGAACTCGGTCGCGAGCGTTTCGACACGAAGCGCGACGTCATTCAAGATCGCGGCGCCTGTACGTCTCGTCCTTTTTGAGCACCGGCGGGAATGTCTCCCCCGCCGCCATCGCCGCCCGGATGCGACGCTTCTCGTCGACGTCGATCCAGAACAGTCCTCCGGCCGAGTACACACCGGCCGAGAGCTCCAACGGATCGAACAGCTGATCGCTGGTGCGCGCACCCAGCCACTCGGGCAACTTCACCCAGTTCCACGCGGCTTCCCGCGTGTAGGGCACCTTGAAGCTCGGGATCACCGAGCCCGAATCGAACACCATCTGCTCCAGTCGCTGCGCGAGTTCGATGCGCTCACTCTTCGTGGACGATGCGCGATACGCGTCGATCAGCTTGTCCATCGCCGGATCATCGTGGTTCATCAGGTTGTTCGTCTGAGGAACGTGCGCGTTGTCGGAATGGAAGAACTGCCAATACTCCGGAGAGATACCTTGAGAAGCCCACGTCATCCACGCGATCTGGTGCTTCTTCTCCTGCATCTGCTTGAACGCGCTCGCCGAGTCGAGCAACGCGAGTTCCAGTTCGATGCCCGCCTTCTTCGCTTCCTCGCGCAACACGACGAGGCGATCGGTGCTGTAGGGCGATCCATACGTAACGCGCAGCGACAGCCGCTTCCCGTCCTTCATGAGGATTCCATCGGGACCGCGCTCACGCCAACCCGCGGCATCGAGGTATTCCTTCGCCTTCGCCAGATCGAATTCGCGCGCGTGAATCGTATGGTTGTCGTACTCGCCAAAACCCTCGTTGAACGTTTGCATTCTCGCGTAGTCATTGCGGAGCACGGTTCGGATCACCTTGTCGAAGTTCATCGCGTATGCGAGTGCAATTCGCACGTTGCGGTCCTTCAGGATCGGGTCGTCTTCGTTCAGGAACATCCCCGATGAGGGCTGAGGCAGATCGTTGTAGAACCAGTAGCGAGTTACGTAGCCATTGTCGAAAACGGGCCCCTTTGCCTTCTCGTGCCAGAACTGCGGAATCAGCAGCCCAAACGTATCCGTCTCCCCTTTCACGAAGTGTTGGAAGGCCACATTGAGGTCGCGCACCACTTTGATTCGGATCTTGTCGGGGTTGAATCGATGCCGATAGTACTTGCGATCGTTCGCCCACCAGTTCGGATTCCGTGTGAGCTCGATGTACCGTCCCTTACGAACATCGGTGATCTGGTACGGCCCGGTGTTGGGTTCGATCTTCCAGTTGTAATCGGCCACCCAGTTGGGACCTAGCTTATGGAAGTGCCTCGGCACGACACCGACGGCGTATTCGTACATCAACTCCTCGGGCGGCCTCGGCGCGGCGCCCTGCACTCCGACGATTCTGTCGCCGTAGGCGCGGATATCGACCACCTGCGTCGTGTAGTAGTCGTTGTACCAGGGCGCGACTATCTCTTTAGATCGCATGAAGTCGCGCGTGAATTCGAAGTCGGCGGCGGTCACCGGCACGCCGTCGGACCAGCGCGCGTCGTCGTCGATCCGGTAGTACACGGTCTTGCCGTCTGCATCGAACGCCCAATGCGAGGCCAACGACGGAATCGGGCGGCGCGTGTCGGGATGCCACTGCACGAGGCTCATCTGGTTGTACCGGAGAAACGATGCGAATCCGCCGTTCGAATCCGGGCCCACCCGACGGAGAGTCAGCGGAAACGACTGCATCGAGGTCCGAAAGGTACCGCCGCGCTTCGCTTCTGGCGCGGCGAACGTCGGATCTTCGTCGTTGGTGATCCAGACGAGGTCGTCCGGAAGCCTGTCGGGAAGACCGAACGCGATTGCCGGCACCAATGCCGCTGCGGCCAGTGCGATCCGGGACAGCCATCCACGTCTATTCATAGTAGGTAAACCGCTTCGGGTCGAACGCTTCGCGAACTGCCTCGCCGATGTACGTGACCATCAGAAGAATGACGATCATCGCGGACACCACAGAAGTTACGATCCACGGCGAATCGAGGTTGGCGGTGCCTTGCGACAACAGATCGCCCCAACTCGGAGTTGGTGGCAGTAGACCGAAACCGAGATAGTCGAGCGCGGTCAGCGCGGTGATGCCGCTCGCAATCGAGAACGGAATGAACGTGACGATCACCGATACGGTGTTCGGCAGGATGTGCCGCGCGACAATACGCGTACTCGATGCGCCGAGGGCACGCGCCGCCATGACGTAATCGCGGGCCTTCTCCTTGTACGTCGACGTGCGCATGTACCACGTCATCGACATCCAGCCGAACAACACCATCACCAAGGTCAGCGTCCAGAACGTCGGCACCATGATCGATGCCACGATCATGATCACGTAGAGAAACGGCACGTTGGACCACACTTCGATGACGCGCTGAAAGAACAGATCGAATGCACCGCCCCAGAAGCCCATTGCGCAGCCGACGGCGACACCAATGACGTAGTTGCAGAGCAGCAATACGAGCGAGAACCCGATCGCGATTCGGAATCCGTAAACAAGCCGCGCGACCACGTCACGGCCGGTCGTATCCGTACCGAGGAAATGCCGCGTGGCAACCGACGGCGGATACGGCGGATACGCGGACTCGCGCAAGTCGTTCTCGAATGCGTTGAATGGAATGGGCGGCATCAACACCCAACCGGCACCGCTTTCGGCAAACACAGTACGCAACTCTCGATAATTCGTTTCGTAGTCGTAGCCGAGCCCGAACGTGGTTCCCGGCAGGAACGCACCGTACGTAGGAAAGAACAGCCTCCCCTCATAGCTCACTATCAACGCGCGATTGTTCACCAACAGCTCGGCGCCACACGACATCGCGAGCAGGCCGGCCATTGCAAGCGCCGCGTAGTAACCGCGCTTGATCGACTTGAATCGCTGCCACTGCTTCAGCGTAAGCGGACTGACACTCATCCCGCTTCACCGCTACCGAACTTGACGCGTGGATCGACGATGGCAACGCACAGGTCGGACAGAATGTTGCCGATCATGAACAACAGCGAAGAAATCACGAGGATGCCCATCACTACCGGATAGTCGCGCTCGACGAGAGATTCGAAGCCGAGCAGACCGAAACCGTCGATATCGAAGATCTTCTCGATCAGAAACGATCCCGTGAGAATCAACGAGATGTTGCCGCCGAACGACGTCGCAATCGGCACGAGACTGTTGCGAAATGCGTGTTTGAACACTGCGCGACGGAACGTCATTCCCTTCGCGATTGCAGTGCGCACGTAGTCAGCGGCGAGATTGTCCATCAGCGAGTTCTTCATCAGCAGCGTGGTCACTGCGAAGCTGCCTGCTACGTAAGACAACACCGGCAGTACCGCATGATTGACGATGTCTCGGATCCGCTCGTTCGGTGACAAGTCGTCGAAGTCGTCACTAACGAAACCGCCGAGGGGAAACCAATCCAGCTTCCACGCGAATGCGGTGAGCAGACCGATGCCAACGACATATCCGGGAATCGCATAGCCGATGAACACCAATGCCGAACTGACGCTGTCGAAAAGCGTTCGGTGGCGAATCGCCTTGACGACGCCGAGTGGAATACACACGCCGTACGTCAGTATCAAGGTCACGACGCCGTAGAAAATCGAGATCGGAAAGCGGCTCTGTATGATGTCCCACACGGGCTCGGAATAGCGGGTCGAAGTGCCCAGGTCGAGTCGCACGACGCGCGATAGCCAGCCGACGTAACTGACGAAGATCGGCTTGTCGAAGCCGTAGTAGGCTTCGAGCTGCGCGAGCTGTTCTTTGGACAACACGCTGCCGCCCTTTCCGCCGGTGTTCACGACCTGAGCGCCGGGTTGCGGCGCCATCGCGGCCTCGTTCAGCATCCGCTCGATCGGTCCGCCGGGAACCAGACGCGTGAGAGTGAAAACGAGCAGCGAAACTCCGAGGAAAGTCGGAATGATCAGCAGCAATCGCCGGATGAAATAGCTGGTCACGTCACCATCACGCCGGTCAATTGCCTCGAAACGAAAGGTCGCCATGGTACTCGGCCGCGCGCACGGCTCCAACGCACGTGCGGAGGCGTGTTAGATTCGCGCCCTTTGAAATAGCAGCCGATGCAACGATGACCAACCCAGAAGCAACCCCACCTGCACGACGACCCGCATGGTTCGAGCGCGCTCTATCGGATCGCGGCGAGCAGGGACACGTCTTGGTCGATGACATTTCGATCAGCTATCGCGTGTGGGGACAGCGCGGCAAGCCCGGTATTGCATTGGTTCACGGAAGCAATGCGCACCTCGAATGGTGGCGATTCGTCGCGCCGTTTCTCGCAGACCAGTTTCGCGTCGTCGCGCTCGATCTCTCCGGCAACGGCGATAGCGGTTGGCGCGACCGTTACACGGGGCGGAACTTCGCTGATGAAGTGTGGGCGGTGTGTCAGGCAGCGGAGCTCGGCGCGCGACCGTTCGTCGTTGGGCATAGCTTCGGCGGGTTCGTGGTACTCGAAACCGGGCACTACTACGGCGATCACCTTGGTGGAATCGTGCTCGCGGACTTCACTGTCAGCCCTCCCGAGGCTTATACGGAATGGGGTGGCCGCGCAGAACGCGAGGGAAAAACCCGCCGTGCAACGCGCGTGTACGCCGACATCGATGCGGCTCTAGGACGCTTCCGGCTGATTCCGGAGCAACCGTGCCAGCATCCCTATGTGGTCGAGTACATTGCACGCCAGTCGCTGCGTGCCGTTGAAGGCGGCTGGACCTGGAAGTTCGACCCCGCATTGTTCGATCACCTCGAAATGGGGGCCGATCAGTGCGACAAGTTCGTCGCGCTGAAATGTCGCTCCGCACTGATTCTCGGCGAAAACAGCGAAGACTCGGGCGCGCAAAGCGCCGAATACATGGCTTCCATCACCGCAGGTGCGATGCCCATCGTTACGATTCCGGAAACCTTCCACCACATGATGTTCGACGAGCCACTGGCTACCGCGATGACGATCAAGGCATTCGCTCTCGACTGGATCCGCGAGGATCGGCGAGACGAAATGTCCGCTGCGCTCGCCCAATACCGTTGATGCGTTTGCTCGCGCCGGTTCGCAGGGTATGCTCCGAAAACGCAACCGGCGGAGCTAAATCGTGCGCAAGACCTGGGTTGTCGTTGCAGATCGATCGCGAGCCCGCCTCTTCTCTGTTGCCACTCCGAAGGGTCCGCTCGAAGAACTCGAGGACCTCGTGCATCCGGAAGCTCGCGCGCACGAGCGAGACTTGACCAGCGACCGTCCGGGCCGCTCGAACGATCAGCACGTACTGGGTGCAGAGCACAGCGCGCGCGACCAGCAGGCGCACGAATTCGCACGCGAGATCGCCTTGCGATTGGAAGCGGGTCGGATTGAACACCAGCTCGAGCAATTGATCGTAGTTGCGGCGCCCGATGTGCTCGGGATGCTGCGCAAGACGATGAGCGGCGGACTCGCCAAGCTGGTTGTTCTGGAGATCGACAAGAACGTCACGCAACGCAAGCCGGCGGACATTCGCAAGATGCTTCCGACGTACCTGTAGCATGCGCGATCTGGTGATCATCGAAGCCGCCCTGAACGGCGGCACACCGCGACGTGTCAGTGCTCGTGTTCCGACCACGGCCGACGAACTTGTCGCGGACGGCATCGCGTGCATCGACGCCGGCGCATCGATCATCCACAACCACAACACCGAGCCGGTATTGGGCGGCGACGGAAATCACGCAGCCGCTCCATATGCTGCTATCTGGACCCGCATACGGGCGCGGCATCCGCACGCAATCTTCTATCCGACGATGGGCGGCGGCGGGAACGGCATTCCGATCGAGCGGCGTTACGCGCACATCGGGTCGCTCGTCGAGACCGGGTTACTCGATCTCGGTCTGGTAGACACCGGCTCGACGAACATCGGGCGGTTTTACGCGGATGGCAGTCCGCGCGCCGAGTCACTCGTCTATCAGAATACATTTGCGGATGCGGTGTACATGATCGAGACGTGCCGCAGGCTCAAACTCGGCATGAGCATCTCCATCTTCGAACCGGGCTTCGTTCGCGTCATCAGCGGCTATCTGCGGGCCGGGAAGTTGCCGACAGGCGCGTTCGTGAAGTTCTATTTCGGCGGCGCGAAGGCCGGGTTCGGATTGCCGCCGACCAAGACTGCGCTGAACGCGTACCTGGAAATGCTCGAAGAGTGGACGCTGCCGTGGCTGGTTTCGATTCAGGGCGGCGATTTGATCGCGAATCGCAGCTTTGCAACCTACGTGATCGAACGCGGCGGCCACCTGCAGGTCGGCCTCGAACCAAATCCAGATCCACACAAGAGCAACGTTGATCTCGTTGGCGAAGCGGTCGCGCTGTGTCGGGAACTGGGAAAGCGCCCCGCAAGTTGCCGCGAAACGCGCGAGCTACTCGGACTCGGGCGTACCTCTACTGGTTCAGCTACCGGCTCGGCGTAACCCGGTATGCACAGCGCCGTCCGCCACCCAGAACGTACTCGACTCGTTCGACATCCACCTGCGGACCCAGCAATTCGCGGAACAGCTCCAACTCGTGCCTGCAGAACCCCTGACAGCTTCGCGCTGCCGCGCAGATGGGACAGTGGTTTTCCACGAGCAACCACGCGTGATCCGGCAGGCGTTCCACTTCCGCCATGTAGCCTTCCGAGGTGCGCAAATTGGCGAGACGCTCGACGCGTGCCTTCAACGTTTTGACTCCAGCGAGGCCTTCTCGATAGCGCGCTCGCGACGCCGTCTCCCGTTCGGCGATCACCGTCTCAAGCGCCGCCTCGCCCAGACTGCGTCGAATCGAGTCGATCAGCGTCACGGTGAGTTCGGCGTGTGTATCGGGGAATTTGTCGAGCGCCCGTTCTGTGAGCGACCAACTGAGCGCGGGGCGACCAACGCCACCGGCATTCGGCGTCGAACTCACCATCCCGTCTGCCTCGAGCCTGCTGAGCTGTTGCTGAACACCTGGAACGGAGATCTCGAGTGCTGTCGCGAGCGAACGGGTGGTTTGCGCGCCGCGAGTTTTGAGGATCATCAGCAAACGGTCTGCCGTTCGTTCAGCGGCTATCAAGTTCTGCACCAATGCTCCGGGTACTGCGACGGACGATCATTTTATAAGCACCTCGTTTCAAAAGTCACTCGACTGTTGGCTATAAAACAAGCAATCTATTTCAAAACTCGTGGAGCCAACAAAATGGGTTCACCCCGACTGTCCGCAGAACTGGAAACACTGGTACGTCGACACGGCGCAACGTTCGACCCCCACTACCCGCCCAGCGACAACTCGGACCACGGACCGATGGCCTATCTCGCGATGCACGGACTCGGCATCGGATTCGCGGACATCGATAGGTTCGCTGCCGCGTATCGGACACGACTGGTTTCGGTATCGCCCCCGGTCGAATCCGTCAGCGCCTCGACTTGGCGCGATCACATCGGCCGACGGCAATCGTACGCCGCATTGCTGGCCTTCTTTGGGAGCGAAATCGAGTCATTGGGATGGCAGACGACGGTAGCGCGGTATCTCCCCGCGCTGATCTCCGGCTGGGTCAAGGATGCCTTCCATCCGTTGATTCGCCTGGGATACGGCATTGAGTTCGAATCGACTTCCGAGATCGCCGCCGGGTTGGCCTACATGACTATCGCGGGCGACGACCCGGTGCTTGCGAACATTGCTGCACGCGACACTTCGAAGTCCGACGGGCGCACTTATGTCGAATCGATTCGATCCATGCAGGATCCGCGCTATTCGCGCGGTCCGTTCAACGTTCGATACCAACGAATCACCAATGGCGCAGCGGAACTCCGCCCCGCAGGCGGCCACGCCGGACGCGCGCTCGAGGAGATCAGTCGCGCGTGTCTCGAAGTATTCCACGCGACGCACGACTTCTTCGCGCTTCATCTCGTCACGAGCGGCCACGCATTTCGCGTTTGTGCACCATACGCAGGATCGGGGTTGGATGCGCTGCTGAGCACGGGCATTGCGACCGCATATCTGGCGATTGGTGCTCCGCCATTTGAGACTCTCCCACGTGCATCTGCGGTGCTACCCATCGAACGACTGAGCAAGGCCACCGACGAGCACGACGTTAAGGTTGCATATTCATGTCTCGCACAATCGAACGCCTTCGAGGACCCGACATATCGATGGGTCGCAACCGAGTACCTGAAACCACGGCTGCCCGAAATGCGGTGATCGTGTAGCGTTGCGCGGTCTGACCGGAGGTCACATGACAACGCTTTCGGATGAGCCGCCGTTTGCGGGTTTGAAGGTCGTCGACGTCGCGAGCTGGATCGCCGGTCCGGTTGCCGCAACGATCCTCGCGGACTACGGGGCCGACGTCGTCAAAGTAGAGATGCCGGGTGTGGGCGACGGTTACCGTGCGCTCGCCGCCGCGCCCGGCATGCCCGCATCCGAAATCAACTACATGTGGATGATGGACGCGCGCAACAAACGCTCGGTGACGCTGAACCTCAAGGATCCCAGGGGTAAGGCGATCCTGATGCGCTTGATCGAAGACTGCGACGTCTACGTAACGAACCAGCCGATGCCGATGCGGCGTGCACTGGGTCTGACGTATGCCGACCTCGCTCAGGTCAATCCCAGAATGATCTACGCGTCATTGACCGCGTATGGCGAGGAAGGGCCGGAACGCGACCGCGAAGGATTCGACCTCGTCGCCTACTGGGCACGCACCGGACTGATGGATCAGGTTCGAACCGGTGATGTCGAGCCGGCGCAGTCGTTGCCAGGCATGGGCGATCATCCGAGCGCGGTCGCGCTGTACGCATCGATCGTCACCGCGCTGTACCGGCGCGAACGCACGGGAGTCGGCGGCGAGGTCCACACCTCGCTGTTGGCAAACGGACTCTGGGCCGCCGGCTGCGTCGCGCAGGCTAAATTGGTGGGCGCGGACTTTTCGGGCTGGCGAAGCGCAACCCGCATGGCGATGACGCGTCCGATGTACCGCGCCGCTGATGGCAGATGGCTGCAGTTCACCATGGTCAGAACTCCCACCGAAATCGAAGCGCTGCTGCAATGTCTGGGCCTGGGCAGCATGCTGACCGACAGTGGATTCGCAACGCCCGAAGCTCGCCTTGAGAACGGTGTCGAACTCGTAGAACGCATGCGAGAGGCGATCGGCCGTCAATCGGCCAGTCACTGGCTCGCAGCATTCCGTGAAGCAAAGGTGCCGGGCGCCGTCATGGGCACGTTGGATGACCTTCTCGCCGACCCTCAACTGCCGCTGAACGGCATGACGGTGACCACGAAGACGACGCTTTCCGATTCAACGCCGGTGATCAACCACCCGGTGAATCTTCGCGGCGTAGCTCGCCAGCCAATCGAGCCCGCGCCTGACCTCGGTGAACATACGGATGAAGTGCTTGGAGAGCTCGGAATCGGGACCGCCGACATTCGCCAACTCAGGGCCGCCGGGGTTATCTAGTCCCGACTGTTACAGCGGAGCCACAATCGGCTGACAGTCCGCATCACCAGCCTTGCTATGGTGCGCACTCGTGCCCAAGTGAACGCCATCGAGATGACTGTCGCAACGAACTCCCGCGCTGCTGAACGGCAACACCTGATCGACGAGATTGATCAGTTGCGGCAGGAATTGGCGAGGCGCCAATCATTTCAGCGACCGACACCCAGCAGCGTCGTGCACGCGTATCACGAGTTGCTGGAACGCCACTACGATCGCCTGGACCGCCTGACCGTCGAGTGATCGGGAGGTCCATTAACGTTCCATAATGCTTGCAGTTTTGCGACGTACGATGCCTCCCGACGATCGTTGTTCAGAAATGCTATGGAACGTTTGACCCGAAGTGAAACCTGGCTGCTATGCACGTCGCTGACGACGCTCTTGGCTGTCATCGGTTCATTCATCCTGGTATAGGGACAACTGCTCGTTTACCCCAACCTTCGATAGACCACACACACTCCTGGTCTTCGCCTCGGCACACACCCCTGATGCGCCGGGGCTTTTTCTTTTTTGACGCCGTAAACTCCCTGATCACCTACGTTGAGGGGGACCCATGAAATACCTGCACACCATGGTGCGCGTCAGCAATCTGGAGGCATCACTCGCGTTTTATTGCGACAAACTCGGTCTCGAGGAAGTTGGTCGCAGCGAGAACGCAAACGGTCGATTTACGCTCGTGTTCCTCGCCGCCCCCGGTGACAAATCGGCCCAGGTAGAGCTCACGTACAACTGGGATCCCGAGCAACTGCGTGGGGGTCGAAACTTCGGACATCTCGCCTATGCGGTAGACGACATCTATGCAACGTGCCAACGCCTTCTCGATGCGGGAGTGATCATCAATCGTCCCCCGCGCGACGGTCGCATGGCATTCGTTCGATCGCCGGACAATGTGTCGATCGAATTGCTTCAGCGTGGAGCAGCGCTGGCACCCAAGTCACCGTGGAAAGAAATGCCGAACACCGGCGAGTGGTAGCGAGTCACGCACGGTTCGCTACAATGCCGGACCAACCAACACGCTGATCAGGGGCACATCACAATGAAACTCATCAACTCGATCGGTCCGAACCCGCAGGTCGTTCGTACGTTCGCGGCTGAAAAAGGAATCACTCTTCAGACTGAGTCGATCGACATCATGAAGGGCGAAAATCGGCAGGCGCCGCATTTGAAAAAGAACCCCGCCGGTGGCTCGCCGTGTCTTGAGCTCGACAACGGTGCTTATATCAGTGAGATCACCGCGATCTGCGAATATCTCGAGGACAAGTTTCCGGCGAAGCCGCTAATTGGCAGTACACCTGAAGAGAAGGCGGAAACACGCATGTGGACGCGCCGCATCGACCTCAATATCTGCGAACCGCTCGCGAACGGCTTCCGCTACAGCGAAGGTCTTCCGATGTTCAAGTCGCGCATGACGACGCTGCCGGAAGCAGCCGAAGGTCTCAAGCGTCTGGCACAGGAAAAGGTGACCTGGATTGACGGCCTGATCGCCGGTCGTGAGTTCATCTGCGGCAACCGTCTTACGCTTGCAGACATCCTGTTGTTCTCGTTCCTGAGTTTCGGTACCCAAGTGGGTCAGCCACTCAACGACAAGAACAAGAACATCCAGGCTTGGTACGACCGGATGGCGGCTCGACCCAGCGTCAAAGCCTGAGTTCAGACGTCGATCGATCTACCGGATGGGTTGTGGCGCACAGCCCATCTGGACAATCGCACCCTAATGGAGCGTGACTAAGTCATCGCTTCCTGTTACTTTTCGTAGCGTTTGCCGCTCGACCAACTGCTGGTATCCATCGTGCGCCGCACCTATGTCATCGCCATGGCGATCACCGCGTTGATCGCGCTCTGGTTAGTGTCCGGACAATTCGGACACTCTGCCCCCAAGCACCAGGGCACCCTCGCCGAGCTGAACAACGAGTTGAGCGCTAGCGGCGAAGACAAGCGGATGACACGAGTCCGCGCACGCGTGATCCAGGCGGAATCGCAGACGGATGTGGTCCCCATACGCGGTCGTACCGAGAACAAACGCACGGTCGTAGTCAAAGCTGAAACCGGTGGCACCGTGGTGGCACGCGCGGTCGAACGGGGTCAACGTGTCGAAACCGGGCAAGTGCTTTGCCGGATCTCCACGCAGGACCGCGCGGCAAAGCTTGAAGAGGGTCGGCAGGCCCTGAATCAGGCTCGAATCGAATACGAGGGCAGCGTCAAACTCGCGAAGCAGGGTCTCATCTCCGAGACGATGACGGCGACCACGAAGGCGCGCTTGGCGACCGCCGAGGCCCAGGTCGAACATGCAACCATCGAGCTCGCTCACACCCAGGTGCGCGCGCCTTTTGCCGGGCTAGTAGAGGAAACGCAGGTCGAGATCGGCGACTTCGTCCAGCCGGGCTCTCCTTGCGCCACTATCATCGATCTCGACCCCATGCTCCTCGTCGGTCGAGTCGCCGAACGAGACGTCCACAAACTGAAGCTCGGAACCAGCGCGGTCGGTACATTGATCGATGGCACGCAGGTCTCGGGATCGCTGACGTTCATCGGGCAACAGAGCGATTCTGCAACGCGAACCTACCCGGTGGAGATCCAGGTTCCGAATCCTTCCTACACGCTCCGTAGCGGCGTGACGACGCAGATCGCAATTCCCATCGATACTGTCATGGCACATCGCATCAGTCCCGCGTTGCTCGCGCTCGACGACGCTGGCCGCATCGGCGTGCGCACGCTCGATAGCGACAACCGAGTCGTGTTCAACCTGGTGAAGATCCTCAACGATGATGGCGGCTCGGTGTGGATCTCCGGTTTACCCGAGACTGCAACGCTCATTACAGTCGGCCAGGAACTCGTGGTGCCTCGACAACAGGTCGACGTGGTGTTCGAGACATCACCGGAAGTCCCTTCGGCAGCCCCAGGCTCGACTAGCGATCGCGAAGTGGCCGGCGGACCGCACGTCGGTGCGCGCGCGAATGCGGCGCCCGCGGTCGCATCAGCAAACGAGAGCTGAGCCGCAAGCCGATTCGCGGCCAAGCGCTCTCGTCTGGCTCTCGACTAAGCAAGACCTGTTCCTTTCCTCGCCTCACCTGCAACAGCAAGCACGAAGGGCGCGCGTCGGTATAATCTGCGCCTTCTCTGGAAGGAACCGATGCACGAACACATGCCCTGCCGCGTTCGTTCGGTCGCAAGGCCGACCTCAACCGAGATCGAATGAGTCACATCGTCCGACTCAACGCCGCCGCGACGCGCGGCATCGATCAGGTCGGCGCAAAAGCGGCGACCCTCGGTGAACTAGCCGTTCGGCACAACGTGCCGGATGGGTTCGTCATCGTGACCGACGCTTTTGTGGAGCACTTCGAGCGCCACGGGCTCGACCTCGGCGATTCGTCAACGGGCGACCCAGGAGCGATCCCCAACGGCGAGACTTTGGCGCGCTTGCGCGCGCTCCCGTTGGATACCGACTTCGCGCGCCAGGTGCAGCAGGCATTCTCCGAGTTGCCTTCAGCCAACGGGAGATCCCCAACGTGTGTCGTGCGCAGCTCCGCCGTTGGAGAAGACGGCAAAGCCAGCAGTTTTGCAGGTCAGCACGCGACCTATTACTACGTCGAGCGCGCCGATCTCGAGCAGCGCGTCGTCGACTGCTGGTTGTCCGCCTGGAGCGATGAGGTGCAGAGCTATCGCAGCCAGATCGGCTTGAACGAGCCAGTTCGCATGGCCGTAATCGTGCAGTTGATGGTCGCGTCGGAGGTTTCCGGAGTTTCGTTCACAAAGGATCCAACCGGACGCCGACGCGATGCGATGGTGATCGAATCATGCTGGGGGCTCGGCGCGGCCCTCGTCGACGGGCGCGTCACACCTGATTGCTATGTTCTGCGTCGTACAACGCACGAACTGATCGAACGGCGCCTTGGCAGCAAGCGCTTCAAGGTCGCGGAAGACCTTCTCGACCCGGTCGGCACCCGGCTGCAACCGGTCCCCCGCCACCAGCAGCGCACCGCAACCCTGAACGATGCTCAGCTGCGAGCAGTAGCGGAACTAGCAGCCGCCTGCGAATCGGAACGAGGTGCGCCGCAAGACGTGGAATGGGCAATCGCCAACGGTTCGCTGTTTCTCTTGCAGTCACGACCGATCAGCACGCACACGCGCGAACCGACTCCGCCCGACGGGCGGTGGGTCGCGTTCAAGCCGATCCTCGAGAATTTCACCGACGCATTGACACCGCTGACGGTCGACATCGTGCGTCGAGTGCTCCCTCGCTTCGGTCAGTTCATCGACGGTCGCTACTACTTGAATTTCGACAGTATGCGACGCTGGGTACCCCTGCACGTTTCCGACACCGAACTGGTCGAGCTTCTGCTTCTGAAGAGCGAGCGCAGTGACTATCGACTGAATTGGTCGCGCCTTAGTGCAATCGTTGGGTTCCTTGCCATCGCGTATGTGTCCACGGGTCTGCTATGGGTTCGCAGCCGGCACATGCCGTTCATCACCCTCGCGGATTTCCGCAAGCGCTGCGACACGATGCTCGCCAACCCGAAACTCGATGCGCTGGATACGCTCCGTCAACTCCTGCTCGGCCCCCATCCGTTTGCCGCGGCCTCGCAGTTTCCGTTTCAAGCAAACATCTCCTCGACGCGCTACTTCTTCCTGCACGCCGCCTTGCGCTGGTACCTGCGCCGATTCGCGCCGAGCTTTGACCTCGCCCAAATCGCCCCGCTTTGCGCCGGCACGCGCGACATGCTTTCCACCCGATTGATCGATCAATTGCGGCAAACGGCGCTGGTCGCTGAACAAACGCCGGCAATTCGCCAACTGATGCAGTCTGATCGGCTCGAAGAATTGCCGAATCAACTCGCCGTGCACCCGGCTGCGGCGCCGTTCGTTGCATCCTTCGAAGCATTCATAGCCGACTACGGTCATCGAGGCACGCGCGAGGTAGAACTCGCGGCACCGCGCTGGCGGGAAGATCCGACACCTCTATTTGTCATGATCCGCAACCTGCTCCGCGAAGGTTTCACTGAGCCCCTCTCCGTGCAAGCCGAGATCCGCAACTCCCAGGCAGAAAGGGCACTGGACACCGCGCTGACGGGTCGCGCGAAACGATTCGCCGCGCGATGGCTCGTCCGCCGCATCCGCTACTACGCTGCACTGCGCGAAAACACTCGCCACTACACGATGCTCGCATTCGCAACCGTGCGCGCGAAGGTGCTCGCGATGGAGCAGCAGCTGCTCGAGCAGGGCGCGCTGAAATGCGCCGACGACATCTTCTATCTCACATGGGATGAGGTATCGGCGCTGCAGCGCGATCCGATTCCTGCCCCAACGCAACAGGCGCGCATCCGGGGTCGTCGGTTGACGCATATGCGTCGCAACCGCACTCAACCACCGCTCACGGTGAACGTCGACTATCACCCGCCGCAACGCGGAGTCGGTGTTTTAGAGGGTCAATGCGCCAGCCCCGGAATCGCGGAGGGCACAGTTCGCCTGGTATTCGATCCGGCGACAGATGGCGAAATCAGAGCCGGCGAGATTCTCGTTGCGCCGTACACAGACCCCGCCTGGACACCACTGTTCCTCGGCGCCGCTGCGGTCGTCGTCGAAACCGGTAGCTACCTCTCGCACGCCGGCACGATTGCGCGCGAACTCGGCATCCCTTGCCTGGTCGACGTCGATGGCGTCATGGAGGTATTGCGCAACGGTCAACGCATTTGCGTCGATGCAACACAAGGCAAAGCGTTTCTGTTGGCGGAAATGGATGCCGGAGACACCCGGCCATGAAGGAGCTGATCGCGTTCGTCGCGGCCGTGCCCGTGACCGTCGAAGTGTTCGGCGCACTGTACGCAGTGTTCGACGCCTGGCGCGACCGGGACTCGAGGTCAGCGGCACTGGAACGACTCGCCCTCCCGTTGGCAGCATGGGGCATGTTGTGGTGGTGGGTTGGCGCGAGCGGTTGGCAAATCCTGTTTACCGCATTCGCGGCAATCCTCGTTTGCCACATTGCCGTCTTCTATGTCGGCCGATGGCTGATACAACGATCCGCCATTCAGACCATCGCGGTCGACACCGATCGCGATCAAGAAATCCTGTAGGGCAAAAAGCCCCGGCGACAGTGGGGATTGGGAAGAGGGAGAAGATAGAGTCGCCGGGGCGGGGAACCGGTGCTGTGGGCGTTCAATACTCGACTTTCGCTCGAGTCCCCACAGTCGATTAGTTAGTCCGCGCCGGCGATCAGAAGTTCCGTTCGTTCAGTTCCGCAGCCACTCGACTACTTCTGCGTAAGCGGAGCGGTCCTGAATCAGGAATAGATGGCCGCCTTCGTAGGTGCGCAACTCGGATGCCGGAATACGATCCGCCATTGCCCGCATGTTCGCCATCGGCGCGATCCCGTCGTACTTGCCTGCGCACAGAAGCACCGGCATGCGAAGTTCGGGCAATCGATCCCACGTATCGTGCCGGCTTCGCGCGTCGAGCTGCAACGCCGCACCCGCTCGCCGCGACGGCTCGTCCGCGCCCAACTGCGCTGCCGATCTCCCGAACGCCAGCGCTCGTTCGACCGCCTCGGGATGAGCGCGCTGCCAATCCGCGTTCTGCCTCGTATCGCTGATCGACATCTGCAACAGAATCCGATCCTCGATCGGCATGTCCGCAATTTGGTGCAACGGATAGCTGGCACCACCCGCTCCACCGGAACTGGTGCACGCAAGCACCAACTTCGACACGCGGTGTGGATGCCGCAGCGCAATTTCCTGCGCGACCATTCCGCCGAACGATACGCCCATCACCAACGCGTCGCGCCAATCCAGCGCGTCGAGCAGCTTAGCTGCGTCGTCAGCGTAGTCCTGCATCGAGTACGGTCCAGCCGGTTTGTCCGTTTGGCCCAGCCCACGTTGATCGTATGCAAGCAGATCGAATGCACGCGCCAGCGGCGATTCGAACACGCCCGGCTTTGCGCGCAAGTCGCCGCCGCTACCGCTCACGAACAGCAACCGCGATCCGTTGCCCGCACGCTCGTAGTAAGCCTTCAATCGACCGAGTTGCACGAACGGCATCGCTGCGCACCTAGCCCTTCAGCGCAACGCGGTCGTAAATCCCCGTCACCTGTTCGAACTTCAGAATCAGCGTATGCGACACGCGTTTGTCCTGATCGTGAAGGTGATACTTGAAGCGCGCCTGCTTCGTGCCCTGCAGGAACGCGTCGTAGTCTTTCGTGAGTTCTCGAACGTCGCTCGTGATCTCGCGGCTCCACGTGGCTCTGAACGGCCCGAGAATTGCGCCGCCGGCCAGACAAATGGTGATCTCGTGATTCGTTAGTCCGTGGTCGTCCTGCTTCGTCGGCATGGTGCGTGTTCCCTCTAAGCGACGATCCGACGATAGCAGCGCAGAACCGCCTAACCAAGCACGACGCTGCCGCGCTGATGCATCGACCCCGAAGCACCGCGGATCCACACGTCGATTCGATCGCCGTTCGGTTTGCCGCACGCCTCGATTCGCTGCCCGTCGAACACCGGCGCAAGCGCCCGGAACTCGAACTGGCGCAATGAACGTCCTGGATGATTCGCGCGAACCAGTTCGAGCATCAGCGTCGCCAGCAAGGGGCCGTGCACGACGAGCCCCGAATAACCCTCTTCGTGCATCGCATACTCCCGATCGTAGTGAATGCGATGACTGTTGAACGTGAGCGCCGAATAACGGAACAAGCGCGGCGCATCGAACAACCACTCGCGCCGCCAGATCGCATCGTTTGGCGCTTGCGGCGCGGGCGGTGTTCCACCCGTCGTCGCCTCCCGATATACGATGTCCTGCTGCTCGCGTATGGCGATGCCCGCGCGTCCTCGTATCTCGTGTTGGACCGTCACGAAACACAGAGCCCCGGATTTGCCGCTCTTCTCTTCCACGGCCGTGATGCGCGAAACACGCGTCGCTACTTCGCCCAGCTCCAGCGGTGCGAGGAACTCGAGCCTGCTACCTGCCCACATGCGGCGTGGCAGCTGCACGGGCGGCACGAATCCGCCGCGTCGCGGATGTCCGTCCGGCCCTAGTTCACCGGACCGGGTGGTGTCGAGGAAGTAGATCCACTGCCAGCCCGGCGGCAACGCCGTACCCTCCCGTGGATCCGCTTCTGTCGAATCGAGCGTTGCATGCAACGCCTGCGCTCGCCACGGATCGAGCCAACAGCTCAACTCAGTCGCACGGCCCACCCAATCTTTCAAGCTCGTCACTTGCCGGCTCCGAATTCGAGCCGGATTCCCTGCGAGTTTTCGCCAACGTCTGGAATGGCGCGGTATACAGGCCAATCCGATGCCCGCATCGGGTGCGCCGGCATGCGCACCGGACCATAGCCGCTGTCGATCTGCGCACGTCGCAACTGCGGATGCGACGACAAACCGGCTACCTCGTTCACCGTGCCGAAAGCGATCTGAGCGTCGAGCAATGCCGCAACGATTGCGCTGCGCTGCGTCGCGCCGAACCACTCCTGAATCCGAGCGTCCAGTTGAGTTCGGTTCAGCACGCGGTCGCCGTTCGTCGCAAATCGCGCATCCGTGCCTAGCGCATCGTCACCGAGCACCCGGCTCGCAAAACTGCGCCACTCGCGGTCGTTCTGGATCGAGATCAACAGCGTCTGGCCGTCCGCGCTCACGAACGCGCCGTATGGCGCCACCGTTGGATGCGCCATCCCGACGTTTGCCGGCGCCTTGCCGAGATAATCGTGATGCAGCAGAGGCACGGTCATCCACTCAGCCATCACATCGAACAAGGAGAGACGTACACCCTCGCCTCGACCGGTCTGCTCACGCCGCCACAACGCCTCGTGAATCGCGAGTGCCGCGCTGATGCCGGTCGCGATGTCGCACACCGACACGCCGATTCGCGCGGGCGCACCCGCCGGCCCCGATGCAGCGGCGAGTCCGGACTCCGCTTGCACCAGCAAGTCGTAAGCCTTCATTTGCGAATACGGCCCGTCTTCGCCGTAACCCGAGATATCGCAGGTGACCAATCGTGGGTATCTTGCACGCAAATCTGCCGACCCGAATCCGGCGCGCTCGGCTGCGCCCGCCGCGAGGTTTTGAATGAAAACGTCGGCGTTGCCCAATATCCGATGCAGCAGCGCTGCGTCGTCCGCCTCCTTGATATCGAGTACCAACGATTCCTTGCCGCGATTGAGCCACGCGAAGTACGAGGAACCACCGTTCGCCGCACGATCGTAACCACGCGCGAAATCGCCTTCAGGGCGTTCTATCTTGATCACCCTCGCACCCGCGTCTGCCAGCCGACACGACGCCATCGGCGCCGCAACCGCCTGCTCCAACGCCACCACCAATAGTCCGTCTAACGGTCCCTTCATGTCGCGCGGCACGTCAGAAGGACCGCGGCATTCCAAGCACGTGCTCGCCGACGAAGCTCAAAATCAGGTTCGTCGAAATGGGAGCAATCTGATAGAGACGTGTCTCGCGAAACTTGCGCTCGATGTGATATTCGCGCGCAAAAGCAAACCCACCGTGGGTTTGCATCGCAACGTCACCTGCCCGCCACGACGCCTCGGAGGCCAGCATCTTCGACATGTTCGCCTCCGCGCCGCACTCGAGCCCGGCATCGAACAGCCGCGCCGCTTTTTCCACCATCAACGCAGCAGCCTCGATTTCGGCATAGCACCGCGCGATCGGAAACTGCACACCCTGGTTCTGGCCGATGGGTCGGCCGAACACGATTCGCTCATTGGCGTAAGCAACCGCCTTGTCGATGAAATAGCGGCCGTCGCCGACACACTCCGAAGCAATCAGGATGCGCTCCGCATTCATGCCGTCGAGGATCACGCGGAAGCCCCGGCCTTCTTCGCCCAGCAAGTTCTCCGCCGGCACTTTGAGATCGGTGAAAAAGAGTTCGCATGAGTGATGGTTGATCATCGCGCTGATCGGTCGAACGTCCAGCCCATGCCCGACCGCTTCGCGCAGATCGACGATAAAAGCCGACAGCCCTTCCGTCTTGCGCGCAACCTGGTCGCGCGGCGTCGTGCGCGCGAGCACCAGCATCAGATCCGAGTGTTGCACCCGGCTGATCCACACCTTCTGTCCATTGATCAGATAATGGTCACCCACGCGCGTCGCCGTCGTCTTCAGACTGGTGGTATCCGTGCCGGTAGTGGGTTCCGTTACGCCGAAGCTCTGCAATCGCAATTCGCCGGAGGCGATCTTCGGCAGATACGTGCGCTTCTGCGTCTCCGAACCGTGCCGCAGAATGGAGCCCATCACGTACATTTGCGCGTGACACGCGCCGGCGTGAGCGCCGGCACGGCTGATCTCTTCCATGATTGCGGCGGCCTCGAGTACCCCCAATCCGGCACCGCCGTAGGTTTCGGGAATCAAGGCCGTGAGAAATCCCGCTTGCGTCAGTTCACGCACGAATTCGGTTGGGTAATCGTGCGTCGCGTCCAGCTTCAGCCAGTACTCCTCACCGTAGCGCGCGCACAGCGCCTTCACCGATGCACGAATCTCGACGATTTGCGCATCACGCGCTGCCGTGTCCACGCTCATTTCTTCTCCCGGTGACTGCTTTCTGTTTTCATCTAAAGCGGCGGAGTATTCTGCGCCGTCCGCAATTCAATCACGATCGCCTCGATTCACAACCCTCAAAAACAAGCGAGGACCGATATGACATTGTCGTTGGGTGCCCATGTCGGGCAGCAGAACATGTCGATGGACGAGATGCGCGCGCTGTGGCGCAAACTCGATCGCGCGCGCTTCGACTGGATCTCCGCCTGGGATCATTTCTACGAAGCGCCGCCCGCGGGTGGCACACAACCTCACTTCGAAGCGCTGGCAACGCTCGGCGCGCTCGCCGCTGAAACCCAACACGCCCGCCTCGGCTGTCTCGTCTTCTACGTCGGCTATCGCAATCCGGCAATGCTCGCAAAAGCGGCGACCACGCTCGATCACATCAGCGGCGGCCGCTTCGAACTCGGCATCGGCGCAGGTTGGCACTTCTTGGAAGCGAAGGCGTACGGCTACGAATTTCCGGAACTCAAATCGCGTCTCGACATGCTCGACGAAGCGGCCACTATCATCCGCGGCATGCTCACCCAGGAGCGAACCACCTTTCACGGCAAACACTTTCACGTTGACGATGCGTCGTGTCTGCCGCGGCCGGTGCAACGGCGTTTGCCGATCTGGATAGGCGGGGTTGGCGAGAAGCGCACGCTGCGCCTCGTTGCCAGGCATGCCGACGGCTGGAACGCCGCCTACGTCACGCCTCAAGAGTTCGGCCGTTTGAACGGCGTGCTCGACGGTTGGTGCGAACGCGAAAAGCGCGCTCCAACGGACGTGCGTCGGGCCGTGAACGTCATGTTCAATCTCGCGACCAGCGAACAAGGCATCGCCGCCGAATCCGAGCGTTTGAAGAACGACTGGGGCGCGGCCGCAACACGCATCGCCGGCGGCGCGCTACTCGGCACACCGGCGCAGGCAGCCGAACGAATTCTCGAGTATGTGGCGGCGGGCGCCACCGAAGTGAACATCGCGCTGCGCGCGCCGTGGAATGCGGAAGCGCTGGATGCGTACATCGAGGAAGTCGTACCGCGCGTGCGCGCGGCTACGAAATGACGTCAGGTTCTGGCAGAAAGCGCATCGGCGAACGCAAGCACCCGTTCGGCTTCTGCCGCGTGCAGATTTTCCACCAACCGGCCGTTCAACACCGCCACACCCTTACCGGCTCGTTGGGCGTCGGCCCATGCCGCGACAATCAGTCGCGCCTGATCGATCTCGTCAGCGCTGGGGCCGAACGTCGCGTTGGCCACGCCGACCTGCGACGGGTGGATCAGCGTCTTGCCGTCGAACCCGAGGTCTCGCCCCTGCTTACAAACCCGAGTAAAACTCTCGGTATCGCGAAAATCGAGGTGTACGCCGTCGAGTACCACACAATCGTACGCCCTGCTCACCAGCACGCATCGCGCAAGCGAAGGCAGAACGGCAAGACGGTCATCGGTGTGGCGCGCGCGCAGTTCCTTCACGAGATCGCTGGTGCCGAGCACCACCACTTCGATGCGTGAATTGCCGGCGAGAATCTGTTCGATGCCCAACACACCGCGCGGCGTTTCGATCATCACCCACAGCGGCAACGTCGCCGCTTTACCTTCCAACCGCTGCTCGTAGGCGCAAACCTGCTCCAACGATTCGACCTTAGGCAGCAACACCGCGTCGATTGCCAGATCGGACGCCGCCGCCAGATCCCCGGCCGCCCACGGCGTATCGATACCGTTCACGCGCAACACCAACTCGCGATGTCCGTATCCGCCGCCGCGCACGGCTGCGGCAACCTGTGTTCGTGCGGTCTCTTTCGCATCCGGTGCAACCGCATCTTCCAGATCGAAGATGATCGTGTCGCAGTCGATGTCGCGGGCCTTCTCCATTGCACGGGCGTTGGCGCCCGGCATGTACAGCACGGATCGACGCGGCCGCAGCCGTTTTGCCTGGTCGTTCATCGCTGCCTTTTAACCTGCGGCTTGTTTCATTGTTGGTCGCGATCCTGATGCATGCCGGATGGACTTCGCTCCTTCATTCGGTCGAGCGCCTGAGAGCGTTGTTGCGGCGACATCTCGCGAAACCGATCGCGCAGGCGTCGCTGCTGTTCCGGCGGCAGCTTACGGAAATCCTGCATACGCGTCCGTAGTTTCTGCTGCTGCTCCGGCGACAGGCTCTGGAATTGCTGGAAGCGCTTCGTCAGCTCGGCGCGCCGCTCCGGCGACAACGACTGCCAGCGCGTGAAGCGCTTCTGCATCGACGCGCGCGATTCCGCATCCATCGTCGACCAGCGTTGCGCACCGGTGGCAAGCCGCTGCTGCTGCTCGCTCGACAGCGCCGACCATTGCGAGTGATATTTCGACAATACCTGCTGCTGCGATTCGGACAGATCGTCCCATGCGACCGCAAACGCAGCGTTGCTCGTCAGCAACGCTGCGAAGGCCATTACCGTGGTCCAATGTCTGATCATCGTCCGCTCACTCTTCGTCTTCATCGACGTCACCGTCGCGCGCGATCGGCACTTCGCGCTCGTCGGGTAAACCTCTCATGTCGTCCGGGCCGACCCATCGACCCTTCTGCTGCACCAGGTCGCCTAGATATTCGAGCAACTCGATATCTGGGCCAGGCTCAGCCCCAACCGAACTATCGGAGGCTTGCACCTGCGTACCGACCAGCATGCCGAGTCCGAACCAAACGGCACTGGCACTAACCCGCATCGAGGTTGTCTGTGTCCAGCCACGCGACGAACTCCAGATCCATCAGCAGGTCCATGTTTTCGACGGTCGCAATCTGAACGTCGTCATCGAGGGGCGGCGCGCCGCCGTTGCCGATTGCAACCGTCAATCCCACCGTCAACAACGTCGTAGCAAGTGCGCCGACCGGCACCCACGCCGAAGGTGCTCGAAGAACCGGGACGTCGACGGAAGCAACCGCGCGATGTCTTGCGGCAACGAGGCGCTCTACAAGATCCGGCGCCAACGACTGCGCGTCGAGCACGGCGCGCGCCTGCTCGACGAACTCACCGTCACTGCGTCGGTCGCCGCCGCTCATGGCCAGTCATCCCCCAATCGTTCACGCAACGTGTGTACCGCACGCGAGTAATGCGTCTTCACGCTGCCTTCGGAGCATCTCATAGCGCGCGCGGTCGCCGCCACATCGAGCCCTTCCCACACGCGCAGCAGGAAGGCCTCCCGCTGCCGGGTGGGCAACGCCGCAACCGCGCCTTCGAGTCGTTGTGTGGTGACGTCGAGCTGCGTCCGGAACTCCGGTTCCACCGCGCGACCATCGCTGACGAGATCGATCGGGTTCGTGTCGTCGTCGCGATCGCTGGGCGTGAAGATCGCGAAGATGCCGCGCTGGATGGTTCTGCGCCGATGAAAGTCGGTAATCCGGTTGCGCAGGATCCGGAAGAACAGCGGCGGCCACTCGGCCTCGGGCTTCGTCGCGTACTTGCGCGCCAGCGTCAGCATCGCGTCCTGCACGATGTCCATCGCCTCGTCGGCATCCGAAACCGCATAGCGCGCCATCCGAAAGGCGCGCTGTTCCACTCCCGCGAGATATCTGTTCAATGCCGCGGCCCTGCTCATCGAGGAAACGCTCATCGAGGAAACCCGTTTGCGTCGAAACCGCCGCGAGGCAGATCGGAATGCCCCGTCGTTCGATCATGGCGCTGTGAACTCGAAGCTCGCGCGAGGCGTCGTCAACTCGAGCGCGGTCGCATTGTAGCGTCCGATTGCGTTGATCTGGACGAGCCGGTTTCCTGCCGCGAGCTGATCGGACAGTTCCGGCGTCAATCCGGCGAAGTCGCGGAACAAATGCACTTCGTTCGCGCCGCGCACGGTCACCATGTAGATTCCGCGTGCAGTCGTCGGACCCGACAATGCGATGCGGTCACCTTCACCCAGCGCGTCGCGAGGTATCCCCAGCAGATTCAGAGAGTGTCGAGCATCGCTCAGATCGACGTCGACCCCGTCCTGCGAAACGGTTGCAAACGGCTCCACCGTGCCGCCGCTTTCTCGCCAGCTCGCCCGGAACCATGCTCCGATCGAATCGGCATCGACGTCGATCACCGTAAAGGCGTCGAACGCGGGTGGCGCCGCACCGAACGCATGCACCAGGCCGCGCACCTTGATCAGATCGTTGGGCTCGACGCCGGCGAGCGACAACGTGGAGGTGTCCACGAGGTACTTTTCCGCGGTCGCATCGGTGGCCTCGCTCGTGCCCGTTCCGGTGAAATCGAACGCACCGGGGGGAAGACTGCCGAGCTCGACCACACTGACGGTAAGTGGATTCAACTGAACGACACTGCCCGTCAAACCGGTGATTTCCATCCGCACGCGTCCGGCCGTTGCGTCGAGCGTCGAAGCACCGCTCATCTTGCCGAACGCGATGATCCGTTGGCCGACCGATATCGAGTCCTTGTCTCGTGCAGTCGATTCGGAATCGAGCGACGTCACCCGCGTTTCGTCACCCACCAGCACCGTGACGGCACCCCGGAATCCATGGGTGCCATCGGAAAAGTCGAAGTTGGCACCTTTGACGGTCAACGAGTTTCCGCTGCGCGCGGTCACTACGCCATTCACCACGTCGGCGTTCGCCCACGGCACGCTGCTACCCGCCAATACCGTAGATGCGATGAGCGTACGACTCGATACGGCACCGTTTGCGACAACCGGCGTACCTTGCGCAAGCGCCGCCAGCGTTGCGAGCCCTTCGGCACCGGTCAGGGAAGCGCCATTCACTTCGAAGCGTGTCTGATCGTTCGTGGCGAACGTCACTTCGCCGAACTCGCCTTGCCGCAAATGGCACGGTCGAACGTTCAGCGTCACCGTGCCCGCGTCAACATCGGTCGATGTGAGTACGCCGCGTACACGATGGTCGCGGTCCTCTTCGAGCTGCGGAATCACCGACAGGAACGGCTGCACCGTCACCTTCGCAGGATTGTTGGTGAGATCGACCGTATTCGATGCATCGAGATCGAAATCGAGCGTGAACGCCGCCGGAATACCACGAACGATACGAACCGGCTCCGTGTCGGGCAGTTCGATCACCACAGCCAACGCGGTCAGCGTCCTGCCGTTCGAATCGACCGGAACCACGGGCAGTTCCGCACCATCGTCGCCCTGCACTACGATCTGCGCGTTCGTGAAGTCGAAATTCATCACGATGCGTGTGTAAGTGCCCGCGGGAACGGTAGCCACCGTGAAGAACTCCGTGAGATCGGCCACTTCCGAAAAATCGACTCGCGTCGTCAGCGGCACGGTTTCCACGGCGTCGCCATTTGCGCGTTCGAGGCGCAGCGACCTCACGTCGACCGCATAACTCAGGAAATCGCCGGCCACGTCCCGCAGCGCAATCGTCAATTGACCGTCGTCGGCACTCGTTACCGGCGCCGCGGTCGAACCGCCCGAACCACCTCCCCCGCAACCCAGCAGCAGCGCGACGATGCACAGCAGTGCCAAACCATGCCGGGGCAAGGGCAGTTTCATCCGGGTTTCGCGGGCCATACGGCTCTCCACACGTTGTGGGACAACCGCCTTTCAACGCTCCAGCGGCCGAAGCGTTGACTCGCCGAGGAGGAGAATCCTTCCCGCTTTGCCCGATCCTGCTACCCGATCCGGGCCGATTGCCCGCCATCCACGGGAAGGCATACGCCGCTGATGAAACGCGCCTCGTCGCTGGCGAGAAACAAAGCGGCATTCGCCACGTCCCAGCCCGTGCCCATGGTCTTGCCCAGCGGCACTTGCGAATCGCGCTGCGCGATCAGCTCTTCGCGGTCGCGCCCCGCCGCCACGTAACCTTCGATCGCCATCGGCGTGTTCATCAGGCCGGGCATGATCACGTTCGCTCGAATGTTGAACTCGCCGTTACCGATCGCCAACGACTGCGTGAAGGCGTTCACGGCGGCTTTCGACGTTTTGTACGCGACGATGCCGACGGAACACACCGCGGCGATCGACGAGATGTTGATGATCACACCGCTGCGCTGAGCGCGCATCACCGGCAGCACGTGCTTGCACGTGAACATCACGCTCTTGAGATTCGTCGTGTGAATGCGGTCCCACACTTCCTCGGTCATGCTCGTCGGACCACGATCGCCTGCGCCGATGCCGACGTTGTTGTGCAGAATATCGATACGACCCAACAGTTTCGTGCAGGCGTCGACCATACCGATGCACGCCGCTTCCGAAGTCACGTCCGCTTCGTGTGCAACGCCGTTGCCACCCGCCTCAACCACCATCGCCAGCGTTTCTTCGGCCGACTTCAGGCGGCGGTCCACCAGAAACACTGCCGCCCCTTCCTGCGCGAAACGCAACGCCGTGGCGCGTCCGTTGCCGATGGTTGCACCCGGCGTTTGTCCCGCGCCGACGATCAATGCGACTTTGCCTTGCAGACGTCCAGCCATGATCACCTCTCAGATGTCGAAGCCCGGAAGTCCCGGATCGGCCTGCACGCCGAAACTGTTCAGCGCCATCGACACCAGATTGTACTGTCCGATGGTGAACACGACGTCCATCAGCTGCTGCGTACTGAAGTGGTTCGAGAGGCCCTTCCACGTCGCGTCGCTCACGTGAGCGTCGGAGTGCAATTCGTCGGTAGCCTTCAGCAGCAGGCGGTCCACTTCGCTCCATCCTTTCGCGTCGGGACCGACCTTGATGCGACGGATCTCGTCGTCGGTGATGTTAGAACGGCGCGCGATCAGCACGTGCTGGCCCCACTCGTAACCCGATCGACATAGATAGCCGATTCGCAGGATCACTATTTCGCGTTCGCGCGCCGGCAACGTCGATTTCATGAGGATGTGATTCGCGAACACCATCCAGCGCTTCATCAGTTCCGAGTGGTTCGCCATCGTCTTGAAGATGTTGAACGGTTCGCCCTCGAAGCGACCCATCTGTTCCTTTGCGGTGGCGTCCCATTTCTCGGCCGGTAGCGGTGCAATGCGAGGTTCGGATACGCGCATGGAGGATCTCCGTTGAGGATTGATGGGGTTCGGTACTATAGCCGGAGTTTCAAGCTCGCCCGCAAGCCCGCCCTACAAGGAGCATCGCCATGACAGTTCGATACGAAACCGACGCGCGCTGCGCGATCATCACCATCGACCGTCCTCAGGTTCGCAACGCGGTCGACGGCCCCACGGCGCGGCTCCTCGCAGACGCGTTCCGGCGCTTCGACGCCGACGATCAACTCGACGTCGCCATCCTCACCGGCGCCGCGAACACGTTCTGTGCGGGCGCGGATCTCAAATCGGTATCCACCGGTGACGGCAATCGGGTGGGGCTCGACGGCGACGGACCGATGGGGCCCACGCGCATGCTGCTGGGCAAACCGGTCATCGCAGCGG
>JBGSNQ010000078.1:0-2341 GCA_041739525.1 Pseudomonadales bacterium | reverse complement strand
CTGCCGCTTCTTCGGGCTCGACCGGTGCGCGCGGCGGAACTGCAGCAACCGGTGCGGCCGGCGTGACCGCGCGCGGTGGCACAACCGGTCGCGGTCCCGGTTCCTGTACCGGCGTTTTCAGTACGGGATGCTCCGGAACTACCGTTGTCGGCTGCGGTGCGTCATCACCTGCTGCGACTCGCAGTGCGTTCACCATGGCCAGCATTTCGTCGTGGCGCAGCTGAAGCGCATCGAAGAACCCGGCCGGCAGCGACGGCTTGCCCTGCACCGCGATCAGGACCGATTCGAACGTGTGCGCGTCATCACCGAGCGCACTCAGACCCGCGAGGCGGGCGCCGCCTTTCAGTGTGTGCAGCGCACGCAGCAAATTCTCGAGATGAACGCGGTTGTCGGGCATCCCGAGCCATTCGTGCACGCTCTGGTCTATCGCCTCGAGCAGCTCGTCAGCCTCTTCGAAGAAGATCTCGAGAATTTCGTGGTCGGCGTCGGGCGGCAGTGCGACAGCAGGAGCCGCTGGTTGCTTCGAACCCGGCGCCTCGACGCGCTCCTGCAGCAATGGCACGTCGGGCTCCGACGTTTCGACCGGTGCAGGTGGGGCTGCAGCTTCAAAACGCGGCTTCTGTTCTGCGGGCGCCTGCTCTACCGGCCTCTGCTGCACCGGGTTTTGGTGAACCGCGGGCGGCGCCACCGATTCCATCGGCGGCTCCGGCGGGGGCGGTCGGACGAACGTGGGGAAGTCGACGACCTTAGCCGATCGCTGCACGCGCTCTTCCGGTTCATCGAGATCAAGCTCTTCTTCTACTCGCTCAGTAACGCGCACATCCGCCAGCGCGCGGATTTCCTTCGAAGCGTCGGGCAGTCGTTGTTCCGCCGCAATCGCATCGAACATTCCCAGCAGCGTCTCGTGCGCGGTGTGCAGCGCCGTGTGAGCGGCCTGGTTCAGCGGATGATCTTCGAGACGTTCATATGCTGCGATCAGCGCATCGCACAAGTTCGTGATCACCGCCTGGCCCTGGCTTTCCGCTTCGTTGCGCAGTTCGTGCAACGCGGCAACGATGTCGGAGAGCGCGCCGAGATCCATGGCGCCGCTCAGCCAGCCCGTTAGGAAATCGCTCGCACCAAGCAACACGGGGGCGCTATCGAGGCTCAACAGTGCGGATGCAGATGCGCCCGAGCCGAGACCCGCTATGAGACGTTTCGCCTCCGTCTCGAACGACGCGAGGTCTTCCTGGGGCTCGCTGCCTTCCGAAAGCGCACTCAGCGTACGGCGTAACGCGAAGGTACCCTGCTGAATGTAGTCGATGATGTCGGAGCCGATACGTGACCCGCGATCGCGTGCCTCTCTGGCGACGTCGTAGAGGGGACCCGAGACACGCGCGATGCTATCGACACCCGCCATGGATGCGCTGCCGCGCAGCGTGTGCAACGCGCGCAACGCGTCGTCGCTCACGGCATCCGCGCCGATCACATCGGCATTGACGAAGCGTTCTTCGAGCACTTGCAGGTGTAGTGCGGCTTCCTGTTCGAACAGCGCGAACGTCTCGGCGTCTTCTGTGCCGGCGTCCATCGACAGTTCCGTGAGATCTGCCTCGGGAAGCTCGTCCACGGTGATCTCTTCCACCGGCGCCGCGCTCCGAATCGGAAGCACCGCCTCTTCGGCCGCCGGCTCGTCGTCGACGAACTCTTCCAGACGCCCACCCGACGCGAGCACATCGGCTTTTTCGATGATCGTGGCGATTGGGCCATCGGGTGCCGGGCGCCGACTCTCGAACGCCTGACACAACCCCGGGACGGCAGCACGTGCTTCGCGCGCGACCGCGGCTATCTGGTGATTCGGCTCCACAGTGCCGTCCATCACCCGATTGAGCATGTTCTCGACCGACCAGGCCAATTCACCGATGACGTTTGCACCGACGATCCGGCCGCTACCTTTCAGGGTGTGGAAAGCGCGACGCACTTCGGTGAGCGCTTCGTCGTTCGAGAACTCCGCCGCCCACTGCGGCAACCATTGGTCGACGCGCTCCAGAACTTCGCCTACTTCCTCGACGAATATTTCGAGAATGTCGTCGTCAATGTCGGACGCCGCGTCGGCTTCCTGCAGCACGGGCGCTTGACGCCGTGGCGCTTGGGGCGGTGGCGCTTGGGGCGGTGGCGCCGGAGGCGGCACTTGGGGCTGGGACGCTTGACGTGTCGGTTGTGCTGGTGCTGCGGTACGCGGCGGCGCTTGATCCAATGGTGCCTGACGCGCCAGCGGTTCAGCCGCGACGTCGGTGCGTTTAGTCGGTTCGCTGCTGATGGGAGTAGCGGGCCTCGTGGGCGGAGCCGGCGTGCGGTCGAACGC
>JBGSNQ010000062.1:0-91026 GCA_041739525.1 Pseudomonadales bacterium | reverse complement strand
GATCGCCGCCGCCCGGCAAAGCCGTCTGCGCAGCGGTGTCGGCGAGGTCGACCTGTTCCTCAACCGTCGCACGCGCGGCAATCCGAACATTGTCGACCCGCGCGTCGCCGTGCTCGCCGTCGACGACGCCGCCAGCGGTGCGCCGGTCGCCGTATTGTTCGGCGTCGGCTGCCACCCGGTCACGATGGGATGGGACAACATGCAGATCAGCGCCGATTTTCCGGGTTGTGCCCAGCACGCAATCGAAGCAGCGCTGCCCGGCGTCAATGCGCTGTTCTTCAACACCACCGAGGGGAACGTCATTCCGCGCACCAGTCCGAATCTCGACGCCCTCGATCCGCGCGGATATTGCGGCGGTGGCTTCGAGAACAGCGTGCGCATCGGCGAGGCGATTGCCGGCGAAGTGCTGCGCACGCGGGACGCGAGCCCGCCGCGCGAGGTGTTGTCGCTGCACTCGCAGCGCTCCGAGCTTCAGATCATGCCGAACAACGGCGGGCTCGATGCGGTCGCAGCCGCCAACAGGCTCACCGAGGTTCGCGCCACTCTGCGGGAGTTTCTCGGCAGCGACTTCGAAGCGTCCGTTGCGCCGGCGCAGCTCTGGTCGGTGGCGTCCCGGCACGTTATCGAACGCGAACTGACGGAAGGCGACATGCGGCGCCTGATGGTCGCGTGCTGCCTGTATCTCGGGCTGAGCCAACGGCTGAAAAGGGGGGCGCCACCGAAACCCGTAGACGTGCCGTTCATGGTGATTCGCATCAACGATCTGGAACTGTTGACGCTGCCCGGCGAAGTGCTCGTCGAGGTGGGTCAGGAATGGTCGCGCCGCACCGCCTCCAGAAACGCTTTCGTCGTCGGGCTTGCGAATGCGCATCTGCGTTACCTGCCCCTTGCCGCCCACTACGCAGAACCCTTATCGGATATGCGCTACGAAACCGTCACCGCCGGACTCGAACCGAACGGCATCGAACGCGTGCTCGATGCGGCGATGCAGGTGCGCGCAGCTTGGTAAGATCGACATTCGACGCGCGCGCTATTCATCACCCTCAACACTCATCAGGATATGAAGTCGTGCGCGCTGAAACTCGCGGAGCTTGGACTGAAGTACGAAGCGCCACGGCAGGGAGTAGGGACGCTGCGCTGTATTTTCTCGATCAGGACAACAACCTCTTCGAGCTCACCACCGGCCTGTCGCCCGGGACCGGCGGGCCCGCTCCGACGTAGGTTCGCGCCGCCGCGGGCGGCCGCGTTCGAAGACGCCCTGAAAAGGAATCGCTGACGACCGCGCGCTGGCGTGCTCGCTTCCCCTTCACCTCACATCCCCTGATACTCGGCCCGAATCAAACGGGCGCTTTGCCTTTGAAAAGCATGATCCTGGTATTGGTAATTGCGTTCGTCGCGTTCGTCGCCATGACGTGGTGGGCGCTCGAGGCGAGTGGTGTCGCGATCGTACAGACGGTGCGAGCGGAGGGAACGGCGCGCGCGACGCACGTCTGGTATGTGCGGAACGACGGCGAAACGCTGCTCGAAGCCGGCGCGCCCGAGAACGGTTGGTTCGTGGACGCCCGGCGCGATCCGAACATCGAGATAGTCGCGCCGGCGGAACTTGCGGGCCGTTACACCGTCGAGCTCCTGCCGAATCCCGACGGTCACGAGCGCATCCGATCGTCGATGCACGACAAGTACGGATGGCGCGATCGGTGGATCGGCACTGTGTTCGATACGTCGCGTTCGATTGCGGTCCGCCTGCTGCCGGCGGATGCCGGCCGCCGACTGCATGACGCTCGCGCAAGTACGGCCCACAATGATTCGCCGACATAACCTCCAGGGGGCACCGTGGTACACGAGGATCCGGATCCGGCTACCCGGCTTCGCCGCATGTGCGAGGGCTACCAGGTATCGCAGGCGATTCACGTCGCGGCGACGCTCGGAATCGCTGATCTGCTCGCCGGCGTAAACCGCTCGAGCGATGAACTGGCCGCCGCCACGGATACGCATCCGCCGACGTTGTACCGATTGTTGCGCGCACTGGCGGCTGTCGAAATCCTGCATGAGCTCGATGGCCGGCGATTCGAGCTCACACCGCTCGGGGAGAAGCTGCGCTCCGACGTCCCGGACTCGATTGCCGGGTGGGCGGCTTTCATCGGCCGTCCTTACTACTGGCAAGCGTGGGCCGGGCTGCTGCATAGCGTCCGCACCGGAGAGAACGCTTTCCGACAGGTACACGGCATCGACGTATGGACCTATCGCTCGACCCGTCGCGAGGAGAGCGCGATCTTCGACCGTGCCATGACGTCTAACTCGCGCCGCTCCGTTGACGCATTGCTCGCCGCCTACGACTTTGGACGGTTCCGCACGATTGTCGATGTGGGCGGCGGCAACGGTGCGCTGCTTGCGGCGGTCCTCAACGCGTACCCGGATGCCGAGGGCGTGCTGTTCGATCAACCGCACGTCGCAATCGGCGCCGCTGAGTTGCTCGATCGCGCCGGTGTCGCCCATCGCTGTCGCGTCGTCGGTGGCAGTTTTTTCGATGCGCTGCCGCAGGGAGCCGATGCCTACGTGCTTCGCGCCATCATCCATGACTGGGACGATGACGCGGCGATTCGGATTCTGGAGGTGGCCGCGCGCGCGCTCGAAGACACCTCCAGGGTGCTGATCATTGAGCGCGTTGTCGCGCCGCCCAACGAAGGCCGCGACGCGAAGTTCTCAGATCTGAATATGCTCGTCAGCCCGGGCGGCCGCGAACGGACGCGCGAGGAGTTTGTTGCGCTTCTGCGATTGTCGGGGTTGCGACTCGAACGCGTGGTCGACGCCGGACCGTTTTCCGTCGTCGAAGCTGCCAAGGCGTAATGCCGGGTCCGTGATGAATAGCTAGCCGCGTTTTCGCGGTGCGGTTTTGCGACGCCGGGACACGGGCTTCTCGATCATGCTCGCAACGCTGCGGTTCTCGAGGATTTCGGCCGTTGCGTCACGCACTTCGAGCAGTACTTTGCGGATCGGACAGGTGTCTGCATCCAGACAGTCATCACACTTTCGATACGCCATCCGGCTGGCACAGGGCGAAAGCGCCAGCGGCCCATCGATGGTGCGTATCACTTCGGCGAGTTCGATGTCGCTCGCGGGCCTGCCGAGGGTGTAGCCGCCGAGTTTGCCGCGCGTGCTGTGTACGAGACCGCGCTTCTTCAGGTCGAGAAGAATCTGCTCCAGGAACTTTCTTGGAACGCGGGCTTCGTCGGCAATCTCTGCGATTTGCGCTTGCGCGCCGGGTTCCAGTTCGGCGAGTGCGGTGAGTGCGCGCAACGCGTATCGGGCTTTCTGGGACAGCATCCTGGGTCGGTCCTATTCGGCGGTCCAATGGGGCGCGTTTATCTTCTGCGGTTTGCCATTGAGGTCGCAAGCGCTGGGAATCTTTTTCATGACCATAGAGCACTTTATTCTTGATGGATAAGGTTAACTCGATAGACTTAGTAGAGATTGTGGCGTACAAAAGCACTCGTTCGATTGCCGGATGCGCCTCGAAACGGTGCGGCCAATCGCGTCGACCAGCACCGAAACACCAGACCAGCATGGGGAAATCAGCATATGAAATGCAGCACACAGTTGCGCCTGACGAAGCGGTGCTGTCGCGCTCGAGATCAGGCGCACGCAGCAACTTCCTTCAACGTTTCGGGAATACGAGCATGAGATTAGAACGGTTCTTGGCGGCATGGATGGCCGGCTTGTCGGCCGTGTTGGCGATGCCCGCAGGCGCGGCGGACGCGGAAATTGATGCAAAGATCAAAGCGCTGGAAGCGCAGGTTGAGGCGCTCAGCTCGCAGATCCAGGATCTCAAGGTGGGCACCGCGAGCAAGTATGCGGAAACGCAGAAACAGATCACCGCGGTTCTCCCGACGATCGCCAACGGCCGCCCCACACTGACTTCGGCGGATGGCGCGTTCTCCGCGTCGTTGCGCTCGCTCGTGCAGTTCGACATGGGTTATTACGACCAGTCCGCATCGCCGCTATCCCCTCAGTTGTCGAACGGTTCCAACTTTCGCCGCGCGCGCCTGGGGATTGACGGCAAGGTGTACACCGATTGGGAATACAGCTTCATCTACGACTTCGGCGGCAGCGGCGTAGAAGGTTCTACGATCTCCGCTGCGTACGTGCAGTACAACGGTTTGAATCCGGTGCTGCTCAGACTGGGTGCATTCGCGCCCTACGCAAACATCGAAGACAGCTCCGGGTCGTCGGATCTGCTGTTCCTCGAACGTGCGACGGTAAGCGACATTCAGCGCGGACTGGCAGGCGGCGACGGTCGTTCGGCATTCAGCGTCGTGCGCGCGGGCGAACGGTTCTTCGCATCGCTTGCGTATACGGGTGGCCGCGCCAACCAGAGCAACATTCTCGACGAGCAGCAGGCGCTGCTCGGCCGTGCGGCGTACCTCGTGACGACTTCTCCGGATTCCAAGATCGTTCTCGGCACGAACGGCACATCGATCTTCTCGCCGGCCGGCGTCAATCCTCCGCCCGGCGTCGCGCTCAGCTTGGGTAACCCTCCGGAGCTGCGCGTGGACGACACCGGAACGAATGGCGCGCCGACCAACCTCATCTCAACCGGCAACCTGAATGCCAACTCTCTTACTCAGTGGGGCTTCGACGGCGCGGGGAACTACAAGAACCTCTATGCGGAAGGCGGCTACTACTCGTTCACGGTTGATCGCAAGCTCGCGCTGCCGGAAGTGGACTTCGACGGCTGGTATGCGGCGGTGTCGTGGGTGATCACTGGCGAACCGCGTCGTTACGACCCGACCCGCGCCGCGTTCCGCTCGCCCAGCGTGCTGTACCCGGTCGGCTCGCCCGGCGTTCAAGGCAACACGTCCTCAGGTGTGATCACACCCGGCTGGGGTGCGTGGGAACTCGCGGCGCGCTACTCGACGATGAACCTCGATGACCACGAGTTCGACACGCCAGCCGCCAACCGCGTGCGCGGCGGTAACCAGGACATTTGGACGTTCGGTCTCAACTGGTACATCAACAACGCGATCAAGACTCAGCTGAACTACCAGTACGTGAACGTCGACCGCCTGAACGGCGCCGGCTTGCAGATCGGTCAGGACATCGACCAGATCTCCATGCGTCTGCAGTTCGCCTTCTAGTTTCCGAAACGAATCGAATCGAATGGAGATCGTCATGAACCTCAAATCCCTAGCGCACGCGGCGCTGATTCTCGCGGCCGCGAGCGTGTTTCCCGCGACTGCAGCCGAGCAGCTCACGCTGCTCAACGTGTCCTACGACCCAACGCGTGAGCTATGGCGCGACATCAACGAACACTTCATCGCCGACTACAAAGCCAAAACAGGTGTGGAGTTGACCATCAACCAGTCGCACGGGGGTTCGAGCACGCAGGCGCGTGCGGTGATCGACGGACTGGAAGCCGACGTGGTGTCGCTCGCTTCGTACATCGATACGAATGCCATCGCGAAGCGTGGCCTGATCAAGTCGCCGTGGGTTGATCGTCTGCCGAGCAACTCGTTGCCGTACACCTCGACGATCGTGTTCGTGGTTCGAAAGGGCAACCCGTGGAAGATTGCGGACTGGCCCGATCTGGTGAAGCCGGGCGTGGAGATCGTCACGCCGAATCCGAAGACCTCGGGCAACGGCTATCTGACGTTCTTCAGCGCGTGGGGATCGGTCGTGTTGCGCGGCGGTACCGAGGATCAGGCAAAGGCGTTCCTCGCCGAGCTGTACAAACACGTGCCGGTGCTCGACTCGGGGGCGCGCGGTGCAACGACCACGTTCGTGCAGAAGCGCATCGGTGACGTACACCTCGCGTGGGAGAACGAAGCCCGGCTCGAAGTACAGGAAGCAAAGGGCGGCCTCGAGATCGTGTATCCGCCGATCAGCATTCTGGCGGAACCGTACGTTGCGATCGTGGACGCCACTGTCGACCGTGCGAAGGGGCATCGTGCGGCTGCCGAAGCGTACCTGCAGTATCTGTACACCGACGCGGGTCAGCACATCATCGCCGAACATTTCTATCGGCCGAGCAATCCCGCGATTCTGGAAGCGCATGCGGCGAATTTCCCGAAAATGGAACTGTTCCCGATCACCAAGATCGCTCCGGGCTGGGAAGAAGCACAGAAGCGTTTTACCGGGGACGGCGGTCTGTTCGATACCTTCTATAAGCCGGGACAGTGACGGCTCGTTCGTCGCCCACCACCTACGTCGCGAAGCAGCAAGTGATCTGATATGGCCAGCGTCAATCGGCGGGTTCTGCCCGGGTTCTCTCTCACGCTCGGATATTCGATTTTCTATCTGAGCGTTCTGGTCCTCATTCCGATCGCCGCGTGCTTTCTGAAAGCGAGCACGCTGTCGCTCGACGAGTTCGTCCGGGCGGTTTGGACGGACCGCGCGCGTGCAGCGTATTCGCTGACGTTCGGTGCGGCGTTCGTAGCCGCAGTAGTGAACGTCGGGCTCGGTTTGCTCCTCGCGTGGGTGTTGGTGCGCTACGAGTTTCCGCTGAAGAAGCTGCTCGATTCGCTGGTCGACCTTCCACTCGCGCTGCCAACCGCGGTGGCCGGGCTGGTGTACGGCGCGCTGTACGTTCCAACAGGTTGGCTCGGTCAGTATCTGGTGCCGTTGGGATTTGAAGGCGCGTATACGCGCACGGCAATCGTGCTGGTGCTGGTGTTCGTGGGGCTGCCGTTCGTCGTGCGCACGGTTCAACCGATTCTCGAAGACCTCGATCCGGAGACCGAAGATGCGAGTGCGTCGCTCGGTGGTACGCGCTGGCAAACGTTCCGGCACGTGATTCTGCCGTTGCTCTATCCGGCGTTGGTTACGGGGTTCGGACTCGCGTTTGCGCGCGGTGTGGGTGAATACGGCGCCGTGGTTTTCGTCAGCGGCAACATGCCGTTCAAAACCGAGATCGCGCCGATTCTGATCGTGGCACGGCTCGAAGAGTTCGCTTACAGCGAAGCGACTGCAATCGCAGTGGTGCTGCTCATTCTGTCGTTTGCTTCGCTGCTGCTCATCAATGCGGTTGAGCGATGGAGCACCCGCTATGAGCGCTAACGGAAACCTCTCCAGGCGATCTCAGAACGACGCCACTTGGGTGCGCATCACGCTCACCGTGGCGGCCGTGTCCATCATCACCGTGCTGGTGCTGATTCCGCTCGTGAACGTATTCGCGCAGGCATTGAGCGAAGGTGTCGATACGTATTGGGACAATCTCTTCAGCGATCGCGACACGCTTGCCGCTATCAAGCTGACGCTCGTCGTGGCCCCGACCGCGCTGATGCTCAATCTCGTGTTCGGTGTCTGTGCGGCCTGGGCGATCGCCAAGTTCAGCTTTCCGGGACGGACGTTTCTAACCGCGTTGATCGATCTGCCGTTCTCGGTTTCGCCGGTCGTCGCCGGATTGATCTTCGTGCTGATCTTCGGATTGCAGGGTTATCTCGGCCCGTTCCTGCGGCGAGATGGTTACTCCGCAATGCCTTATCTGTTGTCGATATTGGCCGTAGCCGTCTATGTGCTGCTGTACCTTGGGCTGCGACCGATCAATCCGGTGGAACGCAGCGGCTGGTGGAACCACCCCTGGCTCGCCACCGTGGTGGGCGGTGCGCTGGTGTTCTTCGTCACGTTCGCGCCGCAGATCTACTTCGAGATGTGGCCGAAAGACACGAGCCTGAAGATCATCTTCGCGACGCCCGGGCTGATACTCGCAACCGCGTTCATCACGTTTCCGTTCGTCGCGCGCGAGTTGATTCCGGTGATGGAGGCCGTCGGTGTCGAAGAAGAACTTGCTGCGGTGAGTCTCGGCGCCAACGGATGGCAGATGTTCTGGCAGATCACCGTGCCGAACATCAAGTGGGGTCTCATCTACGGCATCATCCTGTGCAACGCGAGGGCGATGGGTGAATTCGGCGCCGTGTACGTGGTGTCGGGACACATCGCGGGTCTCACCGACACGATGCCGCTGCGCATCGAAAAACTCTTCCAGGAATACAACTTGCCCGGCTCGTTCGCCGTGGCGTCGCTGCTGACATTCGTCGCGTTGCTGACGCTGCTTGCGAGAGTGGGTGTGGACCGGGCGGAAGCCGCGCGCATCAAGTCTGCGGCAGAAGGAACCAACGAGTTACGTTCATGAGCATCTCCATCGATCGAGTTTCGAAAAAGTTCGGCACGTTTACCGCGCTGGAGCGCGTCAGCCTCGATGTTCCGGATGGGGAGCTGCTCGCGTTGCTCGGCCCTTCAGGGTCCGGCAAGACAACGTTGTTGCGTATCATCGCCGGGCTCGAAGTGGCCGATTCGGGAACGATCATCAGCGACGGCGAGAACATCACCGACCAATCGGCGCGCCATCGCAAAGTCGGTTTCGTGTTCCAGCACTATGCGTTGTTCCGGCACATGACGGTGGCACAGAACATCGCCTATGGACTGAAGGTGCACAAGGCTCCAAAGCAGCTGATTCGCGAACGCGTGGACGAGATGCTGCGGCTGATTCGTCTCGAAACGCTGCAGAATCGTTTCCCGGCGCAATTGTCGGGCGGCCAGCGGCAGCGCGTCGCATTGGCGCGTGCGCTCGCGTCTCAACCCAGTGTGTTGTTGCTCGACGAACCGTTCGGCGCGCTCGATGCAAAGGTGCGTCAGGAGCTGCGCCAGTGGATTCGCCGCCTGCACGATGAAATCCACGTGACCAGCATCTTCGTAACGCACGACCAGGAAGAGGCATTCGAAGTTGCCGATCGAGTGGTGGTGATGAATCACGCGCGTATCGAGCAGATCGGAACGCCGCAAGAGGTTTACAACCATCCTGCGACGGCGTTCGTCTATCAGTTCCTCGGTAACGTCACGACGTTCCGCGGCAGTGTTCGCGACGAGTGGTTCCAACTCGGCGACACGTCGGTGTATCTGCCCGTTCGCGACGAGGTGGGGAACGGCCCCGCCATCGCGTGTGTGCGCCATCACGACGTGAAGGTGCACCTCGAGCCGAGTGACATTGCGCCGATTGCCGCGCGAATCACGCATGTGAACGCGGCCGGTTCGATCGTGCGCGTCGAACTCGAACGCCTCGATGACAAAAGCCGGATCGCCAGCGAACTGCCGAAGGAGAGCGGTGTGCCGGCGCTGCATCCGGGCATGCCCGCGTTCGTAGAGTTGCGCAACGTGCGCGTGTTCCCGGACGACGATCCGCTTGGGTCTGCGAACAGCGTGCAAGGTGTTGCGGCGATCTGAAAGCGTGTTGGAAACGGCCCTACTGAGGCGCGGCGGGTACTAGAGCGCCTCCACCAATGCCCACGCCCGGTCAGAGCGCATCCGGCACGCGTCCTTGAAACCGATTGCCGTATCGGAGCTCGCGTTTCCGTCGAGCCCACGCTTGTACACGCCTTGAATGATCGCGGCCGAGCGAAACAGGTTGTATACGACGTAGAACTTCCAGTTCTCGATCGCGCCACGTTTTGCGAATCGGCAGTAGTCGTCGATGAACTCACGCTCGGAAGGAATACCGAAGGTGGCGAGGTCCGGTCGCGCGAGACCCGCAGTGGTGTACGAATCCGAGTGGTAGTCCATGCAGACGTACCCGAGATCGGCCAATGGGTGGCCGAGCGTGGACAGTTCCCAATCGAGCACGGCGGCGATGCGCGGCTCGGTGGGATGGATCAGCACGTTGCCCATCCGGTAGTCGCCGTGGACGATGACGGTCTCGTCGGCTTGCGGCGTGTGTTCCGGTAACCACTGCATCAGTTTGTCCATGGCGGGCAGCGCTTCCGTTTGCGACGCAACGTATTGCTTGCTCCAGCGCGAGATCTGCCGCGAATAGTAGTTGCCGGGTTTGCCGAAACTCTCGAGGCCGACGGCGCGATGGTCGACCGTGTGCAGCGCCGCGAGAACACGCGCGAGATCCCTGTACACAGTCCGTCGCTCGTCGTTGTTCATCGATGGCAGCAGCAGATCGGTGAACACGCGGCCCGCGACCTTCTCCATCACGTAGAACTTCGTGCCGATCACCGAGGTGTCTTCGCACAGCGCGTACATCTTCGGCACCGGTACGTCGGAATCGCGCAGCGCGTGCATCACGCGGTATTCGCGGTCGACCTGGTGCGCGGACGGCAACAGTTCGCCGGGTGGTTGCTTGCGCAGCACGTACTCGCGCGAGCCGGCTTTCAATGCAAATGTCGGATTGCTCTGACCGCCCTCGAACTGACGCACGGTGAGGCCGCGTTCGTAACCGTCGACGTGCGCCGCGAGGTAGGCGTCGAGCGCACGTTCGTCGAAGCGATGCGCCTCGCGAACGGGCGTCAGCAGGGGCTGGTCGGTCATCGCTTAGTCTCGTGTCTGTTGCGAATCTGTTGCGAGATAGGGGCCAAGGATACGGCTTGCTTCCGTTCGTCGCAAAATGAGAGGCTTCGATCCTTTCGCGATTTCAAACAGACCCTTTCTTCTACTTCTTTGGGGGGAAACGATGCCACTAGCGAAACGCATGGCGGTAACGCTGCCGGCGAGTCCGTTCATTAAGGACTCGGTCGAGCGCGTCAAATGGGCGGAAGCGAACGGCTACACCGATGCGTGGTTCGGCGACGGCGGTGCACCCGACGCGTTGACCGCAACGGCAGCGCTTGCCCACCACGTGAAGACGCTGCGCCTCGGCGTGGCGGTAACACCGGTGTACACGCGTACGCCCGCGGTTCTCGCGGCAACCGCGAACGTACTCGGCCAGCTGTTGCCCGGTCGCTTCGTGATGGGCCTCGGTTCGTCGAGCCAGACGATGATGGGCGGTTGGCACGGCTTGCCCCTCGACAAACCCGTTACCCGGGTAAAAGAGACGGCCATCATGGTTCGTTCGATGTTGAAAGGCGAAAAATCCGAGTTCGACCTCGAAACGATGTCGAGCCACGGCTATCGCCAGTACCCGATGGAGAATCCGCCGCCGGTGTACATCGCGGCGTTGCGCTCCGGAATGATCGAGATGGCGGCCGAAGTGGGTGACGGCGTGATTTTCAATCTGTGGCCGAAACGCGCGCTGCCGAAGATGATCGAGCACGTGAGGATTGGTGCGAAGCGCGCGGGTAAGGATTGGCGCGACGTGGAAATCGTGAACCGCGCGATGGTGATGGTAACCGACGACAAAGCCGAGGCGCGCAACCGGTTCCGCGGCGCGTTCGCGCCGTACTATGCAACGCCGGTGTACAACAAATTTCTGGCGTGGGCGGGCTACGAAGACGCCGCCGATACGATCAACGAAGGTTGGGCCGCGAAGGACCGCGCGAAAACGGGCGGTGCATTGACCGACGCGCTGATCGACGAAGTTGCGATCATCGGCAGCGAAGACGAGTGTCGTGCGCGGATTCGCGAGGATGCGGCCGGCGGTATCCACACGCACATCATTGCGCCGCTCGCGGGATCGAACGCGGCTGAGGCAATGCGCACGTTCAAGGCGTTCACGCCCGATCAGTTTTCGTTCTGAGGCCAGTTCTTGTTTTTGAGGAGAGCGACGTGGAATTCCGCAAGATCATCGTCGATATACCGCGGCCGCGTGTTCAACGCATCACGCTGAACCGTCCCGACAAACGCAATCCGTTGTCGAACGAACTGCGCGGCGAACTATTCCGCGCGCTCGAATCCGCCGACAACGACGCGAGCATCGCCGTCACGATCATTCGCGGTGCTGGTGAGTGTTTCTCCGCGGGTTACGATCTGAAATCGAACGTCGCGGAAAACCAGCCGTTTCACACCTCTGGTGGCATCGGCAACTGGCCGCGCCACGTGGTAGAGGGCTTCTTCCGGATGTGGGACCTGGCCAAGCCGGTGATTGCGCAGGTGCATGGCTATTGCCTCGCGGGCGGCACCGAACTCGCGACGGCTTGCGACCTCGTGTACGTCGCCGAAGACGCGAAGATCGGTTATCCGGTCGTGCGTGCAATCAGTCCGCCGGACAATCAGTTCTATCCGTGGATCGTCGGCATGCGCCGCGCCATGGAACTGATGCTGACGGGCGACTCGATGTCGGGAATCGATGCGGTGGAGTGTGGCTTCGCGAACCGCGCGTTTCCGAACGCGGAGCTCGAAGCGCGGGTGCTCGACATCGCCGAGCGTGTTGCCAAGGTGCCGTCAGACCTGCAGCAGTTCAACAAGCGCGCGGTGCATCGGCAGATGGACGCGATGGGAATTCGCGCCGGGATTCGTGCCGGCACGGAGATGCAGGCACTTGCGACTTATACCCGTTCGACGCAGGCGCATCTCGCCGAACTGCGGCAAGGCCTCACCGAGGCGCTGACGAAGCGCGACCAGGAATTCGGCGACTACAGAACCACCAAGAAATGACCGAGCCGTTCACCGACGATCCGTCCGCCTTGATGCAGTCGTTGGGAGATGGTCGGGTCGTCGAGTTCATTGCTTCCGAAAATCGCGCGGTAATGGAATTCACCGGGAAGCCGGAGATGTGTCATTCCGGCAACGTGGTGCAAGGCGGATACGTCACTGCATGGATCGACTCCGCAATGGCGCGCGCGGCGATGCTCGCAACCGAAGGTGCACTCGTGCCGGCAACGCTCGAAATCAAAGTGAGTTTCTTTCGCGCCGCCAATCCCGGACCCGTGCGTGCCGAGGGATGGGTCGAGCGACTAGGACGCTCCATCGGATTCCTCGAGGGACGCCTCACGACGCTCGACGGTGACGTGCTCGCTACGGCCACGTCGACCGTGAAGCTCGTGCCGACCAATCGAACGTGAGCGCTGATCCCAGATTCCTTAAGGCCACCGGCGAGTTCATCGATCCAGTGTGCGCGATGACGGTTCGGCCCGATGGTCCGCATCATCTCGAACATGCCGGCTACGAATACCGCTTCTGTAGCGCGCGCTGTAAAGAGAAGTTCGGCGTCGACCCCGTTGCCTATCTGCAACGCGATCCGCACGAGAACCAGCCGCACAAGGTGATACCGCCGCCAAGCAGCAACGCGCGCTACTACTGTCCGATGTGCGAGGGCGTGGAAAGCGACGAGCCCGGCGATTGCCCGAAGTGCGGTATGGCGCTGGAGGACCGATTTCCGGATCGCGACGCGCACTCGCACCCGGAACTCGACGACATGTCGAAACGGTTCTGGTGGGCGCTCGTGCTGACCATTCCGGTGTTGATTCTTTCCATGGGCGACATGATCGGGGATCGCCCCCTGAGCCATCTGTTAGGTAGCGAAACGCGGGCGTGGCTCGAACTCGCGTTCGCGACACCCGTATGCCTTTGGGCGGCGCGGCCGTTTTTCGTCCGCGCCGTACGATCGGTGACGAACCGATCGCTCAATATGTTCACCTTGATCGGGCTCGGGGTTGGTGTTGCCTATGGCTACAGCCTGATCGCGTCGTTCGCGCCGAACCTGTTCCCACCTTCGCTACGTGGTCACGACGGTGCCGTTCCCGTTTATTTCGAAGCCGCCTCGGTGATCGTCACGCTGGTTCTGCTCGGTCAGGTGCTGGAGTTGAGGGCGCGTTCACAAACCGGCGCGGCGATTCGCGAGTTGCTGGCGTTGGCGCCGGTGCTCGCGACGCGTGTTCGTGTAGACGGAACACACGAACAGATTCCGCTCGACGCTGTGCGCGTGGGCGACCGGTTGCTGGTGAGGCCTGGTGAAAAGATCCCGGTGGATGGTCGTGTGGTGGATGGTGTCAGCTCGGTGGATGAATCGATGCTGAGCGGCGAACCCGTGCCGGTGGAGAAGGTCATCGGCGCGCGCGTCGCGGGCGCAACGATCAACGGTACCGGTGCATTGACGATTCTGGCGGAAAAGGTCGGCGGAGAGACGTTGCTCGCCCGGATCATCGCGCTCGTATCGGATGCGCAGCGCAGTCGTGCCCCCGTGCAGCGGTTGGCCGACCGGGTTGCGGCGGTGTTCGTTCCGGTTGTGATTGTGGTGGCCGTGCTGACGTTCGTCGTCTGGGCAACGGTCGGGCCGGAGCCGCGTCTTGCACATGCGCTGCTGGCCGCGGTGGCCGTCCTGATCATTGCGTGCCCGTGCGCGCTGGGGCTCGCTACGCCGATGTCGATCATGGTGGCCACTGGACGCGGTGCGCGGATGGGAATTCTGTTCCGCAATGCCGAAGCGATAGAACGTCTGCGCGATGTCGACGTGTTGCTCGTCGACAAAACCGGAACTCTGACCGAAGGACGGCCGCGGCTGTCGGCCATCGTCGCAGCAGATGGTTATGCGGAGAACGACGTTTTGCAGTATGTCGCCGACCTGGAGCGCGCCAGCGAACATCCGTTGGCGAGAGCGCTCGTCGATGCCGCGCAGGAGCGTGGCGTTCCGATGGGTGCAGTCGAAAAGTTCGCATCGGTGACCGGACAGGGTGTAACCGGACTCGTAGGGGGGCGTTTCATTGCGTTCGGAAACGAACGGCTGATGCAGTCCTTGGGAGTGGACGTAACGCACGCGGATGCGGCGCGGTACCAGTTGGAAGGCGCAACGGTGATGTACTGCGCGATCGACGCCACCTACGCGGCGCTCGTGGCGGTGGCCGACCCCATCAAGCCCACCTCGGCCGAGGCCGTTGCCGCGCTGCGCGCCGAAGGTATTCGACTGATCATGTTGACGGGCGACAACGAACGCACCGCCAGCGCGATTGCGAAGAAGCTCGGCATCTCGGAAGTGGTGGCCGATGCGTCGCCGCAGCGCAAACTCGAACGCGCGCGCGAACTGAAAGCGGAAGGGAGCGTTGTGGCAATGGCGGGCGACGGTATCAACGACGCACCCGCACTTGCAGCGGCAGACGTCGGCATTGCGATGGGCACCGGTACCGATGTTGCGATGGCAACCGCCGCGGTGACGCTGGTGAAAGGTGACCTGAACGGCATTGTCCGCGCATATCGCCTGTCGCACGCAACGCTTGCGAACATTCGCCAGAATCTGTTCTTCGCGTTCGTCTACAACGGCGTCGGCGTGCCGGTGGCTGCAGGCGTTCTGTATCCGCTGTGGGGTTTGCTGCTGTCGCCGATGATTGCCGCTGCAGCGATGAGCGCGTCGTCGATCTCGGTGATCGGCAACGCGCTCAGGTTGCGCAGCAGGAAAATCTAAGCGGCTTGGGCTACCGCACCGCGCAATGCGGCAATGCGCGTATCGAGCGGAGGATGCGACGCGAACAGCGCCGACAAGCCTTGACGCATGCCGCTCGAGATGCCGAACGCGACCAGCGTTTCGGGCATCGTCTCAGGCATCTTGGTTGCGGCTTTCAAGCGCTCCAGCGCGCCGATCATGTTGTCGCGTCCGGCCAGTTGCGCGCCTGCGGCGTCGGCACGGAATTCGCGGTGCCGCGAGAACCACATCACGATCATGCTGGCGCCGATGCCGAGTACGACCTGGGCGATCATCGTGACGACGAAGAAGCCGATTCCGTTGCCGTTTTCGCTGCGAAACACCGCGCGATCGACGATCGATCCGATGATGCGCGCGAAGAAGATCACGAACGTATTCACGACGCCCTGAATCAGAGTCAGCGTCACCATGTCGCCGTTCGCGACATGGCCGATTTCGTGGCCGAGCACGGCGCGCACTTCATCGGGGCGCATGTTCTCTAGCAGGCCGGTGCTAACCGCGACGAGTGCGTTGTTCTTGCTCGCGCCCGTTGCGAATGCGTTTGGTTGCGGCGAAGCAAACACCGCCACTTCCGGCATGCCGATGCCTGCCTTCTGGGCAAGTTCTTTGACGGTATCTACGAGCCAGCGCTCCGATTGATTGCGCGGCTGGTCGATCACCTGCGCACCGGTGGAACGCTTCGCCATCCACTTCGATATCAACAGCGAGATGAACGAACCACCCATGCCGAACATGGCTGCAAGGATCAGGCTTCCCGTCAGGTTGAGCCCGACGCCTTGCTCATACATGAACTGTTCGAGGCCGAGCACGCGAAACGTGATGCTCGCGACCAGCAGGACCGCAATGTTAGTAGCCAGAAACAGGAGAATACGCATAGATCGAATCTCACTCCTTGACTGATCGTTAGACCCGGGAACGGCCGTTCAGTGCCGTTGCCGCGATGCCATTGTATGGGGTTGGCGCCCCGTCGATTCAAGCGCCGGCTCCGCTATCATCCGCGCCTTGACTGGAGATCGTAATGGAAGTGCTTTACCTCGTGCGCCACGGCGAGACCGAGTGGAATCGGCAGCAGCGCATGCAAGGTCGGCTCGACTCCCGACTGACCGAGGAAGGCCGCATGCACGCACGTCGCAACGGCGAGCTGCTCGCGCGCGAGGCCGTCGAACACATGGTCGTGTCGCCGCTGGGGCGCACGCGCGAAACCGCTGACCTGATCCTCGCAGGTTGCGCGATTCCGGTGACGTACGACGAACGCCTTGTGGAGCGTCACTGCGGAGCCTGGGAAGGGCTGACGATCGACGAAATCGCGCAGCGATATCCCGAGGAATGGGCCGCGCGCGGTCGCGACCCGTTCCATCACCGCCCGCCAGCGGGCGAAAACCTGCCCGATATGCTGCAGCGGATCGCACCGCTGGCCGATTCGCTTGGCGATTTGCCCGCTCGTAAGCTCGCGATCGTCTCGCACGGCATCAGCGGCCGGGTACTACTGACGCACCTTCTCGGGCTCGAACCGGCGCAGGCAAATCGCGTCCGCCAACCCAACGATCTCGTCTATCGCCTCAATTTTTCGCGCGGCGCGGTGTCCTGCGACCATTTCCGCGGTGGCGAAGGTCCGATCGCCGGACTGTTTCTGCATGCGCCGGACCGCGACAGCTGACGCCGGTTCTCGACGGGTTGCCAATCGGGCGTGCAAGCGCCGTACAATCCGGGCTCGCATTCTTTATCCGGAGTACGTCGATGAAAGTAGATGGGGGAATAGGCTGGGAACTCGATAAGGTCGGTGCCGAAGCCAAGGCGCTCGAAGAAATGGGTTACAGCGGCATCATGACTGCTGAAACGTCGCATGATCCGTTCTTCCCATTGCTCGTCGCGGCGATGAACACGGAGCGCGCCGAGTTGATGACCGGCATCGCCGTTGCGTTCGCGCGTACGCCGATGGTGCTTGCGAACATCGGTCACGACCTGAACGCGGTCTCTAAGGGGCGTTTCGTGCTGGGAATCGGCTCGCAGATCCGTCCACACATCACGAAACGTTTCAGCATGCCGTGGTCGGCACCCGCCGCGCGGATGCGCGAATTCATTCTGGCGATGCGCGCGATCTGGGCGACGTGGCACGAAGGCAAGCCGCTGGAGTTTGCAGGACGCTTCTATACACACACGCTGATGACGCCGTTCTTCACGCCGACGAACAACGAATACGGCGCGCCGAAAGTATTCCTCGCCGCCGTAGGACCGTTGATGACCGAAGTGGCGGGCGAGGTTGCGGACGGCGTGATCATTCACGCGTTCACGACCGAAAAATACCTGCGTGAAACGACCCTGCCGGCGCTCGAAAAAGGTTTCGAACGGGCGGGCAAGTCGCGTAAAGACTTCGAGATCAGCTATCCGGTATTCGTTGTCACGGGTAAAGACGACAAAGCCATCGAGGCCGCCAAGGTCGCGACGAAGCGTCAGATCGCGTTCTACGGCTCGACCCCGGCATACAAACCCGTGCTCGATTCGATTGGTGTCGGACACCTGCAGAGCGACCTGAACAGCATGTCGAAGCAAGGTCGTTGGGAGGAGATGGGCCATCTGATCACCGACGACATCCTGAAGGAATTTGCGGTGATCGGTGCACCGTCGACGATCGCCGGCCAGATCAAGTCGCGCTACGGCGACGTTATCGACCGCACGTCGGCCGCTTACGCGAGCATTGGTAAGGAAGACCGTCAGAAGATCGTCCAAGAGCTGACGAGCTAGCCGGGGGGCAAAATGAAAGTAGACGCTGGACTCGGGCATCAGCTCGAGCGAGTGCCCGCTTCGGCCAAAGAGGCCGAAGCGACGGGTTTCGATGGCCTGCACACCGCCGAGACGAACCACGATCCGTTCTTCCCGCTGCTGTTGGCCGCGGAGCACACGTCGAAGATCGAACTGATCACTTCCATTGCGGTTGCCTTCGCGCGCAGCCCGATGCTGCTGGCGAACATCGGCCACGATCTAAACGCCTACTCTAAGGGGCGGCTCACGATCGGGCTCGGATCGCAGATCAAGCCGCACATCACGAAACGCTTCAGCATGCCGTGGGGCGCGCCCGCCGCGAAAATGCGCGAACTGGTACTGGCGATGCGCGCGATCTGGGCGAACTGGTACGACGGTGCGAAGCTCGAGTTCGTCGGCAAGTTTTACAACCACACGCTGATGACGCCGGCGTTCACGCCGGAAAACAAACAATACGGTGCGCCCAAAGTGATCCTTGCTGCGGTCGGTCCGCACATGACGGAAGTCGCAGGCGAAGTGGCCGACGGCATGATCATCCATCCGTTCAGCACGCTGCCCTTCATCGAACGGGTGACGCTGCCGGCGATCCAACGCGGGCTTGCGAAAGCGGGGCGGCGTCGTGAGAACTTCGAAATTTCGTACTCGAACTTCGTCGTATCGGGACGCAACGAAGAGGGCTTCAACAAAGCGAAGCTGGCGACCAAGGAACGAATCGCGTTCTATGGCTCGACGCCGGCGTACCGAGGTGTGCTGGAATCGATCGGCGTCGGCGATCTGCAGACCGAACTGAATACGATGTCGAAGCAGGGTCGTTGGAAAGAGATGGGCGGACTCATCACCGACGACATTCTCGAGGCGTTTGCAGTGGTCGGTGAGCCGCACACGATCGTGCCGGAGATGAAGCGTCGCTATGGCGCGTTTGTCGACCGCACTTCGGCATCGTTCGAATTCGCCGATCGTGATCAGCGCAAAGCGATGATCGCCGAACTGAGGGGCGCCTGACATGGCGCTGCCGCGCGAACTCGCGCTCGACGCGAAACAGATCGACGAGATGATGACGAGCTTGTGGAACATGCGCATCGCGTCGGTCGGACCGCGAAACCGCATCAACCTGACGCCGATGTGGTTCGGTTGGGCCGGCGGGCGGGTCTACTTCTACGGACGCGGTCAGAAGGTGGTCAACCTGCGGCGCGAACCGACCTGCACCGTATTGGTCGATCGCAACGAGAAGTTTCCCGAATTGCAGGCGGTCATGCTGCAGGGTCGTGCAACGGTCCTCGAAGACGCGGCCGCCGAAGCGGCGGATCCTCATCTACAGGAAGCGCGCGTGCAGATGGGCCGGAAATACAACGGTGGCCATGGTGCGGCCGCGGTCGAGAATCCGCCGCCGAACGGTGCGAGTGCAGGCGGGCGAAATCGGCGCTGGGTCGTGGTTGCGCCTGACCACATCGTTACGTGGGACAACTTCAAGCTGGGCAGGCGCGGCTGATGCCGGTGAAGGAACTCGCGGCCGAGGCCGTCGGGATTCCCGAATATTCATTCGAGCCGGCGAACGGCGTCAGCGTGTTCGACCTGTCGAGTCACGCGCGGGCAGGGCAGGCGCTCCAGTTCGGGCTCGACACACCCGGCAACGATCACAACGTGTATGTCCTTGGTCTCGACCGCAGCGGTCGTATGACCGCGACGCGCGAATTCGTAGAAGCGTGGGCACACGGGCGCCCTCCGGCCAGCGACTGGATCTACGTCGTCGATTTCGAAGCACCGTCGACGCCGCGTCCGATCCGGCTGCCGGCCGGAACCGGCAGACGCTTCAAGTCGGCAGTCGAGGAAATGATCCCTGCACTCGCACGGGAGCTTGCGGCTGCGTTCGGCAGTGAGTCGTATCAGCGGCAGGCGACCAACTTGCGGGCGCAGAACGACGCGCAAATTCAGAGTCAGCTGAACGCGCTGGAAGCGGATGCGAACGCCGCACGACTGTCGATCATCAACACGCCGCAAGGTGCCGTTGCCGCGGCGATCGGGGAAGACGGCAATCCAATGCCGCTCAACATGTTGCCGCCCGACCAGCGCGCGCAGCTGGAAGAGCGCAGCCGGCTGCTCATCGAACGGATGGCGGAGATCAATCGCGACGCCGCGCGCTTCCAGCGCCAGTTCTTCGAAACGCTGAAGGGGTTCAACCGCGACGTGGCAGCGCGCGCCACAGAGGGTTTGTTGGGGGGCTTGCGCGATCGATTCAATACGTTTGCCCAACTGACGGAGTGGATCGATGGGTTGCGGCGCGATCTCGTCGAACACCATGAGATGCTGCTCACCAGCGAAGACGGCGTGGTGGCGCCGCGTACCGAGCGCGGGGAACGGCGGTACTCGGTCAACCTGCTGGTGGACCGAAGCCGGGAGACGCATCCACCGGTCGTCTGCGAACACAATCCGACCTACGAGAATCTGTTCGGTTTCATCGAGTATCGCCAGCTACCGGGTGGCGGCCTCGACACCGACGTAACGTTGATTCGCCCCGGTGCGCTGCACCGCGCGAACGGCGGGGTGTTGATCCTGCGCGCGGAAGCGTTTGTGCGCGACCTGTCGCTGTGGGCGTTCCTGAAAGGCGCGCTCCGCGACGGAGAAATTCGTATCGAGGAGTTCTATCGGGCCAATGCGCCGCCGCTCGCCGGTGCACCGAAGCCGGCGCCGGTGAAGCTCGACTTCAAGGTGATCGTGGTCGGCGCGCCGCAGTGGTACTACGTGTTCTTCGCACAAGACCCCGAGTTCCAGGTTTACTTCAAGGTGAAGGCCGAGATCGAACCGACGGCCGACGCAACGCGCGACAATCTGTGTCGGTACGCCGGCTTGATTACCGTGAATGCGCGCCGCAACGGCATCGAGGTCACCCACGACGGCATCGCGCGGCTGCTGGGCATGGCCTCGAGATGGGCGGAGCATCGCGATCGGCTGACGGCGCGCTTCGAGTTGATCACCGACGTGATGATAGAGGCGTCGAAGCTCTATCCCGGCGTGGCGCTGACGTGCGAGCACATTCGGGCCGCGGTGAGGTTGCGGCGGGAGCGAAACGGCCAGGTGGAAGACCGCGTCCAGCGCGCGATTGGTGACGGTACGGTCCTGATTCAGGCAAGCGGCGCGGTGGTGGGGCAGATCAACGGTCTCACCGTCCAGTCGGCGGGAGATCACGTATTCGGCTCGCCCGCGCGAATCACCGCGCGTTCCTCCGTGGGCCGTCGGGGCGTGATCAGCATCGAGCGACTGGTGGCGATGAGCGGGCCAATCCAGCAGAAAGGCAGCATGACGTTGCAGGGTCTGCTGATGCGCTACTTCGCGAACAGGTTCCCTCTCTCGTTCGACTGCAGCGTCACCTTCGAGCAGATGTACGGGGGAATCGAAGGCGACAGCGCGTCGATGGCGGAGTACATCGCCATCGTCTCCGAACTGGCGGACGTTCCAATCCGCCAGGATCTTGCGATCACCGGCTCGGTCAACCAGTTGGGTGAAGCGCAGGTCATAGGTGGCGCTCACCACAAGATCGAAGGATTTTTCGCGGCGTGCCAGTCCCTGGGTCCGCTGACAGGGTCGCAGGGCGTCGTGCTGCCGCTGCAGAACGAAGCGAACCTGGTGCTGCGGGACGAGGTCCGCGACGCGGTGGCCGCCGGCTCCTTCCACCTATATAGCGTGGTGCGGGTGGAGGAGGCGATCGAGTTGTTCACCGGTATGCCGGCGGGGACGATGAGCGAATCCGGCGATTACCCGCCAGCCTCGGTCTACGGGCGAGTGATGACGCGCCTGACCCGCTTCGACACGATGCTCACAGCGCGACACATCTGATTGATCGATTTCCGCGATTCGGTGTGGGACGTGGAAAATCAATGGCTTCGGCCGCCTATCTAGATTGCTGCGACGCAAAACAAAATCGGTTTGACCCCGCAGTGTCTTAGACCCGTTTTGCATCGTTGAGGGTCTGCTAATGGATCGCATACGTCGAATGCCGGCAGTCAGTGGTTCTCCCGGTTAGCGTCTCTTCACTTTTGGCCGTTACGTTACATCGCAGCAACAGTTTGACCCCTCCCTGCTGGCTAGGCTGCGGTTCATTCAGTGTCGCAGTGCATATAGAATGCCGCAGTCGAGGGGGATCCAAAACGTGCGAAACCGTGTTGTTAGAAACACCGTAGGCAAACGTTTGAGCGTAGGGATTCGAAAAGCGTTGGCGGGTATTCCGGTATTGATCCGGGCGCAGGTGGCGATGCTCGCGTTCGCGTCGGTGACCTGTTCCGCGGTGGTGCTACTGGCGGGCGACCGTGGCGTCGAACGCTCCTCCTTTGCCGTTCCTGCGGCAATCGCTGCCCAGTCGCCTTGGAACGACGAGATGAGCCACTTTGCGCAACGGCTCCACAAGGCGTTCGGCATCCGCCGGGCGACTGCCACGGAGTTTTCGGGCTGGATTCTCGAGGCGTCCACGCGGCAGGGTCTCTCTCCTGAATTGCTGGCGAGCGTGGTGTTCATAGAGAGTTCGTTCCGGAAGGAAGTGACGTCGCACATGGGTGCAATAGGACCGGCGCAGGTCAAACCGTATTGGGATCGCTTCTGTGGCAGTGCGAATCTGGCCGATCCGGCGGAGAACATCTACTGCGGTGCCCAGATCCTGGCCCACTATCGCGATCTGTGCGGCTCGGAACAGTGCGCGCTTTCGGCCTACAACGTGGGCATGAAGAACCAGCGTGAGGACGCCTACTACCAGGACGTCGGCATGCGCTACGCGCGTGCGATCGATCGGCACGTCACTCGCTTCTCGAAGACCATTCTCTAACCCTCCGCGTGGAGCCGCCGAGAAGGCGGCCCACTTCAGTTCTCCCCTTCGACACTCCTCTGGTAGGCTGTACGGCCTTATCTGGGAAGAGGGTTTCGTTGTGGTGTCACGTCTTGCGATGAGCGTTGCAGTTTTCGCCTTGGCTCTTGTCGGCTCGTTTGCGATTGCGGAGGACGCGGCCCCCGCGGCCGGCGCTGCGCCGGCTGCCCCCGTGCAACTGCCGCCCTGGATGAGTACCGACGTCCTGAAGGCCGCGGTAGCCATCAACATGACCGATGCGCAAAAGCCGGAGTTCAATAAGGTGGTCGGCGAATACGTGACGGACTATTTCGCGATGATTCAGAAGGTCATGAAGGTCGGCGCACCGAATGTAGACATGACCATCCGAAGCAAGAACAACGGCCTGGTGCGCAAGATGGATGATCAGGTCCACAAGATCCTGACCAAGGAACAGTGGCCCGCGTACGAGGAGTACAAGAAGGTCCTTCGCACCAGCCTGAATCCTTAGTCGCCATGACCGATTTCGGCGTTCTGATGTTTCCGACCGACTATGCGATTGCACCACACGTGCTCGCATCGGAAGCGGAAGCGCGCGGATTCGAGTCGGTCTTCTTTCCCGAGCACACGCACATCCCGGCCAGCCGGAAAACGCCATGGCCGGGCGGCGCGGAGCTGCCACGCGAGTACGCGCACACGCACGATCCATTTGTGGCGCTCACCGCCGCTGCGGCCGTTACCAGGTCGATCAAACTTGCAACCGGCATCTGTCTCGTTACCGAACGCGACCCGATTCTGATGGCGAAGCAGGTCGCTTCTCTCGACCTGCTATCGGGCGGTCGTGTCGTGCTGGGCATCGGCGCGGGGTGGAATGTCGAAGAAATGGCGAATCACGGCGTGGCATTCAACACACGCTGGAAAGTGACGCGCGAGCGCGTGCTGGCGATGCGACGCATCTGGAGCGACGAGTCCGCCGAGTATCACGGCGAGTTCGTGGACTTCGATCCGATCTGGTCGTATCCGAAGCCGGCGCAGAAGGGCGGACCGCCGGTATTGCTCGGCGCGTCGTCACGTTGGAGCTGGCAACGCATCGCGGAATATTGCGACGGATGGATGCCGATCTTTCAGGACGCGGCGCGTGCTCAGGCGTCGGGTGGGATCGACTACCGGGAAGGTGTTCGCAAAACGAACGAAGCATGGCGTGCCGCGGGCCGCAGCGGAACGCCGCAGTTCTCGATGTTCGGCGTGCCGCCGAATCAACGCCGCATCGAAGAGTTGATCGGTTTCGGCTTCAACCGGCTGGTGTTCGGGCTACCACCGGCGGATTCCGATACGGTTATACCGTTGCTCGACAAGTTCGCGGAACTCGCCGGGAATCTCCAGGCCGCTTAACGCCCGCCGCGCCCCTTATCAATTTCGTTGGTTGATCGTGCCGTCCGGCAAAGCGGGCAAAAGATCATGCCTATTCATTGACACTACGCGTTCATATTGCGTTCAGCACGCCCTATCTAGAGTGAACATCGCCACATCACATCAAGGAGATGGCAATGTTCAAGAAAGTCCTGGCAATCGCGATTATCGGCGCCGCCGCGCTGACGTCGGTCGGCGCGTGTGCATCCGACTACCGCGGCCCTGGCGCCCGGGACAACGGCTACCGATCCGCGCCGCCGCCCGTGGTTCGGTACACGTACCCGCTGCGTTACGTGGCACCTCGCTACTACCCTGCGTATCGGTGGGCACCGGCGTATCGGTGGGCGCCGCCGTACGCCTACTACCGGCCCGGCTACCACGGTTACTCCCGTAACTGGAGCGGCCATGGCCGCAACGGTTGGTCGGATCGCGATGGCCGTCGCGACGATCATCGTGACGACCGTCACAATGACGACCATGGTAATTGGCGCCGTTGATCCTAACCGGGGCGGCCGTTCGGCCGCCCCGACTCTCTCCCTTCGTGTAAACTGCCGCGCCCCGCGGAACCCACCGCGAAACGCTCTCGTGAACCTGCGGAGTGAGAGATGTTTGCCGGCTTCGACTACGGTACGTCCAACTGTTCCATCGGTCTCGTGCAGAACGGCAAGGTGCGGCTGGTACCGCTCGAAGACGGCGACCCACTGATTCCGTCGACCCTGTACGCGCCGCGCCCACAGTTGCAGTTGGAACGCTCGGTTGCCGATATCCGCGGGCTCGACGTAACGACACGATCGTTTCACGAACTGCGCTTCGGCCGCGCGGCACTCGCGGCGTACCTTGAAGCTCCTTCAGCCGGCTACTTCATCAAGAGTCCCAAGAGCTTCCTCGGGGCCAGGGGTCTCAGCGACGAAATCCGGGCGCGGTTCGTAGGTGTCGTCACCGCGATGATGGCCAACGTGAAACGGCACGCGGACAGAGCTTCCGGTGGGTCGGTCGACGAAGTGGTGATCGGAAGGCCTATCAACTTTCAGGGTGCAGGCGGCGAGGAAGAAAATCGCAATGCGCTCGAGATGTTGGTCGAGTCGGCGCTCGAAGCGGGCTTCAAGCGGGTCGAGTTTCTGTTTGAGCCGATGGCTGCGGCGATGGAATACGAAGCGCGCCTCGATCACGAGGAGTGTGTGCTGGTACTCGACATCGGCGGGGGCACCACGGATTGCTCGTTTGTGCGTGTGGGGCCGAAGCGCCGATCATCGATCGAACGCAATGCCGACATACTCGGGCACGCCGGAGAACGTATCGGCGGCAACGACTACGACCAGCTGCTTGCCCTGCGCGCCGTAATGGGCTTGTTGGGGTATGAGGACGAGTTGGCGTCGGGTCTGCCGATACCGAACACGTACTTCGTCGACGCGGTTTCCACGAACGACGTCAACGCGCAGCAACGTTTCTATTCGCGCCGCACGTTGGAACGGCTCGATCGTCTGGTTGCCGAAGCGCAGTTTCCCGATCGCATCGGTCGATTGAGGTCCGTGCAAACGGAGCGCCTGACCTATCGCATCGTGCGCAGCGCCGAACTCGCAAAGGTTTCACTGTCGGATGCGGAGCAGACGGACATCGATCTCGCCTACCTCGAACAGGGCCTATGCGGAATGACGGACCGTCGGGTCTTCGCACAAGCGTGCGAGCGCCTGCTCGTGCATCTGGAAGGCCTGGTCACGGAGTCGGTGGCGAGCGCCGGGCGCGAGCCGGACGTCATCTATCTGACGGGCGGAATGGCACGCGCGACCATCGTTCGCGGTTATCTGGAGCGCAAATTCCCGGCAGCGCGGTTCGTTGACAGCGACCACTTCGCGAGCGTTACGCAGGGGCTCGCGTTGTGGTCGGAGCGTTTGTTCGGGTCGGCTCGAACTGGCTAGCGATCAGTATCCGGCCATACCCGCACGGATCTTCGAAAGAAACTGCTGATCGAGCGGCTCGTAGGCAGATTGGCCCGGCTTCATCACGTACAACGGCTCGTTGACGGCAGCGAGATCATAACCCTCGCGCCGCAAATCGCCCTTCATGAGCTTGAATGTGCCGGTCACTTCCATTTCGGGCTGGATACGGATGAACACCGGCCGTGCATAACTCGGCAATTCGCGCGTGACATACGCGGAGAAGTCCGCGAGGTCGATTTGTTTGAGTCCGGACTTCAAGGTGATTGCCGCCATACCTGCGCGGCCGTCCGCGTTCGGAACCGAAACACCATAAACGTTGCAGAACTGCACGTTCGGGTGCTGGTTGATGATCTCGCCGACTTCGTTCGTCGATACGTTTTCCGAACGCCAGCGAAACGTATCGCCGACGCGATCGACGAATTGATAGTGCTTCTGTCCGAGCGTGAAGCCGACGTCCACCTGGCGAATGAGGTCGCCGGAGTTGAACCAGGCATCGCCGTCCTTCAAAACGCTGTGCACGATCTTCTTCTGCGTCGCTTCTGCGTTGGTATAGCCCTCGAAGACCTGGGTCGCGTTGATTTCGGCGAGCAACAACCCCGGTTCGCCTTCCGCCACCGGCACGCAACGCCCCGCGGCATCGCGAATGATCTCGTCGGCGTCAACGTCGTAACGCACCAGCGCGATCGTGCTTGCGGTCATGCCGATCGTGCGGTCTTTGTTCAACAGATTCATGAACGCAACGTTGCCTTCGCTTGCGCCGTAGAACTCGGTGATGCGCTTGATACCGAAGCGCTTCTTGAAGTCCATCCAGATGTCGGGACGCAAGCCGTTGCCAACGACACGCTGAAGGGGATTGTCGGCGTCGTCGGGTTGCGGCGGCTGGTTCACCAGGTAGCGGCAGAGTTCACCGATGTAGACGAAACAGGTCGTACCGTATTCGCGCGTCTCCTTCAGAAAGTTCGACGCCGAGAACTTGCGACGCACGAACATCGAAGACCCCGACCACACCGCAGAACAGAAACCGACCATCAATCCGGTGCCGTGATATAGCGGCAGGCAGATGTACAACCGATCCTCTTCGGTGGTTTTCAACCCGAGCCTCCACGTCATGAGCCCGGTCGCAAGAAAACGCCGGTGCGAAACCACCGCGGCCTTGGGCAAGCCGGTGGTTCCGGAGGTGAACAGGAAGGTTGCGTTGTCGCCGAGTTTGATTCGCTGCGTTTCAGGCAGATTCGAAGTAGACGCATTGGCTGCTTCCGCGCTGAGGTCCACGGCCCAGTTCGGAGCGCGCGTCTTCGCCGCGTCGGCTACAAAGAGGTATCCGCTACCTTCCTCGAGGTTCAGATCGGCTTTGACGCCCGCGACGGCGTCGCTCAGTTCTTCGCCGAATATCCACGCTTTCGACTGCGTGACGGAGATGCAATGTGTCAGCGGCCGCCCGCGCAGGTTGGTGTTGATCAGTGACGCCACCGCGCCGACTTTGACGATGGCGATGAGCGACGCGAGAAACTCGATACGGTTTTCCATCATCAAACTGACGATGTCGCCATGACCGATGCCGCGCGCTTTCAATGCGTGGGCAAACTGGTTGGCCATGGCATTGAATTCGCGCCACGTGATCTGCCGACCTTCGAACAGGAGCATCGTCCTGTCGCCGAGCTTTTCAGCGGTTTGTTCCACCTTCAGCCCGACTGAATCGAGCGTGTCGAGCGGCCGGGGCGCGAGATGCTTCCGATTGCGCAGCAGACCGACGAACTCCTTGAACGTGGAAAAATATTCGCGCACACCCATCCAAATCTCCCCATCGAAAACGGCTCCGCGACCTTAAGCGAGCGCATTTGCAACAGCAAGCGTATTGCCAGCGTTCGGTCGTTTCGCGATGCTGCGACGACTTCCAACGGCGGAGCGCGTGATGAATCAATGGCAAATCGGCGGCGTGAAGATCACGCGAATCGTCGAACTAGAAGTGGCCGGTGGAACCAGGTTCATTTTGCCGGATGCAACGCCAGAAGCCTGTCGAGACATCGAATGGCTGAAGCCGCACTTCATGACCGAGCAAGGCAAGTTGATCATGAGCATACATGCGCTGGTAGTGGACACCGGCACGCGACGCATCGTGGTCGATACGTGCATCGGCAACGACAAGGAACGCAACATCCCTAGCTGGAGCCATCTGCAAACGTCGTTTCTATCGGATCTTGCCGCGGCCGGTTATCCGCGCGAATCGATCGATTCCGTGCTGTGCACGCATCTGCATGTCGATCACGTCGGTTGGAACACGATGCTCGTCGACGGCCGTTGGGAACCAACGTTTCCGAATGCCCGCTATCTGATCGCGCAGCAAGAATGGCGTTATTGGGACGAACACGGTGAAGATGCTCAATACGGTTCGGTGCTGGCGGATTCCGTACGACCCGTGATCGAGGCGGGTCTCGTCGATTTCGTTTCGATGGAACACATGTTGTGCGACGAAGTGCGGCTGGAACCTACGCCGGGCCACACTGCCGGCCATGTCAGCGTACACATCACCTCGCAAGGCGCCGAAGCGTTGATCACCGGTGACTGCATTCACCATCCGTGTCAGATCGCGCGTACCGATTGGACGAGTTCGGCCGACTTCGACAAGGCGCAGGGTGTGCGCACCCGGGACGAATTGTTGGCGAAGTACGCGGAGTCGGCGGTTCTCGTGATCGGTACGCATTTCGCAACGCCTACCGCAGGGCGCATCAAACGTGCAGCGGGCGGCGCATATCGGTTCGAGGTTTGAGCGCGTGACGACCGATTTCGACCTGGATCCGGTGCTCGAGGGTTCGGGCATTCGGTTGCGGCCGATTCGGCCGGATGAATTCGAAGCGCTATACGCGGTGGCATCTGATCCGTTGATGTGGGCGCAGCATCCGTCGAAAGACCGATGGCAGCGCAGCGTGTTCGAGAAATGGTTCAGCGAGGCGCAAGTGCAGCACGCGCTCACCATCGAGGACACGACGAACCACCGCGTCATCGGTTCGTCGCGTTATTACCATTGGAGTCCAGCCACCCGCGAAGTCGCCATCGGCTTCACGTTCATTGCACGCGACCATTGGGGCGGTGCTACGAACGCACACGTGAAGCGCGCAATGCTCGAACATGCGTTCAAGTGGGCTGACACCGTGTGGTTTCATGTCGATCCGGCAAACACGCGTTCGCGCAAGGCGACGCAGAAGATCGGCGGCGTATACACGCACACTGCGATGTTCGACATCTACGGCGCAACGCGCGAATACGCGTTCTATCGCGTCGATGCCCCTTAGTGGTTCAGGTGAACAGCGTCAAACGGCGTCGCGGCGCTGGCGCTCGCTCTTCAGCATGTCCATGTGATAGCGGCGCCGGGTTTCGTTGAGCCAGACCTCGAGGCGGCGCCGCAGCGGTGGGAAATCCGAGATCACCAGTGCTACGCCGAGCGGAAACATCCAGAAGCCGAGAATCGGCAGGAATCCGACCAGGCCGCCGGCCATCAGCAAAAGGCCGAGCAGCGAACGCACGATGGGCGGAAGTCGTCTGTGAGACCAACGAACCAATCGATACGCGACGATGACCAGCCGATGGCGCCAGTTGCGCTTTTTGCTCAAGCGGGGTCAAACCTGCATCGGGCTGTCGTCAGGGGCCGTGTGACGGTCGGGATTCGAACGGCGATCGAGATCGGGGTCGATCGAACGGAAGTGGTAGTAACCGTCTTCGCCGAGCGTGCGTTCGATGCGATTGCGGTGCATCAACAGGTGCAGATGCGCGATCGCTTCGCCCAACGCCATCATCATCTGCCGCGGATCGAGCTTGCGTTTGAACAACACCGGCAACAGGTCGCGTGCAAGCGCGGGCTTTTGGCAGTGTTCTTCGATGGCGAGCATGCGGTCTTCGTGATGGTTGATCAGTTGCCGCAGGCGTTCACGCACGCCGTAGAACGGCAGATTGTGCGCCGGTAGCACGAGCGTCTCGCCGGGCGTCTTCATGAACTTGTCGTGCGACTCCATCCAGTCCTTCAGCGGATTCGCCTCGGGCTCGGTCGGATGCACGCTGACGTTCGAGGTGATGATCGGCAGGATCTGATCGCCCGAGATCATCACGTCGAGGTTTCGCGAGTGCAGACAGGCGTGCTCGGGCGAATGGCCGGAACCGACGACGATCTCCCACACGTGGTTGCCGATCCGAAGTTCGTCGCCATCGACGAGTCGTTGGTAACCCATCGGCATCGATGGCATGCCGAAGCCGTCGCCGCCTTTCGCGCGGGACTCCCACATCTGCTTCATCTGGCTCAGATAGTCGCGCGGCATGCCGGCGCGTTCGAAGAACACCTGGCCCTGCCAGCTCGAGTGGTTGCTGCCGGGACCGGACGAGTGAAACGCGCGCGCCTGGTAGTACTCCGCGCGCGTCATCAGCAGGGGGCACTTGAAGTGTTCGGAGATCATGCCCGCCTGGCCGATGTGGTCGGGGTGCATGTGGGTGCAGATCACGCCCTTCACGGGCTTTCCGCCCATGTCACCGGTGAACAGTTGGTGCCACAGCGTTTCCGTTTCTTCGTTGCCGAGACCGGTGTCAACGACATACCAGCCGTCGCCGTCGTCGAGCAGATACAGATTGATGTGGGTTAACGAGCCGCCCATCGGCATGGTGAGCCAATGGACGCCGGGTGCGACTTCGCGAGTCGTTCCGGGTTTCGGATGATCAGGATAGGGATATACGAGGTCGGTCATGCGCGAAGTATAAGCGGACTATCCGGCTGGAGCATCCGTCGGCGCGTCCTTCAAGGTGAAACGCAGCAGCAGATATCCGACCAGCGCAGAGAATACCGACGCGCCGAGCACCGCCGCGCGCAGTGGGGCGTCGTAGTCGACCTTCGAGTACTCGAACGCGAGCGAACCGATGAACAGGCTCATCGTGAAGCCGATGCCGGTGAGGATTGCGACGCCATACAGCGAAGACCACGTAGCACCACGCGGCAATTCGGCGAACCCCAGCTTGATCACGGCGAAACTCGTCGCAAATACGCCGACCTGTTTACCGACGAAGAGGCCGAGCGCGATACCCAGAGTGACGCCGCCGGTGAGTTGCCCGGCCGTCACGTCGGCAAAGGAAACGCCGGAGTTCGCAAACGCGAACAGCGGCAGAATCATGAACGCCACCCACGGATGCAGAATGTGCTCCAGGTGGCGCAGCGGCGAGCCGTGATACGCAGGGTCCGGATGACTCAACGGAACGGTCAATGCGATGACGAAGCCCGCCAACGTTGCGTGCATGCCGCTCTTCAGGACGGCTACCCACACGAAGATTCCAATCAGCACGTAGGCGGCGATCCGTCCTACGCCGAGGTAGTTGAGGAGCAACAGCGCCGTTACGCCGATGAGCGCCAGCGACAACGAAAGGATGGACAACTCCGTACCGTAGAACAGCGCGATCACGACGATTGCGGCAATGTCATCGAAGATCGCGAGCGTCAGGAGAAACAGCTTGAGCGATGTCGGCACGCGACTTCCGAGCATGGAGAGAACGCCTAGCGCGAACGCGATGTCTGTGGCGGCAGGAATTGCCCAGCCGGCCAATGCGATCGGATCGTCCCAGTTGATGTACGCGTAAATTGCGGCGGGCACGATGAAGCCGCCGAGTGCCGCGCAACCCGGCAGCACGATCTGCGAAGGCTTGCGCAGCTCGCCTTCGAGCACTTCGCGCTTCACTTCCAGGCCGATGAGGAAAAAGAACATCGCCATCAGCCCGTCGTTGATCCACAGCAATAGGGGTTTGTCGATGGCGAGGTCGCCGACAGCGACCGTCAGTTTCAGATTGAGGAACGCATCGTACAGCGACGCTAGCGGCGAGTTCGCAATCAGCAGTGCGACGATCCCGGCGCACACGAGCACGATACCGCTCGCCGATTCGAGCGCGAAGAAATCGCGCGGTGAATTGATCGCCATCGCAGTGCTCCCTTTGCGGACTGCGCATTGAAAGGTGTTCGCCCTTCGATCGCAAGCAACCGTTGTTGGCTCACGCGGCGACGCGGCGATTGCGGCTGGCGCAACAGTGAGGGGTCGTTAGTCTCGAACGAATTGAAGCCATTGGAAGGTTGCGATGTCGGCGTTGGCGATTCTCCTGCTCGCGATCGGCGCCCCTGGCACATCTCCGGCGGCCATCTACCGTTGTCCTGGCCACGATGGCGTCGTGCTGTTCAGTGATCGGCCCTGCGCAGACGGTCATCTGCAGGCAGTGCAACCGGTGATCACGCTCGACATGGCGCAATTCAGCGCCGATGAAACTGCAACGCTCCAGCGCTTGAAGGAGTCCAGCAAGGGAACTTCGTCGGCCGTCCGTTCGAATCGTACGAACGTGAAGTCGGGCGACGACCGACGCTGCGCGGCCGCGCAGGAGCGACTCGATCGAGTGCATGCGAAGAAGCGTCGAGGTTATCGCGCGTCCAGCGCGGCCGCGCTAAGTGCGCGCGAACGCGAATACGAGAAGCAACGCGACCGGGAATGCGGTCGATGAGCGTGTGTTCATGCGACCCCTGGTCGTGATCCCCAGCAAGAACTCAGACAATCCAACTCATCGGAAGCCCACGTGGGCCTCGCCCTGTTCGGCGGCGGGATCGGCATCGCCAGCGATGCGTCGGTCCGCGCGTTTACAGCGCGTACGCGGGCGCAGTAGATTGAGTCCCTTTGTCAAAACGGGAAGAGAGGGGAATACGACGATGGCCATGAACGTGAAACCGGTGCCGACGCTCGACGACGAGGTGAACGAGATCCGTCTGGCAACAGCCGAGATCGTCAACAAACACATCCTGCCGGTCGAAGACAAGCTGTGGGCTGCATACTCCGACAGTGCAAACGCGCCCAACGAAACGGCCAAGCAGGCGAAGGAATTGCGCAATCAGGTGCAGGACGCCGTGAAGAAGGCAAAGCTGTGGGCGCCGCACCTGCCGCGCGAGTTCGGCGGCATGGGGCTCACGTTCATGCAACACGCGTATATGAACGAAGTGCTCTCCTACAGTCCCGGTGCCGCATCGCTGTTCGGCGTGGTCGCGCCGAACTCCGGCAATCAGAGCATCCTCGTCAAGTACGGTACTCCGCAGCAGCACGAGAAATGGCTGAAGCCGCTCACCGAGGGCCGCATGCAGTCCGGCTTCTCCATGACGGAACCGCACAATCCCGGTTCGGATCCACGCTCGCTGACGACCAAAGCCGTTCTCGACGGCGACGAGTGGGTGATCAACGGACACAAGTGGTTCACGTCGAATGGATACGCGGCTGATTTCTACATCGTCATGTGTCGCACCTCCGATCCGAACGACACGACGGGACGCAACGACAAGATGACGCAGATCATCGTGCCGCGGAAAACGAAGGGCGTGAACATCGTGCGCGGCGTGCCCGTGTGGGGACGTGCGTCCAGTCACTGCGAAATCATTTACGACAACGTGCGCGTGCCGAAAGAGAACCAGCTAGGCCGTACCGGCACCGGCCACCAGGCCGCGCAGGATCGTCTCGGCGCGGGTCGCGTGTATCACTGCATGAACTCGATCGGTTCGATGTGGCGTGCATTCGATCTGATGGTCGAGCGTGCGATGACGCGCGAAGTGCACGGCGGCGAGAAGCTCGAAGACAAGCAGTTCATCCAGGGTTTCATCGCGGATTCCTACATCGACATTCAGGCAGCGCGGCTGATGACGATTCATTGCGCGGAGAAAATGGAGAGCGGTGCCGATCCACGCACCGACATTTCCGCAATCAAGATTTTCGTGCCCGAGATGTACCACCGCGTCGTAGACCGCGCGATTCAGGTGTGGGGTGCTGCCGGAGTGTCGGGCGACCTGCCGCTTGCGGGCATGTACCTCGGTGCACGCACGCTACGTATCGCTGACGGCCCGGACGAGGTGCACAAGATCCTGATCGCGAAGAACGTACTGCGTCGCTACCACGGCGGCGAGAAGTGGGACTTCGGCAACTGACGGTCGGCGAACAGCAATGATCAGCGTTGCCGAAGCGCACGCCCAGCTGACGGCGCCGGGTGCGCCGTTCGAGATGGAAGAAGCAGTCATCCGTGGCTTGCGCTATCGCGTGTGGAAAAGTACGCCGAAGAATCTGCGTGTGGTGTTCGACGAGATGCGCGCGCACGGCAACAAAGACTACGTGGTATACGAAGGCGACCGGCTGACGTTTGCCGACGCGATTCGCGCGTCGTCGACCCTGGCATACGAGTTGCGTGACCGGTTTGGCGTGAAGAAAGGCGATCGCGTGGCGATCGCCATGCGCAACTTTCCGGAATGGGTGGTTGCGTTCTGGGCGATCACCACGTTGGGTGCGGTCGTCGTTCCCCTCAACGCTTGGTGGTCGGCCGAGGAACTGCAGTACGGCCTCGAAGACTCCGGTAGCCGCGTGGTGTTTGCCGACGAGGAACGCGCGGTGCGGCTCGCCAACGTGATGCTGCGGCTCGACCTCGACGCGTGCATCGTTGCTCGGGCGAAGGGGAGGTTGCCGGACGGTTGCATCGCCTTCGAGGAACTGTTGGCGCAAATCGATGCGTACCGCACTTTGCCGCGTGACGAACCGCCGCTGGTCGAGCTCGATCCGGAAGACGATGCGACGTTGTTCTATACGTCCGGTACTACCGGCCGGCCGAAGGGGGCGCTCGGCACGCATCGCAATATCTGTATCAACCTGGTGTCGCTTGGTTTCGGCGGTTCGCGCGCACTGTTGCGGCAAGGTCAGCCGTCGCCCGTGCCCGACCCGAACGCCCCTCAACGCGCCAGTCTGCTGTCTGTGCCTTTCTTCCACGTGACGGGTTGCCACTCGACGCTGCTACCGGCGTCCCGCGCGGGTAGCAAGCTCGTGCTGATGTATCGCTGGGATGCCGGCGAGGCGCTGAGATTGATCGAACGCGAGCGCATCAACGGAATCGGTGGCGTGCCGACGATGATGTGGCAGCTCATTCAGCATCCCGATTTTGCGACTACGGACCTGAGCAGCGTCGAGAGCATTGGTTATGGTGGTGCTGCGGCAGCGCCGGAACTTGTGGAACGCCTGAAGACCGAATTCCCGAAGATCGCCGGACCCGGGCAGGGTTACGGGATGACCGAAACGTCGTCAATCGTCACTTCGAACAGCGGCATCGACTACGTGAACAAACCGCAGAGCTGCGGGCCGGCAGTGCCGATCTGCGACATCCGCGTGGTGGACGGTGAGGGCCGCGACGTGCCGCGTGGATCGGTCGGTGAGTTGTGGGTGAAGGGCCCGAACATCATCAAGGAATACCTGAACCGACCCGAAGCGACCGCGGAGTCGATCACCGACGGCTATATGCACACCGGCGATCTCGTGACGGTAGACGAAGACGGTTTCATCACCATCGTCGATCGTGCGAAGGACATGCTGATCCGCGGCGGAGAGAACATCTATTGCGTCGAAGTCGAAGCCGCGTTGTACACGCACCCCGAGGTGTTCGAGGCAGCGGTGGTCGCAGTGCCGCACAAGGAACTCGGCGAAGAAGTGGGCGCGGTGGTGCGTCTCAAGCCGGGCGCGAAGACCGACGTCGAAGCGTTGCGATTACATGTGCGCGAGCATCTCGCCGCGTACAAGGTGCCCAAGTACATCGAGTTGTGGTCGCAGGAGCTGCCGAAGAACGCAAACGGCAAAGTGCTGAAGCAGGAACTGCGCGAAGTCATGCGCCGCTATGCGACGTCCTGATGTCCGACGGGTGAGGTTCGTTGCAGTCGCGCTCGCACTCGGTGCCGGCGCTGCTTTGTCCGCATCGGCATCCGCAGAGTCGGCGCACGCAGACGAATCATCCGCGGCGATTGCGAGCGCGGCAAAGGTGCGCGGAACCTATCCCGATGTTGCGAACGACATCGACGAATTGCAGGCATACGCGATTCAGGCGACGGTGGTCAGAGACGCGTACGGCAACGAAATCGCGGGTTTCAAGGCTGGTCTCACCAGCCTGGCAGCGCAACGGCGCTTTGGCGTTGATCAACCGGTTGTCGGCGTGCTGCCGGAGTCGGGCCGGCTGTCTACCGGTGTGACGCTGACAATGACGCCAGGACTCAAGATCGAAGTGGAAATCGGCTTCCTCGTCGGGGAAGGCGACCAACCGGCAGCGATGCTCCCTGCAATCGAGTTGCCTCGCATGAACTATGCCGACATGAAGGACGTGACCCTGACCGACATCGTCGCTACGAACGTGTCCGCGTACGAGTACATCGCAGGCAAAACGTCGCCGCTCGATCCGGACGTTCGCGCGTATCAGGTATCGCTCGACAAGGACGGCAAGGAGTTGTTCTCGGCGTTCGGTTCCGATGCACTCGGCGATCCGCTTCGCTCCTACGAATGGACGGTGAACAAGATCCGTTCGCTCGGTTACAAGTTGAAACCCGGCATGATCGTGATAACGGGCGCACTGGGGCGCGTGATCGATGCCGAACCCGGCACGTATGTTGCCCACTACGGCCCCCTCGGCGAACTGAAATTCCGAATCAGGGAACAAGACGATGCGTTACAAACTCCTCGGCAATAGCGGGTTGCGAGTCTCCGAACTCGCGCTCGGCGCAATGACATTCGGTCCGGAAACCGGGTTCGGCGTAGATAAAGACGAGAGCCACAAGGTATACGACGCGTTCCGCGACGCAGGCGGCAACTTCATCGATACGGCGAACATCTATGCCGCGGGTGTGAGCGAACAGTACCTCGGCGATTTTATGGGTCGCGATCGTCCCAGGATCGTGCTGGCAACGAAATATACCGGCCCGATGCGCGGCCGCGACGTGAATGCCGCCGGCAACTCGCGCAAGAACATGATGGACTCGGTGCACGCAAGTCTGCAGCGATTGAAGACCGACTACATCGATCTGTACTGGGTGCACGCGCGTGACTATCTGACCCCGATCGACGAAGTGATGCGTGGTCTGGATGATCTCGTCAGGCAGGGCAAAGTGCTTTACGTCGGTATTTCCGATACGCCTGCGTGGGTGGTTTCTCAAGCCAACACGATTGCCGAGCTGCGCGGGTGGAGCCGCTTCATCGGCCTGCAGATTCGCTACAGCCTGATCGACCGCACCGTGGAGCGGGAGCTCCTTCCCATGGCGCGCGCGTTCGATCTCGGCGTAACGCCGTGGGGCATCGTCGGCTCCGGCGTGCTGACGGGCAAATACAACCGCGATCCCGCTGCGGCCGGACGCGCGAAGATGCGCGACGCATTGTCGGATCGCTCGTTGCGGATCGCGGCAGCGGTAATCGAAATAGCCGGCGAGCTCGGTGTTACAGCGTCGCAGGTCGCCATCAACTGGGTGCGGCAGGGTCCCGCGGTGATCGTACCGCTGGTGGGAGCGCGCACCGTTGAACAGCTCGCGGAAAATCTTGGCTGTCTCGAGTTCTCGTTGTCGGATGAGCAGATGGCGCGGCTCAACGGCGTCAGCGCCATTGAGGCCGGTTTCCCGCACGACATGCTCGGACCGCAGACTGCTGCGCAAACCAGGATCGTCGACAACCATCGGCCGTGGTCCACGCCACGGTGACGAATGTCGAAGAGTTGATCGAACGGCTCAACCGCAACATGCCACCAGCGACGCGTCTGCTCGAAGGGAGAGTGGTGGCAGCGAGCATCGAGGAACGCTGGGCGGAGATGACGTTCCGTATGAAGCCCGAGTACTGCCACTCCATGGGTCTGCAAGGGGGCTTCATCGCCGCCATGCTCGACAACGCGATGGCGCGCGCGGTGTTCCTCGTCTCGAACGAAACGTTGTCGCCGCCGACGCTGGAACTGAAAGTCAGCTATCTCGCGCCGGGTGCTGCGGGTGAATACCTGGCGCGCGGTCGCATCGATCACATGGGCAAATCGATCGCCTTCATGGCGTCGTCAGTGTGGGACGGATCCAAAACGCTGATCGCGAAAGCGACTGCAACCGCAAAGCTCGTTCCGTATCGAGACCTCGGTCGTTAGGTGGCCAGCGCCGCTTCTGGCGGCGTTCCGGTTGCGGGGCTGCCTCCGCTGCGAGCTACAATGCGTAACATGGCCAGTCTCGAAAAACCCACCGATTTCTTCTCGCGCGAGGAGATCACCGCACTGCGGCGGCTGTCGCCGTGGCACTCGACCTGGCTCGTGGTGCATTGCTGGGGTGTGATTCTTGCGACGTGGGCCGCGGCCGTGATCTGGCCTTACCCCTGGGTGATCGTGCCCGCCATTCTGATCATCGGCGGCCGCCAGCTCGGGCTCGGCATCATCGGCCACGACGGCGCACACCACCTTCTGTTCAAGAACCATCGGTTGAACGATTGGGTATGCGAATGGCTGCTGAACCGGCCGCTGCTCGGTGCATCGATCGTTCCGTATCGCACTTATCATCTGAATCACCATCGGTTCACGCAGCAGCCCAACGATCCAGATCTGCCGTTGTCGGCGCCGTTTCCCATCACCAGGTCGAGCTTCCGGCGCAAGGCGATCCGCGATCTCACCGGGCAGACCGGATTCTCGCAGCAGAGCGCGACCGTCAAGGCAGCGTTCGGAAAGGCGGGGCAGACAGTACCGTCGCGGCTCATGCAGGCCGTACGTCGACTCGGCCCGAACGTGGCGATCAACGCGGTGTTCTTTGCGGGCTTCGCGTGGGCCGGACACTGGTATCTGTATCTGTATCTGTTGCTGTGGGTGGTACCCGAACTGACGTGGCACATGTTCATCTCCCGCATTCGCAACATCGGTGAACACGGCGCCGTGCCCGACAACGACGATCGGCTGCGCAATACGCGAACGACGCATGCGGGCTTGCTCGAGCGCGCGCTGATCGCGCCGTATTTCGTCAACTATCACCTCGAGCATCACCTGCTCGTATCGTGCCCGTGCTACCGCCTGCCTAAGGCGCACGCATTGCTGATCGAGAAAGGCTTCGGGCCGCGGATGGAGACCAAGCCGAACTATCTGGCGATGCTGCGACACGCCGTGTCGAAGCCCGAGGCTGTCACGGCCTGAGCCCCATAAAGCGCGCCTGTCCGTGATCTGAACCCGCGCCTTCGCTTGCTGGGGGCTTTCCTATACTGAAGGGACGTGGCAACGGCGCGGGTCGTCCTTGTTCCTATCATTTCGCCCAACGGTTACTCAACTGACCCTGTATCGGGTGCTCGCGGTCGTCGCGCCGATTGCGCTCATCGCGATCGGGCTGATGCGTCGCACTGTCGAACCCGAGCCGGAATGGTCGTGGTATCTGCGCCTGCTGGTCAGCGCTTCGTGTCTCGTATTCGTGGCGGCCACGTTTCTTTCGGCGCGTGTGCGTGAGCGGCCGATCGACTACCTGACCGTGCCGATGTTCCTGATCGGCGGCATGACCGTGGGCGTCGCTTACGGCACGGGTTTTTCGACCGACAGCGGCCTGGGTGCGCTCGCGGTAATGACGGTGGCGGGATTGCTGTTCCGGTCGCGCGCGCTCGTGGCGGCGTTTTTCGCAGTGGTCGGCGGCGGGCTGATGATCGGCGTCAGAGCGGCGCCGCATCCAGCCTACGATCCTACGTACTACACCTACGTGCTGATCACGTTCGCGGTTATCGCGTACATCGTCATCGGCTCCCGCCTGCAGGCGCAAAGGCGCACCGAGGAGAGCGAGGCGCTGATGTCGTCGCTGTTCCAGGAAAGTGCCGACGCTCTTGTGCTTGCCGAAGTTCCGGGCGGGCGCGTGTTGATGTGCAACGATCGCGCGCGGCAGATGTTCGACTCCGACGACCCACAGGTGATCGCGGGGCTGGCGCGCGACGTGCTGCTTCCCGATGCATCGATCGCGGAGCAACTGCGGCGCGATCGCGTGTGGACCGGCGAACGCAGATTCACGACGTCGAGCGGTGCATCGCTGTGGGGCGACATAGCACTGCGTCTGATCGATCTGGACGAGCACACGGCGCTGCTGCTCCGGATCTCCGACGTGTCTGAACGCAAGGCGATGGAAAAGTCGCTGCGGTCGGCGAAAGAGCTGGCGGAAGCGGCCGTGCTGGCCCGCAGCCAGTTTCTCGCCAACATGAGCCATGAGGTGCGCACGCCCATGAACGGTGTCATCGGCATGACGAGCCTGCTGCTCGATACGCCGCTCACCGGCCAACAGCGCGACTTCGTCGACACGATTCGCGTCAGCGGCGAATCGTTGCTGACGATCATCAACGACATTCTGGACTTCTCGAAAATAGAGGCGGGTCGGGTGGAACTCGAGTCGCATCCGTTCGACGTCGAGCAGTGCGTGATAGAGAGTCTCGAACTGCTGGCCGGACAGGCACATGGCAAGGGGCTGGAGCTGTCGATGTATGTCGATCCCGGCGTGCCTGCAGAGGTTGTCGGCGATGCAACACGGTTGCGGCAGGTGCTCGTCAATCTGGTCGGCAACGGCATCAAATTCACGGAGCGCGGCGAGGTATACGTGCACGTGCGCGCCTCGGCGCGGCAGGACGACGGCGCAGAGCTGCTCGTTTCCGTGCGTGATACCGGAATTGGAATTCCCGCAGAGCGCCAGGGCGTGCTTTTCCAGGCTTTCACGCAGGTGGATGCGTCGACCACGCGTCGTTATGGCGGCACGGGACTGGGGTTATCCATTTCGAAACAGCTAGTCGAACTGATGGGTGGTCACCTCACGTTGACGAGTGAAGTCGGGGTCGGGTCCACGTTCTCCTTCAACGTTAAGTTCGAAGGAGCGTCCGCGGCACGGCCTGTACTGGAGGCTGGAGTGCTCAAGGGCCGCCGCGTGCTTTGTATCGACGACAATGCGACGAACCGCTACGTGCTGGGGCTAACGCTTGCGCGATGGGGCGTGGACGTCGTGATGTGTTGCGATCCCGAGGAGTGTCTCGAACAAGCCGTCGCCGGAACGTTCGACTGGATCATCCTGGATCATCAGATGCCGCAGGCGAGCGGCGATGAACTTGCGCATCGCATCCGCTTTGCGCTTGCCGAACGTTGTCCGCCGTTGATCCTCCTGACGTCGGTCGGCCGCGAGGCAGTCGAAGCAAAGGGTCTGTTCGATGCGTTGATGTCGAAGCCGGCGCGGCGACAGACATTACAGGGTGTGTTGCATAGGTTGCTGCCGGAGCGTGGTGCGCTGCCTCGACCGCGACCGTTACCGGTGGTGCAGCCGAGCCCGCAACGCAGCCGTTCGTTACACGTTCTGGTGGCCGAAGACAACGCGATCAATCAGCGGGTTGCAGCGCGAATGCTCGGGCGCCTCGGATGCATCGTCGATCTTTGCGGCAACGGTCTGGAAGCCGTCACGATGGCAAACGGCTTCAAATACGATCTGATTCTCATGGACGTGCAGATGCCGGAACTCGACGGTTTCGAAGCGACATTGCGGATACGCGCGCATGCGTCGTCGCAACCGAAGATCGTTGCGCTTACGGCGAGCGCGATGCAGGGCGACCGCGATGCCTGCATCGCGGCGGGTATGGATGACTATTTGTCGAAGCCGATTCGGCTCGAGGGTCTTGCAGAACTGCTCGAGCGCCACTTTCCGTCGATCGCGCAGGAGCGCGGGCCAACGATCACACCGGAGCGCGGTGCGTCGAGGGCGTCAGGAACAGACGCCCGGTAGCGATTCCACCCAGTGTCGCAGCAGCGCGACGCCTTCTTCGTGCACGGTCGTGCGGCCGAGTTCGGGCATCATGATGCCGGGGTCGGTATCGTCCACCCTGTAGATCATGATCGACTCGTCCGGCTTGCCGGGCATGACGGACACGTGACGTCCGCCGGTGCCGCGGCCTGCAGCGATGGGCGGTTTGCACACGCCCAGCCTGCGCGGCGAGGTTTCGCTCGCGTTCAGAAACAGCCCCGACGTATCGGCCGCGCCCTTCGGGTTGTGGCAGTGGCCGCAGTTCACGTCCAGATACGACCGTGCGCGGTGCTCGATGTCGTCGGTGGCACCGGCACGCCACAGCGCGTTTGCGGGCGCATCGTCGGCGGAGTGGTCGAGGTAGCCGCGTTCCACCCAACGCTGCAGTTGAGGGGCGGCGCCGTCTGCGTAGTGTTCGTACGTCTTGTTGAGATGCCGCGCCGCGAGTCCGATCGGATGGATCTTGCCGGACGCGTGCTCGGTGGCGTGGCAATTTGCACATTCGTTCCGGGTTGGGATGACGTAGTGCACCTGCTGTACGGCGCCTTCGCTTGTCACCACTTCGAGCTGCTTGATGTCGCCGGCAATCTCCAGCGTCGCTTCGTGCTGTGCGGCATCCCAGACATACGTCAGCGCATCCCAACCGCTTTCCTGGCGCACCAGCAGGCGCGTTTCGATCAAGCGCACTTTGCGCAGATCGAGATCGGTGCCGGTGAAGTCGAAGCTATCGTCCTCGTTGCGCAGCAGTGCGCCTTCCGGCGCGGCCGCGCGCGGGTAGTAGAAGGTCTTCGAGAGGATCGTTCCTACGGGAAAGTCGAAGACACTGTCGGCGCTGTAGCTCGCATGGGTGCCCGGCGGTAACCACGCGGCGCGCAGTTTGTGCGCGTAGTCGCTGAACAGCGGCGTATTGAGATCGTAGGGCAGGAAGCCTTCGCTCAGCGCCAGCCGATCGTCGGCGACACTGAGTACACCCCACTCCGAGAGGTGCGCCGGATACGCGTCAGACGCGAAATGCTGTACCGATCGCGGCGCGCCGCCGCACGCGCAGAGCGCTGCGACGAGGCACCCGATCGAAAATCTGCGGATCACGACGTGGTGGACGATACGGGCAAAACGATGGCCGGCAATTTCTCGAGTTGGCAACGGTGCGCTGCCGTGTCGATCTTTGGATTCGCGTTCTTGTTGGCGTTGTCGACGTTCAGCAGATCGGCCGTGCCGTTGTCGACGCAGATGGACAGTTCGGCAGGCAAGCGCCCCTCGACAAATTTGTCGGAGTTCACGATGCCATCCCACACGACGTCGGACAGATTACCGTCGGCGCCGAACATCGCTTCGCGCAGTGCCTGCAAGGCAGCCCGATCGGGCGCGGTGCCGCCCTTCGAGAACGTGTTGCCGTAGATGAAGATGCCTTCGGGATAGGCGTCGAACGTCTCGGCCAGTTTGCGTTCGCCGGAATACTGCACGCTGAAGTAGCTCGAGATGAGCACGTTGGCCGTCTTGTTGTCGCCGATGGTGTTGTCGAAGATCTCGACGTTGTCGTTCGAATTGATCACCACGCCGGAACCGGCCGGCACGCTCGCTACTGCGCTGCCTTCCGCACCGAAGTTCTTGGTGTTATTGCCCACGACCTGATTGTTGAAGACGCGGGTGTTGTGCCCCGGCTGCTTCAGGTCCGGCATGTTGAACACCAGGATTCCGCCGGTGTTGTTGGTGGCGATGTTGTCGTGCACGTCGGCGCCGATGGTGTTCTCGATCTCGATGCCGGCCACGTTGAATTCGGCGCGACTGTTGCGAATCACCACGTTCTGCGACTGCCCGACGTAGATGCCGGCGTCCGACGCGCCGATGGCCACGGAACCATCGACCAGCGTGTTCTGCGTCATCACCGGATAGATGCCGTAAGCGCCGTTCTTCGTGTTCGGCCCGCCGGTCCACTCGGTGCGAACGCGCCGGATGACGATGTTGGATCCTTCGTTCACTTTCAGCGCGTCGCCTTTCGTGTCTTCGATTGCAACGTCTTCGATGGTGAAGTTGCTCGCGTTCACGAGCAGACCTTCGGCGCCGGCGATCTGTCCTTTGAACGACAGCACGCTCTTGTCCATTCCGGCACCTTTGATGGTGACGTCGCTCGTCGACAGCACGAGGCTGCGCGTCATCGGGAACGTGCCTTCGGGAATGGTGATCACGTCGCCCGGTTTTGCCGACTCGAGCTGCGTGCGCAGCGTTTTTTCGTAGTCTGCGGGAGTCGCAGGCGTGCTTGCCGACTGCTGCTGGCCACAGCCGTAGACGATTCCGAACACCGCACACATCGCTAGAAACCTGCTTCGGAGCATCGTCGATTCCGGGTAGTTTTTGTGCGCGGCTTTATAGCAGAGGCGCTCCAGTGAACCAAGTTGTCGGCGCGCCTTCGTGCAGGCTGGCGAAGGCGATGGGCTGATGTAGGCTCGCGTTTCAGTGGATTTCGGGGAGTGCCGATGTACGTTCGCTCTGCTCGCGCAGTGGTCGCCTTGGTGTGCGTCGCCACCGTGTTGCTCGTAAGGGCTGATCCGGCAGTGCATACAACAGCGCAGACAAGTTCGGGGCCATTGATCGGCATGAGCGAAAACGGCGTGCTGACGTTCAAGGGCATTCCCTATGCAGCACCGCCCGTCGGAGCGCTGCGCTGGCGTCCACCACAACCGCCGGCAGCATGGACGCAGCCGCGCGATGCAACTCATTTCGGCGCGGCGTGTCCGCAACCGGCGCGGCGCAATCGAGCAGGCGATGCGGGCGCGACGGACGAGAGTTGTCTGTTCCTGAACGTGTGGACCGAGGCGCTGGCCGGCAAGCGGCCGGTGATGGTGTGGATTCATGGTGGCGCATTCCGTCTTGGTTCCGGATCGATGCCCATCTATGACGGCACCCGGTTCGCGAAGCGCGGCATCGTGCTGGTGACGCTGAACTATCGGCTCGGTCGGTTCGGTTTCTTCGCGCACCCGGCGCTATCGGCGGCGAATGCCGGAGATGCGCAGGGCAACTTCGGTTTGATGGACCAGGCCGCCGCACTCGAATGGGTGCAAACAAACATCGCGGCCTTCGGCGGCGACCCCGACAACGTAACCGTGTTCGGCGAATCCGCCGGCGGCGCCGGCGTGTTGCACCTGCTGACGTCGCCTAAAGCGGAAGGCTTGTTCCAGAAAGCGATCATCGAGAGCGGCGGCGGGCATCAGCTCGACCGGCGGCTGGATTCGGCGCGTGGCTCGAAGCAGTCGTTGCTCGATCAAGGGGTTGCATGGGCGAAAAGCGTCGGCGCTGCCGACGCCTCCGCGTTGCGCATGCTATCGACGCAACAAGTGCTGGGCGACGGACAGCTGGCGGAAGGTCTCGGCGGAGTGGGACCGGTCATCGACGGCGTGTGGGTGCCTGACGATCCAGGCGTACGTTTGGCGAACGGTGACTTCCATCGCGTGCCGCTGCTGATCGGCACCAACAGCTACGAAGCGAGTGTGCTCGAGGCGTTCGGAACCGATGCGAACAAGCTGCTGACGACACTTGGCGCGGACGCCGTCGGATTGAAGAAGCTGTATGCCGGAGTCGCCACTGACGACACCGATCTTGCGAACCAGGCATTCGGCGATGCGACGTTCACGTCGGGCGCGCGGCACGTTGCGCGTTCTGTCGCTGCGCGCGATGCGCCTGTGTATCTCTATCACTTCGACTACGTGCTTGAACGTCGCCGCGGCAAAGTACCGGGTGCCGCGCATGGCGCCGAAATCGCCTACGTGTTCGACGCGTTCAATCAGTTACCGAAAGTCGTACAGATGCTGGCCACGAAAGAGGACGAGGCGATGGCCGCGATCATGAACACCTATTGGGCGAACTTCGCGCGCAGCGGCGATCCAAACGGAAGAGGTCTGCCGCGCTGGCCGGAATATTCCGCGGGTTCCGACGAATGGCTCGTGGTGCGGCCAAAGATCGAAGTTGTACAGAAGTTCCGCGCACCTCAGCTCGACTTTTTCCAACAACGATGGGAAGGGGCGGAGGCGCGGTAGGTACCGCGCCCCTGCGGCTCAACCGGCTTTCTTCTGGGCCTTTTCGGCTTCTGCGCGCTGGTACTTCTCGATGGTCTTCGCGGCCGCGCCCATCGCCGCACCCATGAACGTATCCGAGTTGTCGGCCGCCCATTGCAGCGATTCCGCACGGGCGCTATTCACGCGGTTGAAGTGCGGCTTCACGTGCTGCGCAAACAGCGCGTATGAACGCTTGGTGTCTTCGAAGTTCGCCCAGTTGTGGGCGAGCATCAGGTACGTACCGAAGTTCGGGATCTTCTGCTCCAAACGTTCGATCTGCGCGATGGCGTCGTCGGGCGTGCCGATGATGCCGGCGCCGCGTTCGATCATCGCGTCGATCGGATCTTTGCCTTGCAGGTCTTCAGCGCCCATGCGGTTGATCGAATTGAAGTAGCCGCTCCATTGATGGAAGCCGAATTGCACCTGTTCGCGGGCTTCCTTGCGCGTTTCTGCGATGTGCATCGGGCCGATCAGGCGCAAGCGACCCGGATCCATCGTGCGGCCGTGCTCTGCCGCGGTCTTCTTCGCAACTTCCCAGTTGATGCCAAGCGCGTCGTAGCCGAGCGGGTTCGTTGCGGCCACGCACAACATGCCGAAGTCGTGGCGGCCGGCAAGTGTGCCACCGGAAGGCGTAACCGAACTGGCGACGGCGATTTCCGGGTACGGCTTCGTGAACGGCAGCAATTGGATGCGTGCGTTCGTCAGCTTGAACCACTCGGTTTCCTTCGTGACGGTTTCGCCTTTGAACAGCCGCAGGATCACTTCGATCGACTCGACCATGCGGTCGCGCTGCTTGTCGACGGGAATACCCATCATCATTGCATCGGACGGCAACAGGCCCGGGCCGACGCCGAAGATCACGCGGCCGCGCGTCTGGTGGTCGAGCTGGATGATGCGGTTCGCGGCCGTCAGCGGGTTGTGATACGGCAACGACACCACGCCGGTGCCGAGTTTGATGCGCTGTGTGCGCTCCGCAGCCGCGGCGATGAACACCTCGGGCGACGAGATGATTTCGAAACCCGCCGAGTGGTGTTCGCCGATCCATGCCTCTTCGTAGCCGAGTTCGTCGAGCCACTCGACCAGCTGGATGTCGCGGCGGATCGCGAGGGTCGGGTCTTCGTTAATGGGATGGAACGGTGCAAGGAAGATGCCGCTGCGCAACGGTTGACGTGCATTCATGAGAGCTCGCTCGTGTTTGTTCGTGTAGGTTTCGAACGGGATTAATTCGTTTGAATTCGCAGGTTACTTGGGCGGGGTCGATGTCGTCTACGGTCGCATTCGGTCGAATCGTTCGGTCGGACCGTTCAGTCGAACCGTTCAGTCAGATCAGGTGCGCTGGATTTCGGCCAGCGTCACGTCACGCGTTTCGGCGGCACTGCGATAGCACGCTTCCACCAGTTCGTGTGCTAGCAGCGCGTCGGCAAAGCTCGGATGTGCCGGGCGCTCTGCGATGGCAGCCTGAATGAACGCGCGGTCGCACATGCCGCCCAGGCTGCGCAGGTCGTAGTCCACCGGATCGAGTCCTTCGAGGCTCATATAGCGCGACAACACTTCGTCCGAAGACAGCGTCACCGCATTGCCGCTGCGGCCCTGATACACGACTGAGCCGAAATAGTCGTGCTCGGTGGCGATGTAGCCGCCTTCGAAGAAAATCTCGATGCGCCGCGTCGAGGGGCGATCGTCCATTGAGTGCCAGATCGAACCAAGTTGCGTGGTGTGGCCGCCTGTGTGTTCGAACGTGATCATCGCGATGTCTTCCACGCCTTTGTGGCCGCTGATGTTGCGCGTGCGGCAACGAACGGTGTCGATATCGCCGGCGAGCCGAGCGATCAGATCGAGATCGTGGATGGAGTGTTCGATCAGCGTGCCGCCGCCGGCGCGTGCCACGTCGCCGCGCCAGCTCGACGCGTACTGGCCACGCACTGGAAAGAACTGGTCGTCGCGCAGTTGGATGGCGAGCAGCGCGCCGAGGTTGTCCTGGTGCATGAGATCTTCGATCACGCGGAACACCGGCGAGTAGCGCAGCACCAGTCCCACCTGGTTGGTGATTCCGGCGGCCTTCACCGCCGCATGCATTCGGCGTGCGTCGGCCAGCGTGGTTGCGAGCGGTTTCTCGCAGAAGATGTGCTTTCCCGCTTTTGCGGCGGCGACTACCAGTTCGACGTGTTCGACGGTTTCGGTGCAGATGTACACCGCGTCGACACTCGGCGACGCGATCACTTCCGCCGCATTCGTGGTCGTGAGTTTGCAGCCGGCGTGTTCGGCGAAAGCAGTTGCGCGGGCAGGGTCACGGTCGCAGGCGGCAAAGTACTCGACGTCGAGCGGTGCAGCGTTTGCTCCAGAGCGCGCGATGTCGCGAATGTTGCGCGCGTGGAATTTGCCGATGAAGCCGCAACCGATCAGGCCAATGCCGAGCGTCATGCTGTTACTCTGTCCGCGTCGTGAATCCGGCGCGGACACTATCTGGAGCGCAGAGGGAGTTCAAATCCGGCCTAAGAAACCGCGGAGGTGATCATGAAGATCGGCATATTCGGAATCGGGTCGGGCGTCTGCGCAGACCCCGCAGTGGCGCGGCAAGTGGCGCAGGCCGCGGAGCGAACGGGTCTCGAATCGGTGTGGACTGGAGAGCACGTCGTGTTGCCCGATCCGCAAAAGGCGCCGTCGCCCGCGCCGCCGTTGTTCCCGATGCTGCATCCGTCGACGGTGTTGTCGTACATCGCTGCAGTGACGGAGCGCATCAAGCTCGGCACCGGCATCGTTTTGATCGCGCAGCGCAATGCGGTGGTGCTGGCGAAAGAGATGGCGAGCCTCGACGTATTGTCGGGTGGACGCTTGATTCTCGGCATCGGCGCCGGCTACCTCGAACCCGAGTTCCGTGCGCTCGGCATTCCGTTCGCGGATCGAGGTGCACGAACCGATGAGTGCATCGCCGCCATGCGCGTGTTGTGGCGCGACGATCAACCCGCCTTCGACGGCCGCTTCGTCGGCTTCGCGGGTATTCAATCGCGCCCGCGACCGGTGCAGGTGGGTGGTCCGCCGATCGTCGTCGGCGGTGCCAGCGATGCGGCGATCGAGCGCGCGGTGCGCGTCGGCCAGGGCTGGTATGGTTTCGCCATGGACGTGGATGCCGCGCGCGGGTGCATAGAACGATTAGGCGCTGCACAGGCGCGGTGGGGTCGCGCCGATGATCTTGGCGAACTCGAGATCAGCATCACTCCACGCGGTAAAGTGACAAAGGAACTCGTCGAGCGGTTTGCCGACGCAGGCGTGCATCGCCTGATTGCGCTGTTGCCGCAAGACACCGAGGCGAAGGCGCTGGATACCGTTGCGGAACTGGGAACGCTCGCGCGTCGATGACAGATCGGAGAGACCAAAAACGATGACGACGAACAGACAGATCGTGATCGCGCGCGTTCCGGAAGGTCCGCTCGCGCTGGAACATTTCGAGGTGCGCGATGCGCCGGTGCCCGAGTGTGGCGACGGCGAGGTTCTGTGTAAGACGATTGCGCTGACGATCGGCGCGGGCCAACGCGCCGGGTTGCAGGGCAGTGCGAGTTATGCCGGCGCACCGCGAGCCGGCATCGTGATGGGCGGAACGGGTGTTGCGCGCGTCGAGCGATCGAATGTGGCCGGCATCGCCGCCGGCGATGTTGTGGTCGGACCGACAGGGTGGCAGACGTTCGCATCTTTGAAATCGGCGACCGTGCGCAAGGTGACCGGTGGTGCGGATCCGGCGCTGCACCTCGGTGTGCTCGGCACGAACGGGCTGACCGCGTATTTCGGTCTGCTCGACGTCGGTAAGCCGAAGGAAGGCAACACCGTGGTCGTGTCTGCCGCGGCGGGATCGGTGGGCCACATCGTCGGGCAGATTGCGAAACGCGCGAAGTGTCGCGTCGTCGGCGTCGCCGGGTCGGACGAGAAGTGTCGGTTGCTGGTCGGCGAACTTGGCTTCGATGTCGCGCTGAACTACAAAGACGCAAGCTTCCGCAATGCGTTCAAGGATGCAACGCCGAACCGGATTGACGTGTACTTCGACAACACTGGCGGGGACATTCTGGGCAGCGCGCTGTTCCGCATGAACGCGCACGGGCGCATCGTTTGTTGCGGTGCCGTTAGCCAGTACGACACCGCCAACCCATCGGGTAGTCCGCGCGGCTTACCGGGGTTGTTAGTAAACAATCGCGTGCGGATGGAAGGCTTCCTCGTATTCGACTATGCGGATCGATACGACGATGCGCGCACCGAGATGACGAAGTGGATCGAACGTGGCGAATTGGTGCCGCGCGTGACCGAGTTCCGCGGTATCGATTCGGCGCCTCGTGCGTTCATGCAGCTGCTGCACGGCGATACGATCGGTACGACGATCGTGAGGGTATGAGTCGCAGAAGCGATGAAGTTCACACTTCGATGACAACCCTCGGTCGCTTCTGGTTGACAGGTTTGCTGAGGCGCGGCAGTATGCCGGCCGTTTTTCGGGTATTTGCACTCATGCGTCTGTGTTTCGAATACAAACTGAACCCGCTCACGACCGCCGATTCGGCGCGCGTGATGGTTTCCGTCATTCATTCCGTATTGGAGGGAGGCGGGCGCACGAGGTTGTGATGCATTAGTTCGAAAGAACGATTCAACGAAACCCCGGAGCGCCCAAAGCCTCCGGGGTTTTTCGTTTTAGGGCGCGAATTTTGTGGGTAGGAGCTCGAGTCATGGATGCAGTTAACGACGCTCAATTCAGGGATCGGTTGAGGCGAAACATCAACAGAACGCTGGCCTTCGGCTTTTTCCAGGTTTTCCTGGTGATCATGCCGGTGGTCGTGCCGTTCTTCGAAAGCCGTGGGCTGTCGATGCAGCAGGTCTTTCTGTTGCAGGCGTTGTTCGCGGTGGTGGTGCTCGTCATGGAGATTCCGTCGGGATACCTCGCGGACATCTTCGGGCGACGCGTAACCCTGCTCGTCGGCAGCGTATTCATCGGGCTTGGCCATTCGATGCTGCTGTTCGCAGACGGATTTGCTGGACTCGCGCTGTTCGAGATGTTCCTGGGCATCGGCTCGAGCCTCGTCTCGGGCACCGACCTCGCGATCCTGTACGACTCGGAGGCGGCGCTCGGTCACGACGCGGGTCGTCGGCAGGAACTCGTCGGGCGGCTGTTCACGATGCACACCGCATCGGAAGCGTTGGGCGGCGTGCTGTGCGGCGTGCTGCTGATGTGGTCGATGGACGCGGCCGTCTACGTGCAGGTCGTGGTCGGCTGGATTCCGTTGTTGATCGCCCTGAATCTGGTTGAACCGCCGGGTGAACGGATGGATGCAAACAATCACCTCGCGAACATGCGCGAGATATTCGAGCACCTGTTGAATTCCGGCGCGGTGTTGCGGCTGACGTTCCTCGCGTTGTCGATCTGGAGCCTGACCACGTTCTACGCGGTTTGGCTGTTGCAGAAGTTGTGGCAAGAGCAGGGCGTGGAACTGTCGCAGTTCGGCTACTTGTGGGCGATCTACATGCTGGTGTCCGCGGGTGCGGGGCGGCTTGCGCTGAAAGCCGAGGATCGGTTCGGCGCCACGGCGTTGCTCGCGTTCGTGGGTGTGTTGCCTGCGGTCGGTTACGCGGGGCTCGCGCTGTTCGGCACGGTGGGCGGATTTGTGGCGGCGCTGACGTTCTTCGTCGCGCGCGGCCTAGGGCTCGTGGTGTTGCGGGATGCGTTCAACAAGCGCCTCCCCGGCCGGTTCCGCGCCACCGCGAACTCGTTGGCGAGCTTCGGTTTCCGTGCCGCGTTCGCCGCCACGGGACCGTTCATTGGTTGGACGCTCGATCTGTGGGGTATGGACGTGACGCTTGCGCTGCTCGCGGTCGTGTCGCTGGTGATCTTCGCGACGTTGTTGTTGCCGTTGACGCTGGCGGTGCGTACCGCGGCTGCGACGGTAGTGGAACCCGCGGCCGGCGGCGGGTGAGAAAGAAAAAGGCCGGCCCTGTAGGGGGCCGGCCTTCTTGTTTCGCCGCTCGGAGAGCGTCAGCCGACTTTGACGATTGGAATCGCTTCGTTGCGCACCAGGTTCGCTCGGCCCTGCCGTTTGCGCAGCGGCGTATTGACGATCTCGGCGAGTTCTTCGGCATTGAGACCCGCGGCGATACGTTCCGCCGACGCGTCGTCGTACATCGTGGTCCGCTGACGCGGCTTCCGGTCGGCCGCGCGGATCATCGCATGCATCTCTTCCGGCGACGTCTCCTGTCCGTGTGCCGCACCGGCGGCGCGCGTAATGCTCTCGTTCATCAGCGTCCCGCCGAGATCGTTGCAACCCGCGTTCAGGCACGCGATCACGCCTTCGTGGCCCATCTTCACCCATGATGCCTGAATGTTCGGTATCACCGGGTGCAGCGCGAGGCGCGCAACCGCGTGCATCAGCACCGCTTCGCGGAATGTGGGCCCGCGTCGGGCACGCCCTTTCAGATACATCGGCGCTTCCATGTGCACGAACGGCAACGGCACGAATTCGGTGAAACCGCCCGTCTTCTGCTGTTGCGCGCGAATGCGCAGCAGATGGCGCGCCCAGTTCTCGGGCTTGTCGACGTGGCCGTACATGATCGTGGCGGTCGTCCTGAAGCCGACGCGATGCGCTGTATCCATCACTTCGAACCACTGCGCCGTGTTGATCTTGTCGGGGCAGATGATGGCGCGCACTTCGTCGTCGAGAATTTCGGCGGCGGTGCCCGGCAGCGTGCCGAGACCGGCCGCCTTGAGACGCGTCAGGAATTCTTCAAGCGGAATGCCGAGCGTTGCGGCGCCTTGCCACACTTCCAGCGGCGAGAACGCGTGCACGTGCATGTCGGGCACGGCTTCTTTGACGGCGTTCAGAATCTCGACGTACGTGTCGCCCGTGTAGTCGGGGTGAATGCCGCCCTGCATACACACTTCGGTTGCGCCGCGGTCCCACCCTTCGAGCGTGCGCCGCTGAATTTCCTCGAGCGACAGGTCATAAGGGCGGCCGCGCAGGTTCTCCGACAGCTTCCCTTTCGAGAACGCGCAGAACTGGCATTTGAAATAACAGACATTCGTGTAGTTGATGTTGCGGTTGACGACGTAGCTGACCACGTCGCCGTTCACCTGCTGGCGAATCGCGTCCGCCGCGTGAACGATCGCGGTGAAGTCGTCGCCGCGCGCGTTGAACAGGCTGACGACCTCGCGTTCGGACAGATCTTCGCCGCGCTGCGCACGTTGGATGATCTTCGCCACTTCGGCAGACGCCGCCACGTTTGGACCACGGATCGCGGCCAGCACATCGGGGGGCGGACTCATGGCTTCACCGGGCGACCAGCTGTCGGTGCGCGGCAGACCCGATGCGTCGACCAGATCGAGCACGCGCTGACGCAACGGTTCGGCGAGCCACGTTTCGGGCCGCTGTACGTACTTCGGATAAACGGTCAGGCGCTCGTGCAGCAGCTTGCCGGCGCGGGCGGTTTCGCGGCTCAATTCTTCGAGGTGCGGCCACGGCGCTTCGGGATTGACGAAGTCGGGCGTTAGCGGCGAGACACCGCCCCAATCGTTGATGCCCGCCGCAACGATCTGCGGCAGCACGCCGGGACTCAAATTCGGCGGCGCCTGGATGCTCATGTCGGCCCCGAACACGATTCGGGCGATGGCGATGGTCCACAACAGTTCGTCGAGATCGGGCTCCGGTGCGTGGCGCATCTTCGTGCCTTCCTTCGCGCGGAAGTTCTGCACGATGATTTCCTGAATGTGGCCGTACTCAGCATGTACCGCGCGCAAGGCCAGCAGCGATTCGACGCGTTCGAGGCGTGTCTCGCCGATGCCGATCAGAATGCCCGATGTGAACGGCACGTGCGCCGCGCCGGCGCGCCGCAACGTGTCGAGCCGCACCTCAGGAATCTTGTCGGGCGAACCGTAGTGCGGCATGCCTTTTTCGCTGAGTCGAGGTGACGCGGTTTCCAGCATGATGCCCATCGACGGCGACACCTGCCGCAGCAGCGCGAGTTCTTCGTCGGTCATCGTGCCGGGGTTCGCGTGCGGCAGCAGGCCGGTCTCGTCGAGCACGGCCTTGGCAGCGGCGTGCAGGTATTCGAGCGTAGTCGCATACCCCATCTTCGCGAGTGCTTCGCGGGCGGCCTTGTAACGCAGCTCGGGTTTTTCGCCGAGCGTGAACAGCGCTTCCTTGCAGCCGAGCGCTTTGCCCTGCCGCGCTACCTCGAGCACCTGTTCGATCGGCATGAACGGTGCACCGATGTGCTTCGGCGTTTGTGCAAATGTGCAGTAATGGCACACATCCCTGCACAGGTGCGTCAACGGGATGAACACCTTGCGGGAATACGTGACGAGATTGCCGAAACCGCGGTCGCGTAACTGCGCGGCCACGGCGGCGAGTTTTCGGGTATCCGTTTCGGATGCGAGCGTCAGTGCGTCGCGATCGTTAGGTAGCTGGTCCTGTAGCGCTGCATCCAACAGTGCATCGCTCAGCACTGAATCGGTGGATGTACTCATGACTTCTCCGTGAACGGCCCTTCTTCGTAGGCGGCCAGGGGTTCGCATTGGGGACCGCGGGATCGGCCGACGAAACGTGACCATTTAAATCGCGGAGGAGCGATTATGCAGATGCGCCAAACGAGTTGCTATACCGCTTGTTTCTAAGCAAGTTCGTGTCCGAGAGGAGCCGGGGCGCTCCAGAATCCGCGTCAAATCGCGCGGAGTATCCACGTCTATTCCGAAGGCTTCGTTTCGCACTATCCGCGGCGTAATCCCGATACTGAATGCCGCTTCCGAATGCGGTTTGAAGCTGTGCCCGTCGAAGCGATAGCGAATCAGGTTCGGCGGTGACGAAACGATGCAGTTGGTGCCGTCTCCCTCGGAATCCGGGACCAGGCTGAACCGTTGGTGACCGGTCAGCACTTCCAGTATGTCGGCCGGTGTGATCAGCGGTACGTCGCCCGGCACGATCAATGTCCCTGCAGCGTTGCGGTTCGCGACCAGATATCCGCCGGCCGCCTGTACCGACTCCGACAGATCGGCACCGTCGGCCTCCGCGTACAACTCGCAACCGTGCGTGCGCGCCAGATCGGTCGCTTCGGGCGCGCGCGAAACAAGCAGAATGCCGGCGAGGCCGGGCGTGTGCGTAAGGGCCGTCAGCACGTCGGTGATCATCGCGAGCATCAGTTCGCTGCGCTCGGCGGGCGTGAGAAAAGGAGCGAGGCGCTGCTTCGCGTGGCGGATGTTCTTCAACGGCACAACCGCCCACACGGCTATCCCCTTACTTCAGTCGTTTGCCCGCAGACGTTCGCATCCGTCCGATGAATCGCAGCACATCGTCGGCCAGTTGGCGACGGTCGGCCAAACTTAGCATGACGGTTTGGGTAACTACAGTTGCGATACCGAGCGCGGCGATCGTTGGTTCGAGCGCAGCATCCTGCTGGTCGATGACGAACCCGTCGATCAAGCCGCGATAGTGTCGCGCGACCGAAACCGCATCGTTCGGAATCGACAGCTCCGTCATCATTTTGGCGGTGGGACCTTTGATTGCCGTGCCCGCGACGATCGGCGACACCGCCACGATTGGTACGCCGATTCGTTTCAATCGCTCGCGCATACCCGGCACGGCCAGCACGGGGTCAACGCTCACGAAGGGGTTGGATGGGCAGATGATTACGCCGGCGAGACCCTTGTCGTCGAAGCGCGACTCGATCTCGCGCGTTGGCACGGCGTTGGGGGCGCCCGCGAAACGAAATCCCGTCACCGCCGGTGCGCAGCGGTCTCGAACGAAGTAGTGCTGGAACGCCAATTCGCCGTTGGCTGTGCCGATCATCGTCCGAACCGGTGCATCGCTCATCGGCAGCACCGCGTACTTCACGCCGAGGGAATTTGCCAATTCTCGCGTGACCTGTGTGAGAAGCGCCCCCTTGTGCAGCCGTTGGGTACGTTCGAGGTGCATCGCGAGGTCGAGGTCGCCGAGATTGAACCAGGTTTCTCCGCCGAACTGCTTCAACGCCCGCATGAACTGCCACGTCTCGCCGCGACGTCCCCAACCCACCTCGGTGTTCGATTCACCGGACAGCGTGTAAACGAGCGTATCGATGTCGGGTGAGACGTGCAGGCCGAGGTGTTCGAAGTCGTCGCCGGTGTTGACGATGAACGCGACTTCGTCGGGCGACAGCAATTGCGTGAGGCCGAGCGCGAGTTTGGCTCCGCCTACGCCGCCGGTAAGGGCGATGAACCGGTCCGCCGCCATCTCAGTGAAGCAACCCACCGTGCCGGTATGTTACGGGCATTCGATTGCCTTTCGAATTCTGACGGGTTGCACGGCTGTTGCGGCTCTCGGTGGGCTCTCAGGTAAAGGAAACGCGCGAACTGCGCGGCGCCGAGAATACCGGTGTACAGCCAATGGGTCGACCGGTTAAGCGCGGAGCCCTGAACGGAGTACGGACAACAGCGCCGGCGAAGGTCCAACCGATCGAAGTGTGGACGTTCGCGACGGCGGTCTCCCGCCCAGCAAACCCCGCCGGACCATCTCGCGAACGATTTCATCGTGCCGCGCGCTTTGCTGGTCGCGCGCCCAGGCCGGTACGCCGGACTGAAAGGTGGCTTCGCGTAAACCGATGCTCTCTCGATGAAGTTCGAGCAGAGCAGCATTCGTGATGTCGGTGATGTTCATGGCGAAGCGACGATAACGTCCGCCGTATAAGCACTCCTGCGCACTGGTCCCGAAATTACAGGTAGCTCACATGAGCAGGGCGACATTGAGACGTGCTTCTCAGGTGTAGATCAACTGCGCCAACCTGCGTTGTATCGTCAGCCAAGTGCCGCGTTGAACTTGACGTTCTTGTTTGGCTAGTCGCAGGGAATCGTTCGATGAAACCGGCGCGCCTCCGTGACATTTTGCGTATTTGGCGAGCAAAACGCAGGCGCATCGCCATGCGTCGTCAATGTCGCCGGATTGGGTCGAGTGGGAATGACGATTTGCTCGTTGTGAACAGGCGCCAACAGCTACGGAAGGCGTAGCGTCTATGGCTGGACGCGCGTCGCGTCGCGGAATTGGTTCGGTTTCGTCAAAAAAGAATCATGAACGGAGAGGGATATGATGAATCAAGGGATGGTGCTGAGTGGTGCGCTTGTCTCGGTATTAGCAATGAGCAGTGCGTTTGGTGCGGAGGAAGGACTTTTCCTGGGCATAGGCGCAGGCCAGTCGACGATGGAGGCGGAGTCGGACAACAACGTGGGTCCGACGCTAAAAGTCGACGAGAGCGACAATGCTTACAAGTTCTATGGCGGTTACAACTTCACGAACTGGTTCGGCATAGAGGGCGGCTACATCGAGCTGGGCAACGCGAGTGAGAGCCAGACTTTTTCTCCCGTAGTGACGGGGAACCCGGAGAGGATCGAAGCCGAAGTGTCGGCCAACGGCTGGCAGGGCTTTGGTGTGCTGTACCTGCCGCTCGGCAACTTCGACCTGTTCGCCAAAGTCGGCGGCATCGCGGCGAACATCGATGTAGAGACCAAGCTGCGTTTCCCCGGACCGGTTCCACCTGCAGGTACGACGAGCAACGATTCGAGTGAAGGCAACGGCATGATGGCTTACGGCGCCGGCGCTATGTACAACTTCGGCCATTGGGCGATTCGTGCCGAATACGAAGCCTACGATGTCGACAAGCTAGACGACCTGTATGCCGTCACGGGTAGCCTGCAGTACACGTTCTACCGCGAGAAGGAGACGCCTGCACCGGTAGTGGCCTCGACACCGCCGCCGGCACCGGCGCCGAAGCCCACAGCGGCTCCGCCGGCGAAGTGTCCGGATGGTGATCGCGATGGCGTTTGTGATGCGGTTGACCAGTGCCCGGGTACGCCGGCCGGCGCGCGTGTCAGCGAGGGCGGTTGTGATTGCGACTACACGCTGACGCTGGAATTTGCGTTCAACTCGGCCGTACTAAGTGCCGGCGACAAAGCGAAGATTGACGTGATCATCCCAGTCCTGAAGGACCCCAAGGTTGCATTCATTGCGGGAGAGGTGAACGGCTTTACCGACAGCACTGGCGATGAATCGTACAACCTCGGCCTGTCGAAACGTCGCCCGCAGGCGGTAGCGGACTACGTGAAGGCACAAGGCGTGAGTCTGGGTGACCGATTCGTGGTCAACGGCTTCGGCGAGGCCCATCCCGTGGCGAGTAACGACACCGCAGAGGGGCGTGCCCTGAACCGGCGCGTCGTCCTGCGACGTACCGACTGCGGTCCCGCACACTAGCGTCTGCCCGAACGTCCCGGCCCGCGACGGCGTGTCGCGGGCCGCGTATGGAACGTAACCAACATGGAACCTGACACGAAGGGACCGAAGTCTGCCGAAGATCGTCGCCGGTTTCTGCCTGGGAGCGTCGACCCTCGAACCGTCGATGCGCTACAGGCGCGACTGTTCGCGAAGGCGCTCGTCGGCCTCGGTCTCACTCAATATTCCGCGCTCGTATCTGACCGAAGATACCGTCCTTGAGCGATACCGCGCGTAAAGCCGACACGAACACGACATCAAAAAAACTTGAATGAAGGGAGAGGGACCATCAGATGAACAGAACCCAACATGCATTCGTATTCTCAGGCCTGCTTGCCCTAGGGCTGCTGGCCGGCTGCGGGGAGGAAAAGAAACCCGCCCCACCTCCGCTCGCCGCGGCGCCGGCAAAGTGTGCTGATACCGATATGGATGGCATCTGCGATACGAATGACCAATGCCCCGACACGAAGGCGGGAACGCGGGTCGGAGCGGCCGGTTGCAACTGCGACTACACGCTGCAAACCCACTTTGCGAACGATTCGGCCAACCTGGTGGACGCAGCCGACAAGGCCGAACTCGATAGGCTGGCCGCCCTAATGACGAGTCCGAAGCTGCAATTCGTTGCGGGCGAGATCGATGGTTATACCGACAATGTCGGCGATCCGGCTTACAACGAGAAGTTGTCCAAGGAGCGCGCCGATGCGGTAGCGGAATATCTGAAATCGAAAGGGGTCGTATTGGGCGACCGTTTTGCCACGAAGGGATATGGTGCAGCCGATCCGATCGCTGACAACAGTACTGAAGAGGGGCGTGCCAGCAACCGTCGGGTGACGATACGTCGTACCGACTGCGGTCCGGCACTCTAATCGATAGGGGGAAAATCATGAAAACAATGTCGAATGCTCGCAACGCCTTACTGGCCGGAATCGTCGGTAGCGCAATCGCGCTGCCATCGCTCGCTGTCGAAGTAGTCACGCAGGAGGACTTTGTTAATGGCGTGATCAAGAAGGAGCAATTGGTCCGGGTTGCGGACAACGCCATCTTCTTACTCGATACCTCGTCGTCGATGAACGGGGATCTCAAGGGCACGGAAACACCCAAGATCCAGGCGGTGTCAAACGAGCTCAAGAGGAGGAATTCCTACTTCCCGGATGTTGGGATCAACATGGGTCTCTACACGTATACAACGTGGCAGCAGATCGCCCCTGTGGTGCCCTACGACCGCGCGAAGATCGCGGCCGCGCTCGATACCGTCCCGGCAAAGGGCAGTGGCCCGACACCACTCAAGTATGGGCTCGAGAAGCTCGAGGATGTGCTCAAGCCGCTAAAAGGCAGGACCGCGGTATTCCTGTTCTCCGACGGAGAATACACGGGAGGGAGTCCCGCCGAGGTTGCCAAAAGGCTCGCCTCTACCTACGACGTCTGCTTCTACGTGATCAGCACCGCATCGCCGAACAAGGAAACCACGCTCAAGCAGGACGTCGCTTCCCTCAACGCGTGCTCGCGATTGATCCCACTTGCCGATTTCATCAATCGGCCCGACTACACGTCCGGCGCGCTGTTCGACGTGCGGGTAACGGAACATGTCGTTACGACCACCGACAAGAAGATCGTTGGACTCAAAGTGGACGACATCAACTTCGCGAACAATGAGACGGAGCTCTCTGCCAAGGACAAGTCCGAATTGGACGAGCTCTCGGTGTACTTGAAGGCGAACCCCAAAGCCTACGCAGTTATTGCCGGGTATACCGACAACTCCGGAAGCAGAGATCACAACGAGGGGCTCTCTCGTAGTCGCGCCGAGATGGTCGCGAGCTACCTGAAGACGAAAGACGGCATCGACGACTCTCGCCTGGTGCTTTTCTGGTACGGGCCCGATAACCCGATCGTTGCTAACGACACGCCTGAAAACATGGCGAAGAACCGGCGCGTCGAGGTCAACGTGGGAGGACTCTAGCCAGAGATCCGCAATTTCGAACGATTCAGACGGCCCCGCTCAAATGCGGGGCCGTTGCGTTTCGGGCCGACGCAGCCGGACCGTATCGTTAGTTGGCGTGTGGCCCGTCCAGTGTTTGAATGCGCGGCTGAAATTGCTGGTGTTGGAAAACCCGAGCAGGTACGCAATCTCTGTGATCGACATCGCGGAGTTGTCGATATATCCGCGAGCCAAGGCGAGCCGCGTCTCGTTGACGACGTCGTGAAATGTCGTGTTACTCCGTGCGAGCTTGACCTGCAGCGTACGCGGACTCATGCAGAGCTTTCTCGCGATACTCTCCTTTGTCACGTTTCCAGACGGAAACTCCTGGAGTAGCAACGCACAAACGCGCGCCCGAATGTCGCTTCGGTCGAGCTTCGCGAGATAGCTGACCACGATCCGTTCGTTCTGTTCGGCAAGTTCGCGGCTGGCGCCTGTTAGCGGCACCTCGAGTGCAGAAGCGTCGAATACCAGGGATGTGTGGCTGTTGCCGAAGGAGACGGGACATCCGAACGCAAGACGGTGCCGCACGCCGTTGTCGGGCGGATTCGGTCGGTGTTGCTCGATCCGGATCGGCCGGACCTTTCCATCGGAGAGTTCAGAGAACAGGCGCACGAGAAACAAACCGAAGAGGTCGTCAGTCAGCGGCGGTGATTCGGTGATGAGCAGAAACTCCAGCCGCGCTTCGCCATTGCGGATGTTCATTTCGGGCCTGGATGAGCCGGAAAGGAGACGGAAGTATCGAGTCATGCGTTGGCACAACTCCCGCAGTGTTGCGCTTGCGGTCATTGAATAACCAAGCGCGTGAAGGTTTGCCGGGTGCAGGAAGTCGGCGGCATACAAACCGAAGTAGGGGTCTTTAGTGGTTTCGACTGCGGCCGCCAACAGTTGTCGGACCGACGTCAGCGGTATCCGGTTCAGTGGATCGTTCGAGGGCGCCTGAGAGATGCCGGCAGTGTTCAGGACGGAATCTGTCGCGATGCCGCGTGCTTGGAGCGCACGTACAATCGCGCCGACGTATCCGCCGATGACCGTGATGTGCGCATCATCTGAAACAATCGGAACACTGGGCATTTGAGTGCTCGCAGTGAAGATTGCGGGATCCGATTGTACGGGGCGGCGCTACCAGGTGCTACTCAAGCTAGCGGCGGACGCACCTTCACGCGGTCCATTCGTACAGAGTTAGTCATCAGCGGAACATGTCTTCCTCGAGCGGCCGGATGACGTCGCGCGCAGTTTGCGGGCTGTCTTCCTGCGGAAACCCGCGCACCAGCGCCGCCGGCGTTTTTTCCGTGGTTTCGCCCATCACCAGCGTTGCGGCGGTGGCGATCGAGTCGGCGCGGTTGATCAGCGTCACTTTCATTTCGCGCCCGTAGATGTCGTGCAGGCCGCGGCGGTCGTCGAGCACGGCGATGCCGGCACTGCCGATTGCACCGCCGATCGTGCCGAGCCTCCACGGGCGATTCATGCTGTCGCTAACGATCACGCCCGGGCGCACGCCGGTTGCTTTGGCTACAGCATCTCGAATGCGCCGTGCCGAAGCGTCGGGATCTTCAGGAAGCAGCAGCGCGTGTTCGTCCGCGTCGTGCTCGATGTTCGACTGGTCGATGCCGGCTTGTGCGCCGACCAATCCGAGCCGGTGCCGTACGATCAGGACGCCGGGCTTCTTGCGCAACACTGTGGTCGACTCGCGCAGGATCAGTTCAACCAGGCGTGGATCCTTTTCGGTTTCCTTCGCCAGTTCGATCGCTTCGCGACTGGGTGTGATCGAGGCAAGCGGAAGCTGTCGCCCTTCGGCTTTCGACACGATCTTCTGCGCCACCACCAGAATGTCGCCGCCTTGCAGTTGCAGCTTCTGTGCAGTGAGCGCAGTGAGGATCAGGCCCGCGAGATCGTCGCCGGCCTTCACCATCGGGATACCCGCAATCGGGGTGAAGGTGAGCGCGGGCACGGTTTCAGTGATCGCTCTGGCCGACGATCTTGATACCCGAATGGGAGATCGAGTGGCGGCGGTTGATCTGGATGAGGATCGACGTCAGTGCTTCAGCCGCGGCCGAGTTCTCGATCGGACCCGCATGCCAGCCGGTCATGCCGGCGATCTCTACGAGTTCCACCACCTTGTCGCGCGCCTCTTTGCTGTTGCCGGCAACCAGCACGTCGCATTCGATCTTCACGTCCTGTTGCAGCAGGTGCGCCGCGACATTTTGAAATGCAGTGACAACCTTCACGCCGTCGCCGAGATAGTTCTGCGCACGCTTGCCGGCAGAGCCTTCCGGCGGCAGTTGCACCGTGCCCACCTTCGGCGGAATCAGCGGCACCGTTACGTCGATCAGGATCTTGCCCTGCAGACCGTCACGCACGGATTCGAGCGTCGACAGTTGATGCTCGAACGGCACGGTGAGTACGACGATGTCGCCCGCGGCAGCAGCCGCGGAATTCATCATTGCTCTCGCGGGGGTTTGCGGGCTGATCTTCTTGAGTTCGGCGACGGCTGCGTCGGCCTTCTCCTGCGTGCGCGAGCCGATGATGATCGCGTGTCCGGCCTTCGCCCAACGAATCGCGAGCCCAGTGCCGAGATCGCCGGTACCGCCGAGAATGGCGATGGTTTCTTTTGCCATGAACGTCCTCCAAATGAGCGGTGGATTCTAGCCTTAATCGCGCGGGGGTCGTCCACGTGCCGGTGTCGAAACCGGCTTGACCCGTCAGCCGATTGCTGTTGCTATCGGCGACCCTGCAGATTTCGGAGTGAACATGCGCATCGGAATGATCATCGGCGTTGGCGGCGAGACGCTGAACGACCTCGTCAAGTCGGCGCAGCGAATGGAGGAACTGAAGTTCGCGAGCGTTTGGATGGCGCAGATGATGTCGTACGACGCGATTGGCGCATTGTCGGTGATCGGGGCTTCGACAAAACGCATCGGGTTGGGCACGGCGGTGGTGCCGACGTATCCGCGACATCCCACCGCACTTGCGTCACAGGCGCTGACGGCAGCCGCCGCAAGCGACAACCGCTTTCAACTCGGCATCGGACTGTCGCACCAGATCGTCATCGAGAACATGTTGGGATTTTCGTACGCGAAGCCCGCGTCGCACATGCGCGAATACCTGCAGGTGCTGGGTCCGCTGCTACGCGGCGAAACCGTGCAGCACGACGGCGACGAATACCGTGTGCATGGCGTGGCGATCTCGGTGCCGGGTGCGAAGCGCGTGCCTCTGCTGGTTGCGGCGCTCGGCCCCGCGATGTTGAAGCTCACAGGCGAACTCGCCGACGGTACCGTTACGTGGATGGTCGGGCCGAAGACGATGGAAAAACACATCGTGCCGTCGCTTTCCGCGGCAGCGCGCGATGCCGGCAAACCCGCCCCGATCGTGGTCGGTGGTTTTCCGGTGGTATTGACCAACAAGCCAGATGAGGCGCGCCAGCGGATCGCAAACCAGCTGACGATCTACGGACAGTTGCCGTCGTATCGCGCGATGCTCGATCGTGAAGGAGTGAAAGGTCCGGCGGACGTTGCGCTGGCAGGCGACGAAAACTATCTGCGCGGCGCCATCGACCGATTGCGCAACATCGGCGTCACCGATCTGAACGTTGCCGTCTCAGCGGGAGACGCGGCGGAGGCCGAACGGACGTTGCAGTTCGTGGCGAGCCTGAACGGCTGACGTCCCGCAACGAAGTGTGGATCAGGCCGCCTTGCGAACGGTGACAGCGTCGGGTTTCGCGGCGAGCCGCACGACGTTGTCACCGGGCGGCAAAGGCGCGATTGCGTCTGGAAGACGCCGCAGGTTCATCGCGTCGGCAAGCCCCGACCACGTATAGAAGAGGTCGGCCAGCAGGGGACCGAAAACCGGAATCGGGTCGATGATCGTGTCGATGATTCGCTGTTCCGTTGTGCGCATCGATGCATTCCTCGTCATGTGTCTGAACCCTACCCGACGTTTATGAAACAAAAATTACGCCAACTCCGGCGAAACTCGCGGGAACGGCTGATTTCATTGAGTTTTCGCTTCGACCACGTTCGCGAGATCGCGTCGAACCTCGAGAAAATCGAACCATGCTTGTGCAAGGCCGCTCGAGCTGCGCAACATTGGTGCGGACACCATTTTGCGGGCGCGGAGTATAGGGATGCGTAAGTTGAACGACAAGGTCGCGTGGATCACGGGTGCGGGAACCGGTATTGGCGCTGCGGCCGCGCGTGCGCTGGTTCACGAGGGAATGCAGGTCGTGTTGTCGGGGAGAAGACGCGAACCGCTCGATGAGTTGGCGGCCGAACTCGGCAAAGCTGCGCTATCGCGTCCGCTCGACGTGGCGGACAAAACCGCCGTGCTCGCGCTCGCGAACGAGATCATCGGCCGCTTCGGCCGCATCGACGTGCTCGTGAACAGCGCGGGATTGAATGCGCGCAACCGCAACTGGCACAACGTCACGCTGGACGACTGGGATCGCGTGATACGCGTCGATCTCGACGGGGCGTTCTACTGCTCGAAAGCGGTGTTGCCGACGATGATCGCGCAGCGCGACGGGCTGATCGTCAACGTCTCGTCGTGGGCGGGGAAGTACACCGGGATGGTGACCGGCCCCGCGTACTCCGCGGCAAAGCATGCGATGAACTCCATGACCGAAAGCCTGAACATGGAGGCGGGTATTCACGGCGTGCGCGCGTGCGCGTTGTGTCCCGGCGAAGTGGCCACGCCGATTCTCGACAGCCGGCCCGTGCCGCCAACGGCGGAGGAAAGGGCGCAAATGCTGCAGGCGGAAGATTGCGGCGAGATCATCGCTTTCATCGCGAAAATGCCGCCGCACGTTTGTATCAACGAGTTGACCGTCAGCCCGACCTGGAACCGCGGGTTCGTCGCACAGGCGAAAGCGCTGACTCGTTAGCGAGGCTAGCTAGCGTTTGCCCGCCTTGTTGAGTGCGGCTTTGTTCAGTGCAGAAAGGCGAGGCAGCACCGACTCGATCAACGATCGCGTCTGGCTCAGCATTTCATCGGTGCCGAATGCGATCGGCCGCAGGATGAACTTGTGCACACCGGCGGCGCGGAATTCGTCGACGCGCGCCATGATCGCGTCCGCATCGCCGATGGCCACGTAATCGTCGGCGGGTTTTCCGAGGCGTGCGCTCAATCCCTTTACGTACTTCTGACTGATCGGATCGTCGGGCTTGCCGAACCGGTAGCCGAAACCGGCACCGAAGTGGTCGATGTCGATCGGCCGGCCGAGTTCGTCGGCGCGCTTCTTGATCGCCGTGATCACCGGTGCGACCTCGGCTGCCGTCTCAATCCCGGCCTGCCAACCGGTGCCCCAACGCGCCGTGCGCTCGACCGCGGCTGCGGCCGATCCGCCCACCCACAGGGGCAACGGCTTCTGCACCGGGTGCGGCGAAATGCTGGCGCGGTCGAGTTGAAAGTGACGTCCGCTGAACGTGACGTGCTCTTCCGACCAGAGCTTGGAGATGATCTCGAGGCTTTCGTCCATTCGACCGCCGCGCCCCTGCGTGGGCGTACCGGTGGCCGTGTAGTCGCGCGACAACGCACTGCCGATGCCGAATGCGGGCAGCAGGCGCCCCTCACTCAGCACGTCGATGGTTGCGCAAGTTTTTGCCGTGAGCACCGGATGGCGCAAGCCGAGGCTCGCGACATTCATGCCGAACTTCAGCCGCTTGGTCGCGCCGGCAAGCCAGGCCATCGCGCTCATGCATTCCAGGTTCGGATCGCTGCCGATCAGCCGATCCGACTGCCAGATGGAGTCGACGCCGCCGGTCTCGCACAGATCGACCCAACGCCGAAATCCGCGCGCATCTTCGAACGGAAAGTTGGCTATCCCGAGACCGGCACTGACTGTCATTGCATTTACCCGTATGCGGATGCCGCAGAGTCTAGCAGCACGACCTTCGGCCCGATCGCGATTAACATTCGTCCGGAATTCCTGGGACGTGATGCGCGTGAACAAAAAGGTCGTCGTCTTCGGTGCGTTGGGGCTGGTCGGGCGCAGCGTCATCAAGGCGCTCGAACCGCGCAGCGACTGGCAGATCATCGGCGTATCGCGCCGGCCACCGGATTTCGAATCGAGGGCGCGCTTCGTTTCGCTCGACCTCACCGATCGCGACGCTTGCTTACGAACGTTTTCGGCGGCGGAGTTCGCCGACGTCAGCCATGTCGTCTACGCCGCGTTGTACGAGAAGCCGGAATTGATCGCGGGTTGGCGCGACCCCGAACAGATCGCCACGAATACTGCGATGCTCGTGAACGCGCTCGAAGTGCTCGGGCGGCAACCATCACTCCGCCACGTGACGCTGCTGCAGGGTACGAAGGCGTATGGCGCGCACATCGCGCCGATGCGCATCCCCGGTCGCGAACGCGAACCGCGCCATCCGGGCGCGAATTTCTACTGGAATCAGGAAGATCATCTGATCGAAGCGAGTGCGCGTCGGCAATGGACGTATTCGATCATGCGGCCGCAGGTAGTGTGCGGTTTTGCGCTAGGCAGCCCGATGAACATGTTGAGCGCAATCGGCGTATTTGCGGCCTTGCAGCGCGAACGCGGCGAGCCGTTGCGGTTTCCGGGCGGCGCGCCGTGCATCACGCAGGCGACCGACGCCGATCTCCTGGCACGCGCGATCGTCTGGGCAGCCGAAGATCCGGCGTGCGCAATGCAAACGTTCAACATCGCCAACGGCGACGTAATGGTGTGGCAGGAGATCTTCCGGGTTGTCGCCGAGGTGTTCGGCATGGCGCTCGCGGAGCCGGTGCCGCTGAGTTTGGCCGCGGCTATGCCATCGCAAGAGCCGCTGTGGCAGCAGATCGTGAGGCGCCACCGTCTCGCACCGCATTCGATGGAACAGCTGATCGGCGTGTCGTGGCAGTTTGCCGACGCCGTATTCGGCTATGGAGGGTCGCCCCCTGATACGGTTGTCAGTACCGTCAAAGCGCGTCGCTTCGGCTTTTCCGATTGTGTCGACACCGAAGAAATGTTCGTCCGCCAGCTCACCGAGCTACAAGCGTTGCGGATTCTGCCGCGATGACGGGCAGGGTGCTCGTCGGTGACATCGGTGGAACGCATGCGCGCCTCGCGTTCGCAGACTCGTCGCTTACGCTTGCCGATCGGCGCGACTACCCGAGCGCCGAGTTCGATGCGGCTCCGGAGCTGATACAACGCTATCTGCGTGACGTTGCTCCCCAAGATCTGTCCGGATGTTGCTTTGCCATTGCCGGTCCTGTTGCCGGTGGTCGCGGCAAGCTCACGAACGGCCGCGTGGTGTGCGACGAGCGCGACATAGCGGTAGCGTTGGGCAAGCCGGCGCTCGTAATCAACGATTTCATGGCGGTCGGCCAGGCATTGCCCGTGTTGCCCGCGACTGTGCTGAAAACGATCGGACCGGAGCTCGACGGCAGCGGCGCGAAGGCTGCGCTTGGGCCGGGCACCGGGCTCGGCATGGGGTTCGTGGTGCACGAAGGCGGTCGTTGGCGTGTGTTGCCCTCCGAAGGGGGCCACGCGAATCTCGCCGCTACCGATCCCCTGGAACTGGAAGTGCTCGGATTCCTGATACGCCGGTTCGATTTCGTCGGTTGGGAAACGGTGTTGTCCGGGCCTGGCCTCGTGAACCTTTATCAGGCGATGTGCGAAGTGTGGGGCTGCGCGCCGGAAGTCGATGCGCCCAGCGAAATCACGTCGCGCGCGCTGAGCGTTGCAGATCCTGTGTGCCACCAGACGCTGGAAATGTTCTGCAATCTTCTCGGCACCGCCGCCGGCGGCCTGGCGCTGACGGTGTGTGCGACCGGCGGCGTGTATCTGGCAGGCGGAATTCTGCCGCAGTTGAGCGAGTTTCTGGCGCACAGCCAGTTTCGTAGACGCTTCGAAGCGCGCGGACCGATGTCGCAGTACGTGAAAGCGATTCCCACCCGGTTGGTGCTCGAACCCGAACTCGGGCTGATCGGCGCGGCGGCCGCGTACTGGGAGACTAACCCTTCGACTCGCTCGTTTTCCGGTACGACGGAGCGGTGAGGTCTTCGACTGACGGATACAGATAGTCGCGCGTCGCCGGAATCGGCGCGTCGCGTCCGCCCAGTTGCAGCTGGAACACGACGAGGTCGCCGTATTCGAACGCTGTTTGCGATGTGACCAGATAGAACTCCCACATTCGGCAGAAGCGCTCGCCTTTCGTTGCGGCAAGATGCGTGCGTTGCGTTTGGAAGCGACGGTTCCACTCCTTCAGCGTCAGCGCATAGTGCGGCCGCAGAATTTCGAGGTCGCCAATCTTGATGCCGGACCTCTCTATGGCGGCCGCCATCGTCGACAGCGATGGAATGTGACCACCGGGAAAGATGTGTCGGCGAAACCAGGCATTTGTAGAGTTCGGCGGCCGGGTGGAACCGATCGTATGCAGCAGTGCGACACCGCGCGGGCGCAGCTGCTGTTTCAGCTGCTCGAAGTAACGTCGGAAGTTGCGCCGCCCGACGTGTTCGAACATCCCCACGCTCACTATGCGATCGTACTGGCCGTGATGCGCGCGATAGTCCTGCAAGCGGAACTCGACGCGGTCCGTGAGGCCGCGCCGAGCCGCGTCTGCGCGTGCGACGCGCAATTGCTCCGAGCTCAGGGTCAAGCCGACCACCGAAACCCCAACAGTTTCGGCGAGGTGCAACGCGAGCCCGCCCCAGCCGCAACCGATGTCGAGGATCTGTTGTCCCGGCTCGAGCAGCAGCTTGCGCGCGATGTGATTGCACTTGGCCATCTGCGCGGATTCGAGCGACATGTCGAGCTCGCGGAAATAGGCGCACGAGTAGTGCATGTCGCGATCGAGAAAAGCGCGGAACAGTTCCTCGTCGAGGTCGTAGTGGTGATGGACGTTCCTGAGGCTGGCCTTCAGCGCGTTCCAGGTCTGAACCAGCGCAGCGAACTCGCTGAATATCGTGCGTCGTTGCACGAGATCGCCCATGTTGCCGCGAAGGATGGTGATCAGGTCGGCGAGGCTGCCGTCCGCAACGTCCCAACCTTCATCCATGTAGGTTTCGCCCAGTTCGAGCGCGGGGTTGGTCACGATGCGCCGCAGCGCATCCGGGTGACGCATCAGCCAGGTTACTTTCGGTGTGCCGGAGCCGAAACGATGTCTCGCACCATCGACGTCGACCAGCGTGAGCTCGCCTTGTTTGACGAAGCGTTCGAATAGCTCGAGGCGCATAACGACCTCTGCACACACCCGACGATACTTTATGGCACCGCGACACCCCGGAGCGCCAGAGCTTGCTGAGACCGATGTAGGGTTCGTCCGACACGCCGTCGTGCTCGTTCATCGGGTATTCGTGCGAATCCGGCCATGGATCGCCTCACGCGCCGTGGCCATCGGAGCGCCGATTCGCTAGCCTCGCGACTTCGTGTTTTTCAGGTGGGGGGAACGTATGAAAGTCAGTATCGGCGTGGGTGGAGCGGCTTCGGGACGCAAACGGGACTTCGACGAACAGGTCGACTACGTGGTGGAAGCGGAAAAGCTCGGCGTAGACGCAGTGTGGACGGCCGAGGCGTGGGGCCAGGATGCGATCGCGCCGCTTGCGTACCTCGGCGCGCGGACCAGCCGCATTAAATTGGGCACTGGCATCATGCAGATCAGCGCGCGCGCCCCGGTGATGACGGCGATGACCGCGTTGACCATGGCCGCGATCACCAACGACCGGTTCCTGCTCGGCCTGGGTGCCAGCGGTCCCCAGGTGGTCGAGGGGCTGCACGGCCGGCCGTTCAAAGGTCCGCTGACGCGGATGAAAGAGACCATCGACATCATCAAGCTCGCGTTCGCGGGCGAGAAGATTCCGTACAAGGGCGAGTATCACGAACTGCCGTTGCCGGGCGGCCAGGGCAAGGCGCTGCGCTTGTCGCAACCCGGCAACCCCAACATCCCGATCTATCTCGCTACGTTGGGTCCGGCGACGCTCGAATACACGGGCGCGGTGGCCGACGGTTGGCTCGGCACGTCTTTCACGCCCGAACACGCCGATGCGCACCTCGATTACATAAGACGCGGCGCGAAGAGCGCGGGACGCAACTTCGCCGACATCGACATCCAGGTAGGCGGCACGGTAGCGTTCGGCGACGACATGGATGCGCTCGTCGAGCCTTTGAAACCCGGCATGGCGTTTACGCTAGGGGCGATGGGTTCGCCCACGACGAACTTCTACAACGACGCGTTCAAGCGCGGCGGTTGGGACGATGCCGGCCGCGAAGTGCAGAAGCTGTGGGTTTCGGGCAAGCGCGAAGAAGCGATCGCGAAGGTTCCCGCTCAGATGGTGATCGAGGCGAACCTGCTCGGCGACGAAGCGGCGGTGCGCAACCGCATTCGGGCGTATCGCGACTCCGGTGTGACGACGTTGCGAGTGGCACCGGCGGGGAACGATCTGGCGGAACGGCTGAACACTCTAGGACGCGTGATGGATATCGTGCGGGGGCTGTGACGCTGCATTGAACTATCATGGAAGTCACGTTTGCGCGCTGCGTGACGGATTGATCTTTCAGGACGCCAAGGAAGACTGACATGGCCAAGACCGCCCTCATCACCGGTGTGACCGGTCAAGATGGCTCGTATCTGGCGGAACTGCTGCTTGCGAAGGGATATATCGTCCACGGCATCAAGCGTCGAGCGTCGCTCTTCAATACGACGCGCATCGACCATCTGTATCGCGATCCCCATGAGAAGGACGTGAGGTTTTTTTTGCATCATGGCGATCTGACGGATTCGTCGAATCTGATTCGGATCATGGGGCAAACCCAGCCCGACGAAATCTACAACCTTGCCGCACAGAGCCACGTGGCGGTGTCGTTCGAGGAACCGGAGTACACCGCGAACTCGGACGCAATCGGTGCGCTCAGACTGCTCGAAGCCATGCGAATCCTCGGCCTCGAAAAGAAGGCGCGGTTCTACCAGGCGTCGTCTTCGGAACTCTATGGGCTGGTTCAAGAGGTGCCGCAACGCGAGACCACGCCGTTCTATCCTCGCTCGCCTTACGCTGTCGCCAAGCTGTACGCGTACTGGATCACGGTGAACTATCGCGAAGCGTATGGGCTGTTCGCATGCAACGGCATCGCCTTCAACCATGAGTCACCGGTGCGGGGTGAGAACTTCGTGACTCGCAAAGTCACGCGTGCGCTCGCGCGCATCAAACTCGGGCAACAAAACTGCCTCTACATCGGCAATCTGGATGCGAAGCGCGACTGGGGACACGCAAAGGATTTTGTCGAAGCGCAGTGGCTGATGCTGCAGCAGGATGAACCGATGGACATCGTGCTCGCCACAGGCGTTCAACACAGCGTGCGCGAATTCATCGACACCGCTGCAAGAGAGTTGGACATGCCCATCGGCTGGAGCGGCACCGGCGTCGACGAGAAGGGCTACGACCGCGCAGGAAACTGCGTCGTCAGCGTCGACCCGCGGTATTTCCGGCCGACGGAGGTCGATACGCTGTTGGGCGACATTTCGAAGGCGAAGCGTGTTCTCGGCTGGCAACCGAAGATCACTTTCGATGAACTCGTGAGGGAGATGGTCGCGACCGACTTCGAGGCAGCGAAACGCGACCAGCTCGTTAGAAAGCACGGCTACAAGGTGAGCGACGTCCACGAGTGAGGGACACCGCACTAGGGCGCAACTATTTTGCGGGTCTGTCGAACAGCATCTGGTCTGCGATCGTCACTCTGGCGGTCGTGCCGTTCTACCTGAAGTACCTCGGACTCGAGGCGTACGGCCTGGTTGGTTTCCTCGTGTTCACGCAAGGGATCGTGCAACTCCTCGACCTCGGGCTCGGGCCGACCATCAGTCGGGAAGTTGCACGTCGTACGGCACAGGGAGATTTGCTCACTGCATCGCAGCTGTTGCGCACACTGGCGGTCGTCTACTGGTCGACTGCGGCGATCATTCTCGTTTGCTTCGTGTCGGCCGCTCCATTGATTGCAGAGGGATGGTTGAACACGACGACGTTGTCGCTCGAGACGGTTGCGACTGCAACGGCACTGATCGGTGTGGTCATCGCCTGTCGCTGGCCGCTCGGCCTCTACCAGGGTGTACTGATCGGCGCGCAGCGCCTGGTCACCGCCAGCACGATCGGCATCGCCATGAGTACGTTCGCGAGCGTCGGCGCGGTGGTGATCCTAGCGTTCGTCTCACCGACGGTGCAGGCGTTGTTCGTCTGGCAGGCCGTGGTCGCGTTCGTCTTTTCCATCGTGATGATGCGCGCCGCATGGGGCGTCGTTGGGCGTGCCGAAGAGGCGCGCTTCGAATGGGCGCGGTTGAGGGAGATCTGGCGTTTTTCGGCGGGTATGAGCATGGTCGCCATTACGGGCGTGGTCTTGCTGCAACTCGACAAGGCAATTCTGAGCAGGATGCTGGGCCTCGAGCAGTTCGGACAGTACATGCTGGCCGTTCTCGTTGCTAACAGTCTCTATGTGCTGCTGCGCCCGCTGTTCAACACCATCTATCCGCGTATGACCGCGCTCGCGACGACCGGTCAGATGGAGCGACTGACGGAATTCTACGCGTCGGGAACACGCCTGTTGGGCGCGGTGCTGTTTCCGATCGCAGCCACTATTTCAGTGTATTCGTTCGACCTCATCTATCTTTGGACCGGCAACCGCGAGACGGCAACCGACGTCGCGCCGCTTGCTGCGCTGCTGGTCTGGGGCACTGCTTTCAACGGCGTGATGCATTTTCCGTATGCCATGCAACTCGCGTTCGGGCGACCGCGATTGTCCCTTACGATCAATGCGATTCTGATCGCGGTTTCTGCGCCCATTACGGTAGTACTGACGTACACGCACGGCGTCATCGGCGGAGCAGCGTCGTGGGCGATCCTCAACGCAATCTACGTGGTGCTGGGAACGTGGCTGACGAACCGATTGCTGATGCAAGGCGTTCGCGTTGCGTGGCTGATGCGCAATGTGCTCGTGCCGCTCATGGTATCGTGGCTCGTCGTCGGCAGCGCCGCATGGCTTGTTCAGCTTGGCTCCTCGTCGGTCCTGCACTTGGTGGTCGCCGCCGTCGTCGCCTTCCTGGCATTCGCTGCGAATGTGCTCATGGATCGCACCGCGGCCGGTCGCTTCTTGCGAAGCGCCGGACTCGCGGGCATGTTCAAGCTGAACCTGTGAACCAGATCTTGGGTCACTGCGCTTTGATCAAGGCGTACATACGATGTGCGCGCCGGCTTCGGTGCAATGGATCTCGCGGAGGCGCTTGATGTCGATGGAGGTACTGCAGGATCGCGCTCAGATCCGCAACGCGCGCGACAAGTTGAAACGGCTGGGCTTGTCGCAGATTCGGACGCCGTTCGATCGGTTCGTTGCTCGCGTCACCGGACGCTCCCGGTTGCCGATCGGTGATGCGATCAAGAGCTGGGATGTGCTGCGTACAATCGAGTTCGTCAGGCAGCACGTCGGTACCGGCGAAGCGATCCTCGACATCGGCTGTTATTCGTCGGAGGTTCTGGTCGCGCTGTTCGACGATGGATATCGAAATCTCGCGGGGGCCGATCTGAATCCTGCCATTCGACACATGCCGCATGCAGCGCACATCCGGTATGAAGTCACCGACTTCATGCGCACGCCCTTTGCAGAGGCAATGTTCTCGGCGATTACTTCGATTTCCGTGATCGAGCATGGATTCGATCGAGCACGACTATTGAAGGAAGTATCGCGCTTGCTCAGGCCCGGCGGTCATTTCGTCGCGTCGTTCGACTACTGGCCCGAGAAGATCGATACGACCGGGGTAAAATTCTTCGACGCGGAGTGGACCATCTTCTCGCAGGCAGAAGTGGAAGAGCTCGTTGACGAAGCGGCGAAACACGCTTTGCACCTGGTCGGTTCCATGAATGCGCGTGCAAGCAACAGAGTGGTGAAGGCAGGTGGCAGGGAATATACGTTCGCGTGGATAGCGCTTCGCAAATCCGCCTGACATGCGCGTGATGCTCGTCACTGGTTCGTATCCGCCGGACCCGTGCGGCGTCGGCGATTACACCGCGAGCCTTCATCGCCATCTAGCAGCAGATCCGCTACTCGAGGTCGCGGTGTTGACGACGTGCCGCGGCGCACCCGCGTCGCGGGAAGATGATCGCGCTCGGGTGTTTCGATCGATGCGTGGGTGGAGCGTGACTCAAACGATGCGCTTCGTTCGGGCACTGCGGGAATGGTCGCCCGACATCGTGCACGTTCAGTATCCGACCCAAGGCTACGCCGGCGAGTGGTTGCCGGCGCTGATTCCGCGGCTGTCGCGATTGCTCGGGAAGCACGTCGTGCAGACGTGGCACGAACCGTACAGCCGCAGCAGCGTTGGCAGGCTGCTGATGCAAGCTACGGTATCAGGCGGTCTCGTCGTCGTGCGGCCCGACTACCGGGCGTTGCTGCATCCGTGGTTGCGTTGGGCCTTGCTCGGAAAACGGTTCCGCTACGTTCGGAGCGCCTCGACGCTGCCCGCATCAACACTCGACGCGAGCGGCCGCGACGCATTGAAGCAACGACTGCTGCATGGGCAGCAGCGACTGATCGTGTTTTTCGGTTTCATTTATCCGCACAAGCGCGTGGAGCAGTTGTTCGAGATCGCGAATCCTGCCAGCGATCACATCGTAATTGCCGGCGCGCTCGATCCCGACAGCGAGTATGTCGCATCGATCCGACGCCTCGCGACGACCGCGCCGTGGAACGGGAAGGCAACGCTGCTCGGTTTTCTTCCGGCCCGCGACGTAGCGTCGCTGTTGGCGGTTGCGGACGCGGTTGTTCTGCCCTTTCAGTTCGGTGGCGGTGACTGGAATACGTCGATCCATGCTGCGGTCGCTGAGCAGGCGTTTGTGCTCACGACCTCGCGTACGGTCGTTGGGTACGATACCGCGCGCAATGTGTACTTCGCAGTGCCGGACGATCTCGAAGACATGAGAACTGCACTCGCGAGATACGCGGGCGCGCCTCGGGCGAGGTCGGCTATCCCGCGCGAAGATGCGTGGAAGGTGATCGCCGCCGAGCACATCGTTTTGTATCGCGAATTGCTGGCCGACGAATCGCCGCAGTGACGTCCGAAATCAAACTCTCGATCTGCATTGCGACGTTCAACCGGGGCCGCTTCATCGGCGAGACCCTGAACACGATCGTCACCGAGATGTGTGTTGGTGTCGAAATGGTCGTCGTAGACGGCGCGTCGACCGACGACACGTTCGAGCGGATGACCGAGTTCGTCGCGCGCCATCCGTTCGTGCGGTATTTTCGCGAACCGCACAACTCGGGAATCGACCAGGACTTCGACAAGGCCGTTTCGTACGCGCAAGGCGAATACGTATGGCTGATGACGGACGACGACCTGATGATCGCGGGTTCGCTGCAGCGCGTGCTGGCGGTGATCGATGGGCGATACGAGCTTGTGATCGTGAACTCCGAGGTGAGGAACCCCGATCTAACTCAGGTGCTCAACCCTCGGTTACTCGATACGGCCACCGACCTCGAGTTTGGGGAGGGCTCATCGCGAAGCCTCTTTGTCGAGACGGCGAGAGCGCTCACGTTCATCGGAAGCGTGGTGATACGTCGCGATTTGTGGCTCGCCCGACAACGCAGCAACTACTATGGCAGTCTGTTCGTCCATGTGGGTGTCATCTTTCAGTCGCCGCCGATCGCTCGCGTTCGCGTACTCGCCGAACCGGTGTTGCGCATCCGGTATGGTGTTGCGATGTGGACGCCACGGAGTTTCGACGTTTGGATGTACAAATGGCCGGGGTTGATCTGGTCGTTCGGGTATGACGAGTCTACGAAAGCGCTGATCACGCGGAAGGAGCCGTGGCGCAGTCCGATGAAGCTGTTTCACTTCCGTTCGAAGAATGCCTACTCGATCGCCGAGTACCGCAAGAACTTTGCGACGCTGCCAGGCGCCTATCGCGCGATCGCCTTCATCATCAGTGTGTTCCCGCGCTCCCTGGCCAACGTGCTTTCCGTCGTCTATCTGTCGATCGGACGAACACAGAATCGCACGTCGCTCTATGACCTCGTCCACGCGCAGAACTGGCCGCCGCTGCGCAAGATGATGCAGCGGTGGACTCACCTATGAGGGGTTGTTAGGAAGTGCCCAAGGCGATGGTCATCGGCATCACCGGCCAGGATGGTGGTTATCTCACGGAGTGGCTCGTCGGGAGAGGATACGACGTCGTGGGCGTAACCCGGGATGTCGCGAAGGCGCGGTCGAGCGTGCCTGATGAGTTGCTGACCAGTGTAGTGTTCGAGCAGTGGGACATGCTCGATTCGGCCCGAGCCACGGAGCTGGTCGATGCGCATCGTCCCGACGAAGCATACAACTGTGCGGCGCGTGCCTCCGGCGTGGGCATGTACGACGACCCGGCGAGCATGGCGCTGACCAACGGCGTGGCGGTTGCGCACCTGCTCGAAGCGATCCGGACGACGGGCAGCCGTACCCGATTCTGTCAGGCATCGAGCAGCGAGATGTTCGGGGAGCCGACGACCAGTCCGCAATCCGAGACAACCCGGTTCAACCCGCGCAGTCCGTACGGCGCAGCAAAACTCTATGCGCACGCGCTGATAGGCGTTTACCGGCGAGTTCATGGCCTTCATGCATGCTCTGCGATTCTGTTCAATCACGAGAGTCCGCGACGGCCGCTGCACTTCGTCACGCGGAAGATCTCGAATGGCGCGGCACGTATTGCTCTGGGCCTGACGACTGAACTGCGTCTTGGCAGCATGACGGCGCAACGCGACTGGGGGTACGCCGGAGACTACGTCCGCGCGATGTGGGCCATGTTGCAGCAATCCGAAGCGGATGACTTCGTGATTGCTACCGGCGTTGCTCACTCGGTGAGCGATGTCTGCCGAGTAGCGTTCGCCCACGTTGGGCTCGACTATCGCGCCCACGTCAAGAGCGATGTGTCCTCTTATCGCAACGATGAACGCGTTCAACTCGTCGGTGATCCTCGCAAGGCGAACACGCAACTGAGCTGGGTGCCCGCCGTAGAATTCGAAGACCTCATCCGAATCATGGTCGATGCCGATCTGGCCGCGCTTAGGGTCACGTTGCGCGACCGAAACCCGTAGCCAAGGATCAGGGCATGGCAATAAAGCAAGTCACGCAATGCCGGATCTGCGGCAATCCGCGCCTGACGACCGTGCTCGATCTCGGTGAGCAGGCGTTGACCGGTGTATTTCCTCGATCAATCGGCGAGTCGATCACTCGCGGGCCCCTACGGCTGATCAAATGTGACGAAAGCAGCAACGACGCATGCGGTCTGGTGCAGCTTCAACACTCCTACGATGTGGGAGAAATGTATGGTGAAAACTACGGCTATCGTTCCGGCTTGAATGCCAGCATGGTCGGACACCTCCACCGTAAGATCGACGCAATCGAGCAGCAGATGGAACTGCGCGCCAACGACATCATCGTCGACATCGGCAGCAATGACGGCACGAGCCTGTCGCGCTACGCGCACCGTTACCGTCTCGTTGGAATCGATCCGACCGCCAGCAAGTTCCGCGAGTACTATCCGTCGCACATCGAACTGATTCCAGACTTCTTTTCGGCAACTCTGTTCAAACGTCGGTTCGGACAGGAGCGTGCCAGAGTCGTCACGTCGTTTTCGATGTTCTACGACCTCGAAGATCCGCTGCACTTCATGCGAGAGGTGTACGAGATCCTTGCGGATGACGGCCAGTGGGTATTCGAGCAGAGCTATATGCCCACGATGCTCGCGAAGAACTCCTATGACACAGTGTGTCACGAACACCTCGAGTACTACTCGCTGAAACAGATCAAGTGGATGGCCGATCGGGTGGGTTTTGTCGTCGTCGACGTAACCTTCAACGACGTCAATGGTGGCAGCTTCTCCGTGGCCGTGAGAAAGACGTCGAGCGGGGCGCGACAGTCTCCTGCGGTGGACCGTGTGCTGCGGGAAGAAGCGGCACTCGGCCTCGGAACTGAAAGACCGTTTCGAGAGTTTTCGGAACGCGTCGTCAATTCGAAGCGCCAACTGCTCACCTTCGTCGGTGAGATCAGGGCGCGCGGTGAAACGCTGTACGCGCTTGGCGCGTCGACGAAAGGCAACGTGTTGTTGCAATACTGCGACGTGACGACGGCAGAGATTCCTTTGATCGGTGAGGTCAATCGGGAGAAGTGGGGTCGTTTCACGCCGGGCAGCAACATTCCGATTCGCGCCGAAGACGAAGTCCTGGCGATGCAGCCGAACTATCTGCTGATTCTGCCGTGGCATTTCAGGGACTACTTCGTTGGATCAGCAAAATTCAAGGGCAGACGCCTCGTGTTCCCGCTTCCGAGTATCGGAGTAGTCGACGTTCCGTGACGCCTGTGTCGATCGACATCGTGATCGTCAACTGGAACTCGGGCGCGTATCTCGCCGCATGCATCGCGAGCATGGTCGGTCTGAACCAGCGCACGTGCTCCGTCGCAAGCGTTTCGGTAATCGACAACGCATCAACGGACGATTCCGCAGAGATCGACTCAACTGACCTTCCGCTTTGCATCGTACGCAATGACACGAACGTAGGATTCGCAGCGGCCTGCAACATCGGTGCGAGACTGGGTCGCGGAGAGCTGATCCTGTTCCTGAATCCGGACACGCGGCTCGAACCAAACTCGATCGAGGCGTGCGCGGCGCATCTTCGCGCCGACGTGTGGGTGGCCGGCGCACGGCTGATCGACACCAGCGGTCGTGTGCAGCGCAGTTGCAGCCGAGTTCCGACCGGGCCGCGCATGCTCGCCCACGCGCTCGGCGTCGACCGAGTCCTACCGTGGACCGGATACGTCATGTCGGGCTGGGCGCATGACGAAACGCGTATCGTCGATCACGTGATCGGTGCGTTCTACCTGATTCGGCGAGATGTGTTCGAGCGTCTGGGGGGGTTCGACGAGCGCTTCTTCCTCTATCTCGAGGATCTCGATTTGTCGATGCGTGTACGGGCGGCAGGGGGGACGTGCATATTCGCCGCAGACGCCATCGCCTATCACGTGGGCGGTGGAACCACTCGATCAATCAAGGCGACGCGCCTCTTCTATTCCATTAGGAGTCGGCTTCAGTTCTCGATCAAGCATCTCGGATCCGTGTCGAACGCAGCCGTCTGGATCGCGTCATTGACGATAGAGCCAGTCGTGCGGGGTCTGCGCGCGCTTGCGCGCGGTTCGAAAACAGAGCTGATTGAAGTGGGCAGGGCTTACACCGAGCTGTATCGCTGGATCATCCGATGACCCGCGTACTCGCGCTGCCGCGTTACACGCACAAGGGTGCGAGCAGCCGGTTGCGCACTCTGCAGTACATCGACGAACTCTCGAATCACGGCATCGAGTTTCGCCTCGAGAGCCTGCTTGACGACGTGTATCTCAGCGATCTGTATGCCGGTCGCGACACGCAATGGTGCCGCGTGATCAAAGCGTATGCGCGGCGAGCGTCGTTGCGACGCATCGTTCGTTCGTTCGACGTGGTATGGCTCGAGAAGGAGGCGTTTCCGTGGCTGCCGGCCATGACGGAACGAATGCTGCTCGGCTACACGCCGACCGTGGTCGACTATGACGACGCGATTTTCCATCGATACGATCAGCACCCGTCGCGTTGGGTGCGCAGCGTCCTGGGCAAGAAGATCGATGCGGTGATGCGCGGCGCTTCGACCGTGATTGCCGGCAACGACTATCTTGCAGACCACGCGCGTCGCGCCGGTGCGCGGCGCGTAGAGATCATTCCGACCGCGGTTGACCTTCGACGTTATGCGGTCCGCGCGCCGCGCCGCGACACGGGGTTTACGGTCGGTTGGATCGGTACGCCTCAGACGGCGGTCTATCTGCGCGACATTGCGTCGGCACTGCGGCGCTTTGGCGAGACGGGCAGCGTTCGTTACGTATTCATCGGTTGTCCTGTCGGCCTGGATCTCGGTTTTCCATACGAGGCACGCGTGTGGTCCGAAGCGACGGAGGCGGCCGATCTCGCGTCGCTCGATTGCGGGCTCATGCCCTTGAGGGATGGGCCGTTCGAGCGGGGCAAGTGCGGCTACAAGCTCATTCAATACATGGCGTGTGGCGTGCCGGTGATCGCCTCGCCGGTCGGTGTGAATAGACAGATCGTTTCGCCGGAGAACGGATTCCTAGCAACCTCGCCTGACGAGTGGCTCGAGGCGTTACGAAACCTGCGTTCCGATGCGAGCGCCGCCCGACGCATGGGTTCGGTCGGACGTGAAGTCGTTGAAGCGCGTTATTCGACACGGGTGGTTGCTCCACGGCTCGAGGCGATTCTGCGCGCGCCTTGAGGCGCTCGTTGGCATGTCCAGAAGACTGGCTGTTCTGCCTCCTCAAGCGAATTGATTGGGGCCATGGTCAAGACCGGAGCCGCCGGCAACCGCCCAACCGACGCGACACCTGGTGCGACGCAGACGCCGAGCGCGCCACCACCCCTCATTGATGAACCGAGCCCGACCGGTCTAACCGATCAGCCCGATTCACCGCGAGAGATCAAGCCTGTCTACCCGACGCCTAGCGACGAGTGGCATTGATTGGATGATGTTGATCGGCGTCGGCGGCGGTTCGACACCCGAAACAAAGCCGAGAGGGCTCAGAGTTTTGATTTGACCGCCACTTTGTGGGGTCGGGAGTTCCGTCCATACAGCTATTGCTAGTGGCTTTGCGAACGCCCGCGCTCTTGAATACCTTTGCGTCGCGCGGCCACCTTTTCCGGCGTCAGCTCGCGGCGCGAATGCTGGCGGCTGGCGTCGTGCTCGATCGACATGCCTTCGCCCAGCGTTGCGTTCCAGCCCTGGTCCATGATTCTGCGGATTTCCGAGCGTGTCGCCGGATCGGTGGTGAGGATGTCGCGTGCCAGTGCTTTGCATGTCGGCAGCAACTCTGCGGGTTCGACCACGCGGTTCACCAACCCCCACTCGTAGGCGCGCTCCGCGCTCAGATAGTTGCCGGTGAGTGATAGTTCCTTCGCGCGATTGATGCCGATCAAGCGCGGCAAGCGCTGCGATAGTCCCCACCCCGGGACGACGCCGACCCGCGCGTGCGTGTCGGCGAACTTCGCTTGTGTGGACGCGATGAGGAAGTCGCACATCAAGGCGATCTCGAAGCCGCCGGTGATTGCGTAACCGTTGATTGCGCCGATGATGGGGCGCCCGACTTCATCGAATACGCGCAGCAGATCGCGATCGTTGATGCCTGTAGTGTCCGTATCGCGTTCGCCGCCGAGTTCCTTGAGATCGAGGCCGGCGGTGAAGGCGCGTCCCGCGCCCGTGAGAATGATCACTTGCGTGGCGGCGTCGGCGCGCAGGCGTTCGAACGTGTCCACGATGGCGCCGCGAAGTGCGCGCGACAGTGCGTTCAACGCTTCTGGGCGATTGAGCGTCACTACGGTGATGCCGCCTTCCGATTCGGTCAGTACCAGCGAATTCGTCATCTGTGTGCCTTTGGTGTTCAGTCGCGAAGGTAGGCGCCGTTATAGCGGAAGCGTCGCGGCCCGGCTACTCTGCCACCGATGGTCAGATCCATCGCCGCAGACTCACCGCCGCCTCTCTGGTTGATCGCAATTCTCGCCGCCGTAACGGCGACGGGCCCGTTTGCCATGCAGATCTTCCTGCCTGCGCTGCCGGCGATACAGACGAGCTTCGCCGTTTCGCCCGCGACTGCTCAGCTCACGCTGAGCGTGTCGATGGTTGCAATTGCGGTCGGCACGCTGATCTACGGTCCTCTATCGGACCGCTATGGTCGCCGCCCGATTCTGTTGTTGGGACTGGGGATGTTCGTTGCCGGCAGCCTCGGATGCGTACTTGCGCCCGACATTCGCACGCTGATTGCAGCGCGCGTGGTGCAGGCGGTCGGTGGAGCTGCCGGCATGGTGATCGCGCGCGCGGTGGCTCGCGATCACTACGGGCCAAGCCGAGCGGCAGGCGTCATCGCTCGATTGACGATGGTGATGGTGGTGGCGCCGATGGTCGCTCCGGCAATTGGAGGCGTAATCGTCGACATAGCGAACTGGCGTGCGATCTTTGGAGTGGTCTGCATCGCCGGCATCGTGGTGATCGGCGCGGTCGTTGTCCTGTTCCAGGAGTCGCACCGGCCCGAGCACAGAATGGAAGCTGCGGCCGGTATGCTGCGCGGCTTTGTCCAGTTGTTAGCCTCGCCGCGATTCGTGGTGCTTGCTCTTTATCCGGCATTCTCTTCGACGATCTTCTTCTCGTTCATCTCGGGCGCCCCGTACGTGATGGTGGTGCTGCTGCACAGACCCGCCACGGAGTACGGCCTCTACTTCATGCTGGTTGCCGGTGGATTCATGCTAGGCAATTTCGCGTCGGTACGCCTGACGGAGCGCTACTCGACCCTGTCCCTGATGACCGCGGGCATGCTGATCGCGCTCGCCGGGGTGCTCGTCACCATCGCGTTCGCGGCCGCGGGCAAACTCGAGCCGCTGACGCTTTTCCTGCCGATGATGCTCGCGCAATTCGGGCAGGGTGTAGGGCTTCCCAACGCCCAGGCAGAGGTGATCAACGTGTTCCCGCTGCGTGCCGGAACAGCGTCCGCACTCACCAGCTTCTCTCAGATGATGCTCGCCGCGATCGCAAGCCAGACACTCGGAGTGCTGCAAAACGGCACGCCGTGGCCGCTGTTGGCGCTGATGTTGTTCGGTGTGATCGGTGCCTTGACAGCCGTCACGGTGGCTCGGAGCATGCAAGTGAACGAAGGATTGCGCGATGCGGTTCAGTGATTTCGTGATCTATCACGCGCTGCAGGAGAACAATCGCTGCCTGCACCTGCTGTCGGCTTATCCGGCGCCCCTGTCCGATACTTCGGTTCACAGCCTCCGAATCGGGGTCAAGCGCCTGCGTGCAAGCTGGCGGCTGCTGCAGCGCGAAGTACCCGAAGCGCTGTTCAACGACGCCGAGGCGCGGTTGACGGCAATTCACCGAACGCTGGCACCGGCGCGCGACGAGCAGGCCGTGCTGACGGTGGCGCGCGGCCTCGCGGCCAAAACCTCGAAGAAGAAGAACCACGCCGCGCTCATGATCGTTGCGAATACGCTAAGCGAACACGTTGCAGGGCCGATCACGCGCGCCTCGATGGATCAGGTATCCGACGGATTTCAGCAGGAGTCCGGCGTATGGCGTGACCTCGACGTGGAAACTCTGCACGATGCGCGCCTGATCGAAGGCTTCGTGCGTTCGTACCAGCGCGGTCGTCGCATCGGCCGTCGTGTCGTCGAACGCGACGACGCGGCATTGATGCATCGTTGGCGACGTTGGGTCAAGTATGCGTTCTACCAGCTCGACATGATTCGCCCGGTGCTATGCGCCGGTAATCGTGCGCGCCGCTGGTATCTCGACCGCCTCGGTGATGCACTCGGCAAACACCACGACCTGTTGCTGTTGCGCGCCCGAATCGGCGACGTGATGCTCGACGAAGCCGACCGTCTGCGTGTGGAAGCCACTCTCGAGACTGCGCTTGTAACCTACCGTGACCGCGCCCGAAAGCTGCACCCGTACATCTACACAGAGAAGGCCGCCGCCTTCGGCCAGGCCGTCACCGAAGACATCGCTCGTCTGTCATTCGACAACGTGGTGGTGTTGCCTCGTTCCGCTTGAAGTGCGGTGGAAGAGAGCTTCGATTCGCGGCGGACGCGCGTGAACGCCGGTTCGGAAACGCTCGAGCCATCCCTGGCCGCTCATGGTCCTCACCAACATTCCCCCACGTCCACCTGGGTCGCTCCACCGTCGTTAGTCGTGTGTCGTGCCTGAACGCGCGCAAAGCGCGCGTTCATCTTCACCCCAACAAACGAAGACGCGGCTCGTGATGTAAGGTGACGGCTGATCGGTGCGAAGGGGTATGAGCGGCCATGGATGGCCGCGACTTAAGCGCCCATGGACGGCGTGAGCGGCCCCGAAGCACCGATCAGCCGTCACCACCCCCAACCGCCGAAGCCACACCTTCTCTCTCAGATCACGAGTGGCACAAGGAAATAACACATGGTTGCGACGAGCAGTGCCCCGAATATGTCGACGGCGATCCCTGCGCGAACCATTTGTGGAACGGTGATGTATCCGCTCGAGTAAACGATTGCGTTGGGGGGCGTGCCGGCGGGGAGCATGAATCCGAACGACGCGGCCATCGCTGCGGCAAACATCAGCGGTGCCGCGTTGAGGCCGAAACCTTCGGCGCCAGCCGCGACGATCGGCACCATGATGCTGGCGGTAGCCACGTTCGATGCGACTTCGGTCAGAAAGAGGCTCGCGAAGCTGACCAACAGGATGGCCGGGTACGGTTCGAGTTGACCGACGCCCTTCAACTGCTCGCCGAGCCAGGTGGAGAGGCCGCTCTGCTGCATGCCGTAAGCCATCGCGAGACCGCCGCCGAGCAGTACGAGCAGACTCCAGTTGACGCGCGCAGCGCGCTGTATATCAAGCGCGAAGCGCAAGGGACGTAGCGTGATCGGGATGAGTAATAGGGCGATCGCAACGCCCATCCCCACGGCGGCGTCGCCAACGTCCTGATGCATCAGCTTCGCGAGCGGTGCCGGCAGACTGTCCACTGGAACGCGAATGATGTCTTCCCAGCTGAGCGTTACGAGTGGCCACCAGCCGGGAATCGTGAACGTGCCGAGTTCGATGTCGTTGCGGAAGATCCACAGCAATGCGGCGCTGAGGAAGCCGACGAACGACACCCGCTCGCCGTGGTCCATGCGGCCGAGTCCGCTGCGTTCCTGCTCGATCACGTCGCCGCCGCCGGGGAACCCGCTCGCAGGCACCGGTGCCGCGACATGCACGAGAAACAGAAACACGATCGGCAGCGCCACCAAAACGATCGGCAACCCGATCATCAGCCACGTGGCGAAACCGAGGTCGGTGCCCAGCACCGCGGCGGCCTGTTTCACCATGATGATGTTCGGCGCAGTACCGATCTTCGTGCCGATGCCGCCGATGCTCGCGGCATACGCGATGCCGAGCATCAACGCGAGTCCGAAGCGGCGCACCAGCGGATGATCGGGCCCCATCTGCTCGCTCATTTTCAGCAGCACTGCCATGCCGATCGGGAACATCATCACGGTCGTTGCCGTGTTCGATATCCACAGACTGATGAACGCGGTTGCCAGCATGAAGCCGAGCACGATGCGTCGCGGACTGACGCCGATGGCAGAGATGATGCTCAACGCGATCCGCCGATGCAGACCCCACTGCTGCATCGATGCAGCGATCATCATGCCGCCGAGAAACAGAAAGTTGACCGGGTCGAAGTATTGCAGCGCGACCGCGAACGGACCTGCGACGCCGAGTAACGGGTACGCGATCAGCGGGATACAGCCGGTGGCCCACAACGGAATCGGTTCGGTCATCCACCAGGTGGCCATCAGTACGACGACGGCGCCGGCCCAGGCCGCGGGCGCCGGAAGATCCTGGCCGGTAAGCCACATTCCAACGACCAGAAACAGAATGGGGCCGAGCACCAGCCCCGTGCGCTGGCGCGTGTCGAGACGGCCCATGAGCGAATCGAGCAGCGAAGCGCTCATTCGCGATGCCCCATGAGCGAATCGAGCAGCGAAGCGCTCATTCGCGATATCTCATGAGCTTCCTCGCGATCATCATTGCAGGTCGAGTTGCGCGATGGCTTCGCGCGCCTTGGCCAGCGAGTCGTCCTTCAGGTCGGGACGCAACATCGCTTCCGCGAATACGAACGTCGGCGCAGGAATGCCCAGGAAGCCCAGCATGGTCGTCAGGTATGGCACCTGATTCTCACGCGGCGTGCCCTGGTACTGACCGCCCCGCGCCGCGATCACCCAGCAGTGCTTCAGGTGGTTGAGCATGCCTTCCGCGCCGCGCGCGCCGACACGGAACGTGCGCTGTGCGCGCGTCACGTGATCGATCCACGCCTTGAACGCCGATGGAACGCCGAAGTTGTAGAGCGGCATGGCGATCAACAGATCGGTGGCGGTCTCGAGCTCGCCGATCAATTCGTCAGAAAGCTGCAGTTGGTCGACCTCCTCGGGCGTGCGCGCGTCGGCCGGTTTGCTGAACGCGAGAAACGTCGCCGCGTCGAGGTGCGGCAACGGCGGACTTTGCACGTCGCGAACGTCTACCTTCGCGCCAGGGTGCGTTTTGACGAAGCGCTGGATGAACGTATCGGCGAGTTGAGAGGACTGACCACCGGCGCCGAAGATGCTGGCTCGGACGAACAACAAGCGACGTGTCACGCTGACCCCCGAAAGAAAGCGCGCATCTTCGCACAACCCGTCGCGCTGAGGGTCAGACCGTCGCGAGCGTAGCGCGGATTTCCGCGACCAGAGCGCCGATGTGTGCTTCCCACTGTGAGGCCATGGCCGGTGTCCACTGCGTGCCGCACGCCTCTCGCACGGTGTCGCGCACGGCGCTCAGCAGGTTCTCGTACATATGCGCCTGCACCCCCCAGCTCATGTGGTTCTTCGTTTCGAAACGCAGATACGTAAATTGCTCGACCACGTCGTCCGCCAGCAGCAATTCGAACAGGCTGTCGAGCATGCGTCCGCGCATGTGAATGTCGGTGAGCTGCATCAACTCGCGCGAGCCGGCGCAGCGTTCGAAGTACGCGTCGTAGATCGCCGGATAGATGTCACCGCGCTCGGCCGCGATTTCCAGCGCATGGTGTAAGTCGACAACGGACATGACGGGTTCCTCCATTCAGTCGAACTGCCTGCTGATTGCCTGCAACGCGAGGATGTTCTCGGCATCTTTGTTGTCGCGTTCGTCTTTCGACGTTCCGTATCGTGGATTCGCGGACAACTTCACGATGACGAGGCCGCGCTTCGGATTCACGTACACGTACTGGTTGTAGACGCCGATTGCACTGAAGTCGCCGTCGCTTCCGGCCGGCAGCCACCACTGATAACCGTATCCCATCGGCAATGTGTGATCGCCTACCTGCGGTTTGCCGGGCGCCAGATGAGGCGAATCCCATTTCACCGACGCAGCCACGTAGTCTGCCGGCACGATCTGCCGCCCCTCCCAAACGCCGCCGTTCCGGTACAACTCGCCGAGTTTCGCGAAATCCCGCGCCGTCATCAGTAATCCCGCGAACGCCATCTCTACGCCGAAGCTGTCGCAGATCCAGGCGCCCGGCGATTCCATGCCGAGCGGGCCGAACAGCTTCTCCTGCATGTACTGGGTTAGCGACTGCCCTGTTGCGCCCGCAATCAACATGGCCAGCGCCTGCGTGTCTGCAGAGTCGTAAACACACACGGAGCCGGGTGTGTTTTGACGCACCGTGGTGGCCATGAACGCATCGTAGGAACCGCCGGGCGCCAAAGCGGCGCCGATGCGAAAGACCTCCGAGTTCGGATCGGAGTAATCCTCGTTCCAGCGGGCGCCTGACGACATCTGCAGTACGTCCTTGATGCGGACGCCGTCGTATGCGGAGTTGGTAAGCTTCGGCGTGTACGCGGTGATCGGATCGGAGAGGCTGCGGATCTTACCTTCCGCGAGCGCGATGCCGATCAGTGCGGAGACGTGGCTCTTTGCCACCGACATGGACATCCACTGCACGCCGCGTCCGCCGGTGAGCCAATACTCTTCGAAACGCACGACGCCGTTCTGCAGCACCAGCAACGCCGACGTGTGAGTGGCGTCGAGTAGCGCGCGCATGCCACGCGCTTCGCCGTTGTCGGCGCGATACGTCGCGGGAAGCGAGATCTTTGCCCCTTCCGGGAATTGAAAGCTGCGGGACGCCGGGCGCATCGGTTTGGTTGCGGCGAGTTCGTGCATACGGCAGAAGTTCTGGTACTGCGGTTGGCCGTTGAAGAGCGTGAAACTGCCGGTGCTCGCATCCGACATATCGGAGTCCTTCTCGTTTGGTAGCGCAGCAGCGTAAGCTCTGAACTTGACCCGGGTCAATTATGGGAAGGAGGGCGGAACGATGGTCGCGGTCACGGAACTGGGCTACGTGTGTTTTGGCGTGTCTGATCTCGCCGCGTGGCGAGATTTCGCTGGGAATCTGTTGGGGCTCGAGGTATTCGAAGAGCCGGGTGAGCCTGACCGGCTGTATCTACGCACCGACTATTGGCACCACCGGATCATCGTCGAGAAGAATCCGGCGGACGATCTGCTCGCAGCCGGACTGCGCGTTGCCGGCGTCGAAGAGTTCAATGCGATGCAGCAAGTGCTGAAAGGCGCGGGCATCGCATTCGAGATCGGCGGCAAAGACCTTGCGAGATCGCGCCGCGTGCTCGAGATCATGAAACTCTCGGACCCCGCCGGAAATCCGATCGAGATCTTCCACGGACCGCGCATCGATACGTTCAAGCCGTTCCTGCCGGGCCGGCGGATGCACGGCCGCTTCCTGACGGGCGATCACGGCGGCGTCGGCCACATGATCTTGCGGAACGCGGGACTCGATGAGGCGTATGAGTTCTACAAGCTGCTCGGCATGCGCGGCGGTGTGGAGTATCAGGTGCCGGCAGGACCGAACGGCGAAATCGCGGAGATTCTGTTCATGCATTGCAACGAACGCGATCACACCGTTGCGTTCGGTCCGCCGAGCAAGAAGAGCATCAATCACCTGATGCTCGAGGTGTCGAACGTCGACGACGTGTTCATGACGCACGACCTCGTTCAGGCGAGCAAATACCCGGTGATGATCAGCCTCGGAAAACACGCGAACGACCAGATGTTCTCGTTCTACGTCGCGTCGCCGTCGGGATTCCTGATCGAGATCGGTTATGGCGGCCGGCCCGCGACGCATCAATCCGAGTACTACACTCGCGACACCTACGGTCACGTATTCAACCGCGACATGGGACCGGGAATGAGTCTCGACAAATGAGCGTAGTGGCCGAAGCCGGAAATGCGCGTTGAGCGTACGTGCGATCGAAGCGAAGCCAGTGGTGTTTCGGCCGCGCGCGCAACGACGCAAGCTCGAAAATCGCGACCGCATCCTGACCGAGGCGCGCCGGTTGTTCGGGCGCAAGGGCTTCGATGCCGTGACGACTGCGGAAATTGCCGAGGCGGCAAACGTGTCAAAGGGTTCCGTGTTCGCGCACGTGGGATCGAAAGATCGGCTGCTCGTGCTCGTGTTCGAACGCGACATGCACAAGTGGCTCGACGACGCCGAGGCGCGCGCCGGCCGTCGTCCGCTGCTGAATCAGCTGGATCGCTTCTTCACCGCGATGCTCGATGGGGCGGCTGAAGCGTCGGAATTGGCGCAGGTGTTCATGCGCGAAGTGCCGTATGCACATCGCGAGCCGGAGATCGTCGCGGCAATGGGGCGCACGTATCGACTGCTCAACGGACTGATCGACAGTGCAAAGGGGCGCGGCGAAGTGATCGACGAGGTCGATAGCGACACGCTCGCTCACAACCTCTTCTCCCTCTACTTCAACTTTCAGTATCTGTGGCTCGCGGCTGACATGCCGAGGCTCGATCGTGTGAACCCTACGCTGCGCGAGCGGCTCGCGGTGCAACTCGGAGTGGTGCGGCCGCGATAATCAGGAGATTCGAATGAACGCAGTTGCGAGACCCGAGGTGCGTACACCACTGCACTTCATCGACGGCGAATTCGTGGCGGCGCGGTCGGGCGGCACGTTCGAGGTTGTGGATCCAGCAACCGAACGACTGACGACGATGGCCGCGCGCGGCGACGAGTTCGATATCGCGGCCGCGGTGAAGGCTGCAAAAGATGCATTCGATGGCGGCGCGTGGTCGCGCGCGAAGCCTTCGTTCCGGCGCAAGGTGTTGTTCAAGGCCGCCGACCTGATCGAGGCGCGCTCCGAAGAGATCATCGCGCTGCAATCGCTCGAGATGGGGGGGCCGATCGGACCCGCGCATCCCGGGCCGCATCCGATGATCGAACGTTCGGCATGGAACTTCCGTTTCTTTGCAGAAGAGCAGGAACTCGCCGGCAACGAATCGTTCAACCGGGACGATTCGCTTCTCACGTACACAATGCGCGATCCGGTTGGCGTGTTCGGTCTGATCACGCCTTGGAACGGACCATTCATGCTGTCGACATGGAAGATGGCGCCGTGTCTCGCGTATGGAAACAGCGCCGTACACAAACCGTCGGAGTTGTCGCCGCTGACGATGCGAATTCTCTGCGAGATTTTCCAAGAGGCCGGCATGCCCAAGGGCGTTTACAACATGGTGCTCGGCTACGGCGCCGAAGCGGGTGTGCCGCTGGTCGAGCACAAAGACGTGGTCGGTGTGTCGTTCACCGGTTCGGTTCCGACCGCGCGCGACATCGCCGCGCGCGCGGCAAAGCAGTTGAAGCGCGTGTCGTTCGAACTCGGCGGCAAGTCCGCGAACATCGTCTTCGCGGACGCGAACCTGCAACGCGCAGTGCCGGCCGCGGCGATGTCGATCTTCATGAATTCGGGGCAGGCGTGCGTGGCCGGTTCGCGCATCCTCGTGCAGCGGCCGATCTATCAGCAGTTTCTCGACGCGTTCGGGAAGGTGGCGGAAGGCTGGACCGCTGGCGATCCGTTCGATCGCACGACGCGCCTCGGTCCGCTCGTGCACAAACGCCAATACGACCGCGTGATGAGTTATCTCGACGTCGCGAAGAAAGAAGGACGCGTGTTGTTCGGCGGCGGTCGTCCGGTGGGCATCGACAAGGGCTATTTCGTGGCACCGACCGCGATCGTCGATGTCGAGAATTCCGCGCGCGTGTGTCAGGAAGAAATCTTCGGGCCGGTCGCGGTAATCATGCCATTCGACGACGCTGACCATGCGCTGCGAATCGCCAACGATTCCTCGTACGGACTGGCGGGGTACATCTGGAGTGAATCGCAGACGACCGCGCACTACATGAGCCATCGCCTCCAGACGGCAATGATCTGGATCAACGCGGGCTTCGAACGCGATCTGCGCCAGCCGTTCGGCGGCATCAAGTCGAGCGGTACCGGACGCGAAGGCGGCCAACACAGCCGCGAGTTCTACACCGAGACGCGTTTTGCGTCGTTTCCACTGACACCTCGCTGAGGACGTGACGATGGCCAACGAAACCAACAGCGACGTGCTCACCGACGAACGCATAGAGGCGCTGAAGACGATCGCAACGTCGACGCTTGCGCATCAGCTTCAAATGCGCGGCATCCGCAGCACGTTCTTTTCGGGATTGAAGGCGTTGCATCCGGAGCTGCGGATGGTCGGCCGCGCGCGCACGCTGCGCTACGTCGCGTTGCGCGAAGACCTGCAGCAGCAGTACGGCGCCGGATTGAACGCGCAGCGGCGCGCGGTCGAGAGT
>JBGSNQ010000007.1:0-12409 GCA_041739525.1 Pseudomonadales bacterium | reverse complement strand
CGTCCAATCCCGTGCGACGCGGTTCCTTGACAACCCTGCACCCCTACTTGAATCTACCTTCGATCTCCCCGAGTCCCTTCCGCTAACTTACATGTCGCACGAGGACATTCCAATCCTGGTGGTCGATGACGCGAAGTTCTCGAGCGCCATCATCGCCAAGGCGCTGCGCAGCGGCGGGTTTTCCAATGTGCGATTCACCAACAATCCGCTTCAGGCTCTTCGTTCAGTAGAGAAACGGCCTGCGCAAATACTCATTGCCGATTGGCTCATGCCGTCGATGGACGGGCTCGAACTGACTCGGCGCATCAAAAAGCTCGACGACGCGACCGGACACTTCACCTACGTGATGTTGCTGACTGCGCGCGACGACATTCAGGCAATGCACGAAGCCTTCAAAGAAGGCGTGGACGATTTCCTCAACAAGGCGAATTTGCGCGGCCAGTTGTTACCGCGCGTGTTTGCAGCACAGCGTATTGCCGAGAGACAGAACGAACTGCTTCGAACCAACAAACTGTTACGCCGCAAAGTACGCGAGCTGACAACCACCGATCTCGTCGACCCGGTAACGGGACTTGGCAACATGAAGTTCACGCTCGATCGGATCGGATCGTTGTCGAAGGAAATTGAAGCGCGCGGCGGCGCAGCTTGTATCCTGCTGGTGGGTATCAACAACCTCGACGTGATCGAGAAACAGTACGACAAAGCCGTGATCGACGAGTTGATGTCCGGCATCGGCGCAAAACTCAGACAGCTCGTACGCCCGCTCGACGTCGTCACTCGTCCCGAAGCCAACCTGTTCGCCGTGACGATGCTGCAACCCGACATCGAGAACTGCACGTCGACCAGTTTTCGCCGTATCTTCGACAACCTGTACATGCACTCCTTCAAAACGAGCGAGGGGTTCATTCCGGTCGTTGTCGGAGTCAGCCTCGTGGCCGCTGACACACGTACCACCATTCCCGACCCGCGTACGTTCATGCGAACCGCATACGACGCGCTCACACGATCATTCGATACCGGCATCATCACGGTAGTTCGATACGGCGAACGCATCGAGAGCCCCGCTCGCACTTGAGGCATCGATGCCGAACCGCCTGACACGAATCACGACTCGAGGCGGCGACAAGGGTGAAAGCAGTCTCGCCGACGGCTCTCGCCACTCCAAATTCGCCCCTCAGTTCGATGCGTTAGGCGACATCGACGAATTGAACTGCACCATTGGCATCGTGGTGACGCTCCTCGATGCCGCACACCCCCTGCGCCCGACGCTGATTGAGCTGCAATCCAGGTTGTTCGATCTCGGTGGTGCGATAGCGATGCCCGGTACGGTGTTGTCGCTCACCGAGGAAACGGACGCATTGGAACTGTCGGTTGCCCACTACACGGCGCAGTTGGGGCCACTCGCGAACTTCATTTTGCCGGGAGGTACTCCCGCGGGAGCGCAGGCGCACCTCGCCAGAGCCGTTTGCAGGCGTGCAGAACGCAGCGTGTGGCAACTAATGAACGATCGACCAGGTGATTACGACCCGTCGCTCGGTGTCTTCCTCAATCGACTCAGCGACGCGCTGTTCGTGTTTGCGCGCGCGTTGAACGTCGGCGCGCCGGAACTGCTATGGCAACAGCAGTCACGGAGCTGAGACACAAACGCGTCAAAGCAAAACTCGACGCATGTCGGTCAACGTTCTGCACAGCGTCGTCACGAATCGTCCCGCTTCCGCCCCGTTGATTGCTCGATGGTCGTAGCTCAGCGAGACCGGCAGCATACGGCGCGGCTCGAACTCGGCGCCGGTCCAATGCGGACGCATCGTCAGGCGTGACACGCCGAGGATCGCGACTTCGGGCGCGTTGATGATCGGCGTGAAGCCCGTTCCGCCGATCGCACCGAGGCTCGAAATGGTGAAGCTTGCGCCCTGCAGGTCGCTCATCCCGAGCTTGCCCTGTTGCGCCTTCTGAGAGAGCGATTCGATCTCCTGCGCCAGGTCGAACACGCCTTTCTTATCAGCGTCCCGCAATACCGGCACCACCAATCCTTCGGGCGTGTCGACAGCCAATCCTATGTGGAAGTAGCGCTTCAGTATCAGATGACGAACCGCCGAATCGAGCGACGCATTGAGGCTGGGGAACGAACGAAGCGTCGCAACCGTGGCCTTCACGATAAAGGCGAGCGGCGTCAGCTTCACGCCCTTTGCCTGTGCTTCCGCTTTGAGTTCTTCACGGAAGGCCTCCAGCTCGGTGACATCCGCTTCGTCATGCTGTGTGACATGAGGAATGTTGAGCCAGCTGCGATGCAGGTTGTCTGCGCCTCGTGCGCGAATTCGGGTCAGCTCGATCGCTTCGGTTACGCCGAAACGGGAGAAGTCGATCGTCGGAACCGCCGGGATTGCGCCGCCAGCCGAACGCGGCGCGGTCAATGCGGTTTTGACGAACGCATCGACGTCTTCTTTCAAAATTCGGCTTCCCGGACCACTGCCCTTCACCTTCAGCAGGTCGACACCCAGTTCGCGCGCCAACCTGCGCACCGATGGACCCGCATAGACGGTTCCACTGGGGGGCGGCTGCTCGGCCTTCGAAGAGGTCGAATCAACCTGATGCGGCGTGGCGGGCGGCGGCGATTCAGCCGGCGCGCGCTTAGCGGGTGGCAGCTGCTCGACCGTTGGCGCAGGCTTCTCCGCTTCACCACGAGGCGCAGTCGCGACTACGGAGTTTCCACTCGGCGCCGAAGCGGCCTCGATGACCGCCAACAGGGTGCCTTCGGTGACCTCCGCTCCTTCCTTCACATCGACGGATGCGACGCGACCCGCAACGGGTGACGGAACCTCCATCGACGCCTTGTCGGATTCGATCACCACTAACAAATCGTCGACTGCAACATCCTGCCCGGCCTTGACCTTCACTTCGACGATGGTCACGTCTTTGGCGTCGCCGATATCCGGAATGCGTACTTCGAATCGGCGCGACGACTCGGCGGGCTGCGAAGGCTCGCGCTTCGGTTCGGGTTGCAGCGGTGGGTCTACGCGCGCGGGAGGCGTTTCCTTGGCGGCAGCCGCTCCGTCCGTGGCGGAAGCGACCTCTACAACGGCAATGGTCTGTCCGGTACGGACCTTGTCGCCCAGCGACACCGAGATTTTTCGTAACGTTCCGGCTACGGTCGCCGGCACTTCCATGGACGCCTTGTCCGATTCGATCACGATCAGTGGATCGTCGATCGCAATCTTCGCACCGACCTTCACGAGGATTTCGATGACCTCGACGTCGTCGGCGTCACCGATGTCAGGGATCAGAACTTCCTTCTCTGCCATTACCGGTCCTGTCGCGCTTCAGACGAGCCGCGGATTGGATTTTTCGGACTCGATGCCGAAGCGTTGCATTGCATCTCTCACTACGCTGCGCGAAATGATCTGCTGGTCGGCTAGCGACGCGAGCGCTGCCACTGTGACGAAATGACGGTCTACTTCGAAGAACCATCGCAACTGCTTCCGCGTATCGCTGCGGCCGAATCCATCGGTACCGAGCACGCGATATGGCGCTGGAACATACGACCTGATCTGTTCCGCATAGACCTTCATGTAGTCAGTTGCTGCTATCACAGGTGCATCGTCGCCTTCGAAGCACTGTTGTACGTACGACTTTCTAGGTGCTTCATCAGGGTGCAGCATGTTCCAGCGATCGACGTCCATTCCATCGCGCCGCAATTCGTTGAAGCTGGTCACGCTCCAGATCTCGCTCCCGACACCGAGTTCCTTGAGCAGCTCTGCCGCCGCGATCACCTCTCGCAGAATCGTACCGCTACCCAATAGTCGAACGCGCTTGCCGTCTTCGACCTTTGGAGTGAGCCGATAGATGCCTCTAACGATCCCCTCTTCTACACCGTCGGGCATCGTGGGCTGTTGATACGGCTCGTTCATGACGGTGATGTAGTAGAAGACTTTTTCTCCTGCCTCATACATCCGTTTCAGGCCGTGGTGAACGATGACCGCCAATTCGTACCCGTATGTCGGATCGTATGAGCGGCAGTTCGGAATCGTCGACGACAACACATGACTGTGCCCATCCTGATGCTGCAGTCCTTCGCCATTCAGCGTGGTGCGACCCGCGGTGCCGCCGAGTAGAAATCCACGCGCTTGAATGTCGCCGGCTGCCCACGCGAAGTCGCCAACACGCTGGAAACCGAACATCGAATAGAAAATGTAGAACGGCACCAGTGTCTTGCGGTGTGAACTGTATGCGGTGGCCGCCGCGATCCACGCGGAAATTGCGCCCGCCTCGTTGATGCCCTCTTCCAGCACCTGACCTTCTTTGGACTCGCGATAGCCGGCAATCTCGTCCGAGTCTTCGGGTTCGTAGATCTGGCCCTCGGACGAGTAAATTCCCAGCTGCCGAAACATACCTTCCATGCCGAACGTGCGCGCTTCGTCAGGGACGATCGGTACCACACGCGATCCGATGTCCTTGTCGCGGACGAGCGACGCGAGCATTCGGACAAACACCATCGTGGTTGAGATCTCACGATCACCGCTGCCTTTGAGCTGCGAATCGAAGATGGAGAGATCGGGCACCTTGATATCGTTCTCTACGCGGACGCGGCGCGGAATGAATCCGCCGAGCCGCTCGCGATTGCCACGCAGATACACCATTTCCGGCGTGTCGGCGGCCGGCCGGTAATACGGCACGCGGGCGAGATCGTCATCGGAGAGTGGAATCCCGAATTGATCGCGAAAGTGCTTCAGGTTCTCGAGACCGAGCTTCTTCACCGAATGGGTCGTGTTCTCCGACTCGCCGCCTTCACCCATCCCGTAGCCCTTTACGGTCTTCGCGAGAATGACCGTGGGTTCACCACGATGATTCACAGCTGCGTGATACGCAGCGTAGACCTTGAACGGATCGTGTCCGCCCCGATTCAGCCGCATGATGTCGGCGTCGGACAGCTTCTCTACCATCTTCAGCAGTTCGGGCGATTTGCCGAAGAAGTGTTCGCGCGTGTACGCGCCACCCTTTGCTTTGTAGTTCTGATACTCGCCGTCGACGGTCTCGTTCATGCGCTGTTGCATCAGGCCTTTGTCGTCGTTGGCGAAGAGCGGATCCCACAGGCGACCCCAAACCACCTTGATTACATTCCAACCCGCACCGCGAAACGTGCCTTCGAGCTCCTGAATGATCTTGCCGTTGCCGCGCACGGGGCCGTCCAGACGCTGCAGGTTGCAGTTGACTACGAAGATCAGGTTGTCGAGTTTTTCGCGCGCAGCGAGCCCAAGCACACCTAACGATTCCGGTTCGTCGCACTCGCCGTCGCCGAGGAATGCCCACACTTTTCGATCGCCCATCGGCACGAGACCGCGGCTGTCGAGATACTTCATGATGTGGGCTTGATAGATGGCCTGGATCGGACCGAGACCCATCGAAACTGTTGGGAACTGCCAGTAGTCCGGCATCAGCCACGGATGTGGGTATGACGACAAACCTTTGCCATCTACTTCTCGCCGGAACCGGTCCAGATCTTCCTCATCGAGACGCCCCTCCAAAAACGATCGCGCGTAGATTCCCGGCGAGCTGTGGCCCTGGTAATAGATCAGGTCGCCAGGATCTTCATCGGTGGGTGCGCGGAAGAAATAGTTGAAGCCGACGTCGTAGAGGGTTGCCGCCGACGAAAACGTAGCGATGTGTCCGCCGAGGTCGTCGCCGGATTGATTGGCGCGCATCACCATCGCGAGTGCATTCCAGCGGATCAATGAACGGATGCGGCGCTCCATGAACAGGTCACCGGGCATGAATGCTTCTTTATTCGCCGGGATGGTGTTGCGATACGGAGTGGTGATCGTGTACGGCAGACGCGCGCCCGTCTGCGCCATCCGAGCGGATAGACGTTCGAGCAGGAAATTTGCGCGCTCGGTGCCTTCGTTATCGAGAAGATATTCGAGCGCCTCCAGCCACTCTCGCGTTTCGTCCGGATTGGCGTCGGCAAGGTCGCGCGGAAAAGCCATGGCGTCCCTTCAATGGTTCGAGTCCAAATTATAGTCGGCGGGCCACAACCACGCTGCCCCGCGAACGCCGCTGCTTGCTCCATGCTGCGCGGGGCGCAAGCACGTGTTCACCGAGTTGGAGAAGACGTAACTGGGCCAAAGTTCGGGCACGCGGTCGTAGAGCAAGTCGATCTCGGACACACCTCCCCCGAGAACGATCACGTCCGGATCGAGCACGTTGATGATCTGCGCAAGCGATCTTGCGAGCTGGCGGCAATACAGTTCGAGCGTGCCTCTACCGTTCGAGTCCGCGGCGGCCGCAATGTCGCGGGGTTCCCGCGATTCTCCCCACAGCGACGTGTGCGTCCGCGCCAAGCCCGGACCCGACAAAAACGTCTCGACGCAATTTGTCCGACCACAGTAGCAAGTGCGCGCATCCAACCGACGTTCGAGTTCATCTACATCCGTCTGAAAATACGGCAGCGGCGTATGCCCCCACTCGCCTGCTATTCCGTTCGGTCCCTGGACGAGGCGACCGTGTGCAACGATGCCGCCCCCTACGCCCGTTCCGAGAATGACGCCGAAGGACGTTTGCGTGCCTGCTGCTGCGCCATCGACCGACTCCGACAATGCAAAGCAGTCGGCATCGTTCGCAACCCGCACGCGATCGCCGAGACGGTGCCTAAGATCGGCCAGCAGTGGTTTGCCGTTTAACCACGTCGAGTTGCAGTTTTTCATAAACCCCGTCGAGGGTTCCACGGCACCCGGCGTTCCGACACCGACGGCGCATCGTTGTCCTGCTACTCGATCGAGCGCTTCGACCAACCGGGCGACAGTCTCTAAGGTCGCTTCGTAGTCGAACCTGGGCGTGGCGACGCGCTCTCGCGCCTCAACGGTTCCGTCATCATTGAGCAGAATCGCCTCGACTTTGGTTCCGCCGAGATCAACTCCGATACGTGGCACCGGCTACTCCCATCATCCGTACGACGTCGCGATACAGGCGCGACCAATCGAACGACGCGCCCGGGTCGCTCTTACGCTGCGGCGCGATCTCCTGGTGCCCGACGATGCCGCTCAGTGACAACCGCGGATACCGCTTCATCAGCGTCATCACGGCAGCGGCCAGCGAAACGTACTGAGCCTCCTCATAGTCGACATCGTCGGTTCCCTCGAGTTCGATGCCTATCGAATAATCGTTGCAGCCCTCGCGGCCACGATGGCTCGAAGCGCCGGCATGCCACGCACGCTTATCGAGGGGAACAAATTGGGTAACGATGCCCCTGCGATCGATGAATAAATGCGAGGACACTTGCACACCATCGAGGTCGCGCAACGATGCGTCGACCGTGCAATCGAGGCAATTCGTGAAGAATCGCTGCACCAGTCCACCGCCGAATTGTCCCGGCGGCAGACTGATGTTGTGGATGACGATCAGCGCGATGTCGTCTGGATCCGTGCGATCGTCACAGTTCGCCGACGCGCATCGAACAACCCCATCAATCCAATGATCCGCACCGACTTGCACGCCACTCTCACGCCAACGTGAGACTGGCATCGTGCCGCAAGGATGTCGGCACCACAAGCCAACGGACCGATGTACAAGGGGATGTGTGATGAGGAGTTGCGCGTTGGCGACACGCGACTAACATCAGGCGTCATCACGCATTGGAACGCCGAATGGAACTCGACGACCTGATCGCAGATGCGATCGAACGGAACGTTCGCGAAGCACTGGCGGAAGACGTAGGAAGTGGCGACATCACCGCACAACTCGTTCCAGCGAGCGCGTACAGCCGCGCATTTGTGATCACCCGGGAGAACGCCGTGCTCTGCGGCCAACCATGGGCAGACGAGGCATGCCGGCAGGTCGACGCGACCATCGTCGCAACCTGGCACGCGAACGACGGTGATCGAGTAGTAGCAAATCAGCGGCTTTTGTCGCTCGAGGGGCCCTCGCGCAGCTTGCTCACCGTGGAGCGCACGCTGCTGAACTTCCTACAGTTGCTATCTGGCACAGCCACATCGGCGCGACGGTATGCCGATCGACTGACAGGTACAAAGCTGCGTGTACTCGATACGCGCAAGACGCTGCCGGGCTTGCGGATCGCGCAGAAGTACGCAGTTCGATGCGGCGGTTGCCACAACCACAGGCTCGGATTGTTCGACGCGTTTCTCATCAAGGAGAACCACATTGCCGCTGCCGGGTCGATCGGCGCCGCGGTCGAGCGCGCCCGTCAGATCGCACCCGATCGCGCGGTTGAAGTAGAAGTTGAGAATATCGAGGAGTTCCGCACAGCACTGATCGCCGGCGCCGATATCATCATGCTGGATGAGTTCACCGAAGCAGACATGCGCGAAGCTGTTGCGATCAATCAGGGCCAGGCTCAACTCGAAGTGTCGGGCGGTGTAACGCATGGGACCATGGCCGCCATCGCCGCAAGCGGCGTCGACTTCGTATCGATCGGCGAGATCACCAAGCGTGTCGAGCCGATAGACTTGTCCATGCGGTTCCTCGATTGACCCCTTTCGTATTCGCGTCATGACCAAACTTCGCGCCTTCCTGATTCACCTCGGCATCAGCCTGTTCGTCTTCGGGGTGCTTGCGTACCTCGTCGTGAAGGTCTGGTATCCGGACTTTTTCTTCGTAACCGACGGCGGTTGGCAGGGACTGCGACTACTACTCGGCGTGGATCTCGTCGTCGGTCCACTGCTGACCCTGATCGTCTATCGAGCCGGCAAGCCTGGCCTGGCGTTCGATTTGACGGTGATTGGAGTGTTACAGGTTGCGTGTCTCGCCGCCGGTGTATGGATCGTTCATGGAGAACGCCCGCTGGCCATCGCCTACATCGACGGCTCTTTCTTCAGCGTGACGGCGCAGTCGTTCAGAGAAGTGAATGCCCCGGTGCCCGATCTGGACGCACTACCAGGTCCATATCCGAAGTGGGTCAGCGTCAAACTGCCGGCGGATTACGGCGAACAATCAACCATCCGGCGCGAGATGTTACTCAACGGACGGATGCTCTCGACGCGATCCGAAAACTATGTGCCGTTCGACCTCGAGCATCTGGACGAAGCGGAGGCGCGCCCACTACAAGAGATCGAGGACAGAGACCGTGATTCGCATGCGCTACCCCGCTGGTTCGCGGAACACGGCGGGGAGTTCAGCGACTATCGCTTCTACCTGTTCGGCGCGCGCTACGCGTATTCCTACCTCGGCTTCGACGCGAAGCACGAACGACTCATTGGACTCCTGCATGTAGCCACGCCGAACTAGCGGCCGTAGAAGGGGCTAGGTTCTCGGCGCGATGTCGGCAAGCAATTTCCTGCGTTCTTTCAGTTCACTGAGGAATGCCGAATCGCCGGCCTCGCCAGCGTACGCGTCCAATCGATCAAGGTAACGATCACTCGCGTCGGGATCCTCGCGCCGCAGCCTTCCCATCCATGGATAAACGACGTTACGGAGCAATGCATAGCTCTTCGACTCCTGCGATGTCTGACTGTATAGCCGCAGAAGGCCATCAATTCCCGGAACGAACATGGGGTTCAACCCGATGGCGGAGTACAACAGTTCCTCTGTCGACTCGTTCGGGGCGCGCCCGCCCGCAGGCACGAAGTCATCCAGGAACTCCGAGAACCGCACATAAGTCAGCGTATTCCACGGATCGACAGCCAGAGCGCGATGGAACGTCAGGTATGCCTGCTCGCGCAGATACTTCGACTCTGGCTCGGCTCGCGCGGCTCGATGCAACAAAACTGCTTCAGCGATCACCGGAATGCCTCGATTGCCGTTGAGGCGCTGCGCGACACGCGCGTATTCGAGCATCCGCGCTTCGTTCGCGGTAATCGATCTAACGAGTCCCAGGCTCGGCTGGTTCTGGAAGACTCCGGCGGTGGCAACGTCCAGCGCAAGATAGAGCCACATCAACCATCCCATCGCGATGCCAACGCCGACGAGGCGATTCGGCGTGTGAAGCAGCGATTTCGGGGCGGATGTTTGAATGGGTTGCGAAAACAACCGCGCACTAAGCAACCCGATGAGGCTGACGAGCGTCAGGCTGTAAAAAACGAAGTTGACCATCGCATGTGCGCAGGCCACCACTACGGCCAGCGCAACACCTAAGTCCTCGAAACGAGCGTCGCGCGGCGACTCCAGCACCGCTAGCCTCGCGCGACGCAGTACCGAGCCGACAAACAGCAAGAGCAATACCAGAAGCGGCACCCCGCCTTCGACCAGGAACTGAACGTAGTCGTTGTGCACAAACAGCCCCGCGGTGTCCTGCTCGAGAAGCGAACGAAAGCTCGGATATAGCAGAGGAAAACAAAACACCCCGATCCCCATCGGGTGCTGCTCGAACATAGCCCGTGCCGATTGCATCAGCTCGTAACGAACACCAAGACCGCCACCGAGTTCCAGCCCCTTAGCAGGCGCGTCAGTCAGCGTCGTTACCGCAATGGAGGCTATCAACGCGAGCCCAACCGTACCCGTTAGTGCGAACAGTCGTTTCCATGCAGTTCGCCTGAACACGGCGATTGCAATCCACAACAGGAGCACGCCGCCGACGATCACCATCGCGGTCCGCGAGCGTGTCGCGATGAGCGCGAAAACCAGAACGAAACTCGATGCCAGCAGGCAGGCATGCCCAACTGGGGTCGTCTTCTCGCCGCTCCAGCCCTTTGCGAGATATCTATGTGCGAGTGGAATCCAAACGAGATACATCAAGGTTGCGTAGTTGTTCGGGTCGTCCAACGGCTGGTGTGCGCGCTCGCCAAACAACGCGAATCTCACGGAAGAGACGGCCGCCAGTGCGATGATCAGCGTCGAGATCGAGATCGTAAGCAAGCGCCGCGCGGTTACGTTCTGCATCACCACAGAACCGCCGATGAACGCGAGCGGCCCGGCGGCCAGCACCCAACTCGCGCCGAAACTGTTATCCGCTCGGATGCTGAACCGATAGACAACGATCAAGTACCCCAGCATCGCCAGCGCCAGCGCGAATGACCCACGATTTGTGTCGAGCCTGGCGGCAATCGCGCTCGTCCCCACGCAGGCAAGCGCCGCAAGCAAAGCGGCGGTAGTGAGGGCGAGATACACGAGATTGGTGGTGATGCCCTGGAACAGGAGGCTCACAGCGACGGCGAGCGTGAGAAGGAGGGAAGCAGCAATCAGCCGCTGGCCGTGGTCAACATGCGCAGTCATCTGCAAGCGGGAAAAATCAACGGAACTGGAGTCGGTGTGATCGACGGGAGGGCGCTAAATGTCCTGGCACCAGCTTCATATCCAATGATGACGCACCAATCGGCGTGGTGCCGGAAAGTGGATTCGAACCACCGACCTACTGATTACGAATCAGTTGCTCTACCAACTGAGCTATTCCGGCGACAGACCGCGCTGCGCAGGATACCGATTTCGCAGGACGGGGCAAGGCACGCCGCAGCTTTAGCATGCGACCCTTGCCGGGAAACGACGACAAACGGTCGTGCCAGTCCTATCGACGGCTTGCACGTCGTATGTGTTGCCCGCGACCGTGATGGTGTAGACCGTGCCATCGTCGTCTTGAGGTTGCCAACCGAGTGTCAGCAGGTTCGCATCGGGACCGGCGTTGTACACGCCAGGCTGGTAGGCGCCCGTACGCAGCCGGTAGTCTTCCTGGAACACTTCAATGGTCGCAATGCTCTCGACGAGCTTACCGATGCGTCCGGTTTGGATGTAGCCGGAGTACATGGGCAATGCGACCGCAGCGACTATTGCCATGACCGCCACGACGATCATCAACTCTATCAAGGTATAACCGTTGATCTTCGAACGCTTCATGCCTTGCTGCTCCATGGTGCAGTGCCGTGCAAACGAGTTTAGCGCGACGAAATAGAAGAGGGCCCCTCGCGGAGCCCTCTGTTTTCTAGAACTCAGACGTTTGTCAGACTTAGATCGACGTCCAGTTGACAGTCTTCGACAGAGCCGGAATCGGGCTCGAGCCGGGCGTCGGATAGGCCGGGCGGTCTACCGTGAACGCCAAGTTTCCACCGGCGATGTTGCCAGCTACCGTGATACCAACCACGCCCGTCGCGGCGACACCACCGGCAGTGTTGTTGAATGCATCACCACCACCCGGTGCCTTAGCGTTGCCGGCGGCGTTCGCCGGACCACCATTCATTGCTGTGGTTACCGTGGTGAGGTTGAGGCTACCGTCCGCCGCAGCGGCGTTCGCGAGGGTACCCATCGCCATAGCGGCCTGAACGCGGCGCATTTCGTTCTGCACATAACGAACCGCTTCGTCCGCATGCGACGAGACCTTCGCTTGATTGGCGTTGCGGATGTAGTCCTGATAAGCGGGCAGCGCAACAGCGGCGAGAATGCCGATGATGGCGACCACGATCATCAATTCGATAAGGGTAAAACCCTTCTGCATTGCTTGTTTCATCGTAGTTAGCTCCATACTCCAAAGCGTCAAATC
>JBGSNQ010000197.1:0-19020 GCA_041739525.1 Pseudomonadales bacterium | reverse complement strand
GGCAGCGCGGCAGTTCGCGCGGTCGAGCAGGCTGCCGGCATCACGGCGCGCGGCGAGGCCGCTGCGATGGTGACGTGTCCCATCAACAAAGAAGCCGTGCACGCAGCCGGCTACGTTGCCGACATCGGCCATCAGGAAATCCTCGCGCGCCTCACGGGTTCGAAGTGGACCGCGACGATGCTGATGACGCCGGGCCTGCGCGTGGTGCATCTGTCTACACACAAGTCGTTGATCGAGGCCGCGCGCTTCGTAACGAAGGCGACCATCGTCGAGAAATTGCAGCTCACACGCGACACGCTCGCGCGCTGGGGCATGAAGAATCCGCGCATTGCGGTTGCTGCATTGAATCCACACGGCGGCGAAGGCGGCCTGCTCGGCCGCGAAGAGATCGAAGAGATCGCACCGGCGGTACAGGCGGCGCAGAAGCTCGGCATCGACGTGCGCGGACCAATCCCCGCCGACTCGGTGTTCAATCGCGCGATCGCCGGCGAATTCGATCTGGTGCTCGCGATGTATCACGATCAGGGACACATCGCGATCAAGGTGCACAACTTCGCAGAAAGCGTCACCGCGACGCTCGGCATTCCGTTCATTCGCACATCCGTCGATCACGGCACCGCATTCGACATCGCCGGCCGCGGCGTTGCCGATCACACGAGTCTCATCGCTGCAGTTCGCTCTGCGGTGACGCTCGCGGAAGGACGCCTGGGTCGTGATGGATTCTGACGGGCTACGAAGGCACACTCGCTGCCTCGGATAACGCAGGGAGAGACGCATGAAAGCCGCCGTATTTCGCGAAGTGAACAAGCCGATGGAAGTGGAGGAGGTGCAGATCTCCAAGCCAGGACCGCGTGAAGTGCTGGTGCGGTGTCAGGCGGTCGGGGTCTGTCACTCCGATCTGCATTTCTTCAACGGCACTTATCCTGGCCAGCTGCCCATCATCCTTGGTCACGAAGCTGCGGGTGTCGTCGAGCAGGTGGGCTCCGAAGTGAACTATGTGAAGCCCGGCGATCACGTGATCACCTGCCTGTCGGTGTTCTGTGGCACGTGCGAGTACTGCCTGACGGGACACATGTCGTTGTGCCAGGAACCCGCCTTGCGGCGCAGTGAGAAGGAAGCGCCGCGGCTATCGAAAGACGGCGCCAGAGTGAATCAGTTCGCGAATCTGTCGTCGTTCGCCGAGTGCATGCTGGTGCACGAACACTCGGTCGTGAAGATCAGGCCCGAGATGCCGCTCGATCGCGCGGCGCTGATCGGTTGTGGCGTGACCACGGGCGTCGGCGCGGTGATCCACACCGCAAAAGTGGAGCCCGGCGCGACCGTGGTGGTGATCGGCTGCGGCGGCATCGGTCTGTCGTGTATCAACGGCGCGGCGATCGCCGGCGCGGGTCGCATCATCGCGGTAGACACAGTGCCGTCGAAACTCGATCTCGCGCTGAAGTTTGGTGCGACCGACGTCGTCAATGCGAAGCAGACCGATCCGGTGGAAGCGGTACGCGAATTGACCGGAGGTGGCGCCCACTACACGTTCGAGGCGATCGGCTTGAAGGCAACGGCCGAGCAGGCGTTCAGGATGCTGCGCCGTGGCGGTACCGCAACCGTCATCGGCATGATCCCGCCGGGACAGATGGTGGAGGTGCACGGACCCGACCTGCTGAGCGAAAAGAAACTGCAGGGCTCTTTCATGGGCTCGAACCGGTTTCGCGTCGACATGCCGCGCTTCGTCGACTTCTACCTGCAGGGCAAACTGCACCTCGACGACATGATCTCGCGGCGTATCAAGCTGAAAGACATCAACGACGCATTCAAGGCACTCGAGACCGGTGAGGTCGCACGCAGTGTCATCATGTTCAACTGAGCGAGGCGTTTAGCAAGTGCGTTGGATATCGTTCGAGAAGGCGGGGCGCGCGTCGTACGGTTTAGTAGTGGGCAATGGTATCGTCGATGTAGGCGCGCGCCGGCCGAACGATCGCACCTTGAAGGATCTGTTGGCGAGCGGCGATCTGGCGAAGGCCGGCGCCGAGGCGGCAAAGCAGAAGCCGGATCACGCGCTTGCCGACGTGAAGTATCTGCCGGTGATCACCAATCCCGACAAGATCCTCTGCGTCGGTATCAACTACAAAGCTCACCAGGAAGAAACAGGCCGCGATCCGACCAGTCATCCGACCATCTTCGTGCGCTTCGCCGAAGCGCAGATCGGCCACGAACAACCGATGATCCGACCGAAGGAATCGGATCGGCTCGACTTCGAAGGCGAGATCGCGCTCGTCATCGGCAAGCGCGGCCGCCGCATCCCGAAGGCGAACGCGCTCGACTACGTGGCCGGCTTCAGTTGCTACAACGACGGCAGCGTTCGCGATTTTCAGCGTCACACCACACAGTTCACGCCCGGCAAGAACTTCACCGGCACCGGCGGTTTCGGCCCCTGGCTGATGACGAAAGACGAATGCGGGAACTTAAGCGCGATGGAACTTACGACGCGGCTCAACGGCGAAGTGATGCAGAACGCCACGGCGTCGCTGCTGATCTTCGGCTTCGAAGACATCATCGCGTACTGCTCGACGTTCACCGACCTCGTACCGGGCGACGTCATCGTTACCGGCACGCCGGGTGGTGTCGGCGCTGCCCGCAACCCGCCGCTGTTCATGAAGGCGGGCGACATCATCGAAGTGGAAGTGAAACCGATCGGCGTATTGCGGAATCGGGTGGTCGTCGGCTGATCGAGATGAAATGGTTGGTGGGTTGGGCGTGGCGGAGAGTCCGCGCGCCGGACTCGCTCGAGCCATCCCTGGGCGCCCCTGTCGCGCCATCCATGGCGCTCCAGGGTCCAGCGCACGGACCCTCCACCACTATCGATACCAGCGCCGCGTCTTTGTTCTAAGGGATAAGAAACGTGCGACGACGTCACTCACCAACTAATGGACGTTGCTCGTACGGGCGTTACATCCGCTTTAAGGTGGACGCGCCGACATAAGGTGGCGGTGGACGGCTCGTTGCGCCGGACCGTCCTGCGCCATGGATGGCGCAGGCGAGCCTCCAGGGACGGATTTACGGCGTGTCCGGCGTAATGAGTCGTCCACCTCCGCCGGATTCGAAGCTCAGCTAACCCAGCGATTCGGCGCTCGGTCTGCCGACGGTGCCGGCCACCATGTTGCGCAGTTCCTTCGTCGACGACTGCGTCGGCTTGCCGCGCGCCGCGAAGTTGTACGGCTCGGTGTCGATGTCCTCGAGTTGGATCTCACCGGCGAGAACCGCTTTCTTCCATTGCTGGTGCTGCGGCTCGCGTGCGTGGAATTCCGGCATCACTTCGCGCGCGAACAGTTCTAGGCTGCTGCAGATGTCTTCGTGCGTGTTCTTGCCGGCCTGGTTCAGCAGAATGACCTGATCGACGTTGGCTGCTTCGAGTTCCAGCAGTCGCGTGCGAATGGTTTCGGGTGAGCCGATCAGTTCGCTGCCGGTGCGCTTCTGTCCGGCTGGCGTCTGCTTCCATTCCTGGTAGCGCTCCCAGATGTTCACGCTGCCGGGTTCGAACGGACCTTCTTTGTTGTAGAGCTGCAGCGCGAATTGAAAGAACGTCCAGCCGTCGGCCTTCTGCCACGCTTCTTCGTCGGTGGCGGCACACATGAAGCCCGACACGACCGCAATGTTCGGATTCGTCTGATAGTCGCAGAGCTTCTCGAGGTCGCGCAGGTAGGTGTTGTAGTACGCGTTGACCCACGCTTGCGCCGCTTTGAGATCGGCGAACTTGAAGCACAGCGAGCCCATGCCGCGGTGCGCGGCGTAGCGAATGGTGTCGAGTTGCGAGCAGGCCACCCACAGCGGCGGATGCGGTTTCTGCAGCGGTTTCGGCACTACCGCGCGCATCGGGAACTTGAAGTATTCACCGTCGTATTCCCAACCGTGGTTCCAGAACATCGGCAGCACGCAGCGCACGCCGTCTTCCCAGACGTCGCGCTTGTCGCGGAAGCGCAGGTTGAACGGATGCAGTTCGGTGACCGATGCGCCTTCGCCGAGACCGAGTTCGACGCGGCCGTCCGATACCAGGTCGAGTGTTGCCACCTTTTCGGCGACGCGCGCCGGGTGGTTGGTGGTCAGCTGGATGATGCCGTGGCCCAGCCGGATATTCTTGGTGCGCTGGCTCGCGGCGCCGAGGAACACTTCCGGGGCGGAGGAGTGCGAATACTCTTCCAGGAAGTGGTGCTCCACCTCCCACGCGTAGTCGAAACCCAGCTTGTCGGCGAGTTCCACCTGGTCGAGCGCCTGCTTGAACAGCCGGTGCTCGCTGTCTTTGTCCCAGTTCCTAGGTATCTGATGTTCGTAGAAAATTCCGAATTTCATGCGCTGCTCCCCGGTGAATACGCAAAAATGACGGCCAAAAGACGAGTGGGAGGGATGGTCGCACCGGGTTTCTGAAACTGCAAACCAGGGGTTTTACGTGGCGAGACGGCGGTGCGACCGGAGATTTCGGGATCGATTCAGCAAATTCCTGAATTAGTCCACCTAGTCTCTTGATTTCCTCCATTTTTGAAGGCTTAATCGCCAGCAGTAGATCTCTAGGGTCCAGGTAGCTGGACGAAAGCCCGCCTCAAAAGCGGGCTTTTTTTTCTTCGCGGGTCAGCTCTGCGGTTCGCTCGATACGGTGCGGATGTGCACGTCGCGTTGCGGGAACGGTACTTCGATGCCGCCCGCCTCGAGCGCGTGGGCGATGGCCGTGTTGATCCGGTCGGTGGTCGCCAGCCCGATGTCCAGGTCCTGGATCCAGAACAGCATCCGGAAATTCAGCGCGCTATCGCCGAACGCCTCGAAGATCACCAGCGGCGCTGGATCGTCCATCACCTCCGGGTCGGCCTCCAGCACACCCTGCAGGATTGTATGAACCCGATCGAGATCACTGCCGTATGCGACGCCAACCGTCGTCTCGAGGCGGCGACGCCGGTCGGACAACGTCCAGTTGACCAGGCGGTTCGAGATCAGCTCGCCGTTCGGCACGACCACTTCTGATCCGTTGAACGTGCGCAGGCGGCTGGCACGCAAACCAATCTGGGTCACCCGTCCCTGCAGGTCGGCCAACTGGATGACATCACCGATCTGAATCGAGCGTTCGAAGATCAGAATGAAGCCCGACACGAGGTTGTTGACGACGTTCTGCAGGCCGAAGCCGATGCCGACACCGAGCGCGCTGACGATCAGGGTCAGATTCGACAGTTCGATACCCAGGATGCCCGCGCCGATCAGCAGGCCGATGAGTACCATCACATAGTTTGCGACCGTCGAGATCGCGTTCGGAACGCCGCGCGGCAGCGCGAAGCGGGGCAGCACGTCGTCGCGCAACAGCACCTGCGTGAGGCGCGACACAAGGATCGCGATCCACACCGACACTGCGAACCCGAGTATGCGGCCCAGCGAAATGGTCACTTGACCGAGGGTCCAGTGCGCTGCGAGCAGCGTGCTGATTGCGTCGCTGAGGGGCGCGAGCGCCCGCAACGAATTGAGCATATAGAGGAACCACAGCCACACGGCGCCGATCACCGCCAGCCTGCGCGTACGGCTGATGATCGTGAACTCGTGGGTGGCCACCGAGCGTATTCCGCGGGCCTTCAGCGAGTGCACGATCAGATGCGCAATTTCGTCGAGTACCAGTACTGCGGCGTATTGCGCCGCAGCGAGTATTGCGCCGCGCACGATCGTGGTCTGCAGCATCAAACCGAGGTCGACGTTACCGAGCACCTCGAGCAACAGGCTCAGCGCGGAGATGCCAATCGCGGCCGCGATCAGGCGATGCGTCATGGGCGACAGATATCGGCCGAGCCCGAGGCGCGTATCGAGGCTCAACGAACGCACCCAGCTGAACAAAGCTATGGCGACCACACTCAACAGCAGCAGCAGGAGCCGTTGCAATACGATGTCGCGCGCGAACGCGGTCGTGATTCGTTCGAGTAGGAATGTGCCGGCAAGCGCATAGAGTGCCGGTCGTAACTCCGGGTCGAGATACAGCAACAGGATCCGCAGCATCGGAATGATGGTGAGCAAAGCGAGGAGCTGAAGCACGCTGGTCGGTGCGTCGGGATAAAGGAGCGGTGCGACCAGCAGCGCGAGCAGGAACGCCGCAGAGATCGGCCGCGTTGCGGCACGCGACGTCCGTCCGTCGAGCGGCTCTGATCCGAAGCGACGTCGCAAATACCGCACGAATGCGAACCCCGCCACGAAGATCGCGACATGCAGGATGACGCGCGTGACGTTGTCCGCGGCGAATTGCAAGGCGTGCGGGATGGCTTGCCCGACCACGCGTGTGGATCCGGAACTCGATGCCGCGATTTCTTCGAAGCTCAGACGCCACAGGGGTGGCTGCTGTACCTGGATGAGCGCGCGTAGACGTTCGGTGCCGACCAGCGCGAGATCAGCGCGGGCTGTGCGCGCGCGATCGTCCAGAGCCAGGATCCGGTTCTGCAGTTGCGCGGCGCGATCCAGCGATCGCTGCGCTGCGATAAGCAGCCGTTTGCCATCATCGACGATCGAATCGAGTCGTGTCCGGATTGCCTGCGGAAGCGGCGTGTCGCGCGCGTTACGCAGGCTCTCTGCGCGTTTGATCGTGGTGCCGATTTCGCTGCTCAGGGCTTCGAGCCCGGCCGACCGCTGCGTGAGCACCTCGCTTATGCGAGTGGTGCCCGCGGACATTGCATCGAGCTCGGAGGTCGCGTCGCGAACAGCCGCTTCCGTAAGTGCGCGCGCGGCGTTCGGGTTCGCCACCTCGGAAAGGTTGGACCCGAATCGGGCCTCGAGCCCGTCGAGCGACGTTTCGAGCTTCTCGATTTCCGACTCGCCGGAGAGGCGTTCTTTTATTTCCGACAGCCGTTGCGTTGCGTCGATCGACCACCTGACGACATCCTCGGGGGGCGGAGCGATGGCGGCCGGTTGGTCGGCACTCGCTGCAGTGACCGGCTGTAGTGCCAACCACAGGGCGATGAGCCAATGCGCTACTGAGCCTCTGCTGCTCAACGATGGCTCGCCAGGAAGTCGCGGGCGATCGCGTTGAACTCGGCCGGCTTCTCGAAGTAGGTGGAGTGGCCCGCGCCTGCGACCATGCTGATCGTTGCGCCGATTGCCGCGGCCGTGGCCTGCAGCAGCGCCGGGGGAAACGTCACGTCGAGATCGCTTGCGATGAAGTGCACGGGCACCGGGAACGGTCGCAGCCGGTCCGGATCGATGAAAGCGTCGCGCGCCATCAGCGCTGCAATCGGCATCGGTGTGGTGTTGAAAGCGGTGATCGCGGTGTACAGATACGCACCCGCGGGGTCAGCCTCGCGGAACGGCGCGCCGAGCGTCATCGCAGTGAGGTCACCACTCGGCGGGCGTGCCACGAGCGTGCGCATCTGATCACGTAGCGCGTCGCTGTAGATCGCGCCGGGCGTATTACCCAGTACCAACGCGCGAACGCGCCTGGGGTGATTCACGGCCAGTCGCACGCCGGTCCATCCACCCATCGACTGACACACTACGGCGGCGCGGTCGATTTTCTCGGCGTCGAGAATGGCAAGTGCGTCGTTGTCGAACGCGCTTGCGGTGAACGCCGCCGGCGCGCACTTCGAGCGACCAAAGCCACGGTGGTCGAACGTGATGACGCGGTGGTCGCGGTTGAACTCCGGTACCTGTTGCCACCAGCTCGCGGCATTACCGCCGGCGCCATGTGCGAACAGCAGGGCGGGGCCGGAGCCGGTCGTCTCGTAGTAGATCTCTGCGTCTGCTGTCTTGACCGTAGGCATGATGCATCCTCGAAGAGGGGATGGCATTGTGCCATGGCCGGATCGAAGCGCCACACATCGTGCATACAGGAGAGTAGTCAATGCCGTACAACCGTTTTGTCGAGGTGCGCGCCGCCGTCGCGGACATTGCGACGGAATTTGCGGATCACCGATCGGAACGGCTCGGCCGCCGGACTCTGGCACCGGGTGATTTCACGCGGCTCGAACGCGCTGGTTTTCTGCTGACCGGCGTGCCGCAGCAGCAAGGCGGTTTGTGGCGCGGGCTCGCCGAATCGGTGCGCGAATACGCCGAGCTGGTGCGCTTGCTGGCCGAAGGCGATGCCTGCGTGGCACTCGTTGCGGCCATGCATCCTTCGGTGCTGTCGTTCTGGCTGGCGGCCGAACCGCAGTCTGATGGTGCCGAGTGGCGCGCCCAACGCGCACGGTTCGTCGACACGGCAAGGGAGGGGCATTGGTGGGGAACGATGATCTCGGAACCCGGCAGCGGCGGCGACATCCTGCAGACGCGCGCGAAAGCCGAACCGGACGGTGACCATTTCGCGCTGAGCGGCGACAAGCACTTCGCATCCGGCTCCGGCATTACCTCCTTCATGATCACCACCGCGCGAGTAGACGGGTCGCCGCCGGAGCTGTTCGTGGTGGACATGCGCGAACGGGAATGGGACGGCAGCACGGGCGTCACGCTGCTCACGCCGTGGAACGGCCACGGCATGATCGCAACGCAGAGCCACGCCTTCAGGTTGAGCGGATGTCGCGCCGAACGGGCCGCCTCGCGCGAGGCATTCTCGAGTGCGGTTCCGGTGGTATCGCAATTGACGCCGCTGCTCTTTGCAGCGGTCGTCATCGGCATTCTGCGCAACGCGGTCGGCATGGCGCGCGAGCGTTTGGGCGCGCGTGCGCCGGCGCTGAAGGCTTATGAGCAGGTGCACTGGGTTGAGGTCACGAACGCCGCGTGGCTCGCAGAACAAGCTTACGAAGGGGCGCTGCGCGCGATAGAAAACAATTCGGGTGGTCTTCTGGCCGCATCGCGTGCGAAGGCGACCATCGCTGCACTCGCCGAACGATGCCTGGCGGATCTGGGGAAGGTGCTCGGTGGAGCGAGCTTCGCGCGCGACGCGCCGTTCGGCCAATGGGCCGAAGACGTTCGCGCGCTCGGATTTCTGCGCCCGCCGTGGGGGCTCGCGTTCGAACAGCTGCTGAAGCTCGACCTCGCGCAGCCTTAGCGCTCGCGAAATTCCGGCTTGCGTTTTTCCACGTGCGACGCCACGCCTTCACGGTGGTCTTCGGTGCGCCACAACTCGTCGGACAGCATGCGGCCGTATTCCTCGAGTTCCTGCCAGTGCATCGCGAGACCCTTCTGGACGGTGCGTTTGATCGCGCGCTGCGCCAGGGGAGCACCCCACGACAGTTTCTCGATCAGTTCGTCGACCGCTTTGCCGAGCGTTTCGTGCGGTACCACCCGCGACACGATGCCGAGGCGCAGCGCTTCGTCTGCGCTGACCAGTTCGCCGGACAGGAGCAACTCCATCGCGCGCGACACACCGATGATGCGCGGCAGCAGGTAGGTGCCGCCGACGCTGCCGATCACGCCGCGTCGCACGAAATACGAACCGAGCTTCGCGTGGTCCGACGCGATGCGCATGTCGCACAGCAGCGCGAGATCCATTCCCATGCCCACGGCAGCGCCGTTGATGGCGGCGATGGTTGGTTTCGTGCAGTTGAGTATCGAACTGACGATCGGTGTGGCCGCGCCCAGGCTCGATCGATAGCGCGCCAGCATGCCGTCGTTGCGTTTGCTCGGATGATTCTTCTCGGAGAGAAAGATCTCGTTGAAGTCGTCGCCGGCACAGAAGCCGCGCCCGGCACCGGTGAGCACGATGAAGCGTGTTGCCCGGTCGGCATCGGCCTGCGCGAACGCATCGGCGAGTTCTACGTACGTCTGCGGTCGTACCGCATTCATGCTTTCAGGACGCGACAGCGTGATCCAGCTGGTTTCCGCGCGGGCTTCAAGTTTGACGTCTTCGAAGTTCACCGGGTTCCTCGCGTGAATGTCTAGGTTTTCGTGCCGGTCACCAGAAACTGGGGCAGGCACGCCATGTAAGTTCCGTCGTCGATGCCGCGTTCCGCTTTCGTCATCAGCGTGTCGACCTCGGCATCGGGCATCGTTGCGAACGTGCGGATGTAACTGCGCATGTTGCGCAATACCGACAGCAACGCGCCGCTGCGATCGACGATCGGCACGATACGCACGTCGATGTCGCGTAGTCCCACTGCGTGAAATGCCGCCGGTAGCTTGCGTCCGATGTGTGGTTCGCGAAATGCCGGTGCGGCAGCTGCAAAGAACCGGTCTACGGTTTCTTTGCCCCACGGTTCAACGATCACGAAACCCCAGTCGCTGTCGATTGCGTGCAATTTGCCGCCGGGCGCGAGCACCCGAACGGCCTCGCGCAGCGTCTCGTGCAGATCAGGCACGTACTCGAGCACGTTCTTCGCGATCACCCGATCGACCGTAGCGTCGCCGAGCGGCAACGTAGCGCCATCGAGGTGATGAAATTGCACGTTCGACAAATCGCGTTGCACCGCGCGAGCGCGCGCGTCGGCCACGAAGCGGGCGTTGATGTCGACACCGTGTACCACGCCGTTGCGGCCTACCATCTCCGCCACCGCGAGGCTCAGAAAGCCGGGACCGCAGCCGAGGTCGAGCACGCGCTGCCCCGTGGCGATGCCAGCCGGCTCGAGTAGCCGAGCCTGTTCGGGGCGCCAGACGAACATCTGTTCGTAGCGCGCCAGGCGTTCCGCCTCGATGACCTTCCAATGATCCGTATAGAAGGAGGCAGAGGCGCTTTTCGAGGTGGTGCCCATCGCAGGATCGCTCATTCTTACGAACCGCCGAGTTGTTCCAGCACCTTCGCTGGATGGTCTTCGGCTTTCGGAACACGTTTCCAGTGTTTGCGCACTTTGCCGTCGGGTCCGATCAGCACGGTGGAGCGGATCACGCCGATGGTTTTCTTGCCGTACATCATCTTTTCGCCGTACGCATCGTACGCCGCCATTACGCTGCGGTCCGGATCCGACAACAGCGTGAAGGGCAGTTTGTATTTCGCGGCGAACTTCTGATGCGATTCGCCGCTGTCGGCCGAGACACCGAGCACGACGGTGCCGGTCTTCTGAATGTCTTTCCACAGATCACGGAAGCCGCAGGCTTCCTTCGTACAGCCGGGCGTGTCGTCCTTCGGATAGAAGTACACGACCACGTTCTTCCCTTTGAAATCTTTGAGCGCCACTGTTCTGCCGTTGGCGTCCTTCAAGCTGAACGCCGGTGCCGCTTTGCCTTCTTCGATTGCCACGAATTTCTCCGATTCAAGTGAATGCTGTGTTCAATGGACCGTGATGATCAGCGATATCCCTCGGTGACCGGCCGCCGTGGCAACTGCCACCACAACGCGTCGCAACCTTTCACGAGTTCGTCGTCCCACGCCACTTCCAGTGCGGCGATATTTGCGTCGAGCTGGTCGGCGCGGCTCACGCCGATGATCGCCGAGGTGATGCCGGGTTGACGGATCACCCAGCTGACCGCGACGCCGACCATCGACAGGTTCCGCTCGCGCAGCAACGCTGCAAGGCGGTCGACCGCCGCGAAATACGGATCCTGCCAGTAGCGGTTCTGATAGGTGTTCGCCGCGGAGCCGAGCGTAAAGCGCGTTTGTGGCTGCAGGCTCGTGTCGCCGCGATACTTGCCGGACAGCATACCGCCGGCGAGCGGGTTGTACGTCAGCACGCCGAGACCTTCGGCGCGCACCAGCGGCAGCACTTCGGTTTCGATCTCGCGATACAGCAGGTTGTAACGTGGCTGCAGCGACGCATAACGCGCGACGCCCAGGCGATCAGCCGCCGCGAGTGCCTGGCCCAAACGCCAGGCGGGATAGTTCGAACATCCGACATACCGAACCTTGCCGGACCTCACGAGATCATCGAAGGCGCGTAGCGATTCCTCGATAGGCACGCGCGGATCGAATGCGTGCGACTGGTAGAGGTCGACGTAGTCGGTCTGCAGGCGCATCAGACTGGCTTCGATCGACTCGACGATGTGTTGTCGCGACAGGCCGGAAGCGTTGGGGCCGCGTCGCATCGGCGCGAAGCATTTGGTCGCCAGAATGATCCTGTCGCGATTGCCGCGCGCTTTCATCCAGCGTCCGATGATCGCCTCGGTGGCGCCGACCGTTTCGATGGAGCCGCCGAGCGGATACGCGTCGGCCGTATCGAGGAACGTAAGCCCGCGTTCGAAGGCCGCATCGAGAATTTCGACGCTGCGTGGTTCGTCCACCTGAAAACCGAACGTCATGGTGCCGAGGCATAGTGCAGGCACTTCGAGTCCGTTGCGGCCCAGCCTTCGCACTTCCATCGTCACGCTCCGTTGCACAGCTGCGCACGCGAGCTTGGGACGAACCTTTTGGTAATGCAACGACGGGAGTGAGACAGCAGGGCAATGCAGCTTGACTCTGCTTCGGTGCGTGCTGAATAGTCCGTGGTCTGCACAGCGAAAAACCCATCAGCGAGCATGAGAGGAGCGTCATGAGCTACCCGGTCATTTCCGCCGATTCGCACATCACCGAGCATCCCGATACCTACACCGCGCACATCGACCGTGCGTTCCGCGACCGGGCTCCGCATATCGTCTCCACATCCGACCGCGGCGACGTGTTCGTCATTGACGGTATGGATCGTCCCATCGCACTGGGTCTCGTCGCGGCTGCCGGAAAGAAACCGGAAGAGATCACCGAGGCGGGAGTGAAATTCGAAGATCTGCACCGCGGCGGGTGGGATCCGGTGGCACGGCTGGCCGATCAGGATCGCGATGGCGTTGCCGCCGAGATCATCTATCCAACGGTCGGCATGATGCTGTGCAACCATCCGGACTTCGACTACAAGAAAGCCTGCTTCGACGCGTACAACCGCTGGATTGCCGAGTACTGCGATTCTCGCCCCGACCGCCTGCTCGGTTGTGGGCAGACCGCGATGCGCACGCCGGAAGAGGGCGTGCAGGACATCAAGAACATCAAGGCGCTGCGCCTGCGCGGCGTGATGATGACCGGCGATCCGGCGCTCGAAGATTACGACAGCCCGATTTACGACCCGGTCTGGGAAGCGGCGGTCGATCAGGGTTTGCCGCTCTCGTTTCACATTCTGACAACCCGCGGCACCAGCAAGCACCGCGGTCCTCGCATCAACAGCTTCCTGTCGATCATCCGTGGCAATCAGGACATTCTCGGAACGATGATCTTCGGCGGCGTGTTCGAACGGCATCCGCAGCTGAAGATCGTCTGCGTCGAAGCGGACGCCGGGTGGGTGCCGCATTACATGTACCGGATGGACCACGCATACAACCGGCATCGCAACTGGCTCGGCAAGGGCGTGAATCTGTCGAAAGCGCCGTCGGAGTATTTCAGCGAACACATCTATACGACGTTCCAGGACGACTGGGTGGCCTTCCGCAGCGCCGATCAGATGAACTGGCGCCGCCTGATGTGGGCGAACGACTTCCCGCACAGCGATTCGACGTGGCCCTGGTCGCAGGAGATGCTGGCCGAACAGTCGAAGCATCTAACGGAAGAGCAACGCCGCGCGATCCTGTGTGACAACGTGGCCGATCTTTACAAGATCGACCTATCGTCGCTGAAAGCCGCGGCATGAGTCGAACCGGAGCGGATCTCGTTGCGAGCGCGCTGAAAGCGCTCGGTGTACGGCATGCGTTCGCAATCGTCAGCATCCACAACATGCCGATTGTGGACGCCATCAACAGGCTGGGCTTCACGAAGCTCGTCGACGTACGCCACGAACAGGCGGGTACACACGCAGCCGACGGCTACTCGCGGGCCACGGGCGAAATCGGCGTGATGATAGCGAGCACCGGCCCCGGCACTACCAACACGGTCACCGGACTCTACGAAGCCGCCTATGCATCGAGTCGCGTGCTCGTCATCACCGGCCAGGCCGAAACGGGCTTTTACGGCCGTGGTCTCGGCTACGTGCACGAAGCCGACAAGCAGATGACGATGCTGCGCAGCGTCGTTGCCGCCGCGGAAAGCCCGCGCGAGGTGCGCGACATTGCGCCGTTGTTGGCACATGTCGTTGCGCAAATGTCGCGTGGGCGTGGGCAACCGGGTGCTATCGAGATTCCGATCGATCTGCAGTATGCGGACGTAGGCGACCAGGCGTTCGTAGTTCCGGAGAGGAAACCGAACAGCCCCGATCAGGCGGCGTTGACCGCCGCGGTCGAATTGCTGAAGCAGGCGCGACGCCGCGTGATCATCGCGGGCGGCGGTGTGATTGCGGCGGAAGCCGGCGCAGCACTCGTCGAACTGGCCGAACGGCTCGGTGCGCCGATCGTCACCACAGTGAACGGCCGCGGTGCAGTTCAGGAGCGGCATCCGCTCGCGATCGGCAATCTGTATCAGAGCCGGGCGATGGCCGGCGCGCTTGCGCAAGCCGACGTAACGCTGGCGATCGGCACGCGGTTTCAGGCCGGCGTAGACGGCGCGAACCATCGGTTGAAGCCGCCGGGAAAACTCGTACACATCGACGTTGACCCCGGCGTCATCGGGCGGGCACATCCGGCGTCGGTGTCCGTGGTCGGCGACGCCGGACTCGCGATCGCGGCGCTGAACGACCATCTTGCGGACGCATCGCCGAATGATGCGCAGTTCAACGCCGCGGTATTCGAAGTACGCGACGGTGTACGCGCGTCGCTGCGCGGCCGCATCGGTGCCGACTACGCCGCCATCATGGATCTCATGCGCGCGGGCCTTCCCGACAACGGCAATGTGGTGCGCGATACCACTGTGCCTGCATACAACTTCGGCAATCAGCTGCTGCCGATTCTCACGCCGCGTACCTCGATGACGCCGACGTCCGGCGCAATCGGCCCCGGTTTGCCGATGGCAATCGGCGCGGCGATAGGTACGGGTCGCCGCACGCTGGTGATCCACGGCGACGGCGGCTTCATGTTCCATGCCACCGAACTGGCAACCGCCGCGCAGTATCGCGTCCCGGTCATCGTTTGCGTGTTCAACGATCGCGGGTACGGCGTTCTACGCGGCCTGCAGGCCAATCGCTTCGAGGGGCGTATCAACGAAACCGATCTCGGCGTGGTCGACTTCGTCGCCATGGCGACAAGTATGGGTGTGCCGGGCAGCATCGTCAGATCGGTCGCGGACTTCGATGTCGGCTATCGTGCCGCGCTCGCCACCAACGGACCTTATCTGCTCGAAATCGACATGCTCACGCTGGAGCCGATGAAAGGCAGCATTCTGCCGCGCTGACGTTCGGCCAAAAAAAGCAAAGAGACAACAACGGGAGTTTTCGTATGGATCTGGGATTGAAGGGGAAGAGTGTCGTCGTCACGGGTGCAAGCCGCGGCATCGGTCGAGCGATTTCGCTCGAGTTCGCGGCTGAAGGCGCGAACGTTGCGATCTGCGCGCGCGGCAAGGATGCGCTCGAGGCGACGCGCGCCGAACTCGATGCGCTCGGGGTAAAGACGCACGCGCAGGTGTGCGACGTCGCCGATGCCAAGGCGCTGACGGATTTTCTGAATCAGAGCCGCGAACGGCTCGGCGCTGTCGACGTGCTGGTCAACAACTCGTCCGGGTTCGGTACCTCCGACGACGAGGCCGGCTGGCAGATGAGCTTCGACGTCGACGTGATGGCAAGCGTTCGCGCGACGTGGCAAGTGGTGCCGTGGATGGCCGCGCAGAAGAGCGGTGTGGTGATCCACATTGCCTCCACTTCCGGACTCGAAGCCGGCTCGCCGCCGTCGTATGCCGCAGCGAAGGCGGCTTTGATCAGCCACTCGAAGACGCTGGCTGCGGCGCTCGCGCCCAAGGGCATTCGCGTTAACTGCGTTGCACCAGGCTCCATCGAATTTCCGGGCGGCATGTGGCAGCAGATCAAGCAGGGAATGCCGGCGATGTACGAGGGAATTCGCAACAGCATTCCGTTCGGTCGGCTCGGCACCGCGGAGGAAGTTGCCGCTGCCGTGGTGTTCCTTGCGTCGAAACGTGCGTCCTGGATTTCCGGCGTCACACTTTCGGTGGACGGCGTCCAGCACAAAGGAAACCTGTAGCCGCGTTCAGCCGAGCGCGTTTCCAAACTGCGACTGCACGCCGAACAACGACGCCATCCACGAAATCAGACCGGTGACCGCTGCCAGGAGCGGTCGTTGTAGCTGCGGCGCGAACAGCAGCAGGGCAACGATGATCAACAGTCCGAACTGTTCGAGGCGCCGATATACGGCGAGCGCGCCGTCCGGCAGGAAGTACTGAACGACGCGCGAGCCATCGAGCGGTGGAATGGGAATCAGGTTGAACACCGCAAGCAGCGCGTTGATGAAAATGCCGGATGCGAGCATCTGCAGCCAGGCCGACGTGGATGGTGTGCCGGTGCCCTTGCTGATCGCAAAGATAGCCATCAATCCGAGTGCGATTGCGATGTTTGCGCCTGGCCCGGCGGCACCAACGAGCGCAGCATCGCGACGCGGCTGATGCAATCGTCGTGTGTCGATCGGTACGGGTTTTGCGCCGCCGAAAATGAACGGCGCGCCGGTCAGCAGTAGCGCCAGCGGCAGCAGAATCGTAAAGAACGGGTCGATGTGCGGAATCGGGTTCAGCGTCAGGCGACCGTGTTCACGCGCGGTCGAGTCGCCGAGCAGATCCGCTGCAAATCCGTGCGCGGCTTCGTGACTCGTGATCGAGAACACCGCGATCACGATGACCCCGACGAGCGTGAGCGTATCCATGTGAGTTCAGCCGTTGGTGGCGGTGCGTGATCCAGGCGGTGGCGGCATGGGAACGTCGTGCGGCACGAGATCGGCGATCTCTTCGCTGATGCCGATCTCGTCGACGAGGAAGCGTTTTCGCGCTTCGCCGGTCAGCGGCGTGCCGGTTGCGTTGCCATTTGCGTCGACGACGATGCGGTTGCCCAGGCCCGCGCCGATCCTGCCGTCGCCGCGGACGAGGTTCAGGTTCAGATTGAAATTGAATGGGCTCCAGTTGCGCGTGGCTTCGTGGAACGTACTGAACTGCGCGGCCGAGACGTCGTAGAGGTTGTAGCGGCAGTCGAGCAGGTCGGGGCGCTGCAGCGCGTTCCAACGGATGGTGAAGTATCCGTCGTCGAAGCGCGCATCGACCCCCCACGCCGGGTGCACAACACGGGCTCCGTTGGCGACCGGGAGCGGTTCGACGAACAGCATCGACGCGTCTGTAACGTAGCGTGCGTCGTCGAAATGCACGACTACGGATCCGTGGTTCGGCGGAATTCCCGGGGCGACCATCATCGTTGCCGCGGCGCGACGGGCATCGAAGCCGAGAGAGCGGAGCAAATCGCAAAGTGCACCGTTGGCTGCCCAACAGGTAGCACCGGTACCGTGCGCAAGCCACGCCTCGAAGAATTCGTTGGGGGTGTCTCCGGGAAGTGTCGCGGGATCACTCGCCCGCACGTGGATCAGTTTGCGGATGTTGTCGAACGGCACCCGCCGGCACCATGCACCGTAGAGATCCGAGAGACCGGCAAGCGACAGTTCCGGCAGCGACGACAGACCGAGCCGTTCGAGCACGCGCTCGACGAGTTCGTTGTTCAACGCTCGGGTCATGTCGTTTCGTCCCTCGAATGGTGGTGCGGAAGCATAATCGGCGGCTTGCGCGAATTGAACATACCGCGCTGCGGCGCGTTACTCGTGGCGCAGCGCTTCGATCGGATCGAGGGCCGCCGCTTTGCGTGCCGGAAAGAAGCCGAACGCGACTCCGACGGCGCCAGAGAATAGAAACGCCACGGCAACCACGCGAAAGTCGGAGGCGAACGGGATGTCGAGGAAGTGTGCGGCGAGGGCGGCGCCTCCCAGCCCGAGCGCAATTCCGACGAGGCCGCCGAAACACGAGAGTGCGGCGGCCTCCACCAGAAACTGCATCATGACTTCGATACTGCGTGCACCCACCGCCAGCCGGATGCCGATCTCGCGGGTTCGTTCGGTGACCGACACCAGCATGATGTTCATGATGCCGATGCCTCCGACCAGCAGACTGATGCCGGCAACCGCAGCGAGCATCGCGGTGAGTACGCCCGTGGTGCGCGCCACAGTCGCCTCGATTTCCTTTAGGTCTGTGACCTGGAAGTCGTCCTTCGATCCGACGGAGTGGCGCCGCTGGCGCAAGAGCGCCTCGATGCTGCTGCGGACCTTCTCGGTGACCGAGCTGTCGCGCGCTGACACGAACAGCGTGTCGATGTCGGAGTCGCCCGCGATGCGACGCTGGAACGTCTTCAGCGGAATGACGATCAGGTCGTCCTGATCGTTTCCACCCATCGAGCGTCCTTTGCTGGCGAGCAGCGCGATGACGTTGCAGGTCATCGTTCCAATCCGGATGTTCTGCCCGATCGGATCCGACGATCCGAACAGATCGCCCGCGACGGTTGCGCCGACGATGCATACCGACTTGCCGCCTCGCTGTTCGCTGTCGGTGAACGTGCGACCTCGCTCGACCGTCCAGTTCGCCGCGACGAAGTAGCCGTTTTCCGTACCTGTCAGCCACGTGGAACGGTTCGCGCTGCCGTTCACCGCCAGTACATTCTTGTTCGCATACGGCGCTACGGCGCGCATGTCGCTGACCTCGCGCTTGATCGCTTCGAGGTCGGCCAGCGTGAACGGCGCGCCGAGCGACGACGTCCCTCCAGGGCCGCGCTGCACGCGCCCTGGCGAAATGATCAACAGGTTCTCACCCAGGCTCGAGATTTCCGCCGTGATCTTCGAACTGGCGCCGGCTCCCAAGGTGACCATGGTGATCACCGCGGCAACGCCGATGACGACACCGAGAATCGTCAGCATCGACCGCATCGCGTTGCGGCGGATTTCACGGATCGCCAACAGGAGGGCGCTCCACCACATCAGGCTCGCGCCCCAGTACGTTCGTCAGCGACGATGCGACCGTCCAGGAAGCGGATGCGACGGCGCGCGTATTCGGCAATATCGACTTCATGCGTAACCATGATCACGGTGATGCCCATGTCAGCATTGAAGCGCGTCAGCAGCTCCATGATTTCGCGTCCGCGCGCCGAATCGAGATTGCCGGTGGGCTCGTCGGCGAGCACCACCTGCGGTTCACTGACGATTGCACGCGCAATGGCGACGCGCTGCTGTTGGCCGCCGGACAGTTCCGACGCGGTGTGATGCTCGCGCCCTGCCAGGCCGACGACGCGCAGGGCTTCGGCCGCCCTG
>JBGSNQ010000181.1:0-116552 GCA_041739525.1 Pseudomonadales bacterium | reverse complement strand
CGCTTCGCGTTCTGCGAGCGCGGCATCGCGCGCCTTGATGGTTGCCGCCAGCTTCGGAACCCGCGCCTGCCACTTGGCGCCTTCGGCGCGCTCGCGTTCGACATCGGCGATTCGCTGCTCGAGTTCGGCACGAACTCTGCGCACCGTTTCGAATTCACCATCGAGGCGTGTTTGCAGGGCGGCGATACTCGCGTCGCGCGTCGCGATCACCGCGTCGCGTGCATCGACATTCTTCTGGAGCATCTCGACGCGCGCATGCAACTCGGCTTCGGATTCGGTCGCGGGCGCAACGGGCAGCGCGATGAACGACGGCGCCACCACAGCCGATGCGAGGCGCGCGTCGCGCTCGGCTAGCGCAGCGGTCAATTCGGCGTTGCTTACTTGCAGCGCTGCCCACTTCGACTCCGCTTCGGTACAACGTACTTGCGCGTCGCGAAGCGAGCCGAGCGCCGTTTCGAGTTCTGCAAGCCTTGCGGGGTCGGGTGCCGAGGCGAGGGTGGCCTTCAATGCGTCGATCTCGACCCGTGCGATCCGCAACTCACGCTCCTTCGCGAGCGCCTCCATTTCGCCGCGCTTCGCCGCAGCCTCGAGCGAGGGGGTTCTCGCTTTCGCCTCGGTGAGTTCGCTGAACAGCGATGCAATGCGCTGATCGCGGTTGCGCAGATTCGTTTCGAGCGACGGAATCGCCGTGTTCGCGTCGGTCAGGTGTTTCTGCAGCTGCGCTTCGCGACTCTTCGCCTGAATCCGGCGCAGCATCCATCCGCTCAGGAAACTCGAGACGCCGAGGATGAACACCGCGACCAGTTGCGCAATCGTCAGCGTCAACGTGTCCCCTCCTTCATCGAAGCCCGCCCATCGAACCCCGTCCATCGAAGAAATACTCGGTCACGCACGACACCATCGCGACGCGCGGAGGCGGAAGGGCGAGTGGTGGGGCACATCTGCATCGCAATCCATTGCTTCGTGTTGGCGGCGGGCAACCGATGCTCCCCGCGGGCGCGCCATCAGGCGTACGCCGGCACAATCCTCGCCGATCGGCGGCGCGAATTCGGTTAGGCAGGTCTCATCGCGTTCGGAGCGCTTTGTGATCCATTTCAAACTTCACTCGCACCGCAGGATCGTCGCAACTGCGGCTCACCTTCGATTCTAGATCGAAACGTGATGCTACGATTTTGCATCGCACGGAGATTTTCGATGAAACGAAGCCTCGTGAGCATTCTCACATCCGGTCTTCTACTCGCTGGTTGCGGTGAGCCGGTCCGGGGAGTCGATGAAGACGCCAAGGTTGTAAAAGCACAGGCGCGCGAAGCCGCCAGCGCGGCGGAGCAGGCAGCCCAACGCATCGACGATCTGAGCCGCGCACAGTTCAACGAAGCCGGCAGCACACACTGACGCACGCGGCGAGCACGCGTAGCGTAGTATCGCTCGCCAGGCTCGATTCGATCGGGGGACGACGATGCAGCTACGCGTGGCGGTGATGGGCGGCGGTTCGTGGGGCACGACGATCGCGTCGATGGTGTCGCGCAACACGCCGACCGTATTGTGGGCGCGCGACGTAGCCACCGTCGGCGAAATCAACGAACGCCATACCAATCAGCGCTATCTTCCGGACGCGCGCCTTTCCGCGCGTCTGACGGCCACTGCGGATCTGGCCGAAGCCGTTCGCGATGCCGACGTGATCGTGATGGGCGTGCCGTCGCAAACGTTTCGGGCGACGGCCATCGACATCGCCCGCTACATCCGTCCCTGGGTGCCCGTCATCAGCCTCGCGAAAGGGCTCGAAGCCGGAACGCAAGCGCGCATGACCCAGATCATCGAAGAGGTGCTGCCCGGGCACCCGCCGGCAGTGCTGACCGGGCCTAACCTCGCGCGCGAGATCATGGCAGGCGATGCGGCGGCCAGCGTACTCGCCATGGACGACGACACCATCGTGCGGCGGCTCAAGGAACTGTTCCGCTCCGGCTTGTTCCGCGTCTACACCAACACCGACGTGATCGGTTGCGAGTTGGGCGGCGTGCTGAAGAACGTCGTTGCGATCGCAGCAGGAATGGGCGATGGACTCGGTGCCGGAGACAACACGCGCGCCGCGGTCATCACCCGCGGACTCGCTGAAATCACACGCCTCGGTAACGCGCTCGGCGGCCGCCCCGAAACATTTGCCGGCCTTGCCGGAATGGGCGATCTCGTAGCCACGTGCACCAGCACACACAGCCGAAATCGTTTCGTCGGCGAGCAACTCGGCAAGGGCCTGCGCCTCGACGAGATCGTTAGGAAGATGCACATGGTGGCGGAGGGCGTGAAGAGCGTGCCGGCCGTCATCGCGCTAGCAGACGCGCACGGCGTAGAAATGCCGATCGCGCGCGAGGTGTACCGCGTGGTGCATGAAGGCGGCACCCCGCGGCAGGCATTCAGAGGATTGATCCGGCGTCAGTCCGGCGACGAGTCCGAGCCCGGCTGACCCGTCACCCGCGCAGCGCGACCACTGCTGCGTCGAGCGTCTTGCGCGCCTTGTCCACCAACTCGTCGATCTGCGCAGTAGTGATGACCAGCGGCGGCGCAATGATCATCGACTCGTTGACGTGCCGCATCACTACCCCATTCTTCACCGCGAGGTCGCGGCACATTTCGCCGACGCGTCCCTTCGGCTGGAAGCGCTCCTTCGTGCGTTTATCGGCGACCAGTTCGATCGCACCAAGCAAGCCGAGCGTGCGCGCTTCGCCGACGAGCGGGTGTTCCGCGAGTTCGGCCCATCGCTTCGCGAGATGAGGCGCCGCAACGTCGCGCACGTGTTCGACGATGCGCTCGTCGCGCAGCAGTTCGATGTTGCGCGCAGCGACCGCCGCACACGTCGGATGGCCCGAATACGTGAAGCCGTGATTGAAGTCTCCGCCGTTTCGAATGACGTCTGCGACGCGGTCACCCACCATCACTCCGCCGATCGGCAGATAGCCCGACGACATGCCTTTTGCCATCACCAGCAGGTCGGGTTGCATATCGTAGTACTCTGACGCGAACCAGCGGCCAGTGCGGCCGAATCCGGTGATCACCTCATCGATCACGAGCAGAATTCCGTACTTCTCGCAGATGCGGCGTACTTCGGGCCAATAACTCGCCGGCGGCATGATCACGCCGCCTGCGCCCTGAATCGGTTCGCCGATGAACGCAGCGACTCGCTCTACACCCACAGATTCGATGCGACGTTCGAGATCGCGCGCGCGTTCGATGCCGAACTCTTCGGCGGAAAGGTTGCCTCGATAGTCGAAGTAATACGGTTGCGCAATGTGCTCGATGCCGGGAATCGGCATACCACCTTGCTTGTGGATGTACGTCATGCCGCCGAGACTGCCGCCACCCATCGTGCTGCCGTGATAAGCGTTTTCGCGGCTGATGATGACGGTTCGGTTGGGTTGCCCGATGCTGGCCCAATAGTGGCGCACCATGCGAATGACTGTGTCGTTCGCCTCTGAACCGGAACTGGTGAAGAACACGTGCTTCATGTGCGGCGGCGTCACTTCCGAAAGCAACTCGGCCAATCGAATAGCCGGCGGATGCGCGCATTGGAAGAAGCTGTTGTAGAACGGCAACTCGGACATCTGCCGCGTCGCCGCATCGATCAGTTCTTTCCTGCCGTAGCCGACATTGACGCACCACAGCCCCGACATACCGTCGAGCATCTTGTGACCGTTCGCGTCGTAGATGTACACGCCCTCGCCACGCGTTATGACGCGCGTGCCTTTTGCCGCGAGCGCTTTGCTGTCGGTAAACGGATGCAGGTAATGCGCCGCATCGGCGCGTTGCCATTCTTCGAACGTACGTTCTTTCATTGCGACACCGATTAAACGTTCAGGAGCAGGTGTTCCCGTTCCCAGGGGCTGATCACCTGGAAGTACGTCTCGTGCTCGACACGCTTGATCGCGCAATAGAGCTCAACGAATCCGTGACCGAGGATGTCGTGCAACGGCGAGCACGCTTCCATCAGGTCGAGTGCGGCGAACAGGTCGCGCGCAAATCCCTGCTCCGAAAGATAGGCGCTACCCGCGGTCGCTTCGCTAGGCGTCAAGCCTTCGACGATACCCATGTAGCCGCACGCCAACGACGTCGCTATGGCGAGATACGGATTCACGTCCGCACCGGGAATTCGATTCTCTACGCGGCGGTTTTCAGGATCGGCGTTTGGCACGCGCAAACCCACCGTGCGGTTGTCGTAGCCCCAGTGCACGTTGATCGGTGCGGCGAGGTGTCGCGTGAAGCGCCGGTACGAATTCACGTACGGTCCGAATATCACCAACGCCTCGGGTACGTAGCGCTGCAGCCCGCCGATGAACGAGCGGAACATCGGGCTGTCCGTTCCGTCGGGCAAGACGAACAGGTTCTGGCCCGTCTTCGCATCGACGACGCTCTGGTGCAAGTGCAGCGCGCTGCCTGGCTCTCCTTCCATCGGCTTCGCCATGAACGTTGCATAGATGCCGTGCTTCAATGCTGCTTCGCGCGCGATTCGCTTGAAGAGGAACACCTGGTCGGCGAGTTCCAGCGGGTCGCCGTGCAGGAAGTTGACCTCGAGTTGTCCAGCACCGTCTTCATGCGACAGCGAGTCCGCATCCACTTCCATCGCTTCGCAATAGTCGTAGATGTCTTCGATGATTGGATCGAATTCGTTCACTGCGTCGATGCTGTACGAACGGCCGGCACCCTCTTTTCGGCCGGCCCGACCAATCGGTGCCTCGAGTGGATAGTCCGGATCCTTGTTCTGCTGCACGAGGTAGAACTCCACCTCGGGCGCAATGATCGGCTTCCAGCCCTTGTCGGCATACATCTTGAGAATGCGTTTCAGTACCTGTCGTGGCGCATGCTCGAGCGGCACCATGCCCTGGCGATAGCAGTCGACGATGACGCTCGCCGTCGGTTCCGATGCCCATGGAACGGAGCGCATCGTGTTGAAATCAGGCACCAATAGAAGATCGCGGTCGATGTCGAATCGATCGTCATCCACGGCGCCATAGTCGCCCGTGACGCCCTGAATGAAGATCGATTCGGGAATGCGCAGGTTGTGTTTGAGGAATTTGCCGGCAGGAAAGAACTTGCCTCTCGCGACACCAGCGATATCGGGAACGATCGCCTCTACTTCGTCGATCTTGTGTTCAATCAGCCACTTTTCGGTATCACTCGACATAACTCACGGCGGGATTCAAAACGGGACGCAATTCTACAGCGGAACGGCATTGACCCCAACGTGGCTCACGCCAACACTGCGCGCATTGCGAAATCAGTAACGAATTTTCGATGTATCCGAAGTCCTACTACGCGGCAACTTCCACGCCGCTGCCTGAACAGCCGACCTTGGGCGCGCAATCGATTCGAGCGGATGTCTGCGTCATCGGTGCGGGATTCACGGGGCTGTCCACGGCGCTGCACCTCGCGGAGCGCGGGTCGAATGTCGTGATTCTCGAGTCCCAACGTATCGGCTGGGGCGCATCGGGGCGCAATGGCGGGCAGCTCTACGGCGGACAGCGCAAGGACGTGGATTGGCTGGAAGCGCGCGCCGGCAAGTTGGAGGCGCGACGCCTATGGGAACTCGGGGAGGCCGCCAAGCACCTCGTGAAACGGCTGATCAACGAACTCGCGATCGACTGTGATCTGACTTCCGGTATTGCCAGCGTTGCACACAAACCGCGCTACGTCGCCGAATACCATGCGTTGGCCGATAGGCTTGCGACACAGTATGGCCGTCAGGGACTGGAGAAGATCGATGCGAAGCGAGCACGCGAGCTATTGGGTACTGACGTGTACTTCGGCGGCTACGTCGACTGGGACGCCGCGCACTTGCATCCGTTGAATCTTGCCTTGGGCGTGGCGCGGCGTTGTCTCGAACTCGGCGTCAGAATCTACGAGAACACACTTGCAACGGGATTCATGGATCGCGGCGCCGTGGCGGTGCAAACGACCGCCGGCAACGTCACGGCGGATCACCTGGTACTCGCCGCAAATGGTCATCTCGGCAATCTCGCGCCCAAGCTCGCCGGACGGATGATGCCGATCAACAACTTCATCATCGCCACGGAACCGTTGGACGAGCAGCTCGCCAACGAGATCAATCCGCGGCGCGTCGCAGTGGGCGACTCACGCTTCGTGATCAACTACTTTCGAATGACGCCCGATCGCCGCCTGTTGTTCGGCGGCGGCGAAAACTATCGCACCGGATTTCCGCGCGACATCGCAGGCTTCGTGCGGCCCTACATGCTGAAGATCTACCCGCAGCTCGAACGCGCCAGGATCGACTACGCGTGGGGTGGAACGCTCGCGATCACGTTGAACCGAATGCCGCACTTCGGACACCTGAGCGACCACGTGCACTTCGCACACGGATACTCGGGGCAAGGCGTGGGGCTAGCGCATCTCGCGGGACAACTGATCGCGGAGATGCTGCACGATGACTCATCGCGCTTCGACGCATTCGCGACAATTCCCACGCGGCCGTTCCCCGGCGGGCGTTGGCTGCGCTGGCCCGGTATGGTTGCGGGAATGCTGTATTTCGCGGCGCGCGACCGCATCTGACCGCTCAGCTCGTACGAGGTCCAAAGCCTCTGCGTGCAATCGACACCGACGCAATAATGCCGATGCCGATCGCAGCGATGAACAGTGTTGCGAGTGCATTGATTTCCGGCGACAGGCCGCGTCTCACCATCGAGAACACCACCATCGGCGACGCGCACGATCCCGGACCGGAAATGAAACTCGAAATCACCAGATCGTCCAACGACATCGTGAAAGCGAGCAGCCAGCCGCTGATCAGGGCAGGTGCAATCAGCGGTAACGTGATGACGAAATACACCTTCCACGGCGGCGCGCCGAGATCGAGCGCTGCTTCTTCGAGCGATCGGTCGAACGTGGAGAGCCGCGCCTGCACGAGCACGGCAACGAACGCGAGCGAGAACGTGATATGCGCGATCGTGATGGTGGTGGTACCACGTTCCGACGGCCATCCGAACAGCGACTCGGATGCCACGAACAACAGCAGTAGCGAAAGACCGGTGATGACTTCGGGCATCACGAGCGGCGCGGCGACCAGTCCAGTGAACAACGTGCGGCCGCGGAATCTCGTGTAGCGAACCATGGTAAATGCCGCGAGCGTGCCGAGAATCACCGCGCCGGTCGCATTCATTGCCGCAATGCGCAGGCTGAGTAGCGTGGCATCGATGATCTGTTGGTTCTCCAGCAACGCCGCGTACCAGTGCGTAGAGAACCCTTGCCACACGGTGACTCGAGGACTCGCGTTGAACGAATACACGACGAGGGCGACGATCGGCAGATACAGGAACGCAAACCCGAGCGAGACGACCGTATACAGGCGCACCTTCATCGGACGTCCGCTCGCGCTTCATAGCGTTGAAACAACATGATCGGCACGACCAGGAACATGAGCATCGCGACAGCGACGGCGCTCGCTACCGGCCAGTCGCGATTGGCGAAGAACTCGTTCCACAACACGCGCCCGATCATCGCCGCATCCGGCCCGCCGAGCATTTCCGGTATGACGAACTCACCAACCGCCGGAATGAAAACGAGTCCGCATCCAGCCACGATGCCCGGCAGCGACAGCGGCAACGTCACCGCCATGAACACACGCCACGGCGGTGCGCCGAGGTCGGCCGCCGCCTCGTTCAGCGTGAGGTCGAGCCGTTCGATTGCAGCGTAGAGCGGCAATACCATGAACGGCAGATACGAGTAGACGATGCCGATATAGATCGCGACGTCGGTGTACAGGATCTGCATCGGCTCATCGATGACGCCGAAATACATCAGCAGCGCGTTGATCGGGCCGGACCCCTGCAATAGCACTTTCCACGAGTACACCCGTATCAGAAACGAGGTCCAGAACGGCAACACGACGAGCATCAGCATCGTGTTGCGCCATTTCGGCGATGCGCGCGCGATGCCGTACGCCATCGGATAACCGATGAGCAGCGCCATCAACGTGGCGAAGAAAGCCGTTTTTACGGCCTTGAAGTAGGCGTCTTTGTAGAACGGATCCTCGACGAGAAACGCAAAGTTCTCGGTGGTCGCTGTCACCTCTGTTTGCCCGTTTGCGTCGGTCGCCCACAGTGGCCCGTAGGGTGGCTGCGCCAGTATCGGCTCGGAGAACGAGATCTTCAGAACGAGAATGAACGGCACGAAAAAGAAAAGCGCCAGCCACAGATACGGCACGCCGATGACAAGGCGTCGACCCCATCCGCCACCGGAAACGTCAGCCAACGATCAGCACTCCGCTTTCCGGCGCCCAGGACACCCACACCGGCTCGTCCCATTGATAGGCGAGCGATAAGTCGCGCGCCTGGTTCGGCTGCATGACTTGAATCATGCGGCCGGCGTCGGTGCGAATTCGGAAGATGCATGAAGCCCCAAGGTAGCCGATTTCGGCGACGACGCCGTGCACGCGATTCACGGCGTCGTCACCCGGATCGACCTGCCAGATATGCAGCTTTTCGGGTCGCAGCGCCACCGCGCATTCGGAGCCGACCTCGAGTGTGTGCTCGTGATGCACCTTCACTCCACCTGGCACGTCTGCGCAATCGAGCGTGACCGTGCCGTTCGACTGTTCCGCAACGCGGCCCTCGAAGAGGTTAACGGATCCAACAAAGTCTGCGACAAACCGATTCGCGGGCGCCTCGTAGATTTCCCGCGGCGAACCGGTCTGCACGATTTTGCCTGCATTCATCACGCCAATGCGTGTCGCCAGCGTCATCGCCTCTTCCTGATCGTGCGTCACCACGATGAACGTTACGCCTACTTCGTCCTGAATCCGCATCAGTTCGAACTGAGTCTGCTCGCGCAACCGTTTGTCGAGCGCCGCGAGCGGCTCGTCCAACAGCAGCACTCGGGGGCGTTTGACCAGAGCACGCGCCAGCGCCACTCGCTGCCGCTGGCCACCCGATAGTTGATCCGGACGGCGATTGATCAGACTTTCCATCTCTACCAGCTTCAGGGCCGCTACTACGCGCTCACGGATCTCCGGTTTGGGTATGCCTTCCTGGCGCAGGCCGAATCCGACATTGCGCTCGACGTTCATGTGCGGAAACAGCGCGTACGACTGGAACATCATGTTCACCGGCCGCCGGTGCGGTGGCACTCCGGTGACGTCTTCACCGCCGATGAAGAGCTTGCCGGATGTCGGTCGCTCGAAGCCGGCCAGCAGGCGCAGCAATGTCGTCTTGCCGCTGCCGGATCCGCCGAGCAGTGCGAAGCACTCGCCTTCCGCAACATCCAGCGAAACGTCGTCCACGGCGACGACTTCGCCAAAGCGCTTGCTGACGCGATCGAATCGAACCAGCGGTTCGGCGGTTAATCGCCCGCTTTGGCTTGCGTCCATGCCCGATTGCGCATCCGTACGTAGCGCTCCGATTTGGGGCTGATCGCGACCAATCGAGCCATCACGTCGGCCGGGGGATAGATGATGGGGTTGTCGCGCAGCGCCGGATCGAGCAGGGGTCGGGAGGCCTTGTTGGGATTGGCGTACATGATTGCATTGGAAATTCCGGCGACCACTGCCGGATCGAGAATGTGGTCGATCCACTTCGCGGCTGCGTCGGGATGCGGCGCGTCCTTCGGGATCGCCATGACGTCGATCCATACGATCGCGCCTTCCTCCGGAATTCGATAATCGATCTTCACGTTTGAACGCGCGTTGCGCACTGCCTGAAACACGTCGCCCGAGTAGCCAAGCGCAAGACAGATCTCGCCGTTGGCGAGATCGTCGATGTAACTGGTCGAGTGGAAGTAGCGCAGGTACGGCTGAACCCTGGTGATGACGTCGATCGCTTCCCTCAGGTCCGCTGGCGACTCGGAGTTCGGATCGTGGCCCAGGTAAATCAGCGCGGACTGAATTACGTCGTCACCAGCATCGACCATCGCCACTCCGCAGTCTTTGAACTTCGATACGACCGCCGGATCGAACACCATTCTCCAACTGTCGACGGGCGCGTCGGGCATGCGTGCCTTGATCGCGTCGACGTTGAAGGCGACGCCCGTGGTGCCCCACATATAAGGCACGCCGTACACGTTGCCTGGATCGAACAGATCGAGTTGTTTCAGCAACAACGGATCGAGGTTGCCGTAGTTCGTAAGCTTCGCTTTCGGTATCGGCTGATAGAGGCCGCCCTTCACCTGCATGCCGAAGAAACTCGCCGACGGCACCACTACGTCGTAACCGGATTTTCCAGCGAGCAACTTGCCTTCGAGCACGTCGTTGGAATCCATGAGGTCGTACACGACCTTGATGCCCGTCTTCTCTTCGAACGACGGAATCGCTTTCGCGTCGATGTAGTTGGTCCAACTGAAGATGTTGACGACGTCGCCGGTGGCTGCGAACAAGGGAAGTGCGACAAGCGATGCCGCAATCAGGACGCTTCGGAAGACGGACCGGCGTCGCATGGGGCGCAAGGCTTCTATGAATGTGCTCCTTAGAATCGGCTCGTCGCGTGTCAGACCGATGTGGGCAAGCCACTAACGATCAGGCACTATCGCGCACCGTCGGTCATTCGTGCTGTGTGCGCTGTGGCCGGATCTTAGCGTCTTATGGGAACCAAAGACATGAGCGTGCACGACGACGACAAAGACCTAGGCATGTCGGCGTCGATCTCGCGCCGCGACTTTCTGAACGGCGTGCTGATCGGTTCGGCAACGCTCGCGGCGGGACCGGTGCTCGCTCAACAGAACGCACAAAGTGCCTATTACCCGCCGGCGCTGACGGGGCTGCGCGGCAGTCACGTCGGCTCGTTCGAAGCGGCACATGCACTCGCGCGCGAGCACAAGCAGTTCACAACCAACTCACCGATCATCGATGGCGACTACGACCTGATCGTCGTTGGCGCCGGAATATCCGGCCTCGCGGCCGCGTTCTATTTTCGCGAGAAGAATCCGCGCGCCCGGGTTCTGTTGTTAGACGCACACGACGACTTCGGCGGCCATGCAAAACGCAACGAGTTCGACGGCCCCGGTCGACCTTTGATCGGCTACGGCGGTAGTCAGTCGATCGATGGTCCGGCGCACTACAGCACCGTCGCCAAGGCGATGCTGGTGACGCTCGGCGTCGACGTGCAGAAGTTCTATCAGGCATACGACCAGAAGTTCTATAGCAGACACGGTGTGTCGCGCGGCATTCATTTTGCGTCGGGGCCATTCACGCGCAACGTGGTCGTGAAGGATCAGTTTTCCGAAGGCACACCAACCGCGGCTGCACTCGACGAATTGCCGTTCACGCCACAAGGCAAGGCGGATCTTGCGCGGCTCTTCTCGGATACCGACTTCCTGCCCGGCCGCACTACCAGCGAGCGCCTCGATCTGCTGAGGCGAACGTCGTACGAGAATTACCTGCGCAAAACGATCGGCGTCGGCGACGAAACGGTCACGCTGCTGAAGAACATTCCCAATCCGTTCTGGGGTCTCAACTACGACGCGCTGTCGGCGCTCGAAGGCTATCGGTTGGGACAGCCCGGGTTCACCGGCCTGCCATTCGATGCCGTCGACGATCCGTATCCGGAAGAGGAGCCGTACATATTTCACTTCCCCGACGGTAATGCCAGCGTTGCACGGTTGCTCGTGCGCAAGCTGATTCCGTCCGTCGCTTCCGGCAGCACGATGGAAGACGTCGTGACCGCGCGCTTCGACTACGCACGTCTAGACGAGGCCGCTTCGCCGGTACGCATCCGCCTCAACAGCACCGCACTGCGCGTGCAACCGGACGACGCGGGAGTAACCGTGACGTATGCGCGCGGCGGGCTGCTCGAGCGAGTGCGCGGGCACAAATGCGTGCTCGCCTGCTACAACGCGATGATTCCCTATCTGCTGCCGGAACTGGCGGAGGAACAGCGCAGCGCTCTCGCCGAAGCGGTGCGAACACCATTGGTGTATACGAACGTGGTGCTGCGCAACTGGAAGTCGTTCGCGGCGGCCGGCGTCGCACGCTTCTACAACCCGACCGGCTACTACGCGTCCGGCATGCTCGACTTCCCCGTATCGCTCGGTGCCTATCAGTTCCCGCGATCACCTGACGATCCCATTGTGGTGCACATGTCGCGTGCGCCCGTGCCAGGTGACGGCAGCCGCGACGTCGATCAGTTCCGCGCCGGACGATACCAGTTGCTCGGCACCAACTTCGAAGAGATGGAGCGTGAGACGCGCCGCCAGCTGACGGACATGTTGAGCAGCTACGGCTTCGATCCGGCGCGCGACATCGTCGGTTTGACCATCAACCGCTGGCCTCACGGTTACGCGCGTGAATACAACGAGTTGTTCGATCAGTCGCCCAAAGTCGCACCGCCGTTCTGGGTTCGCGCGCGCAAACCTTTCGGCGCAGTGTCGATCGCATGCTCGGACGCGCAGGGTAAGGCCTACGTCTATTCGGCAATCGATGCAGCTCACCGCGCCGTGAACGATCTCGGCTGAGCGTCAGCGCGGAAAGACGGTAACGCCCTCGAACACCGTACGCGTTACTGCAACCTCGCTGATGTCTTGCGAGGGAATTGCGAACAGATCCCTGGCAAGCACGATGAAGTCGGCAGCCTTACCGACTTCCAGAGAGCCGGTGTCCTTTTCCTGGTGCATCAGGTAAGCGCCGTTGATCGTGTACGCGGCCAGCATGTCCTGCAGGGAAACGCGCTCGCTTTCGTTCAACACGCCGGCGATGCGGCCGGAAGGGTCGCTGCGCGTTACCGCGGTCTCGATTGCGAGCAACGGGTTCATCGAAGATACGTTCCAGTCACTGCCACCGACGATTCGTGCGCCCGCCTTCAATGTCGATCCGATCGGATACATCTGATCGACTCGCGCCTGACCCACCTGCGGCAGATTCACGTCGGTGATGTACTGATCCGGGAACGCCCACAGCGCTTGGAAGTTCGCGATGACGCCCAGTTCGCCGAAGCGCGGTCGATCGAGCGGATCGATGAGCTGCAGGTGCGCGATGTGGTGACGGTTGTCGGACGCACCGTTCGCGGTACGCGCGGCTGCAACAGCGTTGAGGCCCGCTCTTACCGCGCCATCGCCGATCGCGTGCATGTGCACCTGAATACCGCGCTTATCGAGGTCCGTGACCATCGCGTTCAATGTTTCGGCCGGCATCTTGAGGTTGCCACTGAAACCTGGATTGTCGAGATACGGTTGCAACAGCGCAGCCGTTTCACCTTCCAGCACGCCATCGACGAAGATCTTCGCCGAGTCGACTCGAAGCTTCGTATGCGCGCCGCGGTCTTCCGGCCGCATCAGCGCGAGCGCTTCGCCGCTGTTCGCCTCGTTCACTTCCACCGAAGCCACGACGCGCGCGGTCAACGCACCTTGCGTATCGATCGCGCGATAGGCATCGAGCGTCTCCTTGTTGGCGGCAGCCTCGACCAATGAGGTAATGCCAAACTGATTCGCCAGCAGCAGCGCACGCCGTAAACCCTCTTCGCGTTCTGCTGCCGACATCGGCGGAATGACGGCGCGCACGATGTCCTGCGCGGTCTCGCGCAACACACCGCTCGCTTCACCCTTCGCATCACGCTCGATGATGCCGTTCTTCGGGTTCGGTGTTTCTCGTTCGATACCGGCCGCCGCCAGCGCCGTAGAGTTGGCCCACGAGGAGTGTCCATCGGCGCCTCCGAGAAAAATCGGTCGCTCCGTGGAAATTGCATCGAGCAGCGACTTGTTCGGATTCGCTTGCGGGAACAGCGACAGATTCCATCCGGACCCGAGCAGCCAACCCGTGCCCGGGGTCGCCTTGTTGCATTCGCGGATCGTCGCGATGATTCCTTCCATCCACGGACGTTTGCTCGTTCAGCACGCATTGCGCCAGTTCCGTTCCGCCGTACACAGGGTGCACGTGCGCATCGTGGAATCCGGGCAACACCATCTGCCCTTGCAGATCGATGTCCGTCCTTGCTACGTACTGACGCGCGATCTCTTCGTCGCCGCCAATCGCAACGATGCGACCGCCGACGATCGCCATCGATTGGGCCTTCGGCGCGGCGGTGTTCATCGTGTAGATAGCGCCGTGGTGCAGGACCAGGTCCGCGGTTTGTTTTGCCGCACCGCAGCCGGCAGTGAAAAGCAGAACGACGAACAACCACTGCTTACGATGCATGACGCGCCTCTTCGAATTGGGTGGCGCACCTTCGCATGACCGCGAAGGCGGGTCGATAGCGCTCGGGAATCCGCACCCCCCTCGTGTTCGCGTCAGACATGCCACTTTGCGTTGGAACGCCGTCACAAGCCCGGCCAAAAGACGCATTTACAGTGCCGATCGCTTTGTGCTACTTGTGACAGAACTATTTCGGAGCCCGCCGTGGCTGTACAAGTCGACACGACTACAGTGAGTCCGCCGTCAACACTACTCGCGTTGTCGGAAGGATGGCGCGCCTTACTCGAGGCGTCGGCACTGCTTCCAAGCATGCCATTCCTTCGCAGCATGGCGCGCGGCGACGGTCATCCCGTCTACCTTCTGCCGGGGTTCATGGCCGACAGTCAGTCCACCGCCATGCTGCGACGCTGGCTCGACAACCTCGGTTACAACGCGATCCCCTGGGGCTTCGGTCGCAACCTGGGTCCGCGAGGCATCCTCATGGAACGCCTCATCGTGACTGTTGGCGACCTCGCACGCGAACACGGCCAACCGGTCTCGCTCATCGGACAAAGCCTCGGGGGCGTATATGCTCGCGAGATCGCAAAGGTGATTCCGGAACAGATCCGGCAGGTCATCACGCTGGGCTCGCCGTTCAGGCAGACGGAGACCGATGGGACCGCTCCTGCGGTCAGGCGTCTATTCGAGATGGCGACCGGCGAGAGGCCCGACGACCTCAAACAGAAGATGGGCGACATCTCGCGACCGGCTCCTGTGCCGTCGACGGCGATCTACAGTCGTACCGATGGCATCGCGCACTGGAAGACCTGCATAGAGGAAGAAACGCCGTACACGGATAACGTCGAGGTGTACGCCAGCCACTGTGGTATGGGATTCAATCCGGCGATCTACTATGTAATCGGCGATCGCCTCGCGCAGCCTGCAGATAGGTGGCGGAAATTCGAGCGCAGCGGTGTTCGCTGCTTCATCTATCCCGACGCAATTTACGCCGCGCGCCGCCCGAGACCGGGGTTCGCTCACTCCTGATCGGGGGCGCCGGGTACTTCCTTCTTCGTCTCGCTCGGTTTTGCTGCGCTCAAAATGCCGGACAGCAACTTCTGATAGGCCTCCCACGACTGCACGCCACCGGTGATGATCGACCGTGTGATGCCGGCAAGTAGATTGCTGTCCATGCCTTTCTCCACCTGGCGCGTGATCCGTTCGACCACGAGGGCCTGAATCGGCGTCAGATCCGGAAGACCAAACAAACGGCGCAGTTCTTCCGGGGTCAGATCGACGTCCACCGATACTTTCACGACCCGTCTCCTTGATTGCTGCAAGTGCTCATGCTGCAAAATCGGCACCGCGTTTCCGCACTGCGTCAAACCGTATAACATCGCGGTACTCGCGGGCGCCGAGCGTCCAGATCTTAATCGAGATCCCATTTGAGAGGAGCATGTTGCGGTGCGGATTCTGAAGAAATATCCCAATCGGCGGCTCTACGACACCGAGCAAAGCGAATACGTCACCCTCGACGATGTCCGCAAGATGATCCTGGGCAAGGACCCCGTGAAAGTACTCGACTCGAAGACCGGCAAAGACCTCACGCGGTCGGTGCTACTGCAGATCATTGCCGAGCAGGAAGCGGAAGGGCACGAACCGCTGTTGACGAATCGGGTGCTCGAACAAGTGGTGCGCTTCTACGGCGACAGCATGCAGAGCGTGCTCAGTCGTTATCTCGAGCAGAGCATCATGACGTTCCTCGAGCAGCAAGAACTCTATCAGCGTCGCATGCGCGAAGTATTGAACGCGAATCCGCTGAAGCTGATGCAACGGCTTGCCGACCAGAACATCAATTTCCTGCGATCGTTGCTGCCCGGCGGCATCGGTCTCGGCGCGACGACGAGTCAAGCAGCCTCTGCACCCGATTCCGAAGTGCACAAGGACGCGTCGGAAACGCACTTGTCGGAGCCGGAACCGGTGGTCGTAACCGATCCTTCGAAGTCGAACCTCGCCTGAGCGCCTCTCGCGACTTTTGATACACTCGCCGCCGATCGTTCAAGAATACAAATCGTCCGGCGGGGGAAATCATGCTGCGCTTCATGCGGCGCCTTTTATTGGCGCCTGTCGTTCTGTTTCTTGTCTGTGCGTGCTCGAAATCACCGCCACCTGATGCGACCGCCAACGCGGCCGCAACGCCGGCGAACGCCGCCGCATCTACGAACCTGCGTGCCGACGAGATTCGCAAGAAGACACTGACGGTAGATGCGCAACGTATCATCGACGCCGACAAAGAACCGGGTAACTGGCTCGAGCATGGCCGCAACTATTCCGAGCAGCGCTTCTCTCCGCTGAACCAGATCAACGACAAGAACGTCGGCGACCTGGGACTCGCGTGGTCCTGGAACACGGGCACGACGCGCGGCATCGAAGCGACGCCGATCGTGGTCGATGGCGTGATGTTCACGAGCGGACCGTGGAGCGTCGTGTTTGCGCACGATGCGAAAACCGGCGAACTGCTGTGGCAATACGATCCGCAGGTGCCGAAAGAGTGGGGCAAGTATGCGTGCTGTGACGTGGTCAACCGCGGCGTCGCCGTTTGGAAAGGCAACGTGTACATCGGCACCATCGACGGACGCCTGATTGCGATCGATGCCGGCAGTGGAAAGGAAGTGTGGTCGCAACTCACGATCGACAAGGCGCGTCCTTATACGATCACCGGCGCACCGCGCATCGTTCACGACAAAGTCATCATCGGTAACGGCGGCGCAGAGTTGGGCGTGCGCGGCTACATCACCGCGTACGACGCTGCGACCGGCAATCAAGCGTGGCGCTTCTACACGGTTCCGGGCGACCCGTCGAAACCGTACGAAGGTCCTCATCTCGAGAAAGCAGCCGCAACCTGGCGTGAGGCTGGCAGCGCACCGGGTACTCGCTATTGGGAGGTCGGTGGCGGCGGTACGGTGTGGGACTCGATGGCCTACGACCCGGAACTCAATCTGTTGTACATCGGCGTAGGCAACGGATCGCCCTGGAACCGATACATCAGAAGTCCCGGCGGCGGCGACAACCTGTATCTATCGTCGATCGTCGCGGTCAACCCTGACGACGGCACTATGGCGTGGTACTACCAGACGACGCCCGGCGACACGTGGGATTACACCGCCACGCAACACATGATCCTCGCGGATCTGCAGATCGACGGCGTCACGCGCAAAGTGATCATGCAGGCGCCCAAGAACGGCTTCTTCTACGTCATCGACCGAACCAACGGCGAGTTCATTTCGGCGGAGGCGTACGTGCAGGTGACATGGGCAACACACGTGGACCAGGAGACAGGCAGACCCGTCGAAAATCCCGATGCGCAGTATGCGAACGAACCGAAGACGCTTCGTCCGTCACCGTATGGCGGACACAACTGGCATCCGATGACGTATAGCCCCATGACCGGGCTGGTCTACATTCCGGTGCTCGATCTCGAGTTCAAGTACGGCCAGAACAATGCCTTCAAGTATCAACCCGGCTCATGGAACCTCGCGGTGGATACCGATCTGATGATCCCTGCCAAAACTGTAGAGGGGCAGATCAAGGCGCTGCACAACGTCGGTGGTCATCTGTCAGCTTGGGATCCGGTGAAGCAAAAGGAAGTGTGGCGGGTCGATCACAAGACGTCTTGGAACGGCGGTCTGCTCTCCACCGCAGGGAACCTCGTCTTCCAGGGTCTGTCCGATGGCACGTTCGCGGCATACACGGCCGACACCGGCAAGCTCGTCTGGTCGATGCCGGTGCACAGCGGCATCATCGCGCCACCAGTTTCCTATTCGGTGGACGGTGAGCAGTATATTGCGGTTGCAGCAGGCTGGGGCGGCGCGTTCGCGCTTGCATCCGGCGTTCCGAAGCATCGCGACAACGTGCTCACTGAGGGGCGCATACTCGTGTTCAAGTTGGGCGGCAAGGCTGTTATGCCGGAACCCAAGGTGACACCTATCAACATTCCGGTTCCGCCGGACCTGAAAGCGACGCCCGAGCAAGTTGCACAAGGCGAGAAACTGTTCCACGCGTACTGTTCGACCTGTCACGGTCCGGGGGCAACAAGCAGCGGTGTACTGCCGGACTTGCGTTACATGGCGCCCGCTACCCACGAGGCCTTCGATGCAATCGTTCGCGGCGGCGCATTCTCGGGCAAGGGCATGGTCAGCTTCGCAAACGTGCTTGACGAAGAGCAGGCGAAGTCGGTTCACGCGTACATCGTCAGCCAGGCGAACACGAGCATTGCGTTCTGTAAGACCGACTATCCGAAACAGTACCCGGAGTTGTTCGAAACGGCGTGTGTGAAACGCGACGCAGCGAACTGAACTGAACTGAGCGTCGGCGGGAAGGCGTTACGTCTTCTCGCCGACAACTGTTACTGGAGCGCTTGCGGTGCGGGCCGATTCACCGAAATGCGGACCGCAACCGGACGGTGATCGGACAGATTGCAATCGAGAACGTCGCAACTGCGGATCGCTAGGCCCGGGGTAACCAGCACGTGATCGAGCGTTAGCGCCGGGCGCCAGCTCGGATAGGTCGGCTTCGTGTCGGCAGCCGGAACAAGCGCCGTATCGGCGAGCGGCGAATCGAACAGTAGTCCGCTCAAGTGACTGTTCATGTCACCCATCACAACAACGTACGGTTCGTCCTTTATCAGGGAACGCACGTACGAGAGCTGCTGATGGCGCGAACGTTCGCCCAACGACAGGTGTAGCAGCACCACCAGCACCTCGGCGCCGGCGAAACGGAAACGCATCACGATCGCACCGCGACCCGCGAAAGTGCCGGGTAGTTTGTGGTCTTCGAGCGTGTTCGGCTGCAGGCGCGACAGCAGACCGTTGCCATGCTGCGCGATGGGGCCCAGATCGCGATTCAACTGCGCGTACCAGTATGGGAAGTTGCCGCGATAGGCGAGGTATTCCACCTGGTTCACGAAGCCGCTACGCAAGCTGCCGGTATCAACCTCCTGCAACGCAACAACATCGTAGTCGGCAACGAGATCACCGATCAGCCGAAGGTTGTCGGCACGCGCTTCGTGGGGGAGCAGGTGTTTCCAGCCGTTCGTCAGATAGTGGCGGTAGCGGCCGGTGCTGATGCCGACCTGAATGTTGAAACTGAGCAGACGTAGTTCGTCGCCATCGAGGTCCGCGATCGGAATACCGCGCGGGTTGACCAGCGGCTCGACCGCCTCGCATTGCGGCTCGAAGCGCCGATTGAACCGGAAATTAGAAAGTGCGCCGGCCCCTCTCATACCTGTCGCAAGACCACGCTCGATGATGGATTCAGGCAGTCTAGCAAGCATGTTTCGCCTCGACTGAGGTGTGGCCGGCAGTTCGGGCGTTCGATTATTGGGCATGAGCTCCTTTGGCTTCACTGCGCGCGGCCCGCTCCTTGGCCACGAGAAAGTCTACAACTGACAACCGATCGACGTTGCCGCCGACGAAGTTCTGACCATACACCGTGTACTTCCCCGCGACGATCATTGTTGGCACCCCCGCAAGGTTGTACATGCGGCCCTGCGCGTCGGCTTGCAATACCTTGCTGCGTACGCCAAACGAGTTCAGAACCTTCAGAAACTCCTCCCCGTCCACGCCGGCCGAATCCTTGAACACCGCCGCAAGGACGGCCGGATCGTTCGGATTCAGGCCCTTCAGGTGAATCGCCTCGAAGATTGGCATGTTCACTTTGCTGGTGACGCCGAGCACCTCGGCCGCATAGAAAGCCTGCGCCAGGATCTGCCAATCCTTTCGGAACACCGCAGGAATACGTCGGAACTCCACATCGGAAGGTTGCCGAGCGGCCCATGCCTCGATCGAAGGTTCGAACTCGAAACAGTGTGGACACCCGTAAGAGAACACTTCGACAACTTCGATCTTGCTGGGATCGGCTGTCTCTACTGCGATCGGAAGCAGGTCGTAGTTAACGCCCACTTCGAATCCTTGAGCGTTTGCAGATGACGCAAAGCAACCAAAGACAATGGCGAGCACCGCAATGACTTTATTCATTCACCTTCCTCAGCACGGGGAAATGTCACCCAGTCCGACTCCGGTTCGACAGCGGCTGGGTCGGTTTAGTGCAGCCCCTGAATGTAGCTCGCGAGGGCGTTGATTTCGCGGTCGGTCAGGCCGTTTGCGACCTGGCGCATGGCTGCGCCGTAGCTGTCGTCGGTCTGACGGATGCCCTCGCGATAGGCGACGAGCTGAACGACCACATAGTCCGCGCGCTGTCCGCCGACGTGTGGGAAGCCCGCAGGTGCGTTGCCAGAACCGGTCGGCGCGTGACACGCGGTGCACGCGGGCACCCGCTTATCGGCGATGCCGCCGCGATAGATCTGCTCACCCATCGCGATGAGGTCGCCGCTCGCCTGTCCCACCGTGGGAGGCATCGCGGCGAAATAGGCGGCGAGGTCCGCGAGGTTCTGCGACGAGAGCGCGTCGAGTTGACCCGCCATCAGGGGCGCCGATCGGACACCGGATTTGATCATCTCGAGCTGAGCGTTGAGATAGCGGGCGTTTTGGCCAGCGAGGTTCGGTGTACCCGGAACCATCGCAACACCGTTCTGCCCGTGACATGCGCCGCACGGTGCGGCCAACGCCTTTCCTGCTTCCGCGTTTCCCGCCGCCAGCACTGCAGTCGGGGCGAGCACCAATAGACCAAGGAGGAACCACTTCGTGAGCATAGCTTTGTTAAACTTAACGACTCTCTAAAGGCGCGCGGATTATATACCAACGTGACTGGAATGGGTGGTCGCCCCGACCGCATCGTGGCGCACTTTCTGACCAGCGCACCGACCTTGAAAGAGTGTCCACCGCCGGTCGTCCCGGAGGTCGCGATCGCGGGTCGATCGAACTCCGGCAAGTCGAGCGTGCTCAATCAGCTAACACGCAATCACCATCTCGCGCGCACCAGTAAGACACCCGGGCGCACACAACTGCTGAACTTCTTCGAGACGAACGAAGGCGGTCGCCTCGTCGATCTTCCGGGTTACGGTTACGCGCGCGTGGCCAAGAGTCAGAAACGCATCTGGGAAGACAACGTCGAAGAGTATCTTGCGCGTCGCGAGAACCTGATCGCGATTGTGCTCGTGATGGACATACGTCATCTATTCGAGCCGTTCGATGTAATGATGATCAATTGGATCCGACAAACGCAGCTGTCGATGCATGTGCTTCTGAACAAAGCCGATAAGCTCCGCCATGGCGCCGCGACGTCGGCATTGCGCTCGGCACAGCAGCGCTTAGCGTCACCACAATTCTCGCTTCAACTCTTTTCTGCGCTGACCGGCGTCGGGCGCGACGAGGCGATCGAAAAGCTCAGCGCCTGGTTGACACCGCCAACCTCCTGACGGCGCTCAGTGTGCTTCGTCCCAGTTGGGGCCACGACCAACGTCGACCACTAAAGAAACATCGAGCGAAGCCGCGGCTTCCATGCGCTGCACAACGCCGGGGATCAGTCGCTCGATGTCTGCATCGTCCACTTCGAAGATAAGTTCGTCGTGAACCTGCATGATCATCGACGCAGCAATTCCCGACTTGGGTAGCCACCCATCCACCGCGATCATTGCGCGCTTGATGATGTCGGCGGCGGTTCCCTGCATCGGCGCGTTGATGGCCGTGCGTTCTGCCGCCTGTCGCCGCATTGCGTTGCTTGCGTTGATCTCGGGGAGATACAGACGTCGTCCGAACACCGTTTCGACGTAACCTTGCTTAGCGGCGTCTGCGCGAACGCGATCCATGTAGTCGCGTACACCCGGATAGCGGGCGAAGTAGCGTTCAATGTACTCGTTTGCGACGGTGCGGCTGACGCCGAGCTGACGCCCGAGGCCAAAGGCGGACATGCCGTAAATCAGCCCGAAATTGATGGCCTTCGAGCTTCGCCGCTGATCCGCCGTCACCATATCGAGCGGTACGCCGAACACTTCGGCAGCGGTCGCCCGGTGCACATCCAGGCCTTCTGAAAACGCGCGACGCAAGCCAACGTCTGCGGAAAGGTGCGCCATGATGCGCAGTTCGATTTGAGAGTAGTCGGCCGCGACCAGCGTCCGCCCCTGCGGTGCCACGAACGCTTGACGAATGCGGCGTCCTTCCGCGGTGCGCACAGGGATGTTCTGCAAGTTCGGATCGGCAGACGACAGTCGTCCGGTAGCCGCGACAGCCTGGTGATATGACGTATGTATACGACCTGTACGCGGATTGATCTGCAGCGGCAACTTGTCGGTATATGTGGACTTCAACTTCGTAAGGCTGCGGTAATCCATGATCACGCGCGGCAATGGATAGTCTAATGCGAGTTCCGCGAGCACCGGTTCCGCAGTCGAAGGTTGCCCGCCCGGCGTCTTACGCAGCACGGGCAAGCCGAGTTTGTCGTGCAGGATCACCTGCAACTGTTTAGGCGAATCCAGGTTGAAGGCTTCGCCGGCCATCCCATACGCCTCTTGAGCAAGCTCCGCGATGCGCCGCGCAAGCTCGTCGCTCTGCGCCGCCAGTAGCTTGCCATCGACCTTCGCGCCGGTCCGCTCCATTCGCGACAAAACGCCCAGCAGCGGCATCTCAATGTCTTCGAATACGGACCGCAAGCGCGGTTCGGCGACGAGCTTGGGCCAAAGTACTTCATGCAGCCGCAGCGAATAATCGGCGTCTTCAGCCGCGTACTCAGTGGCGCGCTCGACGGGTACCGAATTGAACGTCGCCTGCTTGGCGCCTTTCCCGGCAACATCTTCGAAGCTGATCGTCTTCAAACCCAGATGTCGTTCGGCGAGATCGCGCATGTCGTGGCTCGATCCAACGCTATCGAGCACGTAGCTTTCGAGCATCGTGTCGAACGCGATGCCCTCGAGCTCGATGCCATACGACTTCAGCACGTTCTTGTCGTACTTCGGGTTCTGTCCGACCTTAAGCAGCGTCGCGTCCTCGAGAAGCGGCTTCAGTCGCGCAACGACTTCATCGCGCGGCAGCTGTTCCGGTGCGCCGAGGTAATCGTGACCGAGCGGTACGTACGCGGCGTGACCCGCTTCGACTGCGAACGAGATACCGACCAGCTCGGCCCGCATGTAGTCCTGATTGGTCGTCTCGGTGTCGAGCGACAGCCTGCCGCGTTCGCGGATGCGCTCGAGCCATTGATCGAACGCACCCCAGTCCACGATGGTTTCATAGCGCTTGTCTACGGCCGCGACGGCGCTGGGCGAGGGCGGCGCGCTTCCGTCGGCAAGCAATTCGTCCAACCACGGACGAAACTCGAAGCGCGTGTACAGCTCAGACAACTTCGTAAGATCGGCGGCGTCAGGAATCAACTGGTCGACCCCGACGGCCAGATCGACATCGCACTTGATCGTGGTCAACTGCTTCGACATCGGCAGTATCGCTAGGCTCGCGCGCAGATTTTCGCCGATCTTTCCCTGAATGTTTGCCGCTTGCGCCATGACCTCTTCGAGCGAGCCGTATTCGGCAATCCATTTTGCGGCCGTCTTCGGTCCTACCTTGGGAACGCCCGGGACATTGTCGGACGTGTCGCCCATCAGCGCGAGGTAGTCGATGATGCGTTCGGGCGGCACTCCGAATTTCGCGATCACGCCATCGCGATCGAGACGTGTATCGGTCATCGTATCGACGAGCGTCACGTGATCGCTGACCAGTTGCGCAAGATCCTTGTCAGACGTCGATATCACTACGTTGCGTTGCTTCTGTGTCGCTTCGCCCGCCAGCGTGCCGATCACGTCGTCCGCTTCGACACCCTCGATGATCAGCAGCGGCAATCCCATCGCGCGGATGATGTCGTGGATGGGTGCGATCTGAACGCGCAAGTCGTCGGGCATCGACGGACGATTCGCTTTGTACGCCGCATAGAGTTCGTTGCGAAACGAGCGACCTTTCGCGTCGAACACGACGGCTATCGGGCTACCTGCATAATCCTTGGCGAGTCGTTTCAACATTCCGATGACGCCGCGCACAGCGCCGGTAGGATGGCCGTCGACAGTCGACAGTGATGGAAGTGCATGAAACGCGCGGAACAGGTATGAGGAACCGTCGACGAGAACCAAGGGTTTGTCGTTGGCCATGAATTGGGTCAAGATTGGAATCTTATGGACTCTATCACAGCACCTAATTCGCGTGGCTCGAAACAGGAAGGCGCATCGTTGGTTGATCGCGGCAATGCTCGCAAGCTTTGCTGCGATCGCTACCGCATCCGAAGCGGACCGTGAGTCCACCGGTCCTGAAGTCACGATCGTCGTCGGCGAAGAAAGAACGGTGTACGAATATCGTCAGGCGGGCGAACTTCGCATGATCAAGATCGTCCCCAAGCGAGGCGTGCCGTACTATCTCGTCCCGCGCGACAGCACGCGCGGGTTCGGCGATCTCGAACAGGCCGACATGTTGATTCCCAGTTGGAAGATCATCGAGTTTTAGGGAAGCAGTGGCTGCGATTACTTCTCTCAACGAGCCGGATCTCGAAGATCTGCTCGCGAAATACGAACTCGGCGGCCTCGAGCGCTATTGGCCCGCGTCGAATGGAGTAGAGAACTCCAACTACTTCGTACGCGTCGCATCGCAACGCGGTCCGCACGAGGTGGTCGTCACGATGCTCGAGCGTCCACCCAACTCCGGTGCGCTGATCGTGCAACTTCTCGATGCATGCGCCGAAGCCGGATTACCCGTCGCACCGATCATCCGCAATCGCAATGGTTCGCCGAGCGACCAGATCAACGGCAAGCCCACCATGGTGTCACCGCGACTATCGGGAAGGCACGTCGTCAATCCCACCATGCGCCATTGTGAGTCCGTCGGGCGGTTTCTCGCCCGGTTTCACAAGGCGACATTGTCGCTTGCGAAACAAGCACCCGAGCATCCGCGAAACGAGGCGTGGCTCGTTCAAAACACCGAGTCGGTGCGTGGCCAGATCCCATACGATAACTATCGGCTGGCGCGCGACGCAGTCGAGACGATCGGGTCGATGCTTCGCCGCGAGGACGTGCGGCGTCTGCCGCGCGGCGTCATTCACGGCGACATATTTCGCGACAACGTGCTGTTCTCGGAACGCGGATTGACGGGGGTTGTCGACTTTCATCATGCAGCCACCGGCTACTGGATCTACGATCTCGCGGTGGTTGCGAACGACTGGTGCAACGACAGCAGCGGCGTGCTCGACTCCGATCGAACGCTCGCACTGTTGCGCGCATATCACGCAATCCGTCCGCTGACGCTCGGCGAGATCTGGTATTTCCCGATGTTCGCTTTGTATTCGGCGACCGCGTTCTGGCTTTCGAGACTAACGGTTTCGATGAGGCGGCACATCGACGCGCAGGTTCGTGTCAACAATCCGGAAGAGTTTCAGCGGATCGTCGAACAGCACTTCGCTCACTTCTACTATCTGGATGCCCGCCTGCTGGCGTGATCTGCGTCAGGACCTTCCGGCAAACGACTTGTATGCCATCAATATCCGATCGGGCTGATGCGGCAGCTTCATGAAGCCTGCGTAGCGCCCGTTCGGATCTATTATGACGATGTTGCCCGTGTGGTCGATGGTGTAGCCGCCGTTCGTATCCGGCACCTTCATGAACGCCACATTGACCTGCTGCGCAAAGGCCGCCAGCGCGTCGTGCGTGCCGATTACGCCGGTGAAGTTCGGTGAGAAGGCCTCGGTGTATTGGGCCACTACCGCGGCGCTGTCGCGGTCCGGGTCGACTGAGACGAAGTAGACCTTCAGATTGCTGAGTAAATCTTCGCGTCCGGAATCGGCGAGGCGCTTTTCGACCTGAGCCAGTGCCGACAACGTTACTGGACACACATCGGGGCATGACGTGAACCCGAAGAACAGCAGCGACCAGTGGCCCTTGAGATTCGTATTGTCGAATGCGTTTCCGTTCTGATCGGTGAGACTGAACGGCACGATGTCACGAGGCGCCGGCAGCAGGAACGTGCCCTGTTCCTTCAGTGCCGCTTCATCGAGCAGTGGCTCGCGCGTGGCTTTGTACACCAGCGCGCCCAGTACGACTGCAACGAACGCCACGCAAAGCAGAACGGTCGTGCGGACTCCGCTCGTCACGCCGGATTTCCAGGGAGTCCGTTGGTAAATGTCGGAACGCCGATGGGCACGTAGTGATCGATGAGCAACGCAATGAACAGCAGCATCAGATACACAATGGAGTAGCGGAAGGTTTCGATCGGAGCTCGCGGGTTCTGAGCTCGCAACAGTTCGACCGCCCAATAGAGGAAGCCGACTCCGAGCGCCGCCGCGGACACGAGGTAAATCACACCGCTCATTGCGATGAGAAACGGCATCAAACTGACGACGACTAGAATCAGCGTGTAGATGAGGATGTGCCACCGCGTGTACGACTCACCGTGCGTCACCGGCAGCATCGGCACATTGGCGTTGCGATATTCTTCCTTGCGATCGAGCGCAAGCGCCCAGAAGTGCGGCGGCGTCCACGCGAAGATGATCAGCACCAACAACAATCCACCGGGCTCGACCGAATTGCTCACGGCCGTCCAACCGAACAACGGTGGCGCGGCGCCGAACAACCCCCCGATCACGATGTTCTGGGGCGTGGCCCGCTTCAGGAACAGCGTGTAAACGATGCCATAACCAAACCACGATGCGAGATTGAGCCAGGCCGTTAGCGGATTGACCAGTTGGTACAGAACGACTGTCCCCGCAATTCCCATCACGGCGGAGAACAACAAACCTTGTCTCGCGGTTACGCGACCGGTCGCAACAGGGCGATCGTGCGTACGCGCCATTCGCGCATCGATCTCCGCGTCGGCAATGTGATTGACCACTGCCGCCGATGCCGCGACCAACGCAATTCCCAACGTCCCGAAAACAAGTGCGCCTATCGGCACCATTCCGGGCGTCGCGAGGAACATTCCTACGATGGCACACAGCAGCATCAGCAACACGACGCGCGGCTTGCACATTTCGAGAAAATCACGCCAAGCCGCGCGTGCGATAGGCGCTGCCAGCTCGCTCATCGGGGGACCCCAGTTCGGAAGGAGCGGTAGTTTACTGTAATAACCCCGAGCAACAAGAGCGCGCCGGTGCCGTTGTGGGCGGTTGCGACCGGAAGCGGCAATGTCAGCACCACGTTCATGACCCCGAGAGCAATCTGAATCAGCAGCAACGCCGCGACCGCAACTCCCAATCGCCTTGCAGATTCGATCGAGAGCAGCCGCAGGGCAAGACTGCCGACGGCAAATAACACCAACAACGCACCTATCCGATGGCCCATGTGAATGGCGGTTCGCGCGGTGTTGTCGAGCAGACCGCCGAGATAATTGGGGCCGATGTCCTGGAACACGTCGAAGCCGTCCGCGGCATCCATCGGCGGCCACCACACACCGTGGCACGTCGGAAAGTCGGGACACGCAAGCGCCGCGTAGTTCGACGTGGTCCAGCCGCCCAACATCACCTGGAGGACGACCGCGGCCAGCGCGACTGCGGCATGCGGTCGCAGACTCGCAGGAATCGGCGTAGTCGGCGTCAAACGTAGATACAGCAGCCACAACAGACCCAGCGTGGCGAACCCGCCGAGCAAGTGAGTGGTGACAACCTGTGGCCACAGTTTCAACGTCACGGTCCACATTCCAAACGCTGCCTGCATGACTACGAGCAGCAAAAGCGCCAGCGGCAATCGCAGCGGCACATCTTCTTTTTCTTTGCGACCGCGAATCGCGAGCGCTGCTCCCACCAGTATCAGAAGGCCCAACGCGCCAGCGAAGTATCGGTGCACCATCTCCGGCCACGCTTTGTGCGCCTCAAACGGTGCGTGCGGGAAGCGCGCCTCCGCGGTCTCGACGTTGGCTGCTGCTCCCGGAACCGATAGGTAGCCGTAGCAGCCGGGCCAATCGGGGCACCCGAGCCCGGCATCCTTCAGACGTGTGAATGCGCCGAGCACGACCACCGTGAGCGCCAGCACCACACCGACCGCCGCGAGGCGGCGAAGCCGGATGCGCGCGGCTCGATCAGCCAATGTGCGACACCTTCAACAACTGCTTGAGATCCTGCAGCACGGGTTTGCCGGCATCGCCAAAGCCGTAACGCAGTACCAGGTTCCCCAACGGATCGACGATGTACACACCGGACTTCAGCGCCTGTGCCTCGCCGCTGAATTGCGCGACTTCGGGATACTGCGACAACTCTGCAGTCACCGGTGTCGCCCCGAGTTCGATCAGCCCGCGCTTTACGCGCGACCCATCTCGACCGAGCAGAATGTGAAGCTGGTGGAGCTGCTGAACCGCGTTCTGACAATCGGCGCTGCAACCATCGTTCGATACCGTCACCAACCACCACTGTCCACTGTCCACCATCGACGAAGCGCCATCAGCGGCGGTCAGGTGCAACGCTTCGACGGAGACGATCGGATCGAGCAGCTCGCCGCGATTTGTTGTGCCCCATGGCTTCGAACTGCGCGACGACTCGTAGAGCCAGGACGCCCCGAGCAACGGCACGATCGCAATAGCGAAGAGACCGACCAGCAACGTTCGGTTGCGCCGAATCTGATTGGCTTCTGTGTTCATTGCTCGAGCCCTCGTCGCACACCCAGAATCAGGTACGCCACGACCAACGCCGCGGCCATTGCAAACCACTGCACCGCGTAGCCGATGTGGCGGGTCGACGACATTTCCTCACCCAGCAAGATCGGCTCGAGACTGCCGGGTTGACCTTCCTCCAGTCTGAACTCCATCGGCATTGCGTCACCCACTGCTTCACCCATTCGACCCGCATCGAACTGTTCGACACGCTTCGGCCACCCTTCGCTCCACACACTCGTATCCCGCGTTGCCGCACTGGCCGTCCACAAGGTACCCACGATCTTCACAACACCGCTCGGAGGTGGAACATCGGGCAAGTCACTGCGAGACGCAGGCGCCGCGATCCAACCGCGGTCGACGAGCAGTCGCCTGCCGCCAACGCTATCGAACGGCGTGACTACCGCGTACCCCGCCATACCCCGCTGCGAACGATTGTCCACGAGAAATTGCCGCTCGCCATCGTAGCGACCTTCAACGCGCGCGCGCGAAAACGCAGGAGCGTCCATCAAGTGCGCCTCATCGACCGGTAGAGCGCCATAACTCGCGAGTCGTGCGTCTTCAATTGTGCGCTTCTGTGCGCCTCGATCGATCTGCCAAAAGCCGAGGCTGACGGTCAACGGCACAAGCGCCACGACCAGCAGCGTCATCCTCACGCCGGGACGGAAGCGTGGCACGATCCTTACAGCAGCCGGATGCCTGGGTTAGAGTGTTCGCACTCCATCTCTCCGGATCGTCGCGTGTTTCTGAAGGCGCTCATCGTATTCCTGCTCATCGGAGTGTTGGTCAGCCTGTTCACCGGTCTCGGCTTTCTCTTCAAGGACAGCGACAAACCCGACTCGAAGCGGACGCTATATGCGCTCGGCGTACGGATATGTTTTGCAGCAGCGCTGCTCGCCGCGGTCGGATACGGTCTTGCTACCGGCCAGCTCGCGCTACACGCGCCATGGTACGGGCGTTAGCGCGCCGACATTCGATCAGATCACGTACACGAATAGGAACAGGCACACCCAAACGACGTCGACGAAGTGCCAGTACCACGAGGCAGCTTCGAGGCCGAACTGATCATCCGGCTTGAAGTGCCCGCGCAAGGCCCGGAGGAACTGAACCAGCAGAATGAAAGCACCGAGCGTCACGTGGAAGCCGTGAAATCCGGTCAGGATGAAGAACGTCGATCCGTAGATGCCTGACCCCAGCGTCAGTCCGAGCTCCGTATAAGCGTGGTGATATTCGTAGCCCTGCAGCACGAGGAACAGCACGCCGGCCGCCACGGTGATGAACAGCCAGAACTTCAATGCGCCGCGTCGGTTCTCTTTGACTGCCGTATGCGCGAAGTGAACGGTGAAACTCGAAGACAAGAGAATCACGGTGTTCCAGAACGGCAGATACTGAACCCATGCCGAGAGCTTCGGGGCGGCCATCGATTCGTGAGGATTGGTGAAGATCTCAGGGTTCGGATTGTTGATGACGGGCCACGTCGGCGAGAAGTTCGGCCACAGATATTCTCCGGTAATGCCTTTGGCGCCTTCGCCGCCGATCCACGGCACCGAGAAGTGCCGCGCGTAATAAAGCGCGCCGAAGAATGCGGCAAAGAACATCACTTCAGAAAAGATGAACCAGCTCATTCCCCAGACGTACGAACGCTTCACTTGCGCATTCGGAATGCCGGCATGGTTTTCCTGGATGACCTTCGCAAACCAGAAGAACAGCACGAGCGCGAGGACCGTCGCACCGACGAACAAGGTCGCGTGGTTCGGCGGTTGGCCGGCCTTCAGCATGTTGAGCCAATGCCCCACGCCCACGAGTGTTAGGAAGATGCCGAACGCCGCAAAGACGGGATACCAACCGTTGTGCGGAACGTAGTAGACCGATGAGTCTTCAGAATGTTCGTGTGTGGCCATTACGCGGTTGCTCCATTAATGCCGTGAGCGTTCAAGCCCCGGTTGCGATCTGTCCGTCGGCTGCAAGCTGAGTGACGTCGAATAAGGTGTACGAAAGAGAAATCGAATCCTGCCCCCGCGGTAGGTCCGGCGAGACGAAGAAGCGCATCGGCATCTCGAGACTCTGCCCCGGTTCCAGCACCTGCCGCGTGAAGCAGAAGCACTCGGTCTTGTGGAAATACTCGGCTGCGCTCCCGGGCGCCAACGATGGCACCGCTTGTGCAACCATCACACGATCGGTTGTGTTGCGGACGAAGAACTTCGCCTCGCTCAATTCACCGGGGTGCACGCGTACCGAACCCTGCTCGGAGCGGAACTCCCAAGTCATGCCATCGTTGACGTTGGTGAGAAACGTCACCTTCACGAGTCTCGACTCGTCCGGCGACACCTTCGCTGGGTCATACACGTATAGGTCGCCCGTGCGGCCGCCGAGACCGGTGACTTCGCACAGCATGTCGTACATCGGAACCAGCGCGAACCCGAAGCCGAACATCCCGACGACGAGTGCGAGTAGTTTCCAGGGGGTTGAACGACCCGTGGTCATCGCCTTACGAATGCGCCTCTGCTTCGGTCACTACCGGCGGATGCGTGAATGTGTGATACGGCGCCGGTGACGGTACCGTCCATTCGAGACCATGCGCACCATCCCACACACGCGCGGTTGCCGGTTTACCGCTTCTAATCGTCTTGATCACGACGAACAGGAAGAACACCTGCGAGAACCCGAAGATGAATGCGCCGATACTCGAGAGCATATTGAAGTCGGCGAATTGCAACGCGTAGTCGGGTACGCGTCGCGGCATTCCCGCAAGACCGGAGAAGTGCTGCGGGAAGAACGTCACGTTCACGCCGATGAACGACAGCCAGAAATGCAGCTTGCCTAGCGACTCGTCATACATGCGTCCGCACCACTTCGGCAACCAGTAGTACACCGCCGCGATGATGCCGAACAACGAACCCGGCACGAGCACGTAGTGGAAGTGCGCGACGACGAAGTAGGTGTCCTGATAACGGAAGTCGACCGGCGTCATTGCGAGCATGAGGCCCGAGAATCCGCCGATCGTGAACAGAATGACGAACGCGATCGAGAACAGCATCGGTGTTTCGAACGTCATCGAGCCGCGCCACATGGTCGCGACCCAGTTGAATACCTTCACGCCGGTCGGCACCGCGATCAGCATCGTGGCGTACATGAAGAAGAGCTGACCCGCGAGCGGCATGCCAACGGTGAACATGTGGTGCGCCCACACGATGAACGAAAGGAACGCAATCGATGCAACCGCGTACACCATCGAGTCGTAGCCGAAGAGCGGCTTGCGCGCGAACGTCGGAATGATCTGCGATACGACGCCGAACGCCGGCAGAATCATGATGTACACCTCGGGGTGCCCGAAGAACCAGAAGATGTGCTGGAACATCACCGGGTCACCGCCGCCCGCGGCGTTGAAGAAGCTCGTGTGAAAATGCACATCGAACAGCATCATCGTCACCACGCCTGCGAGCACCGGCATCACCGCGAGCAACAGATACGCGGTAATCAGCCATGTCCATACGAACAACGGCATTTTCATCAGCGTCATGCCCGGCGCGCGCATGTTCAGAATCGTCGCGATGATGTTGATTGAACCCATGATCGACGACGCGCCCATCATGTGGACGCCGAAGATGAAGAACGTGACCGTGCTCGGCGCATAAGTCGTCGACAGCGGTGCGTAGAACGTCCAGCCGAAGTTGGGACCACCACCTTCCATGAAGAGGGTGGAGATCAGCAGACCGAAGGCAAACGGCAGGATCCAGAATGAGAGGTTGTTGAGACGCGGCAGCGCCATATCCGGCGCGCCGATCATCATCGGTATGAGCCAGTTCGCGAGTCCAACCATCGCCGGCATGATTGCGCCGAACACCATGATGAGACCGTGGTTGGTCGTCATCTGGTTGAAGAACGCGGGGTCCACGAACTGCAGCCCGGGTTGAAAAAGCTCGGCGCGTATCACCAGCGCCAAGCACCCGCCAATCAAGAACATGGTGAAGCTGAACCAGAGGTACAGCGTGCCGATGTCCTTGTGGTTGGTGGTGAACAACCACCGCGTGATCCCTTTCGCGGGACCGTGGTCGTGGTCACCGTGATCGTCGTGATGCTCTATGACTGCGCTCATGCTTTAGCCCCTACTGCGCCGAAACCAGGTTCAAAACGTCGATCGGTTGGGTGACGTCATTCGCGTTGTTGCCCCACGAATGCCGCTCGTAGTGAACGACAGCCGCAATTTCCGCAGCGTTCAGCTGAGTACCGAACGCCTGCATCGCGGTTCCCGCAACACCGCTGTAGACGCGATGAATGTGCTCGGCGCGGTCGCCGGTTGCAATCTTGCTGCCCGCCAACGCCGGGAAGACCGGCGGCACACCCTGTCCATTCGCCTGATGGCACGCCACACAATTCGTCGTATAGACCTGCTCGCCAAGGGTCATCAGTTGTTCCGCCGTGAAAGTCTGGCTCGCCATCTTTTCGCGCTCGGCGTAGGCGGCCTGTTCCTTCGCATACCACGTGTTGTATTCGTCTTCGGGAACCGCGTTCACCACGATTGGCATGAAGCCGTGGTCTTTACCGCACAATTCAGAGCACTGACCGCGATACACGCCCGGTTCATCCACATACGCCCAGACGTCATTGAGGATCCCGGGGATTGCATCGCGCTTGATTCCGAAGTCCGGCACCGAGAAGGCATGAATCACGTCGTTACCGGTGATCAGGAAACGAACCTTCTTCTTCGTCGGGATCACTAGGGGCTTGTCGACCTCGAGGAGGTAGAACTCGCCCTTAGGTGCCCTGTTGTGGATCTCGTCCTGCGACGTCGAAAGATTGCTGAAAAACGACAGTGCGTTCTTGTGGTCTTCATCCAGATACTTGTATTGCCACTTCCACTGGTAGCCGCGTACTTCGACAATCAGATCTTCGCCGCCGGTGTCGTACATCTTGATCAGCGTGACGGTGGCGGGATACGCCATTCCTACGAGGATCAGCGCGGGAATGATCGTCCAGAGGATTTCGAGTCGCGTGTTGTCATGGAAGTGTGCGGCAACGGCGCCTTGCGATTTCCGGTGCGTGTACATCGAGTAGCCCATCACGCTGAACACCACGATGCCGATGGCGATGCAGATGTACAAGACGAGCATGTGCAGGCCGTACTGGTCATGGCTAATGGCTGTCGCGCCCGGCGTCAGATTGAGATCGTCCGCCCAAACACCACTGGCGCAGCCCGCGATGGAAACACCCACCAGAACGCGCATAAGAAGATTCATGTTCACCTTGGTACCTTGCTCTTGGATTGCAAACAATCGACGGCGCCCGTCTCGTTCGAGCATCACTTCGTTACTGGGGTGAATCCCATCGATCGACTCCGAACCGCAGGACAGGCCGGTACTCACTCAGGGAACGCGCACCACCATCGCTTTGGCTCGAGGTTCGTAACGACCTCTTGAGCCCGCCGCGGCTTGCAGCATGTGCAATCGGAAAATCAAGCCGCAAAAAACGGCGCAATTATAGCGATAGCGGCGCGGTTTGGAACCTCGATATACCCCTTATATGCCGCGACGCACTAGACAGTCGACCGACGAAAGGCCGACTCGAATTCCGCGCGCTCGATCACCTGGTCTTCTTGTCTGAAGCGTCACCCTTCGAAATCCGGATGATCATCGCCGCCTGTTTCCTCTCCTCGTCATGCATCGATTCCCGGTGACCACACGCTACACACCGCTGCGTACGACCGTCAGGAGACTCTTCGACGACGATCCGGTCGACCTCGCCGCACGCGCGACACAGCGCGCCGGCAATGAACCGCGCGCGATTCACGAAGCGCGCAGCTCGCCCAAGACCGGACTGCTATTTGGCCGCACGCCATGAAACAGCGTGAACGCTTCAGCGGCTTGTTCAACCAGCATGCCGAGACCGTCGACTGCTCGCGCCGCGCCGTGCTCGCGCGCCCACGCGCAGAACGGCACCGCGTTTTCGCCATAAACCATGTCGTATACGAGAGCCTGCTCGATGGCGCGCGTCCCCAACTTCGGCAACGAACCAACCAGTCCGGCCGACGTTCCATTGATGACGATATCGAACGCGCAATCGAGCGCGTCCGGATTCGCCGCGCTGAGGCGCGGGTCTTCAAATCGATCGACCAGCGCCTGCGCCTTCGCGTTAGTCCGATTCGCAACGACCACAGAACTCGGACTCGCCCCAAGCAACGGGCCAATGATTCCCCTAACGGCGCCGCCGGCCCCGAGAATCAGGACGCGCTTCCCGTTCAGATCGCAGCCTAGGTTGGTCGTTAGGTCGCGCACCAACCCAATCCCGTCCGTGTTGTAGCCACGGAACTCGCCGGCGGACGCCACAATCGTGTTGACTGCGCCGGCGGAGCCGGCGTACTCGTCGCACGACGTTACCCAATCGAATGCTGCCTCCTTGAAGGGCAGCGTTACATTCGCACCGCTCCCGCCGGACGCGAAGAACGAGTGGAGCGTCCTAACAAATCCGTCGAGGGGCGCGAGCAACGTATCATATTGCAGATCGCGGCCCGTCTGCGCGGCAAACATACGGTGGATGCGCGGCGACAAGCTATGTTCGACGGGGTTGCCGACAACTACGAACCTGCGCGTCATCGAAAGCGCGCTCCGGACACCGCGTCACGAATGCGGCTTGGAGATGAGTTGCCCGCCAACTCTCCGTGCAAAACAAGGTCGACGGAATCGGCGAAATAACGTCGCACCGCCAACTCGGATCGCGCCGCTGGGCGACCGGCGGGGTTGGCCGAGGTCGACACGAGCGCACTACCGAAGATTGCGCACAAGGTGCGTGCCTGATCGTGGCCGGGAACGCGAACAGCCACCGATGAGCGGCCGCCGGTGATCCATGACGGGTACTGGCGATTCGGCACAAGCCACGTTTCCGGACCCGGCCAGCTGCGCCGAACGCGCGCCGCATCGAGCTCGCTGAGTGCTGCTAGCTCCAGTGCGAAGTCGGACTCGTCGGCACCGATCAGAATCAGCCCTTTGCGAATCGACCGACCTTTGAGATCGAGCAGTCGCGACACCGCGGCGGTATCAAAGGGATCGCAAGCCAGGCCCCAGACACCTTCGGTGGCGTGCGCGACGATACCGCCTGAACGCAGCACATCGGCCGCCACGCCCAGGTGAAATGCTTCGTTGATCAGCAATCGCGTTTCAGCTCTTTCCAGTACGCTGCTGCGCAAGGCGCGCATTCTGTTCCACGACCCGCGACGCATTCGCCTCTCGATCGGCGCTCAACCGCTGTGCCAGCGCCGCATCGCTGAGCGCGAGCATCTGCGCAGCGAGATACGCTGCGTTCTTCGCGCCTGCCTTGCCGACAGCGACCGTCGCAACGGGAATGCCGCCAGGCATCTGAACCGTTGAAAGCAGGGCGTCGAATCCGGACAGCGGGCCCGAATCAATCGGCACACCAATGACGGGTTTGATCGTATGCGCGGCGACCGCGCCGGCAAGGTGTGCTGCCATTCCGGCGCCACAAATGAACGCATGACACCCGCGCTTCTGCGCATCGGCGACGTAGTCGGCCGTAGCGCGCGGCGTGCGATGTGCCGAAGTGATCCGCACCTCGCAACCGACCCCCAGCGATTCGAGCGTCTCTGCCGCACCTTGCATGACCGGCCAGTCGCTCTCGGAACCCATGAGGATCGCAACCCAGGTCATGATGTGTCTCTAATCGGGCGTGGGCGCCGAATATAACCGTCGCGATTGGTCTCCACAAATCCCTCGAGCTCCAACTCCACCAACGCACCTAGTACATCTTCAACCGGCATTCCTGACGACTTTACGATGTCGTGCAGCTGCGCTACTTCGAGCGGCACCGCCTCCAGCACGCGTGCAAGAAGTGAATTCGAGGGTCGGTTCATTTCCACTTCCGCTGAGGGTGGCGCTTCGAGTCCGAATACTTCGAGCACGTCCAGCGCATTTTCGACCAGCGCCGCCCCTTGTTTGATCAAGCGGTGACACCCACCGCTGCGGCCGCCATGTACCGAACCGGGTACGGCGAGAACGTCGCGCCCCTGCTCCAGCGCCATACGTGCCGTAATCAGGCTGCCGCTTCGGACAGTCGCCTCGACCACGAGTACTGCGGCGGAGAGGCCGCTGATAATCCGATTTCGTTCGGGGAAGTGTCCCTTGAGCGGGGCAACCGAGGGCGGGTACTCAGATACGAGTGCGCCCGACGCAGCTACGAGCTCCCGGGCCAGACCGTGGTGAGTCGACGGATAGATACGACCATGCCCGCCGCCCATCACCGCGACGGTCGCTGCGCCGGCTTCGAGCGCCCCACGGTGCGCACTACCGTCGATGCCTGCCGCCAGACCGCTGATGATCGCGAACCCTGCGCGGCCGAGATCGAACGCCAGCGACCTCGCAACGTCACGGCCGGATGCAGATGACCGCCGACTGCCCACAATCGCCAGCGACATCGGCCGACACAGCGCGGCGCGTCCTCCCTGAAGGAACAACGCGAGTGGAGGATCTGGCGTTGCTGCCAGCAACGGCGGGTATGACTCGTCGAGAAGATCGATCACCACGAGACCGAGCCGTTCGATCTCGCGAATCTCCCGAGTGAGTTCCGAGGCACTCGGCACTTCGAGTCCGCGCTCGACTTGCAGACGGCCTATCGCGTCACTCGCGGTGCCGCCCGCTCGCCAAGCTGCAGCGACTGATCGCCGCACGGTCGCGTAACTCGTGCCGCGGCCCATCAGCGCCAAAAGCAAGGACCGCAATTCTCGAGGTGACACGCGCAGCTTCTCGGTCGAAGCTGCGCATTGGAGCGCGTCTACGCGCTACGGGATGTAGGACGAAACGGATCCGAATGTGCGCCGCGGCATCACCTACGGCTCACGGGTTCCTTACTTCGTCGAGTATCGCCAACGGCCGTTCGGCGGCCAGTACGAGTCCGTACGAGACCTTCTCGAACACACGGAACACCATGAGAACGCCCGCGCGTTCTGACGGCAGCCGAACAGTGTCTCTGGCGATTCGGTCCTTCGCTAACGCGCCGCGCTTATAGATCGCCAGAACGTTGCCCGATACAAGCCCTTCACGTTCGCCGCGGTCGATTACCACGACGTCGTATTGACCAACCTGCGTGACGCCACCGAACACGGAAATGAGCTGTCCATTAATCGGTTTCGCCGGCGCGCTCGGGAAGAACGTCGAATCGACCTTGCGCTCTTCAGTCGGCAATACACGGTCGCCGATCTGCACTTCTTCGCGCGAGCTGCTCACGAAAAAGGTCGAAATGTCCCCTTCACTCGCGACGACGCGACCCAACCCTATATATGTCGCCTCCAGGCCAAGCATCTCCTGGGTCACGGGGTCGCGGTACATTTCACCGCGGCGCACGAAGCTGTACGACTCGCTCTCCGGTAGCGCACCGCGCACATACAGGCGATCGCCACCACCTACTACTAAGCGCTCACTGTCACCCTGCACCACGTATGGCGCCGCATCGAGCTCAGCGGGCGTGACGATTCTGTTCTGAACCAGGAAGCCCTGAATCGCATCGAGGTTGATGGCCGGTATGGCGCTCTCGAGAGGCGTCGCACGAATCTGCGGCGACATCTTCGTGTCTGAGGAAGGGGATGCCTTGTAGGTTCGCGAGCCGTCGCCGCGATCAACCACCAGCGCGGGCTGGCCGGCGATGTAGACTAGCCGAACCGTGTCGCCGGGATAGATCAAGTGGGGGTTTTCGATCTGGGGGTTCGAACGCCAGAGCTCCGGCCACTGCCATGGTTTCTGCAAGAACCGGCCGCTGATGTCCCAGAGTGTGTCGCCCTTCTGAACGGTATAGGAATCCGGATGGTCCGCCCTCAAATAGGGTTCCAGATTGCCCGTAGACTGTGCCCACGCCGTGACTGCGAGCAGCGCAGCACCGAGCAAAACAGGGACCGATTTCCACATGTTTTGAATCCTTTTATGATACGCGGGCAGCACGGTGGGCACGGCTGATCCACAGGCAGAAAATCATTAGCGTTCTGAATCTTAGCAGCACAAATTGCACCAATACTAGAGATACATCACACCGTCATGGCACTGCTAACTATCCTCGAGTATCCGGACCCTCGCTTGCGTACGAAGGCGACTCCCGTGGACAAAGTCGATGGCTCGATTCGGCGCCTGATCGACGACATGCTGGAGACAATGTACGCGGCGCCGGGTATTGGATTGGCGGCCAGCCAGGTGAACGTGCACAAGCGAATCATCGTCGTGGACGTCTCAGACAAACGTGACACGCCTTACGCTTTCATCAATCCACAGATCGATCTTCTCGAGGGTGAGCAAGAGACACAGGAAGGCTGTCTTTCGATCCCCGGATTCTATGAATTAGTGACGCGTGCGGACCGGATTCGGGTGCGCGCACTCGATCGAAACGGAGCGCCGATCGAACTGGTGGCCGACGGCACGCTCGGGGTGTGCATCCAACATGAGTGCGACCACCTCGAGGGCAAGCTGTTCGTCGACTACCTGTCGAGTCTGAGGCGGCAGCGCATCCGCAAGAAACTCGAGAAACAGCACCGCGTCGGCACCTGACCCGTTGACACCGCTCTCGCAGTCACGACTCCGTCTCGGTTTCGCCGGCACGCCCGACTTTGCCGCGGTCATCTTGAGTGCGCTGCTCAAGCGTCATGACGTCGACGTCGTCTACTGCCAGCCCCCAAAACCGACCGGCCGCGGACGCAAGATCAAGCCCTCGGCCGTTGAGACGCTAGCGCGCACGCGTGGTCTTGAAGTGCATTCACCGAAGTCGTTGCGGGCGGAGGTCGAGCGGCTCGCTTCCTATCGGCTGGACGCGCTGATCGTCGCCGCGTACGGCCTGATGTTGCCGGCGGCCATTCTCGAGACACCTCGGCACGGCTGCATCAACGTCCACGCATCGCTGTTGCCACGCTGGCGGGGGGCCGCACCCATCGAACGCGCCATGATGGCAGGCGACCAAACTACGGGCGTCTCGATCATGCAGATGGACCCGGGCCTCGACACCGGCCCCGTACTCCGCCGCGTTGAATGCTCGATCGACCCGAGCGACACGGGTGACTCGCTTCATCAACGTCTCGCCCGCCTAGGTGCGGATGCGCTAATCGAATGCCTCGATCACGTCGGAACGATCGCAGCCACGCCGCAAGCTGCCTTTGGTGCGACCTACGCGCAGAAGTTGACCGCAGCCGATTCGCTGGTTCAGTGGGAAGCTCCAGCGGTCGAACTAGCAAACCGCATTCGGGCATTGAATTCACGACAGCCTGCATTCTGTCTAATCAACGGGGAGCGCGTTCGACTGTTGTTCGCCGAAGCCATCGACGCCCACCGCGGCGGCGCACCGGGAACGGTCATCGCACTCGATCGGCGTGGACTCGTCGTTGCTTGCGGTACGGGGGAACTACGCGTGACGCGTCTCGCGCTCACCCGCGGCAGCGGTAAGCCGATGGATATTGCCTCCCTGATCAACGGTTATCCGGATCTCATCAGACCGGGGCAGACGCTTGACTCACCGACCTAACGCGCGCGGTTACGCTGCCGAGTTGCTGCATCAGGTAGTGACCGACGGTCGCTCGCTCGACCGAGTGCTGGGAGACGCTCGCCCCCGCGAGCGCGACCGCGCTCTAGTTCACGAGCTGACGTTCGGAGCCACGCGTCATTTCTATTCGTTGCTCGATGAAGTGAATTCGCGGCTCACGACTTCGCTCAAGCCGCGCGACTCCATCGTGCTCTGCCTGCTAGTCGTCGGTGCGTATCAGTTGCGCCATACGCGCATACCCAGTTACGCCGCCGTCAACGAGACCGTAGACGCGACTCGCCAAATCGGACGACCGTGGGCGCGCGCACTGGTCAACCAGATACTGCGGCGAATCGCCGCGGAGCCATCACCCCCCGCGACTTCTGATGAAGCTAAGTTCGATCACCCACAGTGGTTAATCGACCTGTTGCGCGCGGACTATCCGGAATCTTGGGAGGAAATCATGCGCGCGAACCTGACACGCGCGCCTCTCTCGCTGCGCGTCAACCTGACGCGGACGACGCGCGAAGCACTCCTAGGTTCGCTCGCCCTAGCGGGTGTGAGCGCCCACTCTGGTGACACCGAGGAGGCCATAGTCCTGACAAACCCGATGCCGGCATCCGGCATTTCAGAGATCCAATCGGGACTCGCGAGCGTGCAGGATTCGGGCGCGATGCGCGCAGCGCATGTACTCGCTCCCATGGCGGGCGAACGCATTCTCGACGCGTGCGCGGCGCCGGGCGGCAAGGCAATGCACCTGTATGAGCGCGCGCCCGGAATTCACCTCACGGCGTTGGAAGTCGATCCCGAGAGATGCAACCTCGTACGAGCCGAGTGCGCGAGACTCGGCTTCGACCTGACGCTAGTACAAGGCGATGCGACGACTCTCCAGTGGTGGGACCAACAGCGCTACGCAGCCGTGCTGCTCGATGTCCCATGTAGTGGAACAGGCACGTTGCGCCGGCATCCTGACATCAAGTTGCTGAAGCGCGCATCCGACATCGACCAGTATCAGCGCATTCAACTCGACCTACTGCACAACCTTTGGGCGGTGATCAAGCCGGGTGGGCGACTGCTCTATTGCACCTGTTCGGTTCTGTCTCAGGAAAACGATCGGGTGATCGACCGATTTCTAACTTGGACCGCCGATGCCACTGTGACTTCGATCGACGCCACTTGGGGTTTGACAACGCGGCACGGTCGTCAGATTGTGCCCCGCCCCGACGGCGCCGACGGCTTCTACTTTTCGCTACTCACCAAACGAGACGTTCAGTAAACCGCCTCAGGTGCATGCTTTGACCCTTTGAAGCGTTTGTACTCCCACTGATATTGAGCCCGATCGGTGAGGACGAGCCGCTCGATCGCGCCGTTCATCAGCGCCAAGAACTCGCCCTGGCGGGTGCAAGTCTCGAGCTGCGGCAGCGCTTCGAAGCCTAGTGAAAATCCCGCGGCATGCGGAACGCGACGCGCGTGCGCCATCAGCACTCTCGGCCGCAGTTTAGCGACCAGCCTGTACGCGAGCGTCATGGTGAGCGCCGGTTGGCCGAAGAAGGGAGCGTACTCACCGGCCGCAGGTCGAGGCACCTGATCCGGCAGTAGTCCGACGACGCAACCGCTCTTCAGCGCTACGTACAATCCTCGAACGCCAGCTGCCGTCGCCGGAAGCAACACACTTCCGGTGCGCGCGCGACCCTCTCGAATGATCGGATCCAATCCACGAACACGCGGCGGATCGTATAAAGCCGTGAGTCCGCAGTGCGCGCCGAGAAAGAGATTCAGGATCTCCCAGTTGCCGAAGTGCGGAACGAGAAGCAAGACACCTCTGCCGCTCCGACGCGCGCCATCGATCATCTCGACTCCCTCGGTCGCGACGAGGAGGCTCTTCCAACGCTCGTCGCAACTCCAGATCATTCCGGACTCCGCGGCAAAACACCCGGTATGCCTCAAGCTCGAACGGGCGACGTCTTCGACCTCATGGCGCGACAAGTTCGGAAAGGACAAGCGCAAGTTCGTCAGCGTAGTTTTCCTGAGTCGACCTCCGCCAAAGAACACGACATCACCAACGAATTTGCCGAGGCGCTGCGCGCCGGCAAACGATAGCAGGCTCAGCATTCGGAGCAGGAGCTTCAGCATCAAGCCTGCCATCCGATCGCTCAACACTCGCCGCCTGCGCTTTTGACCATGCCCGTGATTTACCTCAACATTGCCCGCATCTTACTCACGAACATCTCATGCCGCTCGTGCTGCTCGATCGGGACGGAGTCATCAACGCGGACTCCCCGAACTACATCAAGAGTCCCTCCGAATGGTTGCCTATCGCCGGCAGCCTAGAGGCGATCGTGCGCCTCAACCGCGCCGGCAGGGCGGTGGCAATCTGTAGCAATCAGTCAGCCGTGGCTCGCGGGATTCTGTCGATCGAAACACTCAACACCATTCACGAAGTGATGCGGGCACGGCTAGCAGAGAGCGGTGGGCGTGTTGATGCGATCTTCTGTTGTACTCACGGACCCGATGAGCAATGCGACTGCAGAAAACCTGCACCTGGTCTTTTGGCGCAAGCGATGGCGGAGTTGAAGCATCCTCCGGAGCAAACGGCGTTCGTAGGCGACTCCCTGCGAGACATGCAGGCGGCCCTCGCGGCACGTTGTCTTCCGGTGCTCGTCCGCACGGGCAACGGTGCGAGCTCCGAAAACTCTGCCCGCGAGATCGGAGTCAATCTAGTTTTCGACGATCTGGCTGCTGCGACTGACTGGCTGTTGCGTCAATGAATCGCGCCATTGCAAATGTTCGGGCAATTGCCTTCTACCTTGGCTACGTGGTGGTGACAATCCTCTGGGGATCTTTGTCGGTGGTTGTCGCTTGGATCTTTCCGTTCCGCTTCCGCTTCTATTTCGTCATCGGATGCTGGACACGCATGGTGTTGTTTTGGTTGCGCGCGTGCTGCGGCATTCGGGTGCAGGTCAACGGCCGCGAGAACATTCCACAGGAGCCTTGCATCGTGTTCGTGAAACACGAGAGCACGTGGGAGACACTCTTCATTCAAACACTGTTCGCGCCGCAAGCCACGCTCGTAAAGCGCGAGCTACTCCACATTCCGTTCTTCGGCTGGGCGTTTCGTTTGCTGCGCCCGATCGCGATCGATCGCGAAGATCCGCGTGGAGCGCTGCGAACGCTGATCAAAGAGGGCAAGGCGCGTCTCGATCAGGGTATATGGGTCGCGCTGTTTCCCGAGGGAACGCGCGTTCCTCCAGGCGAGGTCCGCGGATTTCAGATCGGTGGCGCAGCACTCGCGGAATCGAGCGGCCGCCCCGTTCTCGTCGTTGCGCACAACGCCGGCAATTTCTGGCCCGCCCACCAACTCGGTAAGCGGCCAGGCACAATCCTCGTCGAGGTGTGCGCGCCGATCGATTCAAAGGGAAGAAAGCGTAAAGAAATCAATACACTAGCGGAGGGCGCAATGTCCTCCGCGATGCAAAGTCTGGGGCGCGCTCAGACGTCGAGGTTAGCCACCGACAACGCGTTCGACACGATGAAGTCGCGTCTCGGCTCCACCTGATCTCCCATCAACGTGGTGAACATCTGGTCCGCCGCGATGGCATCGTCGACGGTCACGCGCAACATTCGGCGGACGGTGGGATCCATAGTCGTTTCCCAAAGCTGTTCTGGGTTCATTTCGCCGAGTCCTTTGTAGCGCTGAATATCGACGCCCTTCCGAGCCTGCTCCATCAACCAGTCGAGGGCATCACCAAACCGCTCGACAGCGATACGCTTGTCTCCGCGACGGACGTATGCACCCTCCCCAACGAGCTCATAAAGGCGCTCGCACAGACTCGAGATACCTCGATAATCCGCAGAGAGAAAGAAGTCTTGACCGAACGTGACGCGTTGTTCCACGCCTCGCGATTTGATCACCACTGTCGGTAGGTATACTTGGTGTTCCGGATCGAACGTAACACTCACACTGATGTCGTGGCCAGCGCTCGCGAGGAATCGGCGATTCAACGCAACGACCCAGCTTGTCACGACCGATTCGTCACGAAGCTGATCCGGCGACAGTGGCGCGCCATCGAGCAGGAGCCGTGTGAGGAACAACGGATAGATGCGCGTCAGCGCTTCAAGTCGAGCAAGGACGCTGCGGTAGTTACGCGCTAAGGACTCGAGCGCTTCTCCTTTAACTGGCGGGGCTCCGGCGTTGACGAACAACTCGGCGTCGTCGAGTGCGAGCTGAAGGAAGTGTTCGCTCAACTCCTCGTCGTCCTTCACATAGCGTTCCTGCTTGCCCTTCTTCACTTTGTACAGCGGAGGTTGCGCAATATAGATGTGGCTTCGCTCAATCAACTCTGGCATCTGACGGAAGAAAAACGTGAGCAGCAGCGTGCGTATGTGGGAGCCGTCCACATCCGCATCCGTCATGATGATCACGCGGTGATAGCGCAGTTTCGAGGCATCGAACTCGCTGCGCCCAATTCCGCAACCGAGCGCGGTTACCAACGTCCCGACTTCCTGCGATGACAGCATCTTGTCGAAGCGTGCCTTCTCGACGTTCAGGATCTTTCCACGCAAAGGAAGAATTGCTTGCGTGCGCCGATCCCGGCCCTGCTTCGCCGAGCCGCCGGCGGAATCACCCTCCACGAGATACAACTCCGAGAGCGCTGGATCCTTCTCCTGACAATCCGCCAGCTTTCCCGGAAGGCCTGCTATGTCGAGCGCGCCTTTTCGTCTCGTCATCTCTCGCGCCTTGCGCGCAGCTTCCCGCGCCCGCGCGGCATCGATCATCTTCGTGACCACGTTGCGCGCGTCTTGCGGATGCTCGTCGAGATACTCCGTGAAATAACGGGTCAGCTCCTGTTCAACCGCCGGTTTAACTTCGCTGGACACGAGTTTGTCTTTTGTCTGCGACGAGAATTTCGGGTCGTGCACCTTCACGGATACGACTGCTGTTAGGCCTTCTCTTGCATCATCGCCGGTGGTCGCGACGTTCAGTTTTTTGGCCAGGCCTTCGCGCTCGATGTACTGGTTTAGCGTCCGCGTGAGGCCTGAGCGGAAGCCCGCGAGGTGAGTACCGCCATCTCCTTGCGGGATATTGTTTGTGTATGTGAATACCTGCTCCTGGAAGCTATCGTTCCACTGCATGGCGATCTCCACCCCTATTCGATCGTCCCGCTCATGCGTGAAATAGAACACCTCGTTGAGCGAATTCTTGTTTTGATTCAAATACTTGACGAACTCCCGAAGACCGCCTTCATAGACGAAGTGGTCCTCCTTTCCTGATCGTTCGTCCATCAGGTGAATCTTGACGCCAGAGTTGAGGAAGGCGAGCTCGCGAAGCCGCTTGGCGAGAATGTCGTAGTGGAACTCGATGTTGCGGAAGGTGGCGGCAGACGGCTTGAAGTAGCATTCGGTGCCGCGCCGTTCGGTCTCGCCAACAACTTTAAGGGGCTCCTCTGGCACGCCATGCTGATAGGTCTGCTGGTAGACCTTTTGGTCTCGACGCACCGTGAGACGAAACGTCTCGGACAGAGCATTGACGACCGAAACGCCGACGCCATGAAGGCCGCCAGATACCTTGTAACTATCCTCATCAAACTTGCCACCGGAATGCAGCGTTGTGAGGATCACTTCTGCTGCCGAGATTCCTTCTTCCCTGTGAATGTCCACCGGAATTCCGCGGCCGTTATCCCTCACCGTCACCGCTTCGCCAGGGTGGATTACGACATCTATTTCGTCGCAGTATCCGGCTAAGGCCTCGTCAATGCTGTTGTCGACGAGCTCCTGGACCATGTGATGGAGACCAGTTCCATCCTCCGTGTCGCCGATGTACATACCCGGTCGCTTGCGGACTGCATCGAGGCCTTTGAGCACCTTAATACTGTCGGAATCGTACTTCGCCTCGGACATCACGAACCCTCTGTGCCGATTGGGTGGCACGTACCCTGTTCCACGTGGAACAATTTTCTTTCCGACCCCGCAAATGCAAGGCCGAGCGTCATGTCACTGGTAGCCGTGGCGAACACTTGGCTGTTCATCGCTTCGAGCGCCCGAAAGAAGCGCGCGTTGTGATCCGCATCCAGCTCGGCGCCGATATCATCGATGAGGAACAGGCTCTGTCGACCGGCGATCTCGCTCGTCAGCGCAGCCTGGGCTAACCGAAACGCACTCGCTACGATTTTTGCCTGACCTCGCGACAGCGTGCTCGCGGCTGGCTCGTCACCGACCATCACCCGCAGGTCTGCGCGATGTGGGCCATAGTGCGTGACGCCGAATTTTACATCGCGCGCCTCTCCTTCGCTCAAACAATTCTCGAGCCTCTCTCCCTCACGCCAGCCAGCCCGATACGAGAGCGCCACCCCGACACTTGATGCGAGTTCGCTGAGCTTAGACAGAATCACGGGGCTCAGTGAATTCAGGTACGCGCGTCGCGAGGCGTCAACCTGCTCGCCAAGTGTGATCAGCCTTGCCGTCCAGCTTTGTAACTGTCGGCTGAAGTCTGGAATGGCGTCGCGTCGCGATTTAAGAAGCGCGTTACGCTGTTGAAGTGCCCGCTGGTAATCCCGCAAGCGGTCGAGGTACGCAGGTTCCACGTGAAACGTACCCCAGTCGAGGAATCGGCGACGCTCTGTAGGCGCCCCCAGAATCAGCGCGGAGGAGTCCGGCAGGATGAGCTGAATTGGCATCAAGCGCGCGACTTCAGATAGACGCCGTTCAATGGCGCCGTTGAGGTGCAGCTCACTTCTGTTGTTTCGGTGTCGCACCACCCCTGCGCTCAGGTGCCCTCGATGCTCGTCCTCGAAGCGCGCAAAGACCGTCAGGGCTTCCCGGTCGTGGTGGATCACAGAGGTAACCGAAGGTGAGCGGAATGATCGGCCCCGCGCCAAGAGGTGGACCGACTCGATCAGCGATGTCTTGCCAGCGCCGTTTGGGCCGGTAAAGAGATTCAGAGCTGGACTACAGTCGATGGCGACAGACGTGAGATTCCGAACGCCGGAAATCTCCAACCGGGTCAGGCGCATTGGGGCTCGCGCCGACCGCCTTAGAGGCGCATCGGCATGACGACGTAAACGGAGTCCTCTGCACCGGGGCCTTCCACCAACGCACTACTATTGGCGTCGGACACGGACAGGTGGACCGACTCGGTCGACAATGCGCCGAGCACATCCTGCAGGTAGCTCACATTGAAACCAATCTCGAGCCTCTGGCCCACGTAGTCGACCGCGACGACTTCCTCGGCCTCTTCCTGTTCCGGGTTGTTCGCGCGGATGGTCATTTGGTTCGGCTCGAGAGTGATTCGAACGCCGCGGTACTTTTCGTTCGACAGAATCGATGCGCGCGCGAACGCCTGGCGCAACGTATCTCTATCAGCAGTAACGCGGTTCGCGCTCTCCTTGGGTATTACCTTCTCATAGTCGGGAAATCGCCCATCCACCAGCTTCGTGGTCAGCGTGTATCCGGCGTGCGTTGCACGCAGGTGATTTCTAGCCATTGCCAGCGACACGCTCTCACCACCCTCCGAGAGAAGCCGCCCGAGTTCGAGTACGCCCTTTCTCGGCACGATCGCTTGTCGCCGCTCCGCTGACGCGACCCCGCGTTCCAGTGTGCACATCGCAAGGCGATGACCATCGGTTGCGACAGAACGAATATGACTGGAAGTAACCTCCAGCAGCATGCCATTGAGGAAGTAACGGACGTCCTGCTGTGCCATCGAAAACGCGGTCTGATCCAACAAACGTTGCATTTCAGATCGCAACAGCGAAAAGTCCAGGTCGCTCGCAGCACCTTCGACTCGCGGGAAGTCCGCCACCGGCAAGGTCGCTAGCGTAAATCGACTACGACCCGAACGAACGGTCGCTCTGTCGTCCTCGACCTCGACTGTCACGCTCGCGCCATCTGGTAGGGAACGCCAAATGTCGGCCAACTTTCGGGCGGGGATTGTTGCTTCGCCGATCCTTAATACATCAACGCCGTCCGCGATACGAGCGACGAGCTCGACCTCCAGGTCGGTCCCGGTGAGCGACACCCCGCCCTCGCTCGCGCTGACGAGCAGGTTCGAAAGCACGGGCAATGTCTGCCGTCGCTCTACGACGCCCGTTACCAACTGCAACGGGCGCAGCAGAGTGTCACGGTTTGTAGTGAATTTCATCGGGGGCCGACTCCTCGATTCAGCTGGTCAGTAGGCGCGTCAAGTTTCGATGGTCCTCAGAAACGTCCGCACTGGACTCCTTCAGTTCGGCGATCTTTCGGCATGCATGGAGAACTGTCGTGTGATCGCGTCCTCCGAACGCATCGCCGATCTCCGGCAATGAGTGATTAGTGTTCGCCTTTGCCAGGAACATTGCCATCTGACGTGGACGTGCAATCGTACGGCTGCGTCGCTTCGACAGCAGATCGGAGATCTTGATCTTGTAGTACTCAGCAACCGTCTTCTGAATGTTCTCGATGCTGACCTGTCGATCCTGAATCGCGAGCAAGTCGCGCAACGAACGCTGGACCTGCTCAACACATATGCGGCGGCCGGTGAACCGCGAGTTCGCCATGACGCGCTTCAGCGCGCCCTCGAGTTCGCGCACGTTCGATCGAACGCGCTCCGCAATGAAAAACGCCACATCCGGCGGAAGATCCACGCCTTCAATTGCCGCCTTCTTCATCAGAATCGCAACGCGCGTTTCGAGTTCTGGCGGTTCCACCTCCACGGTGAGTCCCCAAACGAATCGCGACTTCAATCGCTCCTCGAGACCACCGATCTCGCTCGGATAGCGATCACACGTCAACACCATCTGGTGGTCGCGCTCGAGCAGCGCGTTGAACACGTGAAAGAACTCTTCCTGCGATCGCAGCTTGTTCGCAAAAAACTGGATGTCATCGATCAGCAGCGCATCGACCGAGCGATAGTGCTGCATGAACTCCTGCATGGTGCCGAGCTGCAACGCCTTAACCATGTCCTGTACGAATCGTTGCGAGTGGAGGTAAACCACCTTCGCGTCAGGATCCTTCTTGAGGATCTGATTTCCAACGGCGTGCATCAGGTGCGTCTTACCTAGACCAACACCGCCGTACAGCAACAGCGGGTTGTACGATTTACCAGCGTTTTCAGCTACCTGTTGCGCTGCCGCCTTAGCGATCTCGTTAGATTTTCCTTCGACAAACGTCTCGAACGTAAACGCTCGGTTGAGGTCGACAGAGCCTCGCTTCTGCGCTTCCGCGCGCATGGGCAATGGATCCACCGCAACGCTACCGACATCCAGCATGACATCGAGCGGGCTGGTTGGATCACCGAGTTGATTCATCAACTCGTTGATACGCACCCAGAACAGAGACTCGACCTGGTCTCGCACGTACCGATTCGGCGCGAAGAGAACAACTTGCTCTTCGTGCTGCCGAGCCTGTAACGGTCTGATCCAGGTATTGAATTGATCGGAAGGTATTTCTTCTTCTAGTCGCGATAGGCATTGCTGCCAAACCGAGTTAGCCACCGAATGAGCCCCCTAGTAGTAATTCTTTTAGGCTTCGCTTTTTCGACACATTCTACTGGCTCGCACAATCCCATCGCCACGAAGAGTTTCGATGAAAGCGCGCGTGTTCCAGCCAACTGCTTTGCCAATCAACCGCTTACGCCAGCCAACAATCTTCATCGCAATATCGATGCAGCCTAGGGCGTTGTGAGAAACGTGTGCATGAATCGTTGTATAGCTTGTGGATAACTTTCGCGACAGATCATCTCGAAGAAATATCTCTCGTCCGACCGTCTTTCCATCATGCATATCCACAGGAAGAGCCTCTTGAGCACACGCCGCAATCACGGGCCCAAACGGCAGTTGTTCACAGAGTCCGGACTCTCCAACAAATAACAACAATCCTTCCATTCCCAGAAGCAAGACCGCTTTCTACTAAATTGACACTCCGGATTGTGCTCCTTAGAATCCCGCTCCCTTTCGGTTCCCGCGGTCGAATCATCATGAAGCGCACCTTCCAACCCAGCGTGCTGAAGCGCAAGCGGACGCACGGCTTTCGTGCTCGGATGTCGACACGCAACGGCCAGAAGGTCATCAATGCGCGCAGAGCGAAGGGCAGAAAACGTCTGTCGGTGTGAAGAGCACGCTGCGATAGGCCGCTTCCTGCGCGAGTACCGCCTGACCGAGAAGCGCCAGTTCGATGCTGTGTTGTCGGCTCGAAGCATCCAACTACGGTTAGGCAGCTTTCGGTTGTATGCGGCGGCAAACAATGAAGCAGGTGCGCGCTTGGGACTCATCGTCGGCAAACGCCAGCTAAAGCGTGCCGTTGATCGAAATAGAGTGAAGCGAGTGCTGCGCGAGACGTTTCGTATCCGTCGAGCGTTTCTGCCCGCGTATGACATCGTCGTGCAGCTGTCAGATCCGCCGCGAGGTGACTCGTTGTCGAGAGAAGCCGCCTCCATCTGGCCACGTCTCCTTTCAGCATTCGGAACGACCAATGATCAACGATTTGCCTGAAAGGGTAGCGATCTCGCTCATTCGGGGTTATCGCTACTTCCTCAGTCCGTTCTTTGGGCAGCATTGCCGATTTCACCCGACGTGCTCGGCCTACGCGATTGAGGCCATCGAACAGTATGGTTCTGCGAAAGGCCTTTGGCTCGCGCTGCGGAGGATCGGACGCTGCCATCCGCTCTCTGAAGGTGGGCTCGATCCAGTTCCCACGTCAGGAAACCACCGATGATCACCGCTGAAATGCAGCGTGTGCTGCTGCTGGTTGCGCTCGCGGCGACCGCATATCTGCTGATACTGGCGTGGAACGACGACTACATAAAAGGGCGTGCCCCTTCCGGTGCTTCGAGCGCACCGGTGGTCACCGCGGCGCCGATGGTTGACGACTCGCGCGAGGTAGTAGACGGCACGCAACGTGTGCCGAGCGACGTGCCAAAGGACACGATGCCCTCGGAACGTCACGACACCGCAGAGCCGAGCCGCGCACCGGCGACAGACACCGAAGAGAGACTGGTAAAGGTAACAACTGACACGATGGAGGTTTGGATCGATCGTCTCGGGGGAGACATCGTTCGAGTGCAGTTGCCGCGCTACCCGGTCAGCATCGAGAAGCCGGACGATCCCTTCTTGCTGCTCGATCGCCGTCCAGATCATGTGTATATCGCACAGAGCGGTTTGATCGGACGCGACGGTCCCGACAGCAAGGCAGTGCGACCGATGTATGTAGCGACGCACGCCGAATTCGACTTTCGAAGCGGCGGCGTGTTGCAACTCAAGACCACCGATAACGGCGTCGAGATCAACAAGACATTCAAGTTCGTACCCGGTGAATACGTAGTCGACCTCGGCTATGAAATCGCCAACCGATCTGACCACTCGTTCGAAGCGCGCCAGTTTGCGCAATTGAAGCGCGACAGCCGCGACTTGAGTGGTGGCGGCTCATTCACGCTCGGACCGCGTCCGTACCTCGGTGCGGCATTGACGACGAACGACGAGCGTTACCACAAGCTGAAGTTCACGACCCTCGACGAAGCTCCCTATGAACATGAAGTTGGGGGCGGGTGGATCGCGATGTTGCAGCATTACTTCCTAGGGGCATGGGTCGCGAATCCCGGTGACAAGAACAGCTTCTACGGAAAAAAACTCGACGATGGCGACTACATCGTCGGCTTTAAGGGCCCCGTTGAAACGGTCGCTCCAGGAGCGATAGGTACCTTTACGTCCCGATTCTATGCTGGCCCGAAGGACCAGGGACGCCTCGAAGCAATCGCTCCGAATCTCAACCTTACTGTCGACTACGGCTTCTTGTGGTGGATGGCGGTACCCCTATTTAAGTTGCTGCAATGGCTGCATAGCGTAGTTGGTAACTGGGGTGTCGCAATCATCTTGCTGACGCTGATCGTCAAGCTGGTGCTCTACCCGCTGTCGGCCGCGAGCTATCGATCGATGGCAAACATGCGTCGTGTCGGGCCGCAGATGAAGCGCTTGCAGGAACGCTACTCGGACGATCGGCAGAAGCTGTCGCAAGAAATGATGGCGTTCTACAAAAAGGAAAAGATCAACCCGCTAGGTGGCTGCTTGCCGATGTTGCTGCAGATGCCGGTGTTCCTCGCGCTGTACTGGGTGTTGTTCGAGAGCGTCGAACTGCGCCAGGCGCCATTCTTCCTGTGGATCGAAGATCTCGCCGTGATGGATCCGTATTTCATTCTGCCCATTCTCATGGGCGGTTCGATGTTCCTGACGCAAGCATTGAATCCGCCGGTACCCGATCCGGTACAGGCTCGCGTGATGAAGTTCATGCCGATCATGTTCACGGTGATGTTCTTGTTCTTTCCGGCTGGGCTCGTCCTCTATTGGTTAGTCAACAATCTGCTATCGCTCGCGCAGCAGTGGTACATCACTCGCCAGATTGAAGGTGGCGCGAACAACACCGCCAAGTCCTGATCGCGGCGGCGACGGCCTCGAGCGCGATACCATTGCGGCCGTTGCAACGCCTCCCGGCCGCGGTGGCATCGGGATAGTCCGCGTCTCCGGTCCGAATGCTCTGCAGATTCTGACGGATGCGTGTGGTCGGGAGATTCCGCTACGAACCTCTACGCTTGCCCGATTTCGCGACGCGAAGGGCCAATCGATCGATGAAGGAATTGCGCTCGCATTCGGGGCGCCGCATTCATTCACCGGCGAGAACGTTGCCGAACTTCACGGGCACGGCGGTCCCGTGGTCATGGATCTACTACTCAGTGCGATGCTCAGCTTCGGTGCGCGCCTCGCTCGTCCCGGTGAATTCACCGAACGCGCGTTTCTCAACGGGAAGATGGACCTGGCACAGGCGGAGGCCGTCGCCGATCTGATCGCGAGTCGCTCCGAAGCAGCGGCGCGTAGTGCTCTGCGTTCTCTTTCCGGTGTGTTCTCGCAACGCGTGCGCGGGCTGGCGCAGGACATGCTTGATCTGCGCGTGTACGTCGAGGGGGCGATCGACTTCCCGGAAGACGACGTCGACTTCCTGACCGAAGGTCGTGTTGGAGAACGACTCGAACGATTGGTCGGCGCGCTGGTCGCGCTGATCCGGACCGCTACACAAGGCGCAATCCTGAACGAAGGTGTCACGCTGGTGCTAGCGGGTCGTCCGAACGTCGGCAAGTCGAGTCTGCTTAATCGCCTACTCGGGTTTGAGCGGGCGATCGTCACAGACACGCCTGGGACGACGCGCGACACGTTGTCGGAATCCCTTGATCTCGAAGGCGTTCCGATCCGGGTCATCGATACCGCAGGTCTTCGGATTGCCGGCGATGCGATCGAACGTGAGGGTATCCGACGAGCTCGTTTGGAAATCGAAGAAGCGGACTTGGTTCTGCTCGTGCGCGATGGCGCGTCGCCCGAGAGCATCGACCAGCTGGTGGCGGAACAGTCGTTGCAGACGCGACGCCTCATTGTGGTAACGAACAAAGTCGATCTGACGAATCGTATGGCCGGGGAGGTCGCTGGAAGTATCCCTCCGGAAGTTGCGGTTTCTGCGCTTACGGGAGCCGGGTTGGAAGCGCTCAAGCGCCACATCCTGCGTGCTGTGGGGCGCCACGACGAAGCGGGCGTGTTCTCGGCGCGGCGGCGCCACCTCGATGCTTTGAATCGCGCGCACGAAATTCTGGAGCGCGGCTTAGAGGCACTGCGCGTTGACGCAGCGGGCGAGCTGCTGGCCGACGACCTGCGCCGCGCCCATGACCAACTCGGTGAGATCGTCGGGTCGGTAACGAGCGATGAGTTGTTAGGGGAGATCTTCGCACGCTTCTGCATCGGCAAATGAGTCGGGTGATGCGCGCATTGGCTTATACTTGCGCGCCTTTTGAACGGGACCCGCGATGGTTGCACATCCAGAACGTTATGACGTGATCGTCGTTGGTGGAGGACACGCCGGTGCTGAAGCCGCGTTGGCGGCTGCGCGGATCGGCGCGCAAACCCTCCTGCTGACGCAGAGCATCGAGACGATCGGTCAGATGTCGTGTAACCCGGCCATTGGCGGTATTGGGAAGAGTCACCTGGTCCGCGAAATCGATGCGCTTGATGGCGCGATGGCGCGAGCCACCGATCGCGCGGGGATTCAGTTCCGTGTGCTCAACGCGTCGAAAGGCCCCGCAGTTAGAGCAACCCGTGCGCAGGCTGATCGTGTTCTATATCGCCAGGCAATGCGGCAGATCGTGGAGTCCACACCGAACCTGCGCGTGTTCCAGCAATCGGTCGTTGACCTCGTCGTAGAGGGCGATCGTGTGCGCGGTGTTGTTACGCAATCGGGGCTGACGTTCGCAACGGGTGCGGTGGTACTGACTACCGGCACATTCTTGGGTGGACGCATTCACGTCGGATTGGAAAATCATCCCGGCGGACGCGCCGGCGATGCGCCATCCAACGCGCTCGCTGCACGACTTCGCGCATTGCCGTTTCGGGTCGACCGTTTGAAGACGGGCACCCCACCGCGCATCGACGGACGTAGCGTCGACTTCTCCGTCATGCAAGTGCAACCGGGGGACGATCCCGTTCCGGTGATGTCGCTCCTCGGCAATGCGGCTGAACACCCTCGTCAGGTGCCATGCCACATCACACACACCAACGCCACGACTCACGACATCATTCGAGCGGGGCTCGACCGGTCGCCACTTTTCACCGGCGTGATAGAGGGAATCGGACCACGCTATTGTCCGTCGATCGAAGACAAGGTTGTTCGGTTCGCGGAGAGGGCGAGTCACCAGATCTTCGTCGAGCCCGAAGGGCTGACTACCTTCGAGCTGTATCCCAACGGCATCTCTACGAGTCTGCCTTACGACGTGCAGGTGAATCTCGTGCGCTCGATCCGTGGATTCGAGCAAGCACACATCACGCGCCCCGGCTACGCGATCGAATACGACTTCTTCGATCCGCGCGACTTGATGTACTCGTTAGAGACGAAGACCATCTCGGGACTGTTCTTCGCCGGACAGATCAACGGCACGACTGGCTACGAAGAAGCGGCGGCGCAGGGTCTACTCGCCGGTGCGAACGCCGCGTTGAAGGCAGCGGGTAGAAATGCGTGGTGCCCGCGCCGCGATGAAGGCTACATCGGCGTCCTCGTCGACGACCTCGTCAACAACGGCACGAACGAACCGTATCGCATGTTCACGAGCCGCGCCGAGTTCCGTTTGATTCTTCGAGAAGACAATGCTGACGCTCGATTGACGGAAGCCGGCCGTGAGCTGGGTCTCGTCGGTGACGAACGTTGGGCGGCGTATCGCACGAAGCGGGAGAGCATCAACGCGCTTCGCGACTCGCTGATGCGTCATCGGGTGCTACCGGGCGACAGCGTTGCGCTGGAAATTCAGCAGCGAACCGGCGAGCCCGTCAGTAAACCGACAGATCTGTTGACGCTGTTGCGCCGACCGCAGATCACGATGTCCGCCTTGTCTCTATTGGCGCCGTACGTCGCCGATGCCTCGGATGTAGTGCGAAGCCAGATCGAAATCGATTCGAAATACGCGGGCTACATCGCAAGAGCTCGCGACGAGATCGACCGTCTCAAGCGTCATGAAGAGTTCGAGGTGCCCGCCGATTTCGACTATGCGTCAATCTCGGGCCTGTCGACGGAGTTGAAGCAGAAGCTAGGCGCCGCGAAGCCCGGCAATCTCGCGCGTGCGTCCCGCATTCCCGGCATAACGCCGGCGGCACTGTCGATACTGCTCGTACATCTAAAGAAAGTTCGCGCATCCGCGTGACCGAATCCGACGAGATCGAGTCCGGCGCAAACACGCTCGGCATCGAGCTGAAGAAAGCGCAACAGGAACAGCTCCTGCAGTTCGCGGCTCTGTTGCGTCGTTGGGGAGCCGCGTTCAATCTCGTTTCGCGCGGCGACAACCGACGGCTCGTTGCACGCCATCTGCTCGATTCGTTGTCGTTAGCGCCGATGCTGCAAGGTGTCCGTATCGTCGACCTCGGCACGGGCGCGGGCTTACCCGGCATACCGCTGGCCATTGCGTGTCCCGAGCGCACGTTCACCCTGATCGATCGCAGCGAACGACGTGTGCGGTTTGTGCGGCAGGCCGTCGTAGAACTCGGGCTCAAGAACGTTGTGCCGATTGCGATCGACTTCGACGATTTCCGAGCGGACACCTTGTTTGATACCGTGGTGTCGCGCGCAGTCGCGAAACCGGCCGCACTGTGGCGCGTCGCCGCGGAGTTGTTGGCTGCCGGCGGGCTCGCCCTCTTTCAGGTCGGCGAACTGGACTTGCAGCCCGCAGATGTAGAAGCCGAAACTCAATCGGTTTCAGTGTGCGTCCCAGGGCTTAGCAGAACCCACTATGTGCTGCGCATGAAGCGCCGAGCCGCCGCGTAATTCGACCCGACAGGACTGAAGAGAGATGACGCGGATCATTGCCGTTGCGAACCAGAAGGGCGGTGTCGGCAAGACCACTACCAGCGTCAATCTGGCAGCGTCACTCGCGTTGTCGGGAAGCCGCGTGCTGCTGGTCGATCTCGATCCACAGGGCAACGCGACGATGGGTTGTGGCGTCGAGAAGGGCGCCCTCGAGCGCAGCGTGTACGATCTCTTGATGAAATCGGCGCCACTTGCGTCCGTCGTGCATCGATGTCCGACGGGGTTCGAGCTGGTGCCCTCGAACATCGATCTCACGGCCGCCGAGGTGGAACTGCTGCAGGTCGAACAGCGCGAGCAACGTTTGAAATCGGTGTTGTCGGAAACTGACGGCCGCTATCACTACGTGATCATCGACTGTCCGCCGTCATTGAACATGTTGACACTCAATGCTCTGGTGGCCAGCCAATCCGTGTTGATTCCAATGCAATGCGAGTACTACGCCCTCGAAGGTTTGTCGGCGCTGCTCGAAACGATTGAGGGCGTGAAGCAACGCGCCAACCCGACCCTCCAAATAGAGGGCATCCTTCGCACCATGTATGATCCGCGCAGCAGCCTCACGCGTGATGTCTCGCGCCAGTTGCTGAAGTTCTTCGGCGACAAGGTCTTTCGTACGGTCATTCCGCGGAACATCCGGCTTGCAGAAGCGCCCAGTCACGGATTGCCGGTCGTTCTCTACGATCGTCAATCGCGTGGTGCGGTCGCGTACATGGCGCTCGCCGGAGAATTGAAACGCCATACTTCGGGTGGGGAGGGTTCCGGGTGATCAAGAAGCGAGGTCTCGGACGCGGACTCGACGCGCTGTTGGGTACATCGGAACGCCAACAGGACGAGCAGGCGGCGGAAATATCAGGCGCCAATCTGGCAGAGATCCCGGTCGATCAGATTCATCCGGGGCAGTACCAGCCGCGGCGCAACATTCGCGACGAAGGTATTGCGGAACTCGCCGCGTCGATCAAGGCGCAAGGCGTAATGCAACCGATCGTGTTGCGTCATCGCGCCATCGGAGGTTACGAGATCATCGCCGGCGAACGGCGCTGGCGGGCAACGCAACTCGCCGGTCTCGATCGCATTCCAGCGGTCATCAAGGAGGTCAGCGACGAACGCGCGGTTGCGATGGCGCTGATCGAGAACATCCAGCGCGAAGATCTGAATCCGCTCGAAGAAGCGCTGGCGTTGCAACGTCTGTCGGAAGAGTTTCATCTGACCCAGCAACAGGCCGCGGACGCGGTCGGCAAATCGCGCGTCGCAGTGACGAACCTTCTGCGTTTGTTGAATCTCACCGCTCCGGTTCGCGAAATGCTCGCAGAAGGCGAACTCGAAATGGGACACGCGCGGGCATTGCTGTCGTTGTCGCCGCTCGAGCAGGAGCAAGCTGCGCGTCAGGTGGTTGCGAAGGGCCTTTCGGTTCGACAGACCGAAGCACTCGTGCGGCAGCGCATGCGCCCCGCGTCGTTGACGCCGATCGCCGCTGTACGCCGCAAGGATCCCGACACCGCGCGCCTCGAGGTCGAGCTATCGGAACGAATCGGCGCGCCGGTGGCGATCAACTTCGACGGCAAGAGTGCGGGCACGGTCGTCATTCGCTACACGACCGTGGATGAGCTCGAAGGAATTCTCACGCATCTACGTTGATGTACTTAGCCGTCGATTTATTGCGCGGCACCATAGCCCTCTCTATACTACGCGCGCCTTGCGTACGGGGGCTCAGGTGGACACCACAGAAGCCCCACCAAGAATAAGCGAATCGGAATTCAGACCACGCAAAAGGTTCGGCCACGGCAGCGTTCCGTTGGCGTTCCGAATCGTGGCCGTGCAAGGCGTTCTTGCGGTACTGCTCTCGACGATGTTCCTGTTGTTGGGCCGCACTCAGGCGATGTCCGGACTGATGGCCGGCATCGTCGTAATTGCACCGAGCATAGGATTTGCCTGGCGCGTGGTGGCTGCGGACGTGCCCGCAGGACAGGAGTTGGATGCAGCGCGACAGCTGGTTGGCAGCGGTATCGCGAAGCTGGTGCTGACGTTCGGGCTGCTGGTCGTGGCATTTGCCTGGTTTCGTCCCGAGCCGGTGGCGTTCTTCGTCACCATGATTGCGTTGCAGGCGGTGTATTGGTTGGCGCCGGTGTTGGCGCGCCGTTGAAGTGCGGCACATCTCAGGCGTGTTTGGGGTAAAGGAAGTTCAATGGCGCGCGAAGGGCTAACGACCGCTGAGTACATCCAGCATCATCTGACCAACCTGACTTATGGTCGGTTGCCAGATGGCAGCTGGGGTTTTGCCGAATCCAGCGATCAAGCGCGCGAGATGGGCTTCTGGTCCATCAACGTCGACTCGATGGTCTGGGCAATCGGCCTTGGCATCGTCTTTGTGTTTCTGTTCGGTCGGGCGGCGAAGCGAGCGACGGCCGGCGTACCCGGCGGCCTGCAGAACGGCGTCGAAATGGTCGTCGACTTCATCGACGGCATCGTCGGCAGCATCTTCTTCCACAAGAATCCGCTGATCGCGCCGATGGCGCTGACCATCTTCGTGTGGGTCTTCTTCATGAATCTGATGGATCTGATCCCGGTCGACTGGCTGCCGATGGCGGCCGGCTCAATCGGTATCAGCCATATGAAGGTGGTGCCTACCACCGACCCGAACGTGACGCTCGGCATGGCGCTGGCGGTGTTCGTTCTCGTCCTTTACTACAGCGTGCGCGAGAAGGGCGTCGGCGGATTCGTCGGTGAACTAGTGTTTCACCCGCTACCGAAGGTGTTCGCGCCGTTCAACCTGTTTCTCGAAGGGGTGACGTTGCTGGCGAAGCCGCTGTCACTCGGCCTGCGTCTGTTCGGCAACATGTATGCAGGCGAAATGATCTTCATTCTGATTGCGCTGCTGTTCGGGGCAGGCCTTGGCTGGGCATTGCTCGGCGGCGTGCTGCAGTGGGCATGGGCTGTGTTTCATGTGCTGATCATTACGTTGCAGGCGTTCATTTTCTCGGTACTGACGGTCGTGTACATGGCGCAAGCCCACGATGTCCAAGAAGACCATTAACCAAAGACTTAAGGAGCGATCATGGAACTGGCTGTTCTTCTTTACGTAGCAGGCGGATTGATGATGGGCCTCGGCGCCATCGGTGCCGCCATCGGCGTAGGGGTGCTCGGCGGGAAATTCCTCGAAGGCGTTGCGCGCCAACCCGAGTTGTTGCCGATGCTGCGTACACAGCTCTTCATCGTGCTGGCTCTGGTCGATGCCGTACCGATGATCTCGGTAGGTATCGCGCTGTACGTGATCTTCGCGGTGGTACCGACCGCAATCGGCGGCTGATCGCACGGCGACCCAGTCACCTAACGGAGAGTCACGAGCGTGAACATTACATTGACACTCTTCGGGCAGTCGCTGACGTTCATCGTCTTCGTCTGGTTCTGTTTCAAGTTCATCTGGCCGCCGATTATTGCGGCGATGCGCGAACGCCAGAAGACGATTGCCGACGGCCTTGCCGCTTCGGAACGCGCAGAGAAGGATCTGGCTCTTGCGAAAGAAGGCGCGGCGGAACATCTGCGTCAGGCGAAGGAAGAGGCGCGCCAGATCATCGAACAGGCGCGCGGACGGGCCGTGGCGATGATCGAAGAAGCAAAGAGCGATGCGCGCGCGGAAGGCGAGCGCCAGAAAGAGGCGGCGCGTGCAGAGATCGATCAGGACGTAAACCGTGCAAAAGAGAAGCTGCGCGCCCAAGTGGCGACGTTGGCGCTCAGCGGCGCGGAGAAGATCCTGCAATCGTCGATCGACCGGACGCGCCACGCCCAACTGCTCGACAAACTCGTCGCCGAGCTGTGATCGGACGCCATGGCTGAAATCGCGACGATCGCCCGACCTTACGCCAACGCGGTTTTCGAGATCGCCAAGAAGCGCCGCACGATCGATGAGTGGTCGCGCGAACTGATGGTCCTGGCGGCTGTTGCCGGGCAGCCCGCTATTCAGGAAGTGATCGACTCGCCGGCGGTTACGAGCCTGCAGAAGTCGACGACGCTGGCGCGAGTCTGTGGCGACGACATCAGCCGCGAAGGAAAGCAATTTTTGCACGTGCTCGCGCGCAACAAACGCCTGCATCTGCTCGCTGAGATCAGCACGCAATTCGAAGCGCTGCGAGCGCTGGAACAGGCTTCGCTCGATGTCGACGTCATCAGCGCCTATCCGCTCGACGACGCGGAACAGAAGCGTTTGACCGAGACGCTCGCTCGCCGGTTCGAACGCGAGATCCGGCTGACCAGTCGCGTCGATGAAACGCTTCTTGGCGGCGTGGTCATTCGCGCCGGCGACACCGTTATCGACGGGTCAGTTCGAGGCAAGTTAGAGAAATTGTCGGAAACGTTACAGCGGGCGTGATGCCGCCGGTGGTGCCGTTGCAGGCACACCGAAATGAACTGGAGTGTGAGGACACGACATGCAACAACTGAATCCCTCTGAGATCAGCGACATCATCCGATCTCGGATCGAGAGCCTCGACCTCAAGTCGGAGGCCCAGAACGAAGGAACGATCGTCAGCGTCTCAGACGGCATCATCCGCATTCACGGTCTCGCCGAGGCGCAGTACGGCGAGATGATCGAGTTCCCCGGCGGCACATATGGAATGGCGCTGAACCTCGAGCGCGACTCCGTCGGCGTTGTTGTTCTGGGCGACTACCTGAACCTGACCGAAGGAATGACGGCGCGTTGTACGGGCCGCATCCTCGAAGTTCCGGTTGGGCGCGAATTGCTTGGCCGCGTCGTCGATGCGCTCGGCAATCCGATCGACGGCAAAGGCCCGCTGCGTACCACGCTCACGGCGCCGGTCGAGAAGGTCGCGCCAGGCGTTATTGCGCGGCAATCCGTTACCCAACCCGTGCAAATTGGTCTGAAGTCGATCGATGCGATGGTGCCGATTGGTCGTGGTCAGCGCGAGCTGATCATCGGTGACCGGCAAATGGGTAAAACGGCAATCGCGATCGACGCGATTATCAACCAGCGGGACTCCGGCATTAAATGCATCTATGTGGCGATCGGCCAGAAGATGTCGACGATCGCCAACATCGTGCGCACGCTCGAAGAGCACGGCGCGATGAGCAACACCATCGTCGTTGCCGCAAGCGCATCGGATCCGGCGCCGATGCAGTACATCGCGCCATATTCCGGCTGCTCGATGGGCGAGTTCTTCCGCGACCGCGGTGAAGACGCGCTGATCATTTACGACGACCTGACGAAGCAAGCGTGGGCCTACCGGCAGATCTCGCTGCTGCTGCGCCGCCCTCCGGGCCGCGAAGCGTATCCGGGCGACGTGTTTTATCTACACTCGCGGTTGTTGGAGCGTGCATCGCGAGTGAACGCTGAGTATGTCGAGAAGATCACTAACGGCGAAGTTAAGGGTAAGACGGGATCGCTGACCGCACTGCCTATCATCGAAACGCAGGCGGGTGACGTTTCCGCGTTCGTACCGACCAACGTCATTTCGATTACCGACGGACAGATATTCCTCGAAAGCGACATGTTCAAGTCCGGTAACCGACCGGCGATGAGCCCCGGCATTTCGGTGTCTCGGGTTGGTGGTTCGGCGCAGGTGGCCTTCATGCGCAAGATCTCCGGCGGTATCAAACTCGCGCTCGCGCAATATCGTGAACTCGCGGCATTCTCGCAGTTCGCGTCGGACCTCGACGAGGCAACACGCCGGCAGCTCGAACACGGTCAGCGAGTTACCGAACTGATGAAGCAGAAGCAGTATGCGCCGATGACGGTTGCAGAGATGGGCGTCGTGCTGTTTGCCGCCAACGAAGGTTTCTTGCGCGACGTCGAACTCAACAAGGTGGCCGACTTCGAAGCTGCGCTGCTGTCGTATATGAAGGCCGAGCATGCCGATTTCATGGACGAAGTCACCAAGACAGGCGCGTATAACGACGGCATCGTCGCGACGATGCGAGCGGCAATCGAGAAGTTCAAAGCGACCCAGACGTTCTAGAGGATCGAGCGATGGCCGCCGGTAAAGAAGTCCGCCAGAAGATCAAAAGCGTAAAGAGCACGCAGAAGATCACGAAGGCCATGCAGATGGTCGCGGCGAGCAAGATGCGTCGTACGCAGGAGCGGATGCGTCAGGGTCGACCTTACGCGGAAAAGATCCGCAAGATGATCGGCCACCTGGCGCACTCGAGTCCCGAGTATCGACACGTTTACATGACCGCGCGCGAAGTGAAACGCATTGGCTACATCGTCGTGTCGACTGACAAGGGGCTTTGCGGCGGCCTGAACGTAAACCTGTTCCGTGCGCTGCTCAAAGACATGCAGCAGTGGCATGAGCGCGGCGTGGACAGCGAGTTCGCGCTGATCGGCAACAAGGCCGCTTCGTTTTTCCGTTCCTATGGCGGCCAGGTGTCGGCGATGTTGAACAACATCGGCGATGCACCGTTGATCGAGTCGCTTATCGGAGGCATCCGCGTGATGCTCGACGCATACAGCGACGGGCGGATCGATCGCTTGTTCATCGCCACGAACACGTTCGTGAACACGATGTCGCAGCAGCCGGGAATCCACCAGCTTTTGCCGCTGGAACCCGGCGCAGATGAAGAACTGAAACACCGCTGGGACTATCTGTACGAACCCGATGCGCGCGACCTGATCGATGGTCTCGTAAAGCGGTTCATCGAGTCGCAGGTGTATCAATCGGTCATCGAGAACCAGGCTTGTGAGCAAGCCGCGAAGATGATCGCGATGAAGAACGCGACGGAAAATGCGGCGCAGATGATCGACGACCTGACGCTGCTCTATAACAACGTGCGACAGGCGGCTATCACGCAGGAGATCTCCGAGATCGTCGGCGGCGCGGCCGCTGTCTAATGGCGATACGACGGATCGAACAGTCAAAGATTTGGAAGGTGAGGCGAACATATGAGTAGCGGACGGATCGTTCAGGTAATCGGCGCCGTTGTCGACGTTGAATTCCCGCGCGAGGAAGTGCCCAACGTTTATGACGCTTTGAGAGTGACCGGCAAAGGCATCACGCTCGAAGTGCAGCAGCAACTAGGCGACGGCATCGTGCGCACGATTGCGATGGGTGCATCGGATGGATTGTCGCGAGGCCTCGAAGTGTTGAACTCGGGCAACCCGATCATGATTCCGGTCGGCGAAGAGACGCTCGGTCGGATTCTCGACGTACTCGGTGAACCCATCGACGAACTCGGGCCGGTGAACGCCCGTGAAAAGATGTCGATCCACCGTAAGGCGCCGAAGTATGAAGATCAAAAAGGCGGCAACGAAATTCTCGAGACGGGCATCAAGGTCATCGACCTGATCTGTCCGTTCGCACGCGGCGGCAAGGTCGGCCTGTTCGGCGGCGCCGGCGTCGGCAAGACGGTGACGATGCTGGAGCTGATCCGGAACATCGCGACGGAACACTCCGGCCTTTCGGTATTCGCCGGCGTCGGTGAGCGGACGCGCGAAGGCAACGACTTCTACCACGAGATGAAGGACTCGAAGGTTCTCGACAAGATTTCGCTGGTATTCGGTCAAATGAATGAGCCGCCGGGTAACCGGTTGCGCGTGGCGCTGAGCGGCCTGACGTTGGCTGAGAAATTCCGCGACGACGGTCGGGACGTGTTGTTGTTCATCGACAACATTTATCGCTACACGCTCGCCGGCACCGAAGTGTCGGCGCTGCTCGGCCGCATGCCGTCCGCCGTAGGTTATCAACCGAACCTTGCCGAAGAGATGGGTCAGCTGCAGGAACGGATCACCACGACCAAGACGGGATCGATTACGTCAGTACAGGCCGTGTACGTTCCCGCGGACGACTTGACCGACCCCTCGCCGGCCACCACGTTCGCACACCTCGACTCGACCATTACGTTGTCGCGTGCGATCACTGACCTCGGCATTTACCCTGCGGTCGATCCGCTCGATTCGAGCAGCCGGCAGTTGGATCCGCTGATCGTCGGCGACGAACACTACCGCACGGCACGCTCAGTGCAGCAGGTACTGCAACGCTATAAAGAGTTGAAGGACATCATCGCGATTCTCGGTATGGACGAACTGTCGGAAGATGACAAGAAGCTCGTGTATCGTGCGCGGAAGATCCAGCAGTTTTTCTCGCAGTCGTTCTTCGTTGCCGAAGCATTCACCGGTAACCCCGGTGTGTACGTCACGCGCGAAGATACAGTGCGAAGCTTCAAAGCAATTCTCGACGGCGAGTACGACCACTTGCCCGAACAGGCGTTCTACATGGTGGGAACCATCGAGGACGCGGTTGCGAAAGCGAAGAAGCTGGAAGAGAAGAAGTAAATCGTGGCAATGACCATGCACTGCGACATCGTCAGTGCCGAGAAGGAGATCTTCTCGGGGCGCGTGACGATGGTCATCGCTACCGGCACCGTCGGTGAACTCGGCATCCTGCCGGGACATGCGCCGCTGCTGACCGGTATCAAACCAGGCCCGGTGCGCCTGAAATTCGATAACGGCGAAGAGCGCGTTTTCTTCGCGTCGGGTGGCTATGTCGAAGTGCAGCCGGGTACCGTCACGGTGCTGGCGGATACTGCGCTGCGCGCTGACGATCTGGATGAGGTCGCAGCGCAGCAGGCGAAAGAGCACGCGGAGCGCGCGTTGGCCGACCGCGCGAGCGATTTCGACTTCTCCACGGCGGCGGCACAGCTCGCGGAGGCAGCAGCACAGTTGCGCGCAGTCGAAGAGTTGAAGAAGCGCCGGCGTTAGGCGAGGGCCGTCGATTACGGGCCGGTGCATTACATAGTGGGGATGAAAGGGGTGACTATGGTCACCCCTTTTTTTCAGGTGCGCCCCTATAATTCCGCGGATTCCGGAATGGACGCCCAAACATGAGCCTCGAAATAGTTGTGCTCGCTGCGGGCCAGGGCACGCGGATGCGCTCGAAGCTGCCCAAAGTGCTGCACGACCTCGCGGGGCGTCCGCTACTGAGCCACGTCCTTCGCTCCACCCGCTCCCTCGATCCGCAACGCATTCATGTCGTCATCGGTCACGCGGGCGCTCAGGTGCGCGCGGCATTTGCGGATGCCAGAGACCTCACCTGGGTTGAGCAAGCGCAGCAACTGGGCACGGGACACGCGGTCGCGCAAGCCCTCCCGTCCATCGCGGACGATGGGACGGTGCTGGTCGCGTTTGGTGACGTGCCGCTCGTGAAGTCCGATACGCTCTCCGACTGTGTTGCCGCGGCCCGTTCGGGGGCACTCGCGGTCGTGACGGCAGAGATGCCTGATCCCACTGGACTCGGCCGGATCATTCGCGGCTCGGACGGTCGCATGATGGCGATCGTGGAGCAGCGTGACGCCAACGCGGAACAGCGCGCCATCACCGAGATCAATTCAGGAATCATGGCGGCCCCGGCACAAATGCTGCGCGAACTCCTCGGACAGCTGGGGCGCAACAATCAGCAAGGTGAGTTCTACCTGACCGACGTAGTCGGTCTCGCCGTTGCACGCGGTCACAAGGTCGAAGGCCATAAGGTGGATTGTCCGGACGACGTTGCCGGCGTCAACGATCGTTCGGAATTGGCCAGGCTCGAGCGCGTGTTCCAGCGTCGCGAAGCCGAGCGATTGATGGCGTCCGGCGTCACGTTGCGTGACCCGTCGCGGTTCGACGTACGCGGGGAGCTCTCCGCCGGCCCCGACTGCATGATCGACGTCGATGTAGTGTTCGAAGGTGAGGTGGTGCTCGGCGAAGGTGTGCGAATTGGATCTGGCTGTGTCATCAAGGACGCGCGCATCGGCGACGGTACGGTCATCCATGCGCACACTGTGATCGACGGTGCGGTCATCGGGGAAGGGTGTGAATTGGGGCCGTTCGCCCGCTTACGCCCGGGCACCGAGCTTAGCGCTCACGTGAAAATCGGCAACTTCGTCGAAACCAAGAAGACGCGCCTCGGTGCGGGCACAAAATCGAATCACTTCGCCTATCTCGGCGACACGACCACTGGAGAGAACTGCAACATCGGCGCCGGCACGATCATGTGCAACTACGATGGGTTCGCGAAGCATCCGACCCGCCTCGGGAACGATGTGTTCATCGGTTCTAATTCAACCCTGGTCGCACCGATCGAAGTCGGTGACGGCGGATATGTCGCGGCCGGATCGACCGTGACAACGAAAATCGACGCAGGTGAACTCGCGGTCGGCCGTGCGCGCCAGCGCAACATCGGTGGATGGGTGCCCCCCGCCAAACGCCCCAAATCTACTCAATAACGGGAATCGCTCCAGTATGTGCGGCATCGTGGGCGCCATCGCGCGCCGGGACGTTCCGGAAATTCTCATCGAAGGACTGAGGCGGCTCGAATACCGCGGCTACGACTCCGCGGGACTCGCCGTCATTCCACATGGCACGGGTCGAATCGAACGGCGGCGTAGGGTCGGTAAGGTCAAGGAGTTGTCCGATAGTCTCAACTCGGAGCCGTTGATCGGAAACGTGGGTATCGCACACACGCGTTGGGCGACTCACGGCGCACCCGTTGAGCGTAATGCGCACCCGCATATGTCGCGCGATCGGATCTGCGTGGTGCACAACGGCATCATCGAGAACTTCGAGCAGATCCGTCGAGAGCTGCAGGCCCAAGGCTATCGATTCGACTCCGATACCGACTCGGAGGTCATCGCTCACCTGATCGAGTCGCTGCAGACCGACGGTCGCTCGCTGGTCGACGCCGTGCGCCTCGCGACGCAACGGCTCGAAGGTGCCTACGCCATCGGCGTGATTTCGCGCGACGAACCCGATCGACTGGTCGGTGCGCGCATTGGTAGTCCGTTGGTGGTTGGCATCGGCATCGGGGAGAACTTCCTCGCTTCCGACGTGCTCGCATTGCGACCGGTGACCGATCGCTTCGTATTTCTCGAAGAAGGCGATCTGGTCGAGATCACCGCCAACGACATGTTGGTGTGGAGCGTTGCGAACGAGGCCGTCGTTCGCTCGACCGTGCGCGTGAAGCTCGACAGAGACGACGTCGACAAGGGCAACTATCGCCACCACATGCTGAAAGAGATCCACGAGCAACCGAAGGTGATTCGCGACACGCTCGAAGGGCGCATTACGAAGACGCGCGTCCTTGAGCCTGCGTTTGGCGTGAAGGCCGGTCCGATCTTCGACCGCATCAAGTCGGTGACGATCGTCGCGTGCGGGTCGAGCTTCTATACCGGGTCTATCGCCAAGTATTGGATCGAAGGCCTGGCGGGTCTGCCGTGTCAGGTGGAGATCGCGAGCGAATACCGCTATCGCGGCGTCGCCGTGCCACCCGACAGTCTGTTCGTAACGATTTCGCAATCCGGCGAGACGGCGGATACGCTGGCTGCGCTTCGCATGGCGAAGACCGCGGGATATGCGGCGACGCTGACCTTGTGCAACGTCGCGACGAGCACGATCGTCCGTGAGTCGGATCTCGCGCTAACGCTCGAGGCGGGGCCGGAAATCGGCGTCGCGTCGACCAAGGCGTTCGTCGCTCAACTCGTCGACCTCGCGTTGCTGACGATCTTGTTGGCGCGTCGCCGCGGGCTTTCGGCGGAGCGCGAAGCGGAACTCGTTTCGGCACTTCATGGCCTGGCGGGCGTTGTCGAAGAGACATTGCGGCTCGACTCCGTCACCGAGAAGCTGGCCGAACAGTTCATGGATCTGAAACATGCGCTGTTCCTCGGGCGTGGCTCGCTGTATCCGGTCGCACTCGAAGGCGCGCTGAAGCTGAAGGAGATTTCGTACATTCACGCGGAAGGCTATCCCGCAGGCGAACTGAAGCACGGCCCTCTCGCGCTCGTCGACGAGAACATGCCCGTCGTTGCGGTCGCGCCGAACGATGATCTCTTGAGCAAGCTGCAATCGAACCTGCAGGTGGTGCGCGCGCGCGGCGGCAAGCTGTTCGTGTTCGCCGATTGCAACGCAGGATTCGTGAACGAGCCGGGCGTAACGGTGATACCGGTTCCGTCCGTTCACGAAATGCTGGCGCCGATCGTATACACCGTACCGCTGCAATTGCTCGCCTATCACGCAGCGGTTCTGAAAGGTACCGATGTCGATCAGCCGCGTAACCTCGCAAAGTCGGTCACCGTCGAATAAACCGCTGCCGATTTCGGCGCGCGCTTGATGTATAAAGCCAACCCCGCTCGAACGACTTGAGCGCAACGGCGCGGCAACGGGTTGGACGTCTCTCACATCCTTGATGGTCTGAACGATCGGCAGCGCGAAGCCGTCACTGCGCCGCTCGGCAATCTCTTGATCGTCGCCGGCGCGGGCAGCGGCAAGACGCGTGTGCTGGTGCATCGCGTCGCGTGGTTGATCGAAGCCGAAGACGTTTCGCCGCATGGTGTGCTCGCAGTGACGTTCACCAACAAAGCAGCGAGCGAAATGCGCCACCGCACCGAAGCATTACTGCGCATGCCCGGCCGCGCATTATGGGTGGGCACGTTTCACGGCATCGCGCATCGACTGCTGCGCACGCATTGGAGCGAAGCAAAGCTGCCGCAGAGCTTCCAGATTCTCGACTCCGACGATCAGTTGCGCCTCGTCAAACGCGTCATGCGAGCGCTCGATCTCGACGAAGCGAAATGGGCACCGCGACAGGCGCAATGGTTCATCAACGCTCAGAAAGACGAAGGCCGCCGCGCGCGCGAAGTGGTCGCGGGTGACGACCTGTTTCTCATCACGCATCGTAGGATTTACGAAGCCTACGAAGAGCTGTGCTTCAACGGCGGCCTCGTCGACTTCGCAGAACTGTTGTTGCGCAGTCACGAATTGTGGCTGCAGGTGCCCGACCTGTTGGCGCACTACCAGCGCCGCTTCCAGCACCTGCTCGTCGACGAGTTCCAGGATACGAACACGATTCAATACGCGTGGTTGCGCGTGCTCGCCGGGCAGCAAGGACGCGTCGTTGCCGTTGGCGACGATGACCAATCGATCTACGGTTGGCGCGGCGCGCGCATCGAGAATATCCACCGTTTCCGGCAGGACTTCCGCGACGTCAGTGTCATTCGCCTCGAGCAGAACTACCGCTCCACCGGCACCATTCTGAAAGCAGCCAATGCGTTGATCGACCACAACACCGACCGGCTGGGTAAACAGCTGTGGACGAACGGTGTCGAAGGTGACCCGATCGCGCTATACGCCGCGTACAACGAGCTCGATGAGGCGCGCTTCATCGCCGATAGGGTTGCTGACTGGATCGCACAAGGCGGCAACGCGATCGACGTGGCGATGTTGTATCGATCCAATGCTCAAAGCCGAGTGCTTGAAGAAGCACTACTGCGCTCGCGGATTCCGTATCGCATCTACGGTGGCCTCCGATTCTTCGAACGACTCGAGGTGAAGAACGCGCTGGCGTACATGCGCATGACGTCGCAGCCACATTCGGATACCGCGTTCGAGCGCATCGTGAACACGCCGACGCGCGGTATCGGTGACAAGACCATCGAGGCGATTCGAGAGCGCGCGCGAAGCACCGGCGTCTCGCTGTGGCAAGCCGCAAAGGAAGGCGTTGCAGACGGCTCGTACGGGCGCACAGGCCATGCCATTCTCGGTTTCATCACGTTGATCGAACAGATCGCTATGGCCGTTGAAGGACTGCCGCTGCACGAGCTCGCGCAACACTGTATCGAAGTCAGCGGACTGCTCGAATTTCACACGCGCGAGCGTGGTGAACGGGGGCTCGCGCGCAAGGAGAACCTCGAAGAATTGATCGCCGCGTGCCGACAGTTCAGCGGTGAAGTGGTCTTGCCGCTCGACGACGCCGGTGTTGTGCGCGACGGTCCAGTATCGCAGCTCGATGAATTCCTCGATCAGGCCGCGCTCGAAAGCGGCCAACAACAAGGCGACGATGACGGCAACGCAGTGCAGTTGATGACACTGCACACGGCGAAAGGCCTCGAATTCCCGGTCGTGTTCATGACCGGGATGGAGGAAGGCTTGTTTCCGTCCCGGATGTCCGGAGACGAACCCGGGCGCATGGAGGAAGAGCGGCGTCTATGTTACGTCGGTATCACGCGCGCGATGCGCCAGCTCACGTTCACGTTTGCCGAGACGCGCCGCCTGCACGGCACCGACTCGTACAACCGTCCGTCGCGCTTCATCGCGGAAATACCGCGCGCGTTGCTGCAGGAAGTACGCATGCGCGGCGCCGTGGCACGGCCCTACGAGTCGCGCAGCAGCAATAATTACGGCAGTAGTAACAGCAGCAGTGCGCCCGTGAAGCGAATACCGGCCGACGATGGCGTCCTGCGAATCGGCCAACGCGTGTCGCACGGCAAGTTTGGTGAAGGTGTCGTGTTGCAAGCTGAAGGACACGACGACCGCGCACGCGTTCAGGTGAATTTCGCGCGCGATGGCGCGAAGTGGCTGATGCTTGCCTACGCGAAGCTGCAGCCGCTCGACTGAACGAGCCAAAAGAGGGGCCGAGCATGGAGCTCAAAGCTACGCGGTATGCGGTCGACGGTGGAATCGCCACCATCACGTTGCATAGACCCGAACGCATGAACGCGTGGACAGGCCGCATGCACACCGAGTATCGCCATTGCCTCGATATCGCGGAGCGAGACGCAACCGTGCGCGCGATCGTCGTAACCGGTGCGGGTCGTGGGTTCTGCGTCGGCGGGGATGCCGAAGCGCTGCAAGGTCACGTGAACAAAGGAGGTTACGATCCGGGCACGCCGCGAACACTTGCGCGACCCGGTTATGGAACAGCTCCGGAGTTCGACGCGAGCTTTGCGTACCACTTCGGTTTGTCGAAACCGGTGATCGCCGCGATCAATGGACCTGTGGCCGGCGTGGGGCTCGCGCTCGCATGTTTCGCGGACCTGCGATTCGCAGCAGCCGGAATCAAGATGACCACCGCGCACGGCAAGCTCAACCTTCCGGCTGAATACGGCTTGTCCTGGTTGCTGCCGAGAATGATCGGACTGACGCGCGCGAACGAATTACTGCTGACGAGCCGGCCGTTCCTTTCAGAAGAGGCGCTGGCATTTGGGTTGTTAAACGGGGTGTACGCGGCTGATGTGTTGCTTGCCGAGACGTATGCGTTCACGCGGAACATGATCGACTCGGTGTCGCCAAACTCGCTGCGCCAAACACGGTGGCAGGTTTATCGCGATCTCCACCGCGATGTCGGAAGCTCGGTGCGTGAATCCGAGGTGCTGCTCAACACTATGATGCGGGAGCCCGACTATGCAGAAGGGGTTGCCGCCTTCACCGGGAAACGTAAGCCGACGTGGCGTCCTCCCAACGAGTGAAATGAGCCGCGCGTCTACGCCGGCCTGAAGCTATCCGCGCGGGCGAGGTGCCACTCGCTCGTCCATTCCGGCCCGGCTCGGTTCTCTAGTAGTTGACCGGGCGCCAACCACTCGTACGCGCGGTCGAGCGTGGCCACCGCGCGTGAGGAGGTGCGTCGGTTGATGTGTTGTGGCCGCAGGTCCGACGGATGATCGAGACCCGCTGCCGCGACCAGCTCCATCAACGCGCCGACCGTGTGCCGATGAAAGTTCGCGACGCGCGATGCCTTGTCGCCGACGTCGAGTGCGCGCTGGCGCAAAGGGTCTTGCGTCGCGATGCCGACGGGGCAGTGGTTGGTATGGCAATGCTGCGATTGCAGGCAACCCAGCGCGAACATGAAGCCGCGCGCGGAGTTGCACCAGTCGGCGCCCATCGCCATCGCAACCGCAATGTCGAAGCCCGAAATGATCTTGCCGCTCACGCCGATCTTGAGATGTTCACGTAGGCCGGTACCGACGAGGGCGTTCTGTGCGAACCACAACGCGTCGCGTCGCGGCATGCCGACATGATCGGAGAACTCGACGGGTGCCGCGCCCGTGCCGCCTTCTTTTCCGTCGATCACGATGAAGTCGGGATGAATGCCCGTCTCGAGCATCGCTTTGCAAATGCCGAGGAATTCCCACTTGTGTCCGATGCATAGCTTGAAGCCGGCCGGTTTGCCGCCGCTGAGCTCGCGCAGACGCGCAACGAACTCGAGCAACCCGCGCGGAGAATCGAACTCTCTGTGATACGGCGGTGATTCGCAGTCTTCACCCTCCGGCACGCCGCGTACGCGCGCTATTTCCGGAGTGACTTTCGCGCCAGGTAGCAGTCCACCGTGTCCAGGCTTCGCGCCCTGTGACAGTTTGATCTCGACCATGCGCACGACATCTGCGCTGGCACGGTCTTTGAACTTCGCCGGGTCGAAACGACCGCTGGCGTCTCTGCAACCGAAGTAACCGGTGCCGATCTCCCAGATGATGTCGCCGCCACCTTCGAGGTGGTAGTCGCTGAGCCCACCTTCGCCGGTGTCGTGCGCAAAGTTGTCGAGCTTCGCGCCGCGGTTCAACGCGCGTATCGCAGCTGCACTGAGCGAACCGAAACTCATGGCGGAGATGTTCAGCACCGACGAAGAATACGGCCGTGCGCACTGCGCGTTACCTATCAATGTGCGGAACGGTTCGACACCTTTCGGCCGCGGCGCGATCGAGTGATTGATCCATTCATAGCCGACGTCGGTGACGCGGCGCTCGGTGCCGAACGGCATCGTATCGACCACATTCTTCGCGCGCTGATACACGAGTGAGCGCTGCTCGCGATCGAACGGTGTGCCGTCGGTGTCGCTTTCGATGAAGTACTGGCGAATCTGGGTGCGCATTTCTTCCGCGATGTTGCGGAAATGTCCGGTGAGCGGGTAGTTGCGATAGAGGCTGTGCTTGCGCTGCAGTAGATCCCAGCTGCCGAGCAGCACCAGCGCCAACAGGAATATCGAGGGCCACCATGGCAGCCCGGCCATCACCGCCGACGTCGTCGACAGCCACAGAATGATGACGATGATGAATGGCAAATGGCGGCGCATCATGCTCCTCCAAGCGAAGACAACCGGAATCGAAACTCCAGTTCTATGACGGTTCCGGCGAAAAGTGCGAATCCAACCCAAACGTTGTTGCGGAACGCGGCGAAGCAGTGCGCCGGTTTGCGATCGCGGATGAGGCGTTGCTGATGAATGAACAATGCAGCTGCTACGGCAATGCCGAGGAAGTAGCCGATGCCGAACTGCATTCGCAGGCCAAGCAGCGCGAGCGTGACGACCGCAGACGCTTGCAGTGTCGCGACCATTGCGCGATCGGCGTTGCCGAACAGGATCGCGGTCGACTTGATGCCCACGCGCACGTCGTCGTCGCGATCGACCATCGCGTACAGCGTGTCGTACGAGACGATCCAGAGAAGGCTCGCGATGAACATCAACCAGGCAGGATCGCCAAGTCCGGTCCCGGTTGCGGCGAATGCCATCACGATGCCCCAACTGAACGCGGCACCCAACACGAGTTGCGGAAGATATGTCCAGCGCTTCATGAACGGATACAACGTTGCGATGGCGGCGCCGCCCACCGCGAGCTGCTGCGTAAAGTCATTGAGGAAAAACACGAGAACAAGCGCGATCGCAAGCAACAGTGCGAAGAGCGCAAGCGCTTCCCATTCACTGATCTGCTTGCGCGCCAACGGTCGGTCGCGCGTACGCGAGACGTGCGCATCGATATCGCGGTCTGCGTAGTCATTGATCACACATCCCGCGGCGCGCATCACCACGGTGCCGAGCGTGAAGATGACCACGAGTTCGAGCGATGGCCGGCCGGCGGCGGCGATCCAAAGTGCAGCTAGCGTTGGCCACAACAGCAGCAATGTCCCAACGGGCCGATCGAAGCGCATCAAGCGCATGTAGAGCGAGAAACGGTGGGTCAGAGTGGTCACGCAGGTCACTCGCGTCGAGCGCAGCAGAGTCTACCGTTTTGGCACTTCGACGGCACAACGCAGACACTGTGGGCGTGCATTTCGTGTGCGCCGCGCGAGGCGGCCGCTGATTTGCAATTTCGCGGTGACGCAAGTAGCGTACGCCGCCTTGAAATGGGACGGTTGAGAGCGCACGCAGATGCGGAAATGGCAGTGTATCGTTTGCGGCTGGATCTACGACGAGGCCGAAGGTTACCAAGACGAAGGCATCGCTCCGGGAACGCCGTGGGACAAGGTTCCCGACGATTTCGTCTGCCCCGAATGCGGCGTCAGTAAAGAAGACTTCGAGATGATCGAAGTCGGCTGATCGGTTCAACACGTAGCCGCCCGCGCCATCCCATCCAGTTGATCCGCCGACTCGGCGATAACGTCCAACACATTGTCGATGGCGCTCTGCTCCAGATTCAGCGCCGTGAGCATTGCCGGATCCACCGGCCCTTTCGGCAGATCCGAAAGATCCCGCGTTGCCAGCACTTGATGCGTCAAACGCAGCAGATTGACGTAACTCGCGTTCGCACCGTCGTGATCGACGACGTATTGATAGCGCACTGCATCCGACACTGCTTTCGGAACGGACCAGCTCTCCAGCAACGCGCTCGCAAACAGTTCACGCGGTACGCCGAGCACGTGCTGATCGACATACGTGTGCGGCAGGTGTCGATTTGCTTCCTGCTCGCGGCAAATGGAGGCATAGAACGGCGGGAACACATGGCCGATGACGAGCGTCCCGAAGTTCGCGAGCAAACCGGCGAGGTAGCAATAGCCGGGCAAAGGTCGCTTGGGTACGTCCACCAGCGTTGCAAGTGCTTCCATCGTTGCCGCGGTGTACATCGCTTGCAGCCAGTAGGGCGACAAGCCGCGCACGTGCGCTTTCGGCACCTTGAGATCCTGCTGCAGGGCAATCGCCAGCGCCATGTTCAGCGTTGCCTGCGGACCCATGACTCGCAGGATCGCATCGGAGATCGACGTCACCGGTTCGCGGAGACCGTAGTAGGCGGAATTCGCCCAACCAATGATGCGGGCTGAAAGGCTGGGGTCTGCTTCGACGACGCGCGTGAGATCGCGCAGGTTGAAGTCGGGGTCCGCCTTCAATTCCAGGACGCGCCGCGTTGCCTCGGGCAACGGCGGAATCGTCAGCGTTTGATCGAGTCGCTGCCGGATTCGCAACTCGGTGAACGCTGCGATCCTGGCCATGACGCGCTCACGATCGTCGTGCGGTTGTCGAGGCGTCGGCTCCGCGCCGATGTCGATGCAGAAGTCGACAACGGAGGCTTTTGCGGCGCCACGATTGAACTCTGCATGAGTCAACGTCACGTACTCGTCGGGACGTTCGGTCGCGAGCGAGAGCCGATCCCATTCGGCGACACGCCGATCGATGACCAGCGGGTGTTCGTAGAAGCCCGGAATGGCGGCGATCGGTTCGAAGCTCTCTGTTCGAAGTTGCCGACCGGACCAGTTGCTCAGCACCGTGAGATCGACGATCGCGGCATCCGGCGCGATCAGATGCATCTTGTTCGTATCGTCGCCGACAATCAGCGCGCGTGCGCGACGCGGATTGTCGCCGAGAGCCTTTCCGTCCATGGAGGGCCTACAGCGGTGACCGAATCGCTGAAGTATAGAAGGTGCGCGAAAATTGCCCGGGGCAGGGCGATGTCAAACCTGGGTGTAGTCGGCGTTCGGTGGTGACCAGGTGGCGACCAGCGCGTCGGCGACATCGGGGCGCGCTGCGATAATCCGAGCTGCGATGTCGGTGGCCCGTCCTACCAGGTGGGCATCGGTGGCGAGATCCGCCACGCGGAACTGCTGCTCGCCGGTTTGACGCGTGCCGAGCACATCGCCGGGACCGCGTTGCTTGAGATCTTCCTCGGCAATCCGGAAACCGTCCTGCGTCTCGCGCATGACTTTCAACCGCGCGAGACTCTGCTCGCCGAGCGGCGTCTTGTACAGTAGTACGCAGTGGCTGCGCTCGCGTCCGCGTCCGACCCGACCTCGCAACTGGTGCAGTTGTGCGAGCCCGAGTCGCTCCGGGTTCTCGATCACCATCAGCGTTGCGTTCGGCACGTCGACGCCCACTTCAACCACCGTGGTCGCGACCAGCAGATCGATCTCGCCGGTTTTGAACCTATCCATGACCTCGGCTTTCTCTCGCCCGGAAAGACGCCCATGCAGCAGTGCGACTCGCAACGAGGGCAGCGCGGCCGCGAGTTCCGTTGCGGTGGACTCGGCGGCGCGAAAGTCGAGTACGTCCGACTCTTCGATCAGCGTGCACACCCAATAGGCCTGCTGTCCTTGCGCGCACGCCTGGGCGATGCGTGCAACGATTTCCGGGCGGCGCGTGTCGCCCACCGCGACAGTGTCGATCGGTTGGCGCCCCGGCGGCATCTCGTCGATCACCGAGACGTTCATGTCGGCGTAAAGCGCCATCGTGAGCGTCCGGGGAATCGGCGTCGCGGTCATGATCAACTGGTGCGGCAACACACCCTTTGAGCGCAATGCCATGCGCTGGTGAACGCCGAAGCGGTGCTGCTCGTCGATGATCACCAGCGCGAGCTTTGCGAACTCGATGTCCTTCTGAAACAGCGCGTGCGTTCCGATGACGACGAGCGCATCGCCGCTTGCGATCGATTTACGCTCTCGCGTACGTTCCGCGGCGGTCATCCGACCGGTGAGGAGGCGAACGGAAACACCAAGCGGTTCGAGCCACGACGAAAAGTTGAGATAGTGCTGTTCTGCAAGAATCTCTGTTGGCGCCATGATCGCGGTTTGGGAACCGTGTTCCGCCGCTCTCACTGCCGCGAACGCCGCGATCACCGTCTTGCCGCTGCCAACATCGCCCTGAATGAGGCGCAGCATCGGAGTGCTCTGCTCGAGATCCAGCAGCACTTCCGTAGTCACGCGCCTTTGTGCAGACGTTAGTTCGAAGCCGAGCCGCTTTAGCAACACGCGGCCGAGTTGTTGCGAGCGTGGCAGCGCCAGCGTTTGTTCAGTCGCGCGTTCCCGCTGCCGACGCTTCAGCACGATGATGTTGCTGATCAATTCATCGAGCACGACACGATTGCGGGCCTCGCGAAGCGTCGTCGAAGAAATGCCTGACGGCGGATTGTGCAGCAACCTCAATGCAGATCGCAGGTCTGAAGAGTCGTTCGAATCGAGCCATTCATCAATGTTCGGGGGCACCCACTGATCCAACGCAACCAGCGCCTGATCGACCAGACCGGCAATGCGTGTCTGCGTCAAGCCTTCGGTCGCCGGATAAACGGGTGTCAGCTTCGGTTCCGGTGCGTCCGGCTTGGTGGGAAACGCCTTGTACTCGGGATGCACCATCTCGAATCCGTTGGACCCGGCGCGCGCTTCACCGAAGCAACGCAAATACATCCCCGCCGAAATTCCGGCACGTTGGCGTTCGCTGAAATGAAAGAAGCGCAGGCGCAGGAACCCGGTGTCGTCGCCGATCGTAATGAGCCAACTGCGCCGGTTGCCGAATACCACGCGACTTTCCATCACTTGTCCCATCACCAACGCTTCGATGTTGGCGCGCAATCCGATCAACGGTACGACATGCGTACGGTCCTGATATCGATGCGGCAAATTGAGCAGCAGATCGAGCAGCGTGTGGATACGCAGCTTTGCGAACTTGTCTCGAAGCGCTGGGCCGACTCCGCGCAGCGTCTCGATCGAGGCGGACGGCGTGTGCCTGCTCACTTGCTCGCGGGCAGCACCATTACGGCGTCGATTTCGACGAGCGCACTACGTGGTAGTTCGGCTACACCGACGGCGGCGCGGGCCGGATAGGGCGTGCTGAAATACTGCGCCATGATTTCGTTGACGCGGGGGAAGTACGCCATCGAAGTGACATACACCGTGAGTTTCACCACGTGTTCGAAGCCACCGCCGGCGGCGGTGACCACCGCGCGCAGATTCTTGAACACCTGGTGAATCTGCAGATCGATGTCCGGGCCGACGAGCTGTGTTGTCGCCGGATCGAGGGCGATCTGCCCGGAGAGATACACCGTGTCGCCCGTGCGAACCGCTTGCGAATAGGTACCGATCGCGGCCGGTGCATTGCTCGTCGCGACGATCGATCGCGTCTGGCTCATTCGATGATCCTGCTGATGCCGTGAACGTTGGTCAGCACGCGCAGCCGGCGCATGACGCGGGCGAGGTGTGTTCTGTTGCGCACCGACAGTTCGACCGCCACGGTCGATAGTTCTGCGTCGCGCTCGTCTACCTTGATGTTTTCGATACCTGCGTCTGCTTCGTTGATCGTCGCGGCGATCTCCGCAATGACGCCCTTTTGGCGATCGACCTGTATGCGTAACGCGGTTACGTATTCTCCTTCGACGTCGGCCGCCCACCGCGCCGGAATGATCTCGTTGGGGCTTCGGCGGCGGATCTCCGCCATGTTTTTGCACGTTTCGATGTGCACGACGAAGCCCTTGCCCGAAGACATGTGTCCGGCGATCGGATCGCCCGGGACGGGGTAGCAACATCGGCCGTAGCTGATGACGAGACCTTCGGTACCGCGGATCGCAACCGGCCCACCGGTTTGAATGGAGATCGCATCGGCGGCCGGGTTGTCGGGCGCAAGCAGTCGTTGCGCTACGACGTAGGCCATGTAGTTGCCGAGACCGATCGCCTCGAGCAGATCGTTCAGTCGGCGTACGTTGAACTCTTTGAGTACCTTGCGAAGGCGGCGGAAATCCAGGTCGTTGATGGATGTGTCTGCATTTGCGAGCGACCGGTTCAGCAGGCGACGTCCGAGCGCGATCGATTGCGAACGTTTCTGGTCCTTCAACGCCTGACGAATGGCGGTGCGGGCTTTACCGGAAACCGTGAACGTCAGCCAGTCCGGATTAGGGCGCGCGTCCTTCGCGGTGATGATTTCGACGGTCTGCCCGCTTTGCAGCTGCGAGCTGAGCGGAGCCAGATCGCGGTCTACACGACACGCGACGCAACTGTTGCCGATGTCGGTGTGCACCGCGTAGGCGAAGTCGACCGGGCACGCGCCGCGCGGCAACTCGAAGATCTCGCCCTTCGGCGAGAAAACGTAAACCTCGTCAGGGAACAGATCGATCTTCAGACTTTCGATGAATTCGAGCGAACTGCCAGCGCGCTGCTGCAGGTCGAGCAGGTCGCGCAGCCATTGCCGCGCTCGCGCCTGACTGCCGGCGAACGATGCTTCGTCGGCCTTATAGAGCCAGTGGCCCGAAATACCGTTGTTGGCGACCGACTCCATCTGCCGCGTGCGGATCTGCACTTCGATCGGTACGCCGTGCATACCGAACAACGTGGTGTGCAGCGACTGGTAGCCGTTCGCTTTCGGAATCGCGATGTAATCTTTGAAGCGCCCTGCAACGGGTTTGTACAGGTTGTGCACTACGCCGAGCACTCGGTAGCACGCGTCGACGCGGTCGACGACGATGCGGAAGCCGAACACGTCCATGATCTCGTTGAACGGCTTTCGCTGAGTCTTCATCTTCTGGTAGATGGAATAGATGTGCTTCTCGCGCCCGGTGACGATCGCGTCGATACCCTCGCGACGCAGCGCTGTACCGAGCGAGCGATGAATCTGCTCCATCAGCGCCTTGCGGTTGCCGCGCGATGCCGCGACGGCGCGTCGAATCCGGTCCGCGCGTAACGGATACAGCGCATTGAACGCGAGATCCTCGATCTCGACCTTCAGCGTGTGGATGCCGAGGCGATTCGCGATCGGCGCGTAAAAGTCCAGCGTTTCACGTGCGATGCGACGCCGCTTCTCGGGATTCAGCACACCGACCGTGCGCATGTTGTGCAAGCGATCGGCGAGCTTGACGAGAATTACGCGCAGATCCTTGGCCATCGCGATGGCCATTTTCTGGAAGTTCTCGGCCTGAGCTTCGGCGCGAGAGCGAAACATCGTGGTGAGCTTGCTGACGCCATCGACCAGCTCGGCAACCTCGCGGCCGAACTTCTTGCCGAGCGCACGCTTGGCGATGCCGGTGTCTTCGATCACGTCGTGCAGTAGCGCGGCCATCACGGTCGGATGGTCCATACGCATCTCGGCGAGGATGCCGGCGACCGCGAGCGGGTGGGTGATATAGGGATGACCGGTGCGCCGGAACTGGCCCTCGTGCGCCTCGCGCGCGTATTCGTAGGCTGCGCGAACCAGCTCGACCTGTTCGGGCGTCAGGTATGTCGACAGGGTTTGGGAGAGTGACTCGATTGTCGCCGGCGCGGCAACATCGTCGCCGGCGGCCTGGGCTGCTAGCCGCGACCCGAAGTACGAGTCATAGGTCGCTGCTTCCTTCATGCGCATGCGCGAACGTGAACGGTATGTCGAGCCGTTCATCCTCAGTTCTCGCATCTTGGGCGTCAAGCATTTCGTCGTTGATCAGGCCATCAGCGATTTCACGCAGGGCGATCACGGTCGGCTTGTCGTTCTCTTCGGCGACTAGCGAATCGGCGCCTCTGGCCAGCTGTCGGGCGCGGCGAGTGGCCACCATGACCAGCGAAAACCGGTTATCGACATGATCGAGGCAATCTTCGACGGTGATGCGGGCCATTGAGGGAAATCCGTAGGTCGCGAGGGCGGCGGAGTTTACTGGATCGGTTTGCCGTGTGACAAGAGATCGTGCAGGAGCTGCCCGCGGCGACGGGTCTGCCGTGAGGCTCGAAGGCGCTCTGCCCGGATGATCGCGCGAAGGTCGGCGACGGCGTCGTCGAACCGGTCATTCACGATGAGGTAGTCGTACTCGCCGTGGTGCGACATCTCGATGACGGCCTCGGCGGTGCGCTTGGTGATCGCCTCGTCGTTGTCCTCGCCGCGGCGGCGCAAACGCTCGCTGAGCGCCTGGTGCGATGGCGGCAGGATGAAGAGCGATACTGCCGCGGGAAAGGACTGCCGAATTTGTCGGGCGCCCTGCCAGTCGATCTCGAGCAAAACGTCACGCCCGGACGCGAGTTCGCGCTCAACGGCTGCGCGCGAGGTGCCATAGGAATTGCCGAACACGGTGGCGTGTTCCAGGAATGCCCCGGCCGCAACCATCGCCGCGAATTGTGCGCGATCGATGAAGAAGTAGTTCTCCCCCTCTCGTTCGTTGCCGCGCCGGCCACGGGTGGTGTGCGATACGGAGACTCTGATGTTCTCGTCGTTCGACACCAATGCGTTGACCAGGCTCGTCTTTCCGGCACCGGAAGGTGCCGAAACCACGAGCAAGAGGCCGGGTTCGACGGATTGACCGGTCATTCGATGTTCTGAGCCTGTTCGCGAATCTGTTCGATGATGACTTTGAGGTCCACCGCGCGTTGCGTTGTCTCCGCCAGCATCGATTTCGAAGCGAGGGTGTTTGCTTCGCGATTCAATTCCTGCAGCAGAAAGTCCAGGTGGCGGCCGTGCGGGCCTGGTTGTGCAAGGTTCTTGCGCGCCTCGACGATGTGGATTTCGAGGCGATCGAGCTCTTCCGCGACATCTGCTCGTTGCATCAGGATCGCCACTTCCTGCTCGAGCCGATCGCTGTCGAGCGAAATGGACAGCTCTTCGATACGTGCCTTCAAACGAGAGCGTTGGGTGTGTGCGAGACCGGCCACGATCCGGCGCAGGTCGCCGACAATCTGCAGAATTTCACTGAGCTTCGCGCCGATTAGGTTCGCCAGCATCGCCCCTTCGCGGGCACGGTGAGCGTCGAGTGCGTCGAGTGCGCGCTGGAAGCCAGTTACAACTGCCGCTCGCACAACCTCAGCGTCCTGAACGGATTCAACCAGCACGCCCGGCCAGCGCAGCAGTTCGAGCGGATCCGGATGCGCCGCTTCCGGTGCGTCTCGCCGCAACTGTTCGAGCGTTGCGAGCAGATGCAACAGAGTCGGCCGATTGATTTCCAGATGTGCGGATGCCGTAGTTGCGGCGACGCGCAGCGCAGCGTCGACTTTGCCGCGCTTCAGTTTTGATCGAGCCTGGTCGCGCAGCGGAAACTCGAGTTCGCGAAATGCGTCGGGCAAGCGGAACTGAACTTCGAGGTAACGATGATTGACGGAACGGATTTCCCACTGCAGCGAGCCGGAAGCGAGTGGAATATCCACCCGCGCGAATGCGGTCATGCTGCGAATCATTAACGAACCTCAACGGGAGCAGGCACGCATTCTACTCCAAGGATTCTCGAGCCCGGCATTGTCGAACGACATGCGTATAATCCGCGGTCGCACGATCAAGGGAGAATAAGATGGCAGGTTCGCAGCGGCCGAGCGGTCGCGCACCGAATGAGCTTCGCAGGATACGTTTCACGCGTCGATTCACAAAGCACGCCGCAGGTTCGGTGTTGGTCGAATTCGGTGATACGCAGGTGATCTGCACCGCAAGCGTCGAAGATCGCGTGCCGCCGTTCATGCGCGGACAAGGACGTGGATGGGTAACTGCCGAGTACGGCATGCTGCCCGGCGCGACACATACACGCTCCGATCGCGAAGCGGCGCGTGGTAAACAAAACGGCCGAACTGTGGAGATTCAACGTCTGATCGGACGCGCGTTGCGATCGGCTGTTGAACCCAAAGCAATCGGTGAGCGGACCATCCGCATCGACTGCGATGTTATTCAGGCCGACGGTGGAACGCGCACGGCGTCGATCACCGGCGGTTGTGTTGCACTGATCGATGCCGTGCGTTCGCTGCCGGGAGTTGACACCTCGAAGGCGCTGAAACGTCTCGTTGCTTCGGTGTCGGTCGGAGTATGGTCCGGTGTCCCGGTACTTGATCTCGACTACGCGGAAGATTCGTCTGCCGACACGGATATGAATGTAGTGATGCTCGACTCCGGCGGCTTCGTCGAAATTCAAGGAACCGCAGAGCGTGATGCATTCGCTGACGAGCAGCTGACGGCCATGCTCGATCTCGCGCGGCGCGGAACGCAACGCTTGTTCGAACACCAACGCGCCGCGCTGGAAGAAGCCTGATCGTGGCCGCGCATTTCGTCGGCGAGATGATCGACCGCAATGTGCTGCGCTTCGGCGACTTCACGCTGAAGTCGGGTCGCAAGAGTCCCTATTTCTTCAATCTCGGATCGATCGACGACGGTGCCGGGCTCGCGATGCTCGGAGGCGCATACGCGCACGCCATCATGTCTTCGGGACGCGCGGTGCCGGATGTGGTCTTCGGGCCCGCATATAAAGGCATACCGATCGCCGTGGCCACGGCGCTTGCGTTGCAGCGCGAGCACGGCCGATCCATCGGAGTCGCATTTAATCGTAAGGAGGCAAAAGCCCACGGTGAAGGTGGAAATCTTATCGGCCATCCCTTGAGCGGACAGGTGTTGATCGTCGACGACGTGATGACTGCAGGTACTGCAGTAACGGAGGCCGCTGAGCTCGTGCGGCAATCCGAGGGTGAACTGGCTGGTGTACTGGTCGCGCTCGATCGCCAGGAATCCGTGGCGCCGGGTCGCACGGCCGTGCAGCAGATGGCAGAAATGTTGGGCGCGCCCGTTTTCGCGATCGCGACCCTCACAGATGTGATCGCGTACCTTGACAGCCGAGGGGGGTATGCCGATTCTCTGGCGCAAATTCGTGCCTATCAGCGGGAATACTGCGTCGCGTGAAAGCACTGTTCACCATCCTGTTGTCCGGCCTCGCCGGCGTCGCATTCGCGGAAGCGAAGCCGCAGGTAGTGCCGTGCGAGTGGTACAAGTTCGAGGGCAACGACGGCGTTCCCGTAATCGCCTATTCCATTCCCGCCGACCTCGTTCACAAGGGCTACACGTGCATCGGTAAAGACGGCGAGACCGTGAAGGTGGTGCAGCGAGAGTTGACCCCAGAGGAAATCGAAAAGCGGGATGCCGAGGTCAACAAGCAGAAGGCGGCGGAAGCGGCGGGTGCTGCGCGTAAGCGCAAGGATCAGGAGCTGACCAAGCTCTATGCGTCGCCTCACGACGTCGAGGAGGCGCGCGATCGGAAAGTTCTGTCGATCGACACCGCCATCGCGACGACCAAATCCAACATCGAGCGGTTGAAGCTGCAGAAACAGCGGGCCGAGGAACAGGCTGCGGGTCGCGAGCGCGAAGGACTCGCGCCCTCTCCAGAGATCCTCGAAAACCTGAAGAGTCTCGGGATTCAGATCGACGACAAGGAACAGCAAATCGCTGCGCGCAGGACAGAGCGGCAGCAGGTGATCGATCAGTTCGAGCTCGACCTCGAACGTATCAAGCTGCTCTACGGTCTGCCGTCGGCTACGCCCAAGAGCGGAGGTTCGGTCGAGGCTTCATCTAAAGGCGAAACGCCGGTGGCCACCGCCGCCGCAAAGAGCGCGTCGGCGAACTGATTCATCGCTGGGCGGGGAAGACCGCGCCGGAAATGATCGACCAGTGATTGGTCCACTCGAACGTCGGCTTCGCTTTGAACTCGCTGCGCACAAACTGATTGATCCGGCCTTCGGCCACCGCGAGCAACAGGTTCGCCACCGTGTGAGGCGGCGCGCTCTCCATGAAATCGCCGCGTGCACCCCCCTCTCGCAGTATCTGTCGCAGTTGCGTTTCGAGTCTGTCGAAGAACTGGCGCATGCGCGTCCGCAGACGGTCGGTTTCGCCCTGTAGCGCATCGCCCGCCAACAGTCTTGCAAAGCCGGGGTTTCGCTCGGCGAACGACAACAGCAGCCACACCAGATTGCGGCAGCGCCCTTCAGCCGAAGGTTCCTCTTCGAGGATTCTGCTGATGCGTGTAAAAACGCTTGCTTCCATGAACTCGATGAGACCCTCGATCATCTTCGCCTTGCTCGGGAAGTGACGGTACAGCGCCGCTTCCGAAACACCGACGTGTCGCGCGAGAGCCGCAGTCGTGATGCGCGATCCTGGGCTCTCTTCGAGCATCATCGCGAAGGCTTCGAGAATTTCCTGGCGTCGATTCGTGCGGGTCATGACGTTCGGCTACGCCTTGGAACGAATCAGCGTACCGACACCGGTGTCGGTGAACACTTCGAGCAACACCGCGTGTCGGATGCGTCCGTCGATGATATGTGCGCTGCGAACGCCGCCTTTAACCGCGTCGAGCGCACAACGGACTTTCGGCAGCATACCGCCATGGATCGTTCCATCCGCTATCAGCGCATCGACGTCTTCCGGCGCCAGGCCGGTTAGCGTGTTTCCAGCCTTGTCGAGAATTCCGGCGGTGTTCGTCAGCAACATCAGTTTCTCGGCGCCCAGATGCTCGGCCAATTTTCCAGCAACCGTATCGGCGTTGATGTTGTACGACTCGCCCTCTGAGCCCACGCCAATCGGCGCGATGACCGGAATGAATCCGGCGCCAATCAAGGTATCTACTACTGCGCGGTTGATCGTTTCGATTTCTCCGACGTGGCCGATGTCGATGATCTCCGGAGCCTTCAGCTCTGGTGAGTCCCGCTGAATGCGCAGCTTGTGCGCTTGAATGAGTTGGCCATCCTTGCCCGTGATACCGACGGCGCGCCCCCCAACGGCATTGATCAGCGAGACGATGTCTTGATTGACTAGACCGCCAAGCACCATTTCGACTACATCCATGGTCGCAGCGTCGGTGACGCGCATGCCGTCGACGAAGCGAGTGGGAATGTTCAGCTTTTCGAGGAGCTCACCGATCTGCGGTCCGCCGCCGTGCACCACGATGGGATTCATCCCGACGAGCTTCATCAAGACGATGTCGCGCGCGAACGTTTGCGTCAGCTCATCCGCAATCATGGCGTTGCCGCCGTACTTCACGACGATGGTGCAGCCGTGGAATTTGCGGATGTACGGCAGCGACTCCGTGAGTACGCTAGCGACGCTCACCGCTTCGGTCGAGGAAATCGGCATTGGGTTCTGGCCTAGAAGACGAGTTTCGGGTCGATCTTTTTGAGTTGGTCGCGGAATACCCTCTGGATCCGTTCCAGTGCGCTCTGGCTGTCGGCTTCGAAACGAAGCGTGAGCACAGGACTCGTGTTGGACGGGCGCACCAATCCCCAACCGTCGGGATAGTCGACCCGGATGCCGTCGATGGTAGTAACCGTGCCCTCTCCGAACTTACCTTCCTTGGACAGACGCTCCATTACCGAGAACTTCGCGGCCTCGGTGGTATTCACTTTGATTTCCGGTGTCGAGAACGTCACCGGAAATTCATCGAACAGTTTGCTGATGGACATCGATTCCGCACCAACAATTTCGAGAAGGCGCGCGGCGCTGTACAGCGCATCGTCGAAGCCGTACCAGCGCTCACCAAAACAGATGTGACCGCTGAACTCTCCCGCAAGCAAGGCGCCGGTCTCCTTGAGTTTTGCCTTCATGTGCGAGTGTCCAGTTTTCCACATGATCGGACGCCCACCGTATTCGCTGACAAGTGAGTTGAGGTGACGGCTACACTTCACGTCGAAGAGGATATCGGCACCCGGGTTTCGCCCCACGATGTCACGCGCAAACAGCATGAGCAGCTTGTCGGGCCAGATGATTGTGCCGCGTTCCGTGACTACGCCGATACGATCGCCGTCACCGTCGAACGCGAGACCGAGATCTGCCTTCTCTGCCTTGACGACAGTGATCAAGTCTTCGAGGTTGTGCGGGTCGGCCGGGTCCGGATGGTGGTTCGGGAAGTTGCCGTCCACTTCGCAATAGAGCGGAATAACCTCGCAGCCGAGTTCCGCTATGAGACGAGGGGCTACCGCGCCGGCTATGCCGTTGCCGCAGTCGACCACCACTTTCAATGGTTGCGCCACGGCGACGTCGTTCAGCACGCGATCGATATAGTGTTCGACGATTTCCATTTCGTCGTAATCACCTTCGCCATGGCTGAGTTTGTTGCCGTCGATGCGTTCGCGCAGGCGTTGGATTCGCTCCTCAGCGAGTGTCACGCCACCGATCATCATCTTCAGCCCGTTGTACTCAGGCGGATTGTGCGACCCGGTGATCATTACTCCGGTGCCCGTATCGAGAGCATGTGTTGCGTAGTAGAGCAGCGGCGTGGGTACCGCACCGACGTCGGTGACGTCGATGCCGCCTTCAGTCATGCCGCGCGCCAGCGATTTCTTCAGCGCCGGGCTCGACAGGCGACCGTCGCAGCCGATCACTGCGCGGGAAACGTTCTGTTGCTTCGCCTCGGCCGCGAACGCCCGCCCGATCCAATAGACAACCTCCTCAGTGAGATTCGTCGCGACGATGCCGCGAATGTCGTAGGCGCGAAAGATCAAGGGGTCGAGCTTCAGACCCGAGTCGCGTGGTGAGAGCTCTTCTGACACTTCGATTCCAAAGTTGTTGTCGGCCGGACCCGAGCGCACGTCGAGAAAGTCATCTTCGTCGTCCTGCGTCTCATCCACCGGCTCCGGCACTTCGATCGCCTTCGCACCCGGCTTCTTCTTGTGAGTTACTGCCTGCGGCGGCGTCTTACGGGTGGGTGGCGGGCGCGGTTGTTCGCTTTCTGGCGGCACTCGCTTTGCGTATCGGTTCGCGGCCACGGCGATCTGTTGGAACATCGACAGGTTGTAGCGATCGATGTTGCCGCCGCGACCTCTGACAATCCGAGTGACGTAGTCGAGCAGCGTCGCGCCGTCGCGCTCGAGCGCCTGGAACAAGCGCGAGTAACTCAGATAGACGCCGCCCAGGATCAATGCGATGAGAACCAGCAGCGGTGTCCAGGTCCAGGCGATGCCGACGATGTTTGGGGTTGCGGATTCGCTGGGCTTGAAAACGAGAGTCCAACTCGGTGCGTTCAGTTTGATGCGTACCGCGGGTTCGGCGCCGCCCGGTTCATTTCCGTACTGGATGACGGTACGCGCCGTCGCTCCTTCGAACTGTTGCTCGACCGTCACCTGTCCGAGGTCGTTGGGAAGGATCTTCAGCGGGTCGAGGAAGAAGTCCATGGAGACAGCGGCAAACAGGACGCCGGTAGCCGTGCCGGCATCGGTGATCGGCTTGGCGGCATACAACATTGGACGTTGATTGACCTGCGATGCTTCCGGGCCCACATATTCCTGCGTTTCGGCACGCTTGATCACGTCGAGCGCGGCGAACGAAATCGGTACCTTCGCGCTGAGATCGACCTCGGCTTTTCCTTTCGGAATGATGTCGACGCGCTCCGCCGTCGAGATCAGGTGCACGAGGCGTTGATTCTGCTCGGCTATGGTCGTGGGGTCGTACGTTGCCAGCGTCGCGATAGTTTCCTTCGCCGATGCGGCGTCGCTCAGCTCGCGTTGAAGCGCGGCGAGACGAACGTTGAAGAAGGCCGCGAAGGTTTGTGCCTGGAGTGCTTGAGTCTGCAGGCGATGATCTGTGTTGGCAGGGCGAATGATCGTCGACCACACCAGCAATGCCGCGACGATGACTCCGATCAGGGCAATTCCGATGGCGAGCAGCGGGTACGACCAAAGGCCCTCCGTCAATGGAGAACCCTTCGGCCCGCGATCGGGTGTATTCAACGGTTCGGTTGTGTCGTCAGGTGCGTCTTTCGCCACGTCTTGGAGTTCTTCTTGATAGCTTCAGGATGGTAAGGCCGAGCGCCAGTGCTGGCTAGCCGGATGCCGTGCCGGAGTCGTTCATGTGCCTAGTGGACTCAGCGCGACGCGACGAAGCGCGTTCGATCGCACGCGCTATGCGATCGATGATTGCGCGCGCAATCGCCGGTTTGCTGCCGATATCGATGCGATCTTCGCCGTCGGCCGTGATCACCGTAACAGCGTTGTCGTTGCTGTTGAAGCCGATGCGATGATCGGACACGTCGTTCACTACGATCATGTCCAAACCTTTGCGCACCAACTTACTTCGCGCATTTTCGATCGTGTCCTGTGTCTCGGCAGCGAAGCCAACGACGATCGGGCGAGTGCTGGCGCGTGCAACCGCGGCAATGATGTCGGGATTCTGAACGAGTTCCAAAGACAGACCAGCCTGCGGCTTTTTCTTGATCTTCTGCGCAGCACTTTGGATTGGGCGAAAGTCCGCAACAGCAGCGACGCCGATGAAGACATCGCACATGCCGACGTGCTGCGTCACGGCGTCGTGCATTTGTTGCGCGGTAACCACGTCGATGCGCCTGGTGCCCGCCGGCGTCGGCAATGCGACGGGGCCAGAAATCAGCGTGACCTCGGCGCCGGAATCGCGTGCCGCTTCAGCGATCGCGAAACCCTGTTTGCCGGAGCTGTGGTTGCTGATATAGCGCACCGGGTCGATCGGTTCGCGCGTCGGACCGGCCGTAATCAGGACACGTTTGCCGGCCAGGGACCTGGGACCGAAGAGGCGGACGAGATCGTCACACAGCGCTTCGGGCTCGGGCATGCGCCCCGGCCCGAATTCCCCGCACGCCTGTGGGCCATCGTCGGGACCGACGATCCGCACGCCATCGGTACGCAACCGATCGACGTTGCGCTGCGTTGCCGGATGCTTCCACATCATGTGATTCATCGCGGGCGCGACGACGATGGGGCAGGTCGCGGCGAGAGTCATTGCGGTTAGCAGATCGTCCGCCATGCCGTGTGCCAGGCGCGCCACGGTGTGAGCGCTCGCGGGCGCAATCAGGATGCAATCGGCCCAGCGTGCGAGTTCGATGTGCCCCATTGCGGCCTCGGCAGCAGAGTCCCATAGATCGCTGCGTACAGGGTTGCCGGAAACGGCCTGTAGCGTCGTTGCCGTTACGAAATGCGCAGCGCCGTGTGTCATCACCACTTGCACGTCCGCGCCCTGCGACGTCAGTTGTCGCACAAGGGCAGGCGTCTTGTACGCGGCGATTCCGCCGGTGACTCCCAATAGGATGTGCTTGCCATTGAGTGACATTGGTCCTTGCCGTGGGTTGGACGTCTTACGATACCACTTCGTGGCGAGCACACACTCACTGGCACGTGCAGCGTTCACGGGATGCGACCCATGACAATCACAGATTGGCCGATCGGAGAGCGTCCACGCGAGCGACTCTTGGCGCGCGGTGCGCAGGGGCTCTCCGATGCCGAACTTCTGGCCCTGCTGCTTCGCACCGGCGCCGGCGGGCGCGATGCCGTACAGGTGGCGCGCGATCTGTTGGCCGGCTACGGCACCCTGCGCGCGCTGCTCGATGCACCGGTCGAGGAACTCGCGCGAAAGCCCGGCATCGGCCCCGCAAAAGCGACCACAATCGCTGCCGCGGTCGCTTTGGCCGAACGCTATCTGGCCTGCGCGATGGAGCGCGAGGAAGTCTTCGGTGCTTCGGCGGATGTTCGGCGATACCTGCGGCATCGACTCGGCGGTCGCCCGCGCGAAGTGTTCGCGGCGCTCTTTCTGGACGCACAGCACCGACTGATTGCGTTTCGGGAGTTGTTTCAAGGCACCGTGGATAGCGCCACTGTGCACCCGCGTGAGGTGTTGCGCGAGACGCTTGCGCTGAATGCAGCGGCACTGATTCTGGTTCACAACCACCCGTCGGGCGTGGCGGAGCCAAGCACCAGCGACGTGCGTATCACCGAACGGTTGCGCCATGCCTTGCAGCTGATCGACGTAAGGGTGCTCGATCACATCGTGGTGAGCGGCACCGAAGCGGTCTCGATGGCCGAACGCGGCTTGCTGTAGTGCGGACCCTCTGGTATAAAACGCGACTCTTTTTTTCGGGCAAGGGCGAACGCGCCATGACTCAAGTGTGCCAGGTGACCGGAAAGCGCCCGATGAGCGGCAACAACGTGTCACATGCGAAGAATCGGACGCGGCGCCGCTTCGAACCGAATCTGCATTACCACCGATTCTGGCTGGAAGGCGAAAAGCGCTACGTTCGGCTGCGCGTTTCGGCAGCGGGAATGCGAGTGATCGACAAACAAGGCATCGATGCGGTGGTTGCTGATCTCCGCAAACGCGGCGAGAAGGTCTGAATATGCGCGACAAGATCAAGATGGTTTCGAGTGCCGGCACCGGTCACTACTACACGACCGACAAGAACAAGCGCACGATGACCGACAAGCTCGAACTGAAGAAGTACGACCCGGTTGTTCGCAAGCACGTGATTTACCGCGAAGCGAAGATCAAGTAACAGCGCCTCTTCCTGTCGTTGGCTACAGCTGCGTGGCCAAGCGCAGGTGTCCCCATGTATCAACCGTTGCGCGCCAACCTTCGTCGATGAAGGTGGTCGCCATCGCTTCCGCGATGATGGCCGGTCCATCGATACACTGCCCTCGGCCAAGCTCGGCGCGTTCGAACAATGGCACGGTCGAGTGCTCTGTGGTTCGTACCATCGCGCGTGCGGGCGCCGCGGTCTCTCGGTCGATCTCGGGCAGCTTTACCGTGGGATTCGGTGCGCTCACGTCGCAACGGATGTTGACGAGTTCAATCGGCAGATCGAGTGCGTGGCCGTAGCGCGCTCTGTGCAGTTCATGAAACGAGCGCGCCGCCACCTGCGGCGTCGTCCAGTCCACTGTCAGCGTGAAGCTCTGCCCGCGGTAGCGAAGGTCGAGGAAGCGGTGCTGTTCGATTGCCGCTGCCCGTGCCCCGTCGTCTAACAGTTCCGCAATGCCACGACGCGAGATGGCATCGAACAAGGCGTCGATCGCGGAAGCGTCGAGTTCGTCGAGCATACGGTTGACTGTCTTGGTCAATTGACGTGACGCGTCGGCAACCAACATTCCAAACGCCGAGAACACGCCGCAGTGCATCGGCACCACGATACTTGGAATCTCCAATGCTAGAGCGAGGGCGCAGACGTGGAGACCACCGGCGCCGCCGAACGCCACCAGCGTGCACGTCCGTGGATCGTGACCGCGCTCGAGCGAGATCAGTCGCAACGCTCTCGCCATGTGTTCGTTTGCAATTGCGACGATTCCCGCGGCGGCGTCTTCCGTCGTGGTGTTCAGAGATTGCGCGATTCGTGCAACCGCAGTGCGGGCAAGTTCGGCTTGGATCGTGAGCGTTCCCGCCAATCGCAGCGAGGAGGGCAGGCGTCCGAGCACGACATTGGCATCGGTCACCGTAGCAGCGGTGCCGCCCCGTCCGTAGCACGCAGGTCCGGGACTTGCCCCCGCCGATTCCGGCCCGACATGCAACGCGCCGGCTGCGTCGAGATAGGCGAGCGAACCGCCGCCGGAAGCAATCGTGTGGATGTCGGCCATTGGCACGGCGACCGGATACGGACCGATGGATCCCTCGCGCGTGATGGCTGGGCGTTCACCCACCAGCGACACGTCGGTGGACGTGCCGCCCATGTCGAATGTGAGTAGATCCGTTCGCCCGAGCGTGGCGCCGAGGTGTCGAGCTGCAGCGATGCCACCGGCCGGTCCCGACAGCAGCAGGTTGACGGCGCGCCGCCGTGCTTGGGTGGCACCGATCGTTCCGCCCGATGACTGCATGACGATTACGCGCGAAGGCGCGACGGCTTCCGATAGCCGCGACAGATAACGCTCAACGACGGGTCCGAGCCACGCACTCAGCCAGGTCGCTATACCGCGCTCGTACTCCTTGTACTCGGCGAGAACATCGGACGAGCGGCTGACGAACGCGACGTCTTTGAGCACCGCCTCGATCGCGCGTTCGTGGGTGTCGTCGACATAGCTGAACAGCAAGTTGATGGCGACCGCTTGCGGACGTAGCGACAGAATCTTTTCCCGCAGTGCCTCTAGCTCGGCGTCGGTGAGCGGCTCGATGACCGAGCCGTTGGCCGCCATTCGTACCGCAACCCCGACCAGCAATTCATCAGGCACAGGGTTGGGAGTAGCGCCCGGTGCAAGACGGTACAGGTCGCGGCGGGCTTGCCGGCCGAGGCGCAGCACGTCGGTAAAGCCACGGTTGGCGACGTACGCGGTGCGAACGCCCTTGCCTTCGAGCGCGGCGTTCGTCGCAACGGTGCTGCCGTGGACGATGGTGACTCGGCCTGCCGAGATTTCGGCGTCGAGCTCAAGTTCGGTGATGCCCCGGCGGATGGCCAGCGACGGATCCTCGGGCGTCGATACCACCTTATGTAGGCGCAGACCCCGATCGTCGAGCAACACGAAGTCGGTAAATGTGCCTCCGGTGTCGACGCCGAGTAACATCGTTAGGGATTTTGGAGTCACGATGACGAAGCGCGGATTGTAGCGGATGCCGGAATTGCCAGAGGTCGAGACGACTCGGCGCGGCATAGAGCCTGCGCTTCTAGGTCGCACCATAACCGGGTGGTCGTTGCGGCAACCCCGCTTGCGCTGGCCGGTCGTGCTCCCGGACGCACTCCGCAACCAGCGGATCCTCGGTGTTTCGCGCCGCGCGAAGTATCTGGTCATCGAGACCGCGCTCGGCAGTTTGATCGTGCATCTCGGCATGTCTGGCAGCTTGCGACTGATACGAAGCAGCGTCGAACCGGGTCCCCACGATCATGTCGATCTGGCGATCCAAGGCGGTCGTGTATTAAGGCTGACGGACCCCCGCCGGTTTGGAAGCATTCACTTCCAAGAGGGTGATTGGCGCGAACACTGGCTCATCAAACACCTCGGAGTGGAGCCGCTCGACAACCAGTTCGATGGTGACTTTCTACATCGCGCCGCGCGCAAAAAGCGGGTTGCGATCAAGCTGATGCTGATGGATGCGCGCGTGGTCGTCGGCGTTGGGAACATCTATGCGAACGAATCGCTGTTCCGGGCCGGTATCCGACCGCGCGTTGCCGCGGGTCGGATCAGTCGTGATCGATATGCGCTGCTTGCCCAGTCCGTACGTGAGGTGCTGGCGCAAGCGATTCGCGTCGGTGGGACGACGCTTCGAGATTTCGTCGACGAATCGGGGCGGCGCGGCTACTTCAGCCAATCGCTCAACGTATACGGGCGCGAAGACCAGCCGTGCTACCAATGTGGAACCGTGCTCAAGGGTCTGCGAATCGGCCAACGAGCCACGGTGTACTGCCCGAACTGCCAACGATGACGCGAAAAACCGGTGGCACTGGTGTTACAGTCTGACGGCCTCATGAGATTCGAGACGTTTCGTCATGCAGAAATTCATTAGAAGCCGTGCGCTGACTGCGTTGATCGTTGCAGCGATCAGCGTGCCCGCACTAGCGTCGGAAGACTCACCGAATGACTGGGCGATGGCGGGCGATATCCTCGTTGCGCGGCCATTTGGAATGGTGCTGACGCTCGCAGGGAGTGCGCTTTTCGTCGTGAGCCTGCCCTTCACCGCCCTCGGCGGTAACGTCAAACAAGCAGCTGACGTTCTCGTCGTCGGGCCGGCTAAAGAGACGTTCGTGCGTTGCCTCGGTTGCAACACCGCCGGCCGTTATCAGGATCCGAACGACGTCGGCCAATAGCCGCAGAAGCTAAGACTTAGGTTGGGTATTTGCCCGGTTTGCTCTGAGCGCCTCGGCGACGATCGGATCGACGAACTTCGTCACGTCGCCGCCGAGAGACGCAATCTCGCGAACCAGCGTTGACGAGATGAATGAGCAACTCTTCGACGGAAGCAGGAACACGTATTCGATCGTCGGTTCGAGTTCGGTGTTCATCTCAGCCATCTGAAATTCGTATTCGAAGTCGGCCATCGTGCGCAGACCGCGCAGGATGAAACGTGTACCCATGGTATTCGCGTAGTCGACCAGCAGGCCGTGGAAGCGCTCTACTTTGACGCGTTTTCCGAACGGAGCAAGGACGCGTTCGCATAGACGGATCCGGTCGAGCAGCTGCTCCGAACCGGCCTTTTGCGCCGACGTTCCGATTGCCAGGATCACCTCATCGAACAAGCTGAGCGCCCGACTCACCAGGTCCGTGTGTCCATTCGTGATCGGATTAAAGGTCCCCGGATAGATCACTGTTTTCAAGATTCCCGTCCCCACGAGGAAGGCCGCGATGGTATAGGAAAATCGATCGCAACCTCAAACCGGGTGCCTCACCAATCGAGACAGAACGTCGCCTGTCCGTGTGCTCTTCACGGTTGTCCAGGAATCGAGCTGCAGTGATTGATGGACACTCGATTCCACATACACGATCGAATCGGCGTGCAGATGTACTCCCTCGTGCAGAACCTCGAGGCATTGTTCGAGTAGGTTCGAGGCGAACGGTGGATCGAGAAACACGATATCCCACGAGCGATTGTTCGCGCGCAGGAAGTCGAGCGCCGATGCGCGCTGAATGGTGCAGTCGGTTGCACCGATGGCGCGGGCGCTGTCCTGTAACGCGCGAACGACTACTGGATCGTCGTCAACGAGTGTGGCCGCCGCTGCGCCGCGAGAGAGCGACTCGAATCCGAGCGCACCCGATCCCGCGAACAGATCGAGGCATCGAGCGCCGTCGAGCCAAGGCGCCAACCAATTGAACACGGTCTCGCGCGCTCGGTCCGGCGTGGGTCGTAACGTCGGTCGATCGGGGAACGCGAGCTTTCGTCGCCTCCACTTACCGCTGATAATGCGGACCTCGTTCACCGCTGGCCTCACAGGTCGAGCACGTGCAACAGAATCACAGAGAGCGATTGTGGGCCAAAACGACGAGAACACCGAGCGAGGGTTCCTTCGCCGTCTGCGCGGCGGTCTTGCGAAAACCCGAACTCAACTGGCGGCCGGGCTCGGCAATCTGTTCCTCGGCAAGAAGGCAATCGACGACGATGCCCTGGGCGATCTCGAAACCAGCTTGTTGCGCGCGGATGTTGGCGTAGAGGCCACTAAGCGCATCATGGATGCGCTTGCTCAACGCGTAAAACGCAAACAACTCGCTGATACCGTCGCGCTGTTCGATGCGCTGCGCGTGGAACTGGTGGAACAGCTCCGGCCGATCGCGCGCCCTCTCTTGATAGATCCTGCGAAACGCCCCTTCGTGATATTGGTAGTGGGCGTCAACGGTGCGGGCAAGACGACGACCATAGGTAAGCTGGGCCAGCGGCTGAAGTCGGAAGGCAAGTCGGTGTTGTTGGCGGCGGGGGATACGTTTCGCGCGGCGGCGGTCGAGCAGCTTACTCGGTGGGGCGACCGCAATGACATTCCGGTAGTCGCGCAGCAACAGGGTTCGGACAGCGCGTCTGTGGTGTTCGACGCGGTGCGGTCGGGGCAGGCACGTGGCGCTGACGTGGTGCTTGCAGACACTGCAGGACGGTTGCAGGCAAAAACCAATCTCATGGAGGAGCTCGCGAAGATAAAACGCGTTGTTTCCAAGCTCGACGCAAGCGCACCGCATTCCGTTCTGCTGGTGCTCGATGGCAGCGTCGGGCAGAACGCGTTGTCGCAAGTGAAGGAGTTCGATGCCGCGGTAGGACTGACGGGGCTGATAGTGACCAAGCTCGACGGTACGGCGAAGGCCGGTGTGCTGTTTGCCATTGCGAACACCAGTCGCTTGCCGGTGCATTTCGTCGGCGTCGGTGAAGCTGTGGAAGACCTGCGCCCGTTTGAGCCCGAATCGTTTGTCGACGCGTTGTTGGCGCGCGACGCAGACTGATCGTATGGCGCAAATCGAATTTCGCGAGGTGACGAAACGGTTCGACAACGGAACCGAGGCGCTTCGTTCGGTTTCGGTGAGCTTCGAGGAAGGATCGATGACGTTCCTGACGGGCCACTCGGGCGCGGGGAAGAGTACGTTCCTTCGTCTGCTGTTGCGTTTAGACGCGCCAACGCGCGGGCAGATCTTCGTCAACGGGGTCAACATCGCGCAACTTCCCGACCGCCGCATTCCCGCGTATCGGCAGAACATCGGTGCGGTGTTCCAGGATCATCACCTGTTGGCGCATCACTCCGTCTACGACAACGTCGCGTTGCCGCTGCGCGTGGGTGGAATGCACGAGCGCGATGTCGTACGCCGCGCTCGGGCCGCTTTGTCACGCGTCGGGCTACTCGAAAAGGAACGCATGTTGCCGCCGCACCTGTCGACCGGCGAGCAACAGAGAGTGGGCATCGCGCGCGCGCTGGTGAATCGTCCGCGCCTGCTGCTCGCGGACGAACCCACCGGCAACCTCGATCCCGAACTGTCGCGCGACATCATGCGGCTGTTCGAGCAGTTCCAGGAGGTTGGTACAACCGTGATCATCGCGAGTCATGAACGCGAATTGATCTCCGCGATGGGGAAACCGATCGTCGAGTTGTCGCATGGCGCAATGGCGGACGCAGCCGACGACTCAGGGGCGCGAGATGCGAGTCGCTGATCCGTGGTCGAGCGCGGGCGGGCGCAGCTCCGGACGAGCCGCGCGCTGGCTGCGTGACCATAGGCGCGTCGCGCGCGACAGTCTCATTTTCGTCAGCCAACGCTTCTGGACCAGCCTGCTCGTGTGGTTGCTAATCGGCATTGCGTTGGCGCTGCCAGGCGGGCTGTATCTGGTACAGACGAGCCTTGCGGTGATGAGCGACAGCTGGGAGGGTCGCCCTGGAATTACCGTTTACCTGCGGGTCGATGCGGACGTACAGATCGGTCGAGCCCTGCGCGACCAACTCTCGGAAGACCCCGACGTCGAGCGCGTATCGCTGATATCGGCAGAATCGGCCTTGGCCGAATTCGAGAAATTCACGGGAGTCAGCGACGCGTTGGCGCATCTGAAGAGCAACCCGTTGCCGGCCTCGCTTCGAGTGGTAATGAAGGGCGACACGCCGCCGGAGCGATATGAAGCTCTCGCCACACGACTACGGGCCGAATCGGGAGTCGACGAGATCAGCGTGGAGAAAACGTGGCTTGAGCGAGTCCAGGCTATGACTGTTCTCTTGCGACGATTGAGTTGGGTGTTGGCGGCAACGTTTGCGGTCGGTGCGATCCTGGTGACAGCGACTTCAGTACGTCTGGCCATTGAGGCACGGCTTGAAGAGTTGCGGGTGATGAAGCTTGTTGGCGCCACCGACAGCTACATCCGGCGTCCGTTTCTCTACTTCGGACTGCTATTCGGTCTCGGCGGCGGCATTGCCGGAGCCATGCTGATCAGCGCTGTGCTCGGCCTCCTGGAGGCACCGCTTGCTACGCTGCTCGGAAGTTACGGTCAGGATCTCGATCCTAGCGGCGTGAGCGTAGTGTTTTTCGCTGTCCTGGTCCTGTCAGGTGGCGTGCTCGGGATCACCGGTGCGTTGCTGGCGGCGCGGCAACGGCTCACGCACCTTCAGGTCCTCTGAATTCCAGATCATCTAGGTAGATCCTCTGATCGGGGAACCCCGCCGTTGGTTAGCACTCTAAGACGGAGACTGCTAGTATCGCAGACGTGTTACGGGAGGTAGCAACGATGACCAACTTACTGGCTTTCAACAGTCTCTCGCCGGGCGGGGATTTGAATGCGTATGTCCAGACGGTGAGTGGGTTTCCGATCCTGACCGCCGAAGAAGAGAAGGCGCTGGCGGAGCGGTTTTATTACGAAAACGACCTCGAGGCGGCGCGCAAGCTCGTGCTGTGCCACCTGCGATTCGTCGTGCACTTGGCGCGCAGCTACGCCGGGTACGGGTTGTCGCACGGCGATCTGATTCAGGAAGGCAACGTCGGGCTTATGAAGGCCGTGAAGCGTTACAACCCCGAGGTGGGAGTGCGGCTGGTGTCGTTCGCGGTGCATTGGATCAAGGCCGAGATGCACGAATTCATCCTGCGCAACTGGCGGATCGTCAAGGTCGCGACGACGAAGGCGCAGCGAAAGCTGTTCTTCAACTTGCGCAGCAGCAAGAACAAGCTCGGCTGGCTGAGTCGGGCTGAAACCGAAGCGGTAGCGAAAGACCTGGGTGTTTCACCGGAAGTCGTCACGCAGATGGAGGGTCGTTTATCGGCGCACGACATGGCGTTTGATGGCGAGTCGGACGACGAAGACGATGCGTGGACCGCGCCGTCTCAGTATCTGGAGTCGACCGGCGCCGATCCGGCCGAGGTGGTCGCCGATCAGGAACTGTCGTCAAACTCCAGCGATAGCCTCGGTGTTGCGATGCGATCGCTCGATGCGCGCAGCCGCGACATCCTCGAGAGCCGGTGGCTCACCGACGAGAAGCTGACGTTGCATGAACTGGCAGCACGCTACGACGTATCGGCCGAGCGCATCCGTCAGCTCGAGAAGAACGCCCTCAAGAAGCTGAAGAACGCGATGCAACAGACGGTGGTCGCGGTCTGATTTCGCAACGGTCTAACTGTTAAGGTGGCCAAAACCACTTTCAGCGGGTGACCGGTGCAGTTCTCCCGACTCTTCCTTACCGCAGGTGCCGGCAGTGCCGGCGCCGCGGTGGTGTTGGGCGCGTTCGCCGCTCACGGATTGAAGGCGCGACTCGATGTCGCCTCGCTCAACGCTTTCCAAACCGGCGTTACATACCAGTTCTTCCACAGCCTCGCGTTGTGTGTGCTCGCGCTATGGTTGCGACAACTGGGTCGCGACATGTCGTGGGGTGACGCAGGCGTGATTGCGGGAACGGCGTTCCTCCTCGGCATCGTGCTCTTCTCCGGCAGCCTGTACGTGCTGTCGCTCGGCGGGCCACGCTGGCTAGGGCCGATCACTCCGCTCGGCGGTCTCGCGTTCATCGTCGGTTGGTTGTCGTTCGCGTGGAGCGCCTGGCGCAATTGACGGAGGGGCGCTTCTACATCCGCAGGCAGGGCCGCATGACGGTGGCCCAAGCGCGCGCGCTGCGCGAGCTACTTGAACGATATCGAATTCCCCTTTGTAGCGAACCTGTCGACTGGGCCGCGCACTTCGGTCGGCGCGCGCCGCTCGTGTTGGAGATCGGTTTCGGCATGGGTCACGCGCTACTCGAAACGGCGCAGCGCCATCCGGAGTGGAACTGTGTCGGTGTCGAGGTGTATCGCCCAGGCATCGGCGCATTGCTGAACGCGGTCGAAGCCGCGAGGCTGACGAATGTGCGCGTCATCGAAGGCGATGCGCGATCCGTGCTCGCCAACATGGTCACAGAGGGGACGCTGGACTGGGTCATGGTGTTCTTTCCCGACCCGTGGCCCAAGTCCAAACATCACAAGCGGCGATTGATCAACGCGGAATTCGCGGCGTTGGTCGGACACCGGCTGAGTGCGACCGGTGGACTGCTCGCAGCGACGGATTGGGAGCACTACGCCGAGGCGATGCGCGATGTTCTCGACGCTGAGCCTCGCCTCGAGAACCTGGCGGGAGCAGGCCAGTTTGCCGCCCGCAATGAAGAACGACCAACGACCCGTTTCGAGGCGCGCGGTGTGCGACTAGGTCACCAAGTTTGGGATCTCGCCTATCGTAGGCGTGAAATCAGATGAACTCGCCGACAACGGTATCGAGATAGCGGAGACCGAGCTCGGTTACCGCCAGCCGATCACCCTGCATGAGGCCCTGCGCCTGCAACTTCTGCCATGTTGCATCGATCACTGACAGCGGCACTCCTGCTCGTTGCTCGAATAGCTGCGCATCTACGCCGTCGATCAGGCGCAATGCGTTCAGCAGAAATTCGCCGGGGCGCGCCTCGATGGAAATGTCAGCCTCCGAACGAAGTTCCGTGGACTCAGAGCCGAGATAGCGCGTCGGTGCGAGTGGCTTACTGGTGCGCACGATCGTGTCGCGATTCGCAAAAGTGATCTTGCCGTGCGCACCGGCACCTATACCGAGATAGTCGCCGAACATCCAGTAGTTGACGTTGTGTCGCGCCGCCTCACCTGAGTGTGCAAACGCCGACACTTCATAGCGTCGCAAGCCGGCGGCGGCGAGGTTTGCGAGCCCTGCCGACTCGATCGCCCCAAGCTCATCCTCATCCGGGAACTTTGGTGGATGCTGAGCGAACTCCGTGCGCGGTTCGATGGTCAGCTGGTACCAGGAGATGTGCGAAGCGCCAAGCGCTTCCGCTTTTCGCAGGTCGCTCACTGCGTCATCTGCGGTTTGTCCTGGCAGGCCGTGCATCAGATCGAGATTGAAGCGCTCGAACCGCGCCGCCTTTGCCGCAGCGACGGCGCGCTCGATGTCGTCGGGATTGTGGATCCGCCCGAGCGCCTCGAGGTTCGTTGAGCTGAATGACTGCGCTCCGATCGATAGCCGAGTGACCCCCGCAGCTCGATAGGCAGCGAAATTCTCTTCATCGACGGCACCCGGATTTGCTTCGAGTGTTACTTCTACATCTGCGGCGAGTGCCATTCGATCGCGGATGCCATGCAACAACCGTGCAATGGTGCGACCGGAAATCAGGCTCGGCGTACCGCCGCCGATGAAGATCGTCTCTATCGTTCGGTACGGCACGGATTTCACATCCACGTCCAGATCACGCAGCAGTTGATCGATGTACGCCGCTTCCGGCAACGCGCCCTTTGCCGGATGCGAATTGAAATCGCAGTAAGGGCATTTCCGTACGCACCACGGAAAGTGGACGTACAGTGATAGCGGCGGCGTTTGTAACATGACCTAGGTGCGGTGCATCTCGTCCAGGACCGAACGGATCTCATCGACCAGGAGCGCGGCCGCTTTACCACGGTGACTGATGCGGTTCTTGATGGATGGCGGCAATTGCGCGGCAGTTTGATCGAGACCATCGACGAGAAAGTGCGGGTCGTATCCAAATCCCAGATCACCAACCGGTTGATCGACGATACATCCGCTCCACGTCGCGGACGCAATGAGCGGTGCCGGATCTTCGGCGTCGCGCAGGAACACCAGGCAGCAGAAGAAATAGGCTCTTCGGTTGGTCACACCGTTTAGTGCTCCTACCAGCTTCCTGTTGTTCGCAGCCGAGTCTGACGGCAATCCGGCGTAGCGCGCCGACAATACTCCCGGCGCGCCGCCGAGTGCTGCCACAACCAGACCGGAATCGTCGGCGATCGCGGGCAGATTGCTGGACGCGGCGGCATGCCGTGCCTTGATCAGTGCATTCTCGACGAAGGTGATGGCGGTTTCGTCCGCATCCGATATGCCGAGCTGTCCCTGCGCGCAAAGCGTTACGCCGAGCGACGACATCACGGCATCCAGCTCTTTGAGCTTCCCCGCGTTGCTGCTCGCGAGCACCACGTTCACTTAGCCACGCCTGCGAACACCTGTTGTTGGAACTGCAACTCCATCGGCGGGCGACCGGGAACCGAGATCGTCACTCTGAAGCGCAACACGTCCTGGTCTGCATGTCGCAGGGGTGCGATGTAGTAGATCGCATCGCCTTCCTTGATCTGCGAGAACTGCAACGGCGCCGTCTGGCTGAGCAGATTGATCGTCGTTCCCGTAACTTCCCCCTGCAACGCCACCCCTTTCTCGTCGATAACCGACAGATTGAGAATGGCGCGATCGCTGGCGCGCACCACGTTGTAACGAGTTGCGATGTCCGCCTCCAGGAACAACGTGTTCAGTACGATGTAGTGAACATTGACGCCGTTGAACGACTTGAACTGATCGCCCGCCGCCGGCAGCGCGAAAAGGAAGATCATCGATATGAATGCTCGGCGGATCATTGCGGACGCCCCAGGTGATAGAAGGCTGTGGTTCCCATGAGGTTCGGGAATTGGCTCATCAATGAGTGGTTCACATAGTCGCTGTCGACAACGAGGCGTTTGATCACCCGCAGGTGCTTCGTCGCGCACAACGCCTCGAAGTCGGCGAACGTGCACAGATGGATGTTCGGTGTGTCGTACCAGCGATGCGGCAGGTGTTTCGCCACAGGCATCCGGCCTCGCGAAGCGAGATACAGCCGGCAGCGCCAGTGTGCGAAGTTGGGAAACGTCACGATGCATTCGCGTCCGATGCGCAACATCTCGTCGAGCATCACATCGGGTCGCTTGACGCTTTGCAATGTGTCGGTCATCACGACGAGATCGAAGCTGTCGCTCGGGAAATTCGTCAGACCCTCGTCGAGGTCCTGTTCGATCACGTTGACGCCGGCCGTGATGCAACTCGTGATCATGTCCGGATCGATCTCGAGGCCGTAGCCGTTGACACCTTTGGTGTGCCGCAGATGCGCGAGCAACTCGCCGTCCCCGCAGCCGAGGTCGAGAACGCGCGAATCGGCGGTAACGAGGTCCGCAATGATGGATATGTCGGGTCGCATCACGCGTTCACTTGTTCGGCTACGCGTCGCAGATACGCGTGCAACACGCTGAAGTAGCGGGGCACCTGAAGTAAGAAAGCGTCGTGTCCGTGCGGTGTATCGATGACCGCACTGACTACGTTCTTGCGTGCCGCGATCAGTGCGTCGACGATTTCCTTGGAGCGCGCCGGTGCGAAGCGCCAGTCAGTAGTGAACGAGAGCACCAGGAAATCGCTCTGCGCACGCTTCAACGCGGCAACGAGGTCGTCGTCGAAATCGCGCGCAGGGTCGAAATGGTCGAGCGCGCGCGTCATCAGCAGATAGGTGTTCGCATCGAATCGCTGCGAGAACGAGCGGCCTTGATGATGCAGATAGCTCTCTACTTGGAACTGCACGTCGCCCGCGGCGGCAAGATCGCCCGACTTCAACTCGCGACCGAATTTGTCGCGCAGGCCATCGTCAGATTGATACGTGACGTGTCCGAGCATGCGAGCCAGCATGAGGCCGCGCGCCGGATTGTTCGCAGTATCGAGATAGCGTCCCCCATGGAACTCGGGGTCGGAGACGATCGCCTGTCGTGCGATTTCGTTGAACGCGATGTTCTGTGCCGACAGTCTAGATGCCGAAGCGATCAACACCGCGTGCGCGACGCGGTCCGGAAAGTCGATCGCCCACTGCATCGCCTGCATTCCGCCGAGGCTACCGCCGATGATGGCGGCCCAGCGAGCGATGCCGAGCGCAGCCGCCAAAATGGCTTGCGTCGCGACCCAGTCCCTCACTGTCACTACGGGGAAATCAGGTCCGTAAACTCGGCCCGTTTCCGGATTGATTGAACGGGGCCCGGTGCTGCCGTTGCAGCCACCGAGATTGTTGAGGCTCACCACGTAGAAGTGATTCGTGTCGATTGGCTTGCCGGGACCGATGCAGTTGTCCCACCAGCCGGGCCGCTCGTCTTCGGTGCTGTGATACCCGGCCGCATGGTGATGTCCCGAAAGCGCGTGACAGATGAGCACCGCGTTTGAACGCGCAGCATTCAGTTCGCCATAGGTTTCGTAGACGAGATCCATGCGCGGCAAGACACGTCCGCACAACAGCGAAACAGGCTTGTCGAAAGCTAGTTTCTGCGGCGTAACGAGCCCAACGGAATCGGCAGGGATGCGGTCTTGCATAGGACGGCGGAGTCTAAAGCAACGGCCGAAACCCCAACAACAGATTGTCGCTGGCGCGCAGCCGTGCGGGTTACGTCAGTAAGCTGGTGAAGATCGCCGGCAACAGATAGTCGCGGATGAGGATCAGGATCATGAAGACGAGAATCGGCGAAAAATCGAGACCACCCAGCGGTGGAATGAGTCTTCGAGCCGGCGCGAGGATCGGTTCCGTAACCTGCGATAGCAGCGCAGCGGCCGGATGATACGAGCCGGGCGCGAGAAAGCTCAGCACGATCACGACGATCAACGCGAACCAGTACACGGTGAGCAGCAACCGGAGAGTGTCGAAGAGTCCGATGCCGAACAGCTGAGCGATCCCGGGCATGTATTGCGACTGAATTCCGATGGTCATCGTGTGTGCCAGGACCTTGATCAACCAGGCGGCCAGAAACGCAGAAAAGTCGAGGTTACGATAACCCGGTATCACCATGCGCAACGGGCGAAGAATCGGATCGGTGGCCTTAACAATGCCCTGCGATATCGGGTTGTAGAAATCGGCGCGGCTTGCTTGAAGGATCATGCGGGCGAGAAACAGAAAACAGACGACGTCGAAGACTGTGTCGACGATGAAGACAAGTGGGTTCATTCAATACAGTCCTGACGCTACTTCGAGATGCCGCTGCCGATTCTGTCTAACGATGTGGCGTGTGTCACTGAGCGGCGAACTCCTTCGCCAGTTCAACCGACCGCTGTCCCGCTTCACGCACAGCCCGTTCGATCAGAGTTCGGCCCTGCCCACCGTCGAGAACCGAGATTGCGCGTTCGGTTGTACCACCTGGGGAAGTAACGTTGCGACGCAGCTCGGCGGGGGTGCTGGCGCTTTCGTTCGCCATCACCGCAGCGCCATAGGCGGTTTTGAGCGTGAGCGTGCGCGCAGTCTCTGCGTCGAGACCCAGCGCGATGCCGGCGTCGATCATCGCTTCCATGAGGTAGAAGAAGTACGCGGGCCCGCTTCCCGAAACCGCGGTAACGGCGTCGATCGCCGATTCCTGCTTAACCCAGATGACGTGACCGGCGGCCGCGAGAATGGACTCCGCCGCTGTTGCCTGCTGCGCCGTGACGTGCTCGTTGGCAAACAACGCAGTAACGCCGGCACCGTAGAGCGCAGGTGTGTTCGGCATGCAACGAACGATGCCGACGCCCTTTGGCGACCATCGCGCCAGCGCGTTACTCGGAACTCCCGCCGCGATCGAGATCAGCAGCTGGTCGGAGCGCAGCGCGCTATTGAGATCCTGCACGACGCTGCGCATCACTTGCGGTTTTACTGCCAGCACGATCGACGCGGCTCGCTCCACTGCGCGTGCGTTGGAATCGAGGACTGCAACGCCTAGCGCGGCCATGCCGGCTCGTTGGGAAGAATCGGGGTCGGCGGCAACGATCGCTGCTGCCGGGTAGCCGTGCCGCAGAAGTCCGCCGACGAGGCTTTTCGCCATATTGCCGGCGCCGATGAAGGCGATTTTGTCAGTCATCGCCGCGTGCTCCGCGCGGTCCAAAGAGTGCCGTGCCGATTCTGATCATGGTCGCGCCCTCCGCAATCGCGGTTTCGAAGTCCTGTGTCATGCCCATCGACAATGTATCCCAATGCGTTGCGCCCACTGGCTTCGCACGCTCGAACAACTCGCGCATCCGACGGAACGCGGTGCGTTGTGCCAGCGGATCGGTTTCAGGGCGTGGAATCGACATGAGTCCGCGCAGACGGATACGCGGCAACTTCAACACGTGCGGCGCGAATTCTGCCAGAGCGTCCGGCCCGATACCCGCCTTCTGTGGTTCATCGTCGATGTTGATCTGAATCAACACGTCGAGGGCATCGGCACTTTCAGGGCGTTGATCCGACAAACGCTGTGCGATCTTGGTGCGATCGAGCGTCTGCACCCACTGAAAGTGGCGTGCGATGTCGCGCGTCTTGTTCGACTGAATCGCCCCGATGAAATGCCACTGCAACGGCAGGTCGCGAAGTGCGTCGATTTTCGGCAGTGCATCGTTCAAATAATTCTCGCCGAATTCGGTGATGCCACAGGACGCCGCCGCTCGAATCGTCTCGGCAGATTGCGTCTTGGATGCGCCGACCAGCCGGATCGAGTCGCGTACACGACCATTTCGTTGGGCGGCTTCTGCAACGCGTATCTGGACGGCGGTTACGTGGTTGCTGATCGAGTGCATGGTGGTTGTGTAAACGGCGTCGCAGTTTAGCGATGCAGGGTGAGAGCGTCATCCATCGGCCATGTGCAACCGTGGGGGGAGGTAATACTATACGGGCACTCTCCACGGACTCTCTCACCTACGGAGAGCACGCGCAGAAAGGGATTGCTACTGCTATGGATATCACCGAGCTTCTCGCTTTCAGCGCCAAGCAGGGCGCATCTGACCTGCACTTGTCGGCGGGGTTGCCGCCGATGATCCGCGTCGATGGCGACGTACGGCGAATCAACCTGCCTCCTCTCGAACACCGTGAAGTTCATGCGCTCGTCTACGAGATCATGAACGACAAGCAGCGGAAGGACTACGAGGAATTCCTGGAGACCGACTTTTCGTTCGAAGTTCCTGGTGTGGCGCGTTTTCGTGTCAACGCGTTCAACCAGAACCGCGGTGCCGGCGCGGTATTCCGAACGATTCCATCGAAGGTACTCACGATGGAAGACCTCGGCATGGGACAGGTCTTCAAAGACGTTTCGATGGCTCCGCGCGGACTGGTGCTCGTAACCGGCCCGACGGGCTCGGGCAAAAGCACGACGATGGCCGCGATGGTCGACTTCATCAACGACAACCGCTACCAGCACATTCTGACGATCGAAGATCCGATCGAGTTCGTTCATGAGAGCAAGAAGTGCCTCGTCAACCAACGCGAAGTGCACCGCGATACTCACGGCTTCTCTGAAGCGTTGCGGGTGGCGTTGCGGGAAGACCCCGATGTCATTCTCGTAGGCGAGATGCGCGACCTGATCACGACACGCCTCGCGCTCACCGCGGCCGAGACGGGACACCTCGTGTTCGCAACGTTGCACACCACCTCGGCGTCGAAGACCATCGACCGGATCATCGACCAGTTCCCAGCCGAAGAAAAAGACATGGTGCGGTCGATGCTCTCCGAATCGCTGCAGGCCGTCATATCGCAAACGCTGTTGAAGCGCGTGAACGGTGGGCGCGTCGCGGCGCACGAAATCATGATTGCGACACCGGCCATTCGAAACCTGATTCGCGAAGGCAAGGTGGCACAGATGTACTCGGCCATTCAGACCAGCGCCGCCACCGGCATGCAGACGCTCGACCAGTGTCTGCATGGGCTCGTGCAGCGCCGCGTCATTGGCCGTGAAACGGCGCGTGAAATAGCGAAGATCCCAGAGAGCTTCTGAGGTGACCGATGGAGTTCGATAAGTTATTGAAGCTGGTGGTCGAGAAAGGGGCGTCCGACCTCTTCATCACCGCCGGTCGTCCGCCGACGATCAAGATCAACGGCAAGTTGTTCGCCGCATCGAAAAACGCGCTGTCGCCCGAACAGTCGCGCGAGATCGTGCTCGGCGTAATGAATAAAGATCAGCAGGACGCGTTCAAGCGCGATCACGAATGCAACTTCGCGATCAACACGCGCGGCCTCGGCCGGTTCCGCGTAAGCGCCTTCTATCAGCGCAACCTGATCGGCATGGTGTTGCGGCGGATCGAGGTGAACATTCCGAAGGTTGCCGAGTTGGGTCTGCCGCCGATTCTCGAACAGCTCGCGATGACGAAGCGGGGATTGATCATCTTCGTGGGTGCCACCGGAACCGGTAAGTCGACGTCGCTCGCGGCGATGATCGGCCACCGCAATGAAAATTCCAGTGGCCATATCATCAGCATCGAAGATCCGATCGAATACATCCACCAGCATCGTGGCTGCATCATTACGCAACGCGAAGTCGGCATGGACACTGACAGTTTCGAAGTGGCGCTGAAGAACACACTGCGACAAGCGCCCGACGTCATCATGATCGGCGAGGTGCGGCAGCGCGAAACGATGGAGCAGGCGGTAACGTTCGCAGAAACGGGCCACCTGTGCTTGTGCACGTTGCACGCCAACAACGCCAACCAGGCGCTCGACCGCATCATTCACTTCTTCCCGAGCGATCGGCACGATCAGATCTGGATGGATCTGTCGCTGAACCTGAAGGCGATCATCGCGCAGCAGCTGATCCCCACCATCGACGGTCAGGGTCGCCGCGCGGCGGTGGAAGTGCTCATCAACACCCCCTTGATGGCCGACCACATTCGCAAAGGCGAAGTGCATCTGCTGAAAGAACTGATGACCAAGTCCACCGAACTCGGCATGCAGACGTTCGACCAGGGCCTCTATCGTCTGTACAGCGCAGGCGAGATCTCGTACGACGCGGCGCTCACGCATGCCGACTCGGCAAACGACTTGCGCCTGATGATCAAACTTGGCGCGGATGCCGCGGGGCAGGAGTCGCTTGCGGCAGCGGCCGGCAACCTCACGCTCGAAGATACCGAGTCGTCGTTCAACTATCGTCGCTGAACAACGCTAGCCGGGCGACTTCGTATCTCTAAGGTACGTTTCGGCTATGAGCCGCGCCGCGATCGCGTGCTGTTCGTCGATATCGCGCGACAGGCCGCGCGCCTCGAAGCTGGTCAACCGCTCGTCGACCAGTTGCACGTTCAGCCGATAGCGTGTTTCCAGCTTCTTGGCGAAGCGTTTCGCCTTCACCGCCATCTCGCTGAGCGTGTCATCCATGTTCAGCGGCAAGCCAACGAGCAGCACCGCTGGTTGCCACTCGCGCATCAGCGCATCGACGGCGTCCCAGTCGGGTACCCCGTCGCGCGCGCGCACGGTGCCCAGTGCGCTTGCGGTGTGTGTGATGGTCTGGCCGATCGCAATGCCGATGTTTCGCATGCCGAAATCGAATGCGAGAACGGTCGACGGACGCTTCGCAGTCACGCGTGTCCGGCTTGATTCGCAATCAGCCGAAAGTCGATGCCGAGCGATGCCGCGGCTTTGTTCACCCGTTGGTCGAACGGTACGTCGAACAGGATGTTCACATCGGCCGGGCAGCTGAGCCACGTATTTTCGAGCATCTCGTTTTCGAGCTGGCCGCTGCCCCAGCCCGCGTAGCCGAGTGCCACGAGATAGCGTTTCGGTGCTTTGCCGCTGCCGATGGCTTCGAGTGTCTGCCGCGCGGTGCTCAGCATCAGGCCATTCCCAAGCGGCAGGCTCGCGTCGTACTGCACCTCGTCGCTGTGGAGAATGAAGCCGCGCTCGGTCTTAACGGGTCCGCCTTCCATCACCGGCTGGTCCGCCGACACGGTGCCGCCGATGCCGAGTTGTCCGAGCAGGTCAGCCACGCTGAGCTTCATCGGCCGGTTCACCATGAAGCCCATGGCGCCTTCTTCATTGTGTTCGCACACGTACGTTATGGTGTTGCTGAAGTAGTCACTGCGCTGGCTCGGCATCGCGAGCAGAAAGTGGTGCTTCAGACAGGTAGCGAGTGCCATGGCGCGCGGATCATAACAGGTGTCAGAACCTGCTCTAGGACGACGAGTAGTGGTTCTTTCGGAATTGCCAAGTGCGGATGATTTCGAGCACGTCGGTGGATTGCCGCATCTCTTCCGGGAATGGCGCGAACGGTGCCGCCTGGCGAACGATGCGAATGGCCGCATCGTCGAGCACTTTGAAACCGGACGAGTCGAGAATGCGCACGTCTTTCAATCCACCATCGGGCGTAATCGACACCATCAACCGCAGGCTGCCGTACAGTTGATCGCGGCGCGCCTCTTCCGGGTAGTTGAGGTTGCCGACCGTCTCGACCTTGCGCCGCCACGACTGCAGGTAGTACGCGTCGACCGCGGCGCGCGCCGAAACGCTCGTCAACCGGCGCACGCGGGGTGATTTCGCTTCGGTGTTGGCCTCGAGATCGACCTGCGCTTCGAGGCTCGCGATTTCCTGGCTGAGATCCATGAGGCGGCGTTGATCGGTCGGCGACAGACGCGGTTCCACGGCGTCTTGCGGCGACTCGATCGGAGCTTGTTCGTCGCGGGCGGAAGAAGTAGTCAGAGTCGCGCGCGCGGCAACTCGTTCTTCCTGAGGCGTCGGGTCCGAAGCGACCTGCCGAACTGCGCTGTCGTGGAAGTCGGCTGTTTCAGTGGTGGTGGTTTCGCGTGCCTCGGCGGCATCGCCGCTGCCCAGTTGGTTCGACTGCGCCAGAAAGTCGGCCTTGTCGGGAGCCACCCTATCGTCGTGCTGAGCCAGCGTTACTTCGATCGTCGGCGAGCGTGCATGGTCGACATGCCAGGCGAACCCGACACCGAGAATCAGCGCTGCATGTAGTGAGGCCGCAAGGAAGACGGTGAACGACAACCGATCCCGCGGTGTGATGACCGCATCCATGTTCTTATCTTCTCGAGTCGCGTTCAGCGGCCGGTCCGGCGCGCCCTCTCGTTGAGTTTTGCATCGATGCAATCAATGAGTTTAGCGGCAATATCGAGGCCGAACTGTGCATCTAGTTCGCGAATGCACGTCGGGCAAGTGACGTTCACTTCCGTGAGATAGTCCCCGATCACGTCGATCCCGACGAAATACAGACCGCGTCGCACCAGTTCGGGGCCGACCTGTTCGGCGATCCATCGATCGCGCGGTGTCAGTGGTCGACCTTCCCCGGTGCCACCGGCGGCGAGATTGCCACGGGCCTCTCCGGCCTTCGGTATACGCGCGAGCGCGTAGGGGATCGGTTCGCCGTTTACGATGAGGATGCGCTTGTCGCCGTCTTTGATCTCGGGCAGGAACACCTGCGCCATGATCTGCTGGCTGCCGTGCTGCGTGAGCGTCTCGATGACCACCGACAGGTTCGGGTCGCCTTCCATCAGCCGGAAGATATTGGCACCGCCCATCCCGTCGAGCGGTTTCAGCACGATGTGCTTGTGCTTCGACTGAAACTCCCGGATCACATCCGCGCGGCGCGTCACCACCAGCGGCGGACCGCACTGCGGAAATGCGGTCGCGAAGAACTTCTCGTTGCAGTCGCGCAGGCTGGCTGGACGATTCACCACCAGCACGCCCTCGTTCTCGGCGCGCTCGAGCAGGTATGTGGTGTAGATGTACTCAATGTCGAACGGCGGATCCTTGCGCATGAAGATCATGTCGCATTCGGCCAGCGGCTCGGCCACTTCCTCGCCGAGGCAATACCAGTCGGACAGCGCGCGAGCCGGGTCGAGTCGCTCTGCGAACGCATCGCTCAGAGAGAATGTCCGCAGGTACCCCCACGGATGCTCGTCGCGATAGAAGAGATCGCCCTGCAGCACGCAACGAACGTCCCAACCACGCCGTTGCGCCGCACGAATCATCGCCAGAGTGCTATCTTTCTTGAGGTTGATTTCGTCGATCGGATCGATGACGAAGAGAGCTTTGCGCATCGGACTACGGGGCTCGCGTGACGGCTGTCAAAAGTACCCACATGGGTACTGGCGAGCAAGCAGAATGAGACAGAATTCCCTTTACAGTCGGCGACTTATAGATCGACCCCAGAAATCGTGTTACAACGCGGATGTTCTGTTGGCCGGGCATCCCGGCGCAGTCATTCAGACACCGCAAATGGTGCCCGTTACACGGGTTAGAGCAAGGACCGTACCATGGAAGAGGAACTTCGGGGCGTCAAGGTGTTGGTCATTGATGACAGTAAGACCATTCGACGCAGTGCGGAGAACCTGTTGTCGAAAGCCGGCTGCGACGTCATCACCGCAACAGACGGTTTCGACGCGCTCGCCAAGATCGCCGATTCACACCCAGAGATCATCTTCGTCGACATCATGATGCCGCGCCTCGACGGCTATCAGACCTGCGCGCTGATCAAGAACAACAGCGAGTTCAAGTCGACGCCCGTGGTGATGCTTTCAAGCAAGGACGGTCTTTTCGACAAGGCCAAAGGCCGTATCGTCGGGTCGGATCGCTACATCACGAAGCCGTTCAGCAAGGAAGAGCTACTCGGCACCATCCGTACGTTGGTGAGCTAGTCAACGGATTCGAGGCAAGCGACGAAATGGCCCGTATTCTCGTAGTCGACGACTCACCCACTGAAACCCATCAGTTCGTCAATGTGTTGGCGAAGCATGGCCATCAAGTGCTTACCGCAGCATCAGGAACGGATGGGATCGATCTCGCGAACGAGGAACTGCCCGACGTCATCCTGATGGATGTCGTCATGCCGGGCATCAACGGATTTCAGGCGACACGCCAGCTGACGCGCGACAACCAGACGCGCCACATCCCGGTGATCATCGTGTCATCGAAAGATCAGGACACCGATCGCGTGTGGGGCGAGCGACAAGGCGCTTCCGGGTATCTGACGAAGCCGGTCGACGAGAAGACGCTGATCTCCGCGGTCAACGGCGTGCTGGAAGAGAACTAGGGCAGCGCCGATGCCAGCCAGTCAGGTACTTCAGATCCTGCGCGACATCGAAGCGGACACGTTTCGAAACGCGGCACCGTTGCCACACAAACGCGACACCCGGCCGGAATGGCAAGGCATCGGCTTTCAGCTAGGCGGCGTAAGGCTCGTTTCGCCGCTTGGCGAGGTCAACGAGATTTTGAAGCTCCCGCGTGTAACGGCGTTGCCGCGCGTGCGGGACTGGATCGCCGGCGTCGCGAATGTTCGCGGTCGACTGATTCCGGTTGTGGACATGCACCGATACTTCGGTGTCACCGCCACCGTGCAACGGCTGCAATGGCGGCTGCTGATCGTCGACGGCGACGGCATTAGCGTGGGTCTCATTGTCGAGCAGTCGCTCGGCATGCAGCACTTTCAGGAAGACAGTTTCGAGAGTGGCCAGCCTGAAGGTGTAGATGCGATTCACCCTTTCATAAAGGGCGCGTATCGACACGGTGGCCGGGTGTTCTATGTGGTGAGTTTGGCGGCACTCGTTCGGGATGAACGGTTCTTAAACGTAGCGGAATAACGGAAAAGGGATATGAAGACGAACAAGATGTCGGCGAGTCCGCTGTTGAGCGCGCTCATCGTCTTGTTGACGGTGACGTTGGGTGCGATGGGCTTCGTGATCGTCACGGACGACCGGTCCGTGACGGGCAACTACCCCCTTTTGTTGGCCGTTGGCGGCATCGTGCTGGTCGCGGTAATCGCGATGCTGATGCTGCGCGACGCACGCCGAAAACTGTCGGAGCAAGCCGAGCAGAACGAGCGTAATCAAGCCGCCATTCTGCAGCTCCTCGACGAATTGGCCGACCTCGCTGAGGGCGACCTGACGGTGCACGCATCGGTCACCGAGAACTTCACGGGCGCCATCGCAGATTCGATCAACTTCGCCATCGACCAGATGCGCGGGCTGGTATCGAACATCAACCGCGTTTCCGTGCGCGTTGCGCGTGCTGCAGAAGAAACGCAGCAGACCGCACGCAGCCTCGCGAATGCGTCAGATAACCAGGCGCGTGAGATAACCGCCGCATCCACCGCAATCAACGAAATGGCGGTGTCGATCGACCACGTGTCGTCGAACGCAGCGGAGTCCGCCGCAGTCGCAGAACGTGCAGTTGCGATCGCCAACAAGGGCGCTGATGTGGTGCAGGCCACGATCGGCGGTATGGACACTATTCGCGGCCAGATTCAGGAAACGTCGAAACGAATCAAACGACTGGGTGAATCGAGCCAGGAAATCGGCGACATCGTTTCGCTCATCAACGACATCGCCGACCAGACCAACATCCTGTCGCTGAACGCTGCGATTCAGGCTTCGATGGCCGGCGATGCGGGCCGCGGCTTCGCGGTCGTCGCCGACGAAGTTCAGCGTCTTGCAGAGCGTTCATCCGCGGCAACGAAACAAATCGCCGCGCTCGTCAAAACCATTCAGACCGACACGAACGAGGCGGTCATCTCGATGGAACAGACGACCACTGAGGTGGTTAGCGGTGCGAAGCGTGCACAGGATGCAGGCGTAGCGCTCGAAGAGATCGAGAGCGTGTCGACGTCGCTTGCCGAACTGATTCAGAACATCAGTAACGCCGCGCGCCAGCAAGCGGCGTCAGCAGGACACGTCTCGAACACCATGGGTGTCATTCAGGAGATCACGTCACAAACGGCCAACGGAACCGAGGCGACGGCAAAGTCGGTCGGTGCACTGGCTGAGATGGCGAACGAGATGCGCGTGTCGGTGGAATTCTTCAAGCTGCCCGGCGAATCGAAGTCTCGTTGAACACGAACGTATGGACGGATGTCGCGGCCGCGCGCTGAGCATCCGGACTGGATAGGCGAATGACCGAGAGCCGAGAACATTTCGCGCTGGATTGGATCAAGCGTGAGATTGACGAAACGCTGAAGGCGGCGCGCCAGGCGCTCGAGGCCTATGCGGAATCGGATCGCGACGAAACCAAGATGCGCGCGTGCCTGACGTATCTGCACCAGGTGCATGGCACGCTGCTGATGCTGGAGCTGACCGGCGTCACGGTGCTCACCGATGAAATGGAGCAGCTCGCTCAGGCGTTGCTGGGCGGCTCGGTATCGAACGTCGACGACGCGCAACAACTCCTGATGCAGGGCATCCTGCAACTGCCTGCGTTTCTCGAAGAGATCCAGAAAGGCTTCCCCGATTCGCGCCGCGCCGTGCTGCCGCTCGCCAACGAGTTGCGTGGGGCGCGCGGCGTAGAGCGATTTCCCGACCCGGGCGCCCGGTCCGGCGTCGTACTGCACGGTGTAGCGAGCAGCGAAACGCTGCAGCGATTCGACCAGATCGACGGCATCGAGAAGGCGCGCCGGATTCGAGCCGCCTATCAGCAGGTGCTGCTGTCGGTTTTGAAGGGTGAGGATTCGAAGAAAGCCCTCGCCATGCTTGCCAAGGTCGCCGTCGGGCTCGAACGCCTCTGCGAACGTACGCCTTACACTGCCTTGTGGCGCGCGTTCTCGGCGTTCGTCGCAGCACTCTCCGACGGTAACGCTGAATTGACTGGCGACGTGGTGCGTTTGTTGCGACGCGTCGATGCGGAAATAAAAGGGCTCGCACAACACGGTGCCCAGGCTCTTACGCGGCCGTTGTCCCTCGAGCTCGTGAAGCAACTCATCGATGCGGCACGCGAACACGGCAACGACAGTCCGGACATCAAACAGCTGGGCGACGCGATCGCACAGGAACCGCCTGAGGAACGACTGGCGATCTCCAAGCGCGAAGCGATCAACACAGCGGCGGCCGCGCTGCGAGAAGAACTCGCGGGCGTAAAAGATGCGCTCGATCTGTTCGTGCGCGGCGACTCGCGTTCGAGCGAAACGCTGATGCAGTTGGCGGTGCCCCTCAAGCAAATCGGCAGCACGCTTTCGATCCTCGGCTTCGAGAGTTCGCGCGCGGTCATCGCGGATCAGGTCGAAGCGATTCAAGCCGCGGTCACTCGCGATTCGTTCGACGATGTATTACTGCTCGGCGTCGCGTCCGCGCTGCTGCAGGTCGATGAGAACCTCGCCGGCATCGCACAACAACGCAGCGGTCTGAGCGGAACGTCGGATGCGTCGGGCCTGATCAACGAAGCGCAGGTGGCCGTGCTGGGTGAAGCCCGCACTGGTATCGAACAGGTGAAGCAGGCTGTCGTCGACTATGTATCGGCGCAGTGGGATACCAATCGTTTGGCGGACGTTCCGGCGTTGCTGGCGGCGGTCAAGGGCGCGCTCGCAATGGTGCCGCTTGCCGCGGCGGCCGAACAACTCGGTCGCTGCGGTCTTTACGTCACTAATGAACTCGTTGCCGGCAACACTCCCGATTGGGCGGCGCTCGACGCGTTTGCCGATGCGATCAGCGGTATCGACTACTACCTCGAACGCCTGTGCGAAGACGCAGCGACGCCGGGCGATGAAATTCTGAGTGTCGTCGAGCGTAGCTTGATGCAGCTCGGATACGGCGCGGGCAGCGAACTCGCGCTGCGTCCGCCGGCGCCGATCGTGAAGCTCGAGCCGACACCGCCGCAGGTGGCTGTTGCGCCGCCGCCGCAACTCGTAGCGACTGTCGATGACGAAGACGAACTCATCGTGGATGAATCCACGGAAGAGCTGAGGAGCGAAGAGCTGCACAATGCAGAGCTTCCGGAAGAAGCGACCGCGGATGAGGAGTTCATGGACGAGGTGCCGGAGGCGGCGCCTGAATCCATTGCTGCGCCGACGTATGAACCTGGGTTCGAAGAAGTGGCAGCTCGAGCACCGAACCCGGCCGCAAAACGTGCAGCGCCATCCGCGGAGTTCGATCTGATCATCGAGGACCCGGACGAACTGTCGACCGGCGCGGTCAGCGTGGAAGAACTCGAAGACGAAGCATTCGATCTGAATAAGGCGCTGTTCGGAGACGAGCCCGAAGCGCCGGCGCCGGCGGAACGCGCGTTCGACCGCACGCCGGCTCCGCCCA
>JBGSNQ010000172.1:0-6515 GCA_041739525.1 Pseudomonadales bacterium | reverse complement strand
GGCGCCGAGATCGGCCAGCACACGGCCGGCCAGTTCCGCGCGCGACGTCGTGAGGTCGACCACCCGGATACCGGCGAGCGCGCCTGTCATTGCGCTACTCGGTGAGGCTGGCGAACGTCTTTCCGGCCTTGGCGAGCCGCGCGAGCAGCGCCGACGGCTTCCACGCTTCGCCGTATTCCTGGTGGAACTTCAGGATGTCCTGATAGATGTTGTCGAGGCCGATCTGGTCGGCGTAGTACATCGGTCCGCCGCGATACTTCGGGAAGCCGTAGCCGTAGATGTACACCACGTCGATGTCGGCCGCGCGCAACGCCACGCCGCTTTCGAGCAGCTGCGCGCCGATGTTGATGAGCGGATACAGGCAACGTTTCAACACCTCTTCGTCGCTGATCTGACGCCGCGTAATGCCGAGTTCCTTCGACGTTTCGACGATCAGCTTCGCCACGTCCGGATCCGGCACTCCCTGACGGCTGCCTTCTGCGTACTTGTAGTAGCCGGCGTTCGTCTTTTGTCCGAAGCGGCCCATCGCGCACAGTTTGTCGACCACACGCGCGGTAAGCGGCACGTCTTCCGGTTTCACTTTCGCCATCTGGCGCGCGCGCCAGCCGAGATCGAGACCAACGAGATCGTTCATCGCGAATGGCCCCATGTTGAAGCCGAAGTCGTAGATGACTTTGTCGACCTGCTCAGGCAACGCGCCCTGCAGAATGATCTCGCCCGCTTGTTGCGTGTAGCCGCCAAGCATGCGGTTGCCGATGAAGCCGCGTTCGTTGCGCGACAGCACCGGAATCTTGTCGATGGTCTTGCCCAGCGCCATTGCGGTTGCGATCACCGGCTTCGCAGACTTTTCGCCGCGCACCACTTCGAGCAGCTGCATCACGTTCGCGGGGCTGAAGAAGTGCATGCCCACGACGTCTTGCGGACGCTTCGTCATGGCTGCCATCTGGTCGATGTCGAGTGCCGACGTATTGCTCGCCAGAATCGCGCCGGGCTTCATCGTATCGTCGAGCTTCTTGAAGATCTGCTTCTTCAGATCGAGGTTTTCGTACACGGCCTCGATCACCACGTCGGCATCCGCAAGTGCCGCATAGTCGGTCGTGCCCTGGATGAGGCCGACCCGCTCGTCCATCTGCGCTTGCGTGATGCGTCCACCTTGAACCATCCGCGCATAGTTCTTCTGAATGACGCTCAAGCCCTTCTGTAGCGCTTCGTCGCTGACTTCGAGCACCTTTACTGGAATGCCGACGTTGGCGAAGTTCATCGCGATGCCGCCACCCATCAAGCCCGCCCCTACAGTCGCCGCGGACTTGATGTCCTTCTTCGGCGTTTCCGCCGGGATGTCGGGAATGCGTGCGGCTTGCCGCTCTGCGAAGAACACGTGAATCATCGCGGCGCGTTGCGGGTGCGTCAGACATTTCTGGAAGTTGTCGCGCTCCACTTTCATGCCAGCGTCGAACCCATCGACCTGCACGGCGGCTTTGACGCATTCGTAAGCCATCTGCCCGTTGAACTGACCGCGCAAGCGACGCGCGAGGAACGCCTCCGCCTCTTTGAAGATCGCCGGGTTCGCGCGATCGGCCAGCACTTTGTCGGTCTTGTCGCGCACGAGCGGATGTTTGCCGCCTTGCGCCACTTTGCGTTTCGCGAACGCGATCGCGCCCGCGACCAGATCGCCTTGAATGATCTCGTCGATGATGCCGAGACGCAGCGCGTCTTCCGTTTCGAACGGATCGCCGGAGAGAATCGCTTCCATCGCCGCCTTCGCGCCGATCAAGCGCGGTAAACGTTGCGTGCCGCCGCCACCCGGCAGCAGACCGATCTTGATTTCGGGCAGCCCTACCGGCGCACCCGGAGATGCGACGCGATAGTGGCAGGTGAGCGCAAATTCGAGCCCGCCGCCGAAGGCGGTGCCGTTGATCGCAGCAACGATCGGTTTCGCGCTTTCTTCGATGTATGCGCCGGCCGGCCGTTTCGGTTGTTCATCGGCGCTCGCCGGTTTGCCGAAGTCGCGGATGTCCGCGCCGGCGATGAACGCGCGGCCTTTGCCTGTGATGACGATCGCCTTCACCGCGTTGTCGGCCAGCGCCGTTTCGAGATGCTTCGAAAGATAGAACCTGACGCCGCTGCTGAGGGGATTGACCGGCGGGTTGTCGATGGTCAGCAGCGCAATGCCGTCGCGAACTTCATAGTGAACGGTGCCGATAAGGGCCATGGCAATCCTCGGGGGTAGTGCGGAGAGTGCCGAACGTTTTAAACCTTTCGGAGGCGCGTTGAAAGCGCGGATCAGTCCTTGGCGTCGTCCGACAGCGGTGACGGCCAGAACTTCTGCATGGCGAGGAACGTGAACGACGCGGACCAGGTGATCATCGACAGTCCCGTCAATGCCTCGGCGGCGCTGAGCATGCGCATGGCTCCCAACGGGACGATGTCACCGAAACCCACGGTCGCATAGACCATCGACGACAGATACATGTAGTCGATGATGTCCGGATTCGCGATGTGACCAATGTCGCCCATGTCCGGCATCCGGTCCGCGAACATGTAGCCGAGCGCGAATACCCAGATTTCCAACCCGTGGGCGATCAGCAGACCCAGCATCACCAGCAGGACACCGATGCGTTTGTGGACGTGCGCGCCGAGCGTTTTACCGAGAATCCGTAGCGATTCGTAGTGCATCGTTACGCAGATGACGACGAGCACGATCGCCAAGAGGCTGACCAGCACGTGCTCAAAAAGGGTATCCATCGCCAGATCATAACCCGGCACGGTCAGATCCACTGCGACCGGTCCAGATCACGCTGCGGATTGAACTAGTCAACGACGGTGCCAGGCACTGTCGTTGACTCGCGTCAGGTCATGCGGCGTTCGCGGTCGCCCGCCACTGCTCGATCAATACGCGATTGTTGGCATCCCACGGATGGAAGTCGTCGCGCATGAAGTCGCGCCACTCCGGCACCACGGCGCGCAGGATGCCGGACTTGCCGAACAACCACTTCATGCCGCCCCACCAGATTGCGGGTTTCAGATGCAAACCGTCGGAGCGCAGCATCATCCGCATGCCGGCAAACACGTGACGGAACAGTTGCCAGGTTTCGAGGCGCAGCATCGTGCGCAGTGCTTTGCGGGTGCCGCCCGACGCGATGTACGTGTCGAATGCCACGGCCTTGTGCTCGACTTCTTCGATCGCGTGCCAGCGCCACAACTCGGCCATACGCGGATCGGCGCCATCGAGCCACGCCGGATTCGTCAGCAGTGCGTTGCCGAGGATCGCGGTGAGGTGTTCGGTCGTTACCGTGGCGCCGAGCCGCGTGATCGGTTCGAGATTCTCGTTTGCCCACGCGGTGTCGCGATCGAGGCGCGCGTCCATGTAGTTCGCGTCGTAACCGCGCGCGCTGCACAGCACGTCGTTCATCTGTTTGTGTTCGCGGCTGTGAATCGCTTCCTGGCCGATGAAGCCGCGGATCTCCTGGCTCAACTTCGGATCGCTGATGCCGCGCTGAAAGGCGCGCACACTGTCGATGAAGAACTTCTCGCCCTTGGGAAACGTCAGCGACAACGCGTTGAAGAACGCGGTGCGGAAAGGGTCGTTGCTGTGCCAGTTGCGCGCGAGGCAATCGGCCAGTTCGAACTGCGGGTGGCGCGGGTTGATCGGCACATCGACCGGCGTACGGGACAGGGCATTCATGGGGCACCGAGCGGCTTGAGTACGGTGCCCATCCTACTTGTCGATCCTCTATTGAGTAGGTTAATTTCGGCCAGTGGGGGTGTCATATGCGGCCAAAGTTTGCGCCGCCGCTCAGTGAAACCACGGCGGCGATCAACAATCAGCACGCCTATCTCGAAGCGCTGCTCGAAGTGGTGCGCAGCGACGGCGTGACGTCGGATGCGCTGTTCAAACACGCGCGCAATGCGTGGCGCGGTGCCGGTCTGCCCGACTTCACGCAACTGTGCGACAGCGCGTTGCAGCTCACCGGCGACTCGGAACTCGGCGTCAAGTTCGGCGGGCGGCTCGACCTCACCAGCCACGGCATCCTCGGTTATGCGCTGATGAGCAGCCACACGGTAGAACAGGCGCTGCAGCGCCTGGTTCGATACATCGGCCTCACGGCACCGCCGATTCATTTCGAACAGGTGATGCAGGGAGCGCGGTGCCTGCTGGTCTGCCGCGCGGAACCCGAGCTCGTCCCCCAACAGTTCTACATAGACGCGGTACTGGTGTCGGTGGTGGTTTCCGCGCACACGCTGCTCGGTGCACGTGTCGCGCGCGAAGCGGAGTTGTGGCTGATGGGATCGAAACCGTCGTATTGGAAACGGTACGAAGCGGTTGCCGGCGTGGCCGTGAGCTTCGACCGACCCTACAACGCAGTAACGATGCCGCGGCGCTATCTCGATGCGCCGGTGCTCAGCGCCGAACCTGCGATGGCCGAGTTGTGTCGCCAGCAGTGCGAGAAGCTGCTCGCCAACATGCGCGACCGGCGCGGGCTAGCGGGGCGCATCCGCGAGCAGCTGCTGCGCGCGCCGGGCCGCTTTCCGGATATCGAACGGATCGCCAGACAATACGGATTGAGCGAACGCACGCTACGGCGGCGGTTGACGGAGGAGGGCACCTCGTACCGCACGTTGCTCGACGAGGTGCGCCTCGAGCTCGCGCGCACCTATCTCACGTCGACGGCGCTGCCCGTTGCCGAAATCGCGGTATTGCTCGGCTATGATGATCCGGCGAACTTTCGGCGCGCGTTCAAACGGATGCAGAGCCAGTCGCCCGCGGACTTCCGCGGCCGCAAGGGGGATGGGTGATGGCGCGAGTGAATCACGACAGTGTCGGCGGCAAGTGGCGGGTTGAATCGTGTCGCTGACGCCTGCCCAGCTCGAATCGCTCGACGCCGACGGTTTCCTGTCGTTCGAGGCGCTCGTATCTCAACGCAGCGTCACCGAACTGCGCGGTGTCTACGATCGAATTCTCTCGCACGACATTGCGGCCGAGGGCGATCGTTGGCTCGGTGGCGTAACGCGACAGGTGATGTTTCCGAGCAAGGCGCACCCGCTGTTCGACGACAACGAAGCGCGCGAGGCCACGCGTGCGATTGCGCGTGCCGCCTTCGACGGCGCCGAACCGGTGTTCGCGTTCGACCAGTTGCTGTTCAAGCCGGCGGGTCATCCGGCGGATACGCCGTGGCACCAGGACATGGCGTATTCGCGCATGCCGTTCAGCCCGAAAGGCTATCCGTGTCGCGGTCTGCAGATCCTGCAGTTCTGGATTGCGCTCGATGCTGCCGATACCGAAAACGGCTGCATGCACTTCGTTCCGGGACGACACCACGAACCGCTGCTACAGCACTATGTCGTGAGCGGCGCGGAGGATTACGAAGGGCGGTTGCTGGGCATCGTCGATGTACAGAATGCGCTCGACCTGACCACGGCGGTTGCATGTCCTGTACCGGCCGGCGGCGCGACAGTGCACCTCGCCGGCACGCCGCACTACACGCCCCCCAACAGATCCGTTGATCGGCCGCGGCGCGCTTACATCATCAACTATGTGCATCCGGCGTTGTTTAACCGCGGCCGAACCCGCGCAGGCTAGTTCCGGCGGAGGAACCCGGTTACCGAGCCGAGTCGCCGCGCGTAACTCTCCGGGAACAGTCGCTGGACCCACGCCAGCAGTTTCGCGTCTTTACACACCAGCCGCGGCCCCGGTTGTTCTCCACGCCACGCAGGATCTGCAGCGCCGCGTCGTGTGGCGTCAAGGCGGCGAGCTGTTCGAAGCTGCGCGTGATCTCTTATTTCGTGGGTGCTTCGTTGTCGGTGGCGTAGTAGCGCGATGTCCCCGTGATGGCGGCGACTTTATTGCGGAAGTCTTTCATCGATCAGATGTGCGAGCCCAAAAAAAGGGCCGGTCAAAGGACCGGCCCCCTTACAACAGATGTCACGATCACCTCCTTTTTATCAGCCCGAGGTGGAACGGATTATGGCGTTCTCTTACGAGAAAGCAATCGCGTTTGCTCGCTCAGTAACCCAGAGTCTTGTCGATGAGACCTTCGAGCGCTTGCCCGTCGCGCAGGCGCTGCAGGTTCGTGACGAAGCGGTCGATGTTGCGCGGCGCACGATACTGGCTCGCGCCCGCGGTGTGCGGCGTCATCACGACATTCGGCAAGCGCCACAAAGCGCTGTCGGCAGGCAGCGGCTCGCGCGGCGCAACGTCGAGAGCGGCGCCGCCCAGTCGTCCGTGCTGCAGAGCGTCCACCAGCGCCTGCTCCACCATCACTTCGCCGCGCGTCACGTTGACCAGAATTGCTGACGGTTTCATCAAGGCGAGAGTGGTCGCGTCGAACATGCCCTGTGTTTCGCGCGTCAGCGGTACACACACCGCGACGACATCGGACGACGCCAGCAGTTCCGGAAACGCATCGAGGCTTCGCACGGTCGTCACTTCCGGCGATGCCGGCACCGCGTCCCGGTCCACTGCCCGGCAAACCATGCCGAACGCTGCCGCGCGGCGCGCCACTGCGCGGCCGGTG
>JBGSNQ010000150.1:0-31502 GCA_041739525.1 Pseudomonadales bacterium | reverse complement strand
GCCGAGAAACAGCGACGCGCCGCCGAGCATTGCATAGACCAGTCCGCCCGCGACCGCGCCCGACGCGGCGGCCGTCATCGCAAGTTGCGTCGAAGACAGGCCGAACACGCTGAAGCTGCGGGCCGAAAACAGGTCTTCGGTGAGGAACGAGGCCGCGGCCTCGCGCGCCTGAAGGCCGCCGTGGTGATAGATCTCCTGAATGGTGCGGCGCGCCGCCTGTTCGCGTGAACTAACGGCCTTGCGCAGGCGCGAACGCGCAGCTTCTTCCACGACCGGGTCTGCTTTCTCATCGGCGAGCTCGGCGGTTTCGGTAGCGGTCAACACTTCCACCATCAGGTCGGCAATTTCGCCGGCCGCCTGCGTCTTGCGGCGCGCGCGTTCTCCGGCGAGTGCGTCGGCGGCTTTGTTCAGCGACGCAAGCCACGTTTCGTCGATGGCGCCGAAGGCCCGCAACAGATCGATACGCCGGTCGAAGTCGGCGTGCATTGCGTCGAAGACGCGCACGATCGAAAAGAACTGCGACAACGCCGCGCGCCATTCGTCAACGTGATCGCCGCTGCCGATCATGTTGATCAGTGCCATACGCGGACGCCCGGTCCAACGCAGCACTTCCATTTCGGGTTCGTACTCGGCGCCGTATGGTCGGCTGCCGTCCACCACATAAAGGATGCCGGCGCCGTCGAGAATGGGGCGCAACAGCTGGCACTCGTCGTGGAAGCGCTCCACAGCGTCGTGCTGGGTGACGAATTCGCGTACGACATCGGTGCGCGCACCGGCGCCGCGGTCGTGCGCGTTCAGCCACGCGAGCACTTCGCGCGCACGTTGGAAACCGGGCGTATCGATCAGTTCGTACAGGGTCACGCCGTCGAGCCGCATCGGGTACGTGCGCGCGCTCTTCGTGGTACCGGGCTCGGAGGAAATCGCCACGCTATCGTCCTCGGCCAGCGTCGCGACGATGCTGCTCTTGCCTTTGTTCGGATGCCCGACGATGGCGAAGCGGGGCAGGCTCATGTCGAGCCGGTCTCGAGGTACAGTCGTGGATCCGCAAGCCGACCGATTGCGCGAGCCCATGTCTCGCGATGTTGCGGCTCCACCGCGCTGGTCGACTCGGCCACCGGTGCAACGATGATCGATGCGTCGCTTCCTAAGGTGCGTCGTAGTGCAGCGATGAAATCCAGGAACTCGAGCAAGGGCGGCTCCCACGCGCGCGTGAACACGATGACGCTGCCGCGGTCGCCGGCACAGACACGATCGATCGCGGCTTGATCTTCTTCCAATGCGTGGCCGCCGCCGGCTTCGACGACATCGTTCAAGGCAATGCCGAGCGTTCGCCGCGCGTAGGTGTCGGCCGCCGTCGCCGCGATGCTGCCGCTCCAGATCACCGCGCGCGCAGCGCCAACAGATGCATCGGGGTGCGATGTACCGGGTAGTGCCGAAGACGGCCGCGCGTCTTCCGGTTCACGGGCTGCCGTCTCGATGGCGGGTGTTGTCATCCGGTCGAGCAGCGCGGTAACGCGCGGGTCTTCGAGCAGCAACGCACGTGTCGCCGCTTGCAAGCGCACGATGCACAACGACCAGAGCACTAGGCGCGGCAACAGTCCGTACACGACGATCGCCAGAATGGTGAAAGCCCACCAGCCGGTCAGTGTGCGCGACGCGTTTGCATCGAGCGCGTGCGCGCCGTCGAGCCGGAAGAACTGAGAACGTTCAATCAGCGACAGGTCCGGTACGGCGGCGGGTACCGATGCTTGCCAGGGCAGCGACAACACGTGTACCCACTGCGCGATGACGTGCGGATCGGCTTGCAACGTCGTGCTCCAGCCGAATGCGAGATCGGTGAACGTCACCAGCGCGGTGCCGGTTGCGATGGCCGCGAGGTTGAATGCCACAGCGGCGGTCTGCGACCAGTACAGCATCTGCCACTTTGCAAACCGGCCGGCTGCAGCCGCTCTGCCGTGATGCCAGCCGAACAGCGGCGCAACGTCGCGCGGCGGCCGGGCGATTCGGCGGTAGATCGAAGCGGCCCACGCGCCCGGGTTCACGATCTCCAACAGATCCTGAATGGCGCGCAAGCCCGGCACTCCGCGCGGGATCAGCAGCAGCAGCGTCAGGAACAGCAAGCCGAGTTGGGCGATCACCAGCGTCGCGAGCAGCGTCACGACGTTCACCGGACGCGAACCGTCGTAGTGGAACGCCGCGAGCGCGACGCCGACGCCGAGAAACGCGCCAATGCCGATCATCGTCGCGGTGACGAGCCGGCGAATACGCTGCAGGCGCGCGCCGGATGGGTCGTCCGCACCTCGTTCGATGAGGCCCCACCACGTGCGCACCCGCTGCACGGCGTTGCTGTCGCGCAACTGCGAACCGATGTCGCGATCGCGGCGCGCGCGGGTCGAATACGGCGTACTGCGGTCGTTTTCGAGCCACACAGGTACGTCGATGGCGTCTTCGAACAGGGTGGTCGAGGGGCGTGGCGATGACATCGCGCCATCATAGGTGCGGGGTGGTTCTCGGTCCACGCAAGCTGAACCTGCGCAGTATCCGTGCGCTAGATGTGGGCGTGTGAACCCGGTCACCCCAGCTCCGTGGCTCGCCGCGCAGATGAATCGCGGTATTGAACATAGACTCGGGCAGGTTGTGCGTGCGTATACGGACTTCGGACGCCATGGTCCGGGGACGATAAGGGACGATTGCGAAGGAACGATGCATGGTACGTTTTGCTGCCAACTTGGTGCTGACGGGTCTGGCCATTGCCCTGCTGGGTATCCTGGTGCTCTTGTCGACCCAGCCTGACGAAGCGGTACGCCGGCAAGCCGATGTAAATCTGCGACAACTGCGCGACATCGCGGCCGCAATCGAGCGCGAGGCGCTCAACGCACGCAATCTTCAGACCGACAACGACGCCCAATTGCAGACCCTCGGCGCCGACCTGCACGCGCGAGTGGAAGCCATCGGCCGCAACTTGCGCGAACTGTTCCCTGTCGACGAAGACGGCCTTGCGCGCGTGCGCACCGTCGCTGAAGCCGGCTTCAACTCGATCGATCCGCGCAACCCCGAACGCGCTGCGGCCGAGCCGCTGATGCGCAAGTTCGCGGAACTGAATCAATCCTCGGCACGGCTCTCGGACCGCATCGAGGCATTTCGCAGCAATCAAACGCAGTATCTGAAGGCGCGACAGTCGTTGATCGTCGACAGCCGCGCATTCGTCAAACGGTTGCGCGAACACGGCTCACCTTCGCTCGCCGATTCGATTTTCCGGGGTGCGCAGCAGGTGCTCGATCGCGCCGAACGCGGTAGCGATTCCGATCTCGATCAAATCGAGTCGATTACGGACCGTCTCACCGCGGGATTCCAGACGCGCACGCAGGCTGATCGCACGGCACTTCTCGAACTGATCGAGACGATGCGGTCGCTGGTGCCGGTGCGCCGCGCCGTGGAGACGAATCTCGCGGATATCGTCGGCGGACGTTTTCAACGGCAGGTGATGAACCTGCGCGAGTTGATCACGCGCGATACGGTGTACCGGCTCACCAAAGTGAACGACTCACGTGTTCTTTTGAACGTCTACACCGTGCTGCTGCTGCTGGTGCTCGGCTACTTCGGCGTGCGCTTGCAACGCAGCTATCGCGCGCTGAACCGATCGCACGAAGAGTTGGCCGTAGCCAACACGTCGCTCGAGGCGCGCGTCAGCGAGCGTACAAAGGACCTCGAGCGGGCATATGAAGAGCTGAAGGAATCTCAGGTACAGCTCGTGCAGGCGGAGAAGATGTCGTCGCTGGGCCAATTGGTTGCCGGCATCGTGCACGAGATCAATACGCCGCTGCTGTACGTGCTCAACAACGCGACGGTAACGGCAGAGAACGTCGAAGAGTTGCGCACTTGCGTCGCCGATGCTTCGCGCCTGGCAACACTGGTGGAGGCGCGCGGTGTGCAGTCGGCGGAAGTGCAGACCGCCGTGCAGATGTTGAGCGAACACATCGATCCCGCCGCGCTCAGCGAAACGATCGACGAGATCGTGGGGTTGTCGCAGGACAGCACCGATGGACTGAATCAGATCAGCGAGCTCGTGCAGAGCCTGAAAGACTTCAGCCGCCTCGATCGCGCCGCCGAAGATCGCTTCGACGTGCGCGAAGGAATCGAGAAGACCTTACTGATCACCCGCAACCTGCTGAAGTACGGCGTCACCGTAGATCAACGTTTCGGCGAAGTGCCGCCGATCCTTTGCGCGCCGTCCCGCATCAACCAGGTATTCATCAACCTGGTCACGAATGCCGTACAGGCGATGGATGGCAAAGGCACGCTTACGATCACCACCAGCGCGCGCGATGGCTGGGTAGACATTGAGGTGTGCGATACAGGCTGCGGTATCGCGCCGGATAACCTCAGCAAGATCATGGACCCGTTCTTCACGACGAAGCCCGTAGGGCAGGGCACCGGGCTGGGTCTTTCGATCGTGCGGCGCATCATCGACGAACATGGCGGCAAGATCGCAGTCGATTCGAAAGTTGGCGTCGGTACGACGATCACCATCAGTCTGCCGATCGACCGCGGCGTAAATGCGGACGCTACCGAACAGGAGCCAGGGATGCTCGACGACGCGGAGGCGGCCTGAGATGGAGGGCGCGGCATTGAAGCGCGGCACGGTGTTGTTCGTCGATGACGAACGCCGTGTGCTGACGTCGATGCGCGCGATGTTCCGCCGCGACTATGAAGTGCTGTTGGCGAACAGCGGACAGGAGGCGATAGACCTTCTGCGCGATCACACGGTAGACGTCATCGTCTCCGACCAGCGGATGCCCGGCATGACAGGTGTCGAGGTGTTGAAAGCGGTGAAGACGCTGGCACCGAACGCGATGCGCATTCTGTTGACGGGTTATGCCGACCTCAAGGCAATCGAAGCATCGATCAACGAAGGCGAGGTGTTTCGTTATCTGACGAAGCCGTGCCCGAGCGAACAACTGAAAGAAGCGATCGGGCTTGCTGCCGAGGTTGCCGCCAACGCAGAGCCGTCGGCGCATGCGTCAGAGGCCGAGACCATACTCATCGAGGAGTTGCCGAAGGCGCCGCCGCAACCGGCGGTTGTACCGCGCGTCGAACCGCTGCGGCCGCAGCCGATCATTAGCGCGCCGGCACGGACGCATCCGGTGCCGCTGCGAAAGCCACAAATGGCGCCGCGTTTCAGCAATCCACCGGGTACGCGGTCCAATCCGCTGCTTACGCCGATCCTTCGCCGTCCGCCGCAGCAGGCCGTTGGGAACGGCCCTGCGATGCGCAGCAAGAAAACCGCGGATATCCACGATGTCGACCTGCTGGTTTTCACCCGCGATGCGGAGATGGTGAAGGCGCTGGATACGGCGCTCGACGGCAGCCACCGGCTGCATCACGTGCAATCGCTCGAAGCCGCGGTCGCCGCGCTGGAGAAGCATCCGATCGGCGTGATGGTCACGGACACGGGCGTCAGCGAAGAACAGATCGGAACCCTAACGACCACCTTGAAGCGGCATGTTCCCGAACTGGTAACCATCGTGGCCAGCAGCCGATCCGATGCGCAGGTGCTCATAGATCTCATCAACTTCGGTCAGATCTTCAGGTTTCTGCTCAAGCCGTTGCATGGCGGGCAGTGCCGCTTGTCGGTCGAATCGGCGGTGATCAAACATCGCGAACTGGCCGCCGATCCGTTGATGCGCCGCCGACATGCGGTGCCGGAGCGCGAGGTTGCGCCCGATAGCCTCATCGGAACGGTTTTCGGGCGAATTCGCCGTCTGCGCGATCGCTTCCTCACACTCAACGGCATGGCGTGATATGACAACCCTGCACCTTTTCGGACGCGATCCAGCAGGATCGAGCATCGCCAGCAGTTTCGGCATGGCCTCGGCCGTGGTGATCGCCGGTGTGCTGGCGGCGTGGGTGTTCGTCAAGCAGGACGCCTCGGTGACTCCCGATGTGATGCTGGAACGCGAGGCGCAGGTTGCGCCACCGAACGGCAGCAACATCGAGCGCGGGCGTCCCGCGTCCAACTCGCTGTTGGAACAGGCGGAGATCGCATTCGCAGCCGGGCGCATCATCGAGCCTGAATTCGACAATGCGTTGAACTACTACCGCTCGTTGCTCGAGACCGAGCCGGACAACAAAGACGCCATACAAGGCGTCGATCGTGTGGTCGCCTATCTCGAGAACCAGGCCGAAGGTGCGATCTTCCAGAACGACTGGGATGCGGCGCGCGCTTACGTGGCTGTCATTCTGAACGTTCGCGCCGATGACCCGCAGGCGCAGGATCTGAAATCGCGGGCGAACCGTCTCGAGCGCATTCAGCAGCTCACCGCCAAGGCGCTGAATCAGTTCGCGCGTGGCAACCTGGTCAACCCGAAGGACGACAACGCCGCCGATTCCTATCGCGCCATCCTCAAGCTGGATGCCAACAACTCCGTCGCGGCGCAAGGCATGCGTTCGATCGTGCAGCGCCTTACCGCTAACGCGCAGTCTGCAGCGTTCGCGGGCGATCAAGACAAGGCGCTGAAGTTCGTGGCCGCGGCGCGCGCAATCGACCCCGACGCACCAGGCATTTCCGACATCGGACGATCCTCGAAGCAGGTGAAGCGCAGCGCCGACGAACACGGCGCACAGAACGACCTCCTTGCGGCGTCCGAGGCACTGCAGAGCGATCGGTTGATGCCGCCCGCGGTTCCTAACGCGTTCGATCTGTTCAACGCCGTGCTTGCACGCGATCCCACATCCGCGGCGGCGCAACGCGGCATCGCACTGGTGCGTGAAGCACTGCTCGATCGCACCGCATCGCTGCTCGCGGGCGGTTCGTTGGAAGAAGCCGGCGCGTTGCTGGGACAGGCCAGCGTCGCCGGCGCGGACCCGCTCGTGTTGTCGCAGCTGCAGCAGGAATTCGCGTATCAGACTCGCCTGAACGACGCGCGCGAGGGCCGCTTCAGTCGTTTCTATGCGGTCAGCGAGTTGACCGTGAAAAAACAGGTCGCGCCCGCATATCCGCGCGGTGCCCAATCGAAAGGCATGCAGGGCTGGGTGGAACTCGAGTTCACCGTCACCGAAGAAGGTGACGTGCGCGATGCGAAAGCACGCAGTTCATCGGCGTCGATCTTCGAAGGCACGGCGATCTCGGCGATCAACCGCTGGCGTTTTGCGCCGGTGGTGGAAGACGGCCGGCCGGTACCGGTGCGCGGCGTCGTGAAGTTCACCTTCCGTGGCGATAACGACTAACCGAAGTTAGAGTAGCGCGCTTTACCCCAGCCGGAGTCGCAATGCCGCGCGTGACCTATGTCGAGCATCACGGCGATGCGCGCGAAGTGGACGTGGCCGTAGGCCACACCGTCATGGAAGGCGCGTTCCAGAACGGAATTCCCGGAATCGAGGCCGAATGCGGCGGCGCATGTGCATGCGCTACGTGCCACTGCTATGTGGACGAAGCGTGGGTTGCGAGCTTTCCACCCCCTAAAGGTGAGGAACTCGAAATGCTCGAGTTCGCGAAGTCGGAGTTCCGCCCCAACAGCCGTCTCGCATGTCAGTTGAACATCACGGCCGCGCACGATGGGCTGATCGTACGTCTTCCGGAATTGCAATGACGCGCCGCCTCTACCATTGCGCGGAAGCGCGCTCGATGCGTTCGGTGTGGTTGCTGCACGAACTCGGCCTCGATTTCGAACTCGTCGAACTCGGCTTCGACATGAAGAAGTTGCGTTCGCCGGAATATCTCGCCATTCATCCGCTCGGCCGCGTGCCGTGTCTCGTCGATGGTGAGCTCGTGCTGTTCGAATCCGGCGCGATCTGCCAATACCTGTGCGAAACCTACGACGACGGCACGCTGCATCGTGCGCCCGGTCATCCGGAACGCGTCGAGTGGTTGCAGTGGGTGCACTACGCCGAGACGATTGCAGTACACGGCGCGAGCCTCGTGCAGCAGAACGTGTTCATCGCGCCCAACGAACGCTCCGAGGCGGTGCGCAATCTCGAATCGCGTCGCCTCGGCAAGGCCCTCGGCGTGATCGACGCGCACCTGGCCGATCGCGACTATCTGCTGAAGAGCGGCTTCTCCGCCGTGGATACGGGCGTTGGCTACAGCGTACATCTCGCTGCGAAGTTCATTCCGCTCGATCCGTATCCGCGCGTCGTCGACTACTACTCGCGATTGAAAGCGCGCCCGGCGTTTCGCGCGTCGCTGTCGAAACCGCAGTCCTCGCGGCCGCAGCAGAACTAGGTGAACGCGCCGCTGCGCTGGTATCTGTCGAGTACCGCTGCGTTCCTGATTCCGGGAGGCATCGGCATGGTGCTGTTCCCGTGGCTCGTCGCCGTTCTGCTGCACGAGCCTGCGCAACGCGTCGGTATCGCGCAGATGGCGGGGGCACTGCCGGCGTTGTTCCTGATCCTGTTCGGCGGCGTCGTTGGCGATCGCTTCGATCAGCGCCGCACGCTGATCGCGTTACACGTTCTCGGCGCGTTGCCGCCGCTCGCACTCGCTGTGCTGATCGGCAACGGCATGCTGAGCTACGGGCTGCTGATCGGCTACGCGCTGCTCGGCAGCACATTCGGTGCATTCTCGCAGCCTTCGCGCGACGCGTTGTTGTCGCGCGTGGCAGGCGACCGGATCCAGCGCACCGTAACCATCGTGATGGGTCTGCAGTTCGGCGTGCAGATTCTCGGCATCAGTCTCGCGAGCCTTGCTGACCGTCTAGGTGCAGTGCCGCTGCTTCTGATTCAGGGAGCGGTGATGGCATCGGGTGCGATCGCAATGTCGCGCGTTCAAATCGATCCGTTCGTGCAGCCCGCCGTTCGTAAACACGTGTTGAAGGAAATTCGGGAAGGTCTGGCGCTCGTGTTCGGTTCCGAGCGACTGCTCCCGATCATGCTGCTGACGTTTGCGATTGGCATCTTCTTCGCGGGAGCCTTCACCGTGCTGATCCCGCTGACTATTCGCGACATTTACCACGGCGGCGCGCAGCAGATCGGCTTCGCCTATGTACTGAACATGATCGGTACGGTGGCGGTGACATTGCTGTTGCTCGCGCGCGGCGGCGTGGCGCGCCCGGGTCGGGCGGTACTTCTTGCACAAGGCTCGGGTTCACTGTTGTTCGTGCCGATCGCGTTCGGCGTGCCGATTGAAGCGTTCTATGCCCTCATCTTCCTGTGGGGCGTCGGCGGCGGAGTGGCGATGAGCATGGCGCGCAGCATCGTGCAGGAAGCGGCGCCGATGTCGCACCGCGCCCGCGTCATGTCGGTATATTCGCTCGGCATGATGGGCGGCATGCCGATCGGTTCGTTCGCAATGGGCTATGTGATCGGTGCGTTCGGTCCGGCCAATGCCGCACTGGTGCCGGTGATCGGCATGGCGTCGGTCGTTGTCCTGGTCGGCCTGAAGAGCAACCTGTGGACGCTGGTGCCGCATCCGGTGACCGCGCAGGTATGATCGGCGCGTAGCGAATGACGGGGGGAGTGCGATGCAAGGTCGACGCAGTTTCTGGACGTGGGGATTCGAGCGCGACGAACCGAGTGACGAAGACCGCCGCAAGTTCGCGGCGAGCTGGTCCAAGCGGCTCGGCAAACCGGTGGAGGTACCGCCGATACCTGCGCTCGCCGACATAGCATTGCGTGCACCTCGCGTCGCAATTCCAAGCGCACTGCAAGCCTGGGTAACCGCCGACAAATACGAACGCGTCGTGCATACGCACGGTGGCCATTCGCTCGAGCTGTTGCAGGCAATGCGCGGCGACTTCGCGTCGCCGCCCGACGCCGTTGCACACCCGCGCACCGAAGCGGAGCTCGAAGCCACGCTCGCGTGGTGCGACGAGAATGGCTACACGGTGATTCCGTCGGGTGGGCGCACGTCGGTGGTATGGGGCGTGAACGTGCCCGAAGCATGCGACGCCGCGGTGACCATCGACATGGACAAGCTCGACCGCGTGCTCGAAATAGACGATACGTCGCGCGCCGCGCGCATTCAGGCCGGCATCTACGGACCCGATCTCGAGAACGCGTTGCGGCCGCGCGGCTACACGTTGCGGCATTTTCCGCAGAGCTTTCCCTGGTCCACGCTGGGCGGCTGGATTGCAACGCGCTCGGGTGGTCATTACGCCACCAACCACACGCACATCGACGACTTCGTCGAGTCCACACGCATGCTGACGCCGGCTGGCTGGTGGGAATCGCGGCGTCTGCCCGGCAGCGGCGCCGGTCCCAGCCCCGACCGCATCGTGCTCGGTTCCGAAGGCACGCTCGGCATCATCACCGAAGCGTGGATGCGCATTCAGAAGCGGCCGGTGTTTCGCGCCACCGCGGGCGTCGTGTTCGATTCGTGGCAGGCCGGTTCCGAAGCGGCGCGGCACGTCGTGCAGGCGAAGCTATGGCCCGCCAATCTTCGGCTGCTCGATCCGGCGGAAGCGCAACGCGCCGCGGGAATGGACGGCACGAGCACGCTGCTGATCATCGGCTTCGAGTCGGCGGACGTACCGCAAGGTGCGTACATTCAAGCGGCGGTACAGATCGCGCGCGACGCCGGCGGCAAGATCGATGACTCGGCAATTCGCATCTCCGACGGTTCTGGTGAGGCGACCGGCCGCGAAGGTGCGGTGGGGGCGTGGCGCGACAGCTTCATAGGCGTGAATGCGGGCCTTACGAATGGAATGGGTTTGCTCGCAGACACGTTCGAAACCGCGATTACCTGGGATAGGTGGCCCGAGTTCGACGCGGAAGTGCGCAGCCGTGTGGGACGCGCCTTGAAGGAAGTGTTGGGCGAAGGCACGTCGCTGTCGTGCCGCTTCACACACGTGTATCCCGACGGCCCGGCGCCGTACTACTCGTTCTCGGGCGTTGCAAAACTCGGCGGCGAAGCGCAGCAGTGGCGCGAGATCAAGGAAGCGGCGTCGAACGCCGTGGTCGATTGCGGCGGCACGGTTACGCACCACCACGCTGTGGGGCGTCTGCATCGTCCGGCGTGGGAACGGCAACGGCCGCCGTTGTTCGCGGAAGCGCTTCGGGCGATTAAGGATCGCGTCGATCCGAACTCGATTCTCAATCCAGGCGTGTTGCTCGACTGAATCGACGCGATACCTGCGTCAGGGTTTCGCGAGCGACACCAGCACGCCTCTCGATGGCGGCGTAGAGCCTTCGAGGATCTCGTGATACGCGCGTTGCATCGACTCTGCACCGTCGTGCTCGACCACCTCGAGCCAGCGGCTCGAGTCGGCGACAAATTTCTGCCAGTCCGGCGCGAGCTGCTTTTCCAATCCACCGGGTCCCCATTCCTTACTGCGCTTCTGAATGTGCGACGGTGCGAAGAACATGGTCGGCGGCGGGCCGGGAAGTTTCGGCGCGCTGCGCGCTCCATCCTGCCAGTGAGTAGCGCCAACGGTGCAGCTATGGCGCAGCGAGTCGGTGAAGTGCTCGTGGATTCTACGCAACACATCGGCGTTGCCCGCCATGTCCACAAATACGCTGGGAACGCTTGCGTCGAGCGACTCGAGTTCGCGGTACGTCACGACCCGGTCGTAGAAGCCGAGGCGTCCGACGAAAGGCGCATTCGTGGGCGCGGTGAGTCCCGTTACCGTGACGCTGCCTTTCCGCTTCTGCGCGAGTTCGAACGCGAGGCCGAGGGACGTTTTGCTCGATGCGCTCGACAGAATCACCTGCCGCGCGCCGAAGAAGCCGTTGTCGTTCAGAAAATCGTCGATCAGGAACGATGTGACGAACAAGGGCCGCAACAACATCTGCGCGGTCTCCGCACGGCGATCGCCGTCGGCGCGTTGATACTGATTGTAGACCGGCGGCAATGCGGCCCGATGCGCAGCGCCGTCGACGAATCCGGAAGCGCTGACGCGCTGCGGTGCGACGACGAGATGCGTACCCATCGGAAAGTAGCCGTAGTAACGCTCGCCACCGGTGAACGAGGGGTGTTTCGACATCGACACGCGGCCAAAACCCCAAACCGGTACGCGGCCCCACGGAGCGGGTGCCGGAAAGAACTTCCAATAACCGAGCGCCGAATCGCCGGCGACGGCATACGTGATGTTGTTGGCGGTGAGCGCGAAACGCTCCACCTCGAACAACACTTCTCCGTCCGCGCAGGCGATGTCGTGCGTTTCGAGCCGTGACTTGTGCAGATCGGCCCGGTCGACCAGAAGGTCGGTTGCTTTGGTCATGTGATTTCCTGAATGGTCAAACGTTGCGTGGAATGTCGCGGAACGGGCCCGCGTCCGAGCGCGGATCTTTCGGCAAGCCGAGCACGCGTTCGCCGATGATGTTGCGCTGAATTTCGTCCGTGCCGCCGGCGATCGACGTTGCAGGCACCGACACGAGAATCTCCGCGATGATGCCGTCGAGCGGCGAGTCGTGTCCTGTCAACATCGATTCCGCGCCCGTGATCAGCGTGTGTACGTGCGACGCCTGCCGCGCCACGTTGCTACCCGCGAGCTTGCCGAGCGAACCTTCCGGCCCTTGCGGCTTGCCGATGCGTTGTGCGGCGGCGGCCCGGCGCGCCATCCAGTTCGTGCTGCGCGACATCGTCAGCAGCCTGGCGATTTCCTGACGAACGACGGGGTCGTTCCATGCGCCGGTTTTCTTTGCGCGCGTTACGACCAGGTCTACCCGCCCGGCGCGTTGCGGATACCACTTATAAGGCTCGTTGGCGATTTCGGCTTCGACGCGCGCTTCGGCGTACGCGCGGCCCGTGCGTCCCTCGCCACTTACGCCCGCCACACCCACAGCGGGCCGCCGTTCGTGCGCAAGCGTCGTCATCGCAACGGCCCAGCCGTTGTTTTTCGTGCCGACGATCCAATCGGCTGGGATTTTCGCGTCGGTGAAGAACACCTGATTGAATGATGCGTGGCCGTTCATCTGCTTGAGCGGCAGCACCTGCACGCCGGGTTGGCGCATATCGATCACGAAGTAGCTGAGACCCTGGTGCTTCGGTGCGTCCCAGTCGGTGCGCGCAACGAGCAACCCGTAGTCGGCATGGTGTGCGCTCGTGTTCCAGACCTTCTGGCCGTTGATCACCCACTGTGTGCCGTCGAAGTCGGCGCGCGTAGTTGCGCCCGCGAGGTCTGAACCGCTGCCCGGCTCGCTGAACAGCTGACACCAGCCGTCTTCGCCGGTGATGATGCGGCGCAGGAAGCGCTGTTTGATTGCATCACTCGCGTGTTCCAACAGCGTCACTGAGGCGAGGATACGCGGGCCGGTGGCGGCAGCGCCAACGGCACCCACCGCAACGAATTCGTCGTTGATTGCGGGCAACATTCGAACCGGCAGGCCGCGGCCGTGCCACTGCTTCGGCCAATGCGGCATACCCCAGCCGGAGTCGGCCAGCTTGGTTCGCCAGTCGATGAGACTCTGCTCGGGATTCCAGTTCGCTTTCAGCCATGCGCGAACTTCGAAGGCTGCGTCATTTTCGTTCGCTTCGCTCATGCTCATGCCTCCAGCCGTTGCAGCATCAATTCGCGGTGATAGGTCGGGTCGCCGAACAGCACTTCCGAACTCTTCGCACGTTTGAACCACAGGTGCGTGTCGTTATCCCATGTGAAGCCGATGCCGCCGTGGATCTGAATCGTGTTCGCGGCAGTACGCATGTATGCGTCCGCAGCAGCAGCCTTCGCCATTGCAGCCAGGCCCGGCGTTTGCGGATCGCCCTCTGCCGCCGCCTGCGCGGCGTAGTACGCGGCGGACTTCGCCAGCTCGACGTCGAGCAGCATGTCGGCGCATTTGTGTTTGATGGCCTGGAAGGAACCGATGGCGCGGCCGAACTGCACGCGGATGTTGGCGTATGCGACCGCCGAATCGAGCAGCGCCTGCGCGCCGCCGACCATTTCGTTGGCCAGCGCGATGGCGGCGAGATCGAGCGTGCGGGAAAGCGGTTCCGCCCCGGCCCCGGGTTGCCCTAACAACTCCGCCGGGGCGCGAGAGAAGACGACCTTCGCCTGTTTGCGCGTTGCATCCATCGTGGCGAGCGCGGTACGAGTGACGCCCGTTGCGTCCGGGTCGACGGTGAAGAACGACAGCCCGGCATCGCCGGTGCTGCCCGCGGTACGTGCAACCACGATCAATTGCTGTGCGCTACAGCCATCGATGACGTAGCTCTTCTCGCCGTCGATTACCCAACCATTGCCGGTGCGTGTTGCTAGGGCCTGAATGCCGGAAGTACTCCAACGTCCGTTCGGTTCGGTTACCGCCAACGCGGCGCGTGTTTGGCCGCTCGCGATTGCCGGTAGCAGATTCGCCTTCTGATCGTCTTCGGCCGCGTGCAATATCGCGCCCGCTGCGAGCACGCACGACGAGAAGTACGGCGCGCACAATAATGCGCGGCCTTGCTCCTCCATCGCGATGCACAGCTCCACAGGCCCGAAGCCGGCGCCGCCGTACGTTTCCGGAATGTGGATGCCGGTGAGCGCAAGATCGTCGGCGAGCTGTTGCCAAACCGCCGCGTCGTATCCTTCGGCGGTGTCCATCAGGCGGCGCACTTCGGTCGTCGGTGACCTGTCACCCAGGAAGCGGCGCACCACGTCGCGGAACTGATCCTGTTCGTCGGTGAACGCGTACTCCATACAACCCTCCAGATTCGTGGCGTGCGGGCTAAGCGGTGCGCGCGCCCATCGCGGGCGGCGGGCGCATGAACACGCCGAACAGCACGCCGATGACTGTGCCGACGGTGGCCAGTGCCATGTCCTTCTGTGCATCCCACTCGTCGCCTTGCGTGCCGACGTATGCGGCTCCGAGCTCCCCGCCGAAGATCTCGGCTGCGCCCCATTCGATCAGCTCGTAAATATGCGAGGCCGACATCGCGATCAGCAGTGTGATCCACCACGCTGCGCGATTCGATGCGTAGCCGCTGCGTACGAGCCAGTCGTGACACGGAATCGCGAGCAGCAGGCCGAACGAGAAATGCACGAGCCGATCATACTGATTGCGCTGCGCACCCGTGAGATCGCTGATCGACTGGCCGAACAGGTTCCGCGCCCAATCGTCATACGGCACCAGCGAGTACGTGTAGTGCGAACCGACCGTGTGCAGCGCGAGGAAGATCAGCGTCAGGATCACCGACGTCTGCGACACCGTACCTCTGCGCCAGAACATCACCAGCAGCCCGACCCCGACCAGCGTCATCACGTTTTCGAGCATCCAGTCGGTGCGGCTGACCGGGGCGATCGCCATGGCAAGCCAGAACACCGCGAATGCCGCGATCGAGATTCGAAACGCCGTCATGTTGCTCGTCTACCGGGTAGCAGGCTGACATGGTCGCGTCATTCCGCACGAGCCCGCAATGGGCTCGCCTCCAGCCGCGATGCGCTACCATCGCAGCCCAATGGTCACGCCGCGCCGCAGCCCGAATCGAACAGTCGATCCCCGCCCATACCGATGGGCGGACTACGAGGACGACGCGCTATTGAAGCTGCGGTTGCGCGACCTTCGCCTGCGAGTCGACGGCAGCCTGGTGCAGCCCGACGTGCTGGCGCTCTATGACGAACTCGGCCGGCGTGGCATCGACTTCCGCCCGCACGTGTGGCTTTCGGAGGAGTGGTTCTCACCCGACGGCATTCCCGGCATTGCGATTCCGTTCTTCGTGGCACATCCCCGTTTGAGGCAACTCGAGCGCCGCATGATGGGTGACGTCGACGGCGGCAGCAGCCTGTGGCGATTGCGGTTGCTGCGACATGAAGCCGGCCATGCGCTCGACACCGCATTCGGCCTGCGCCGACGCGCGGACTGGCGGCGCATCTTCGGCCCGGCTTCGGCACGCTATCCCGGTACTTATATGCCGCAGCCGAGCAGCCGCCGACATGTGCTGCATCTCGGCCACTGGTATGCGCAGAGTCATCCGACGGAAGACTTCGCCGAAACGTTCGCCGTGTGGCTGCAACCGAAGGCGCGGTGGCGACGCGACTATGCGGAATGGCCCGGTGCGATCGAGAAGCTCGAGTTCGTCAACACACTGATGGATGAGATCGCCGAGGCTGCGCCGCACGTACGCGATCGCGGCTCGATCGAACCGTTGTCGCAGAACGACAAGACGCTCGGCGAGCACTATCGCCGCAAACGTGCGCGCTACGACCGCATCGAGCGGCGCTATGACGCATGGCTGATGCGCGACTTCGCAACGCGTCCGGCGCGTCCGCGGGCCGTTCAGGCAGACCGTTTCATCCGCGAGATCGAACCGCAGTTGCGGCGCCTGCTCGTGCGTCGTGCGCGACTGCATCCATATCTCGTCGATCATGCGATCGCCACGATCATTCGCCGGGTCGGGCAACTCGACCTCGTACTGCGCGATTCGCGCCGCGACAGCAAACGTCGCGTGGTTCGCCTTCATGAGCGCGTCGTGCTCGACGTGCTGCGTCGCAACCAGGAGAAATACACCTTATGAGGAGATACCGGATACTGCTCATCACGCACGAGGCGCTCGTTCCCGGCGATCTTGCGACGTTGCCGGAGAAGGAGGAGTCGATCACCGAGTATCACGTGTACTCGACATTGACGGGGCTCGGCCATCACGTGCGGATGATGGGTATCGGCGATCAGCTCACGGAGTTGCGCGACACCATCCGCGATTGGCGCCCGCACGTGGTGTTCAATCTGATGGAGCAGTTCGCCGGTATCGTTTCTTACGACTACTACGTGGTCGCGTTTCTGGAACTGATGCGCCAGCGCTACACCGGTTGTGGACCGCGCGGCCTCATGCTGTCGCGCGACAAAGTACTCGCGAAACAGGTGCTCGCGTGGCACCGCATACCGACACCTGCATTTGCTTCGATACCATTCGGCAGGAGGTTTCGCGAACCGCGCCGTTTGCGCTTTCCGCTGTTCGTCAAATCGGCCACGGACGATGCATCGCTCGGCATCGCGCAGGCGTCGATCGTGGACGACGTGCAGAGCCTGCGCGAACGGGTCGAGTTCATTCACGAGCAGGTGCAGAGCGACGCCATCGTGGAGGAGTACATCGACGGTCGCGAGATCTACATCGGCGTAGTAGGTAACTCGCAGCTGACTACGTTTCCGGCGTGGGAGATGAACTTCGGCACGCTCTCGAGCGCGCACGCGGGCATCGCCACCCGAAAGGTGAAATGGGACCGGAAATATCAGGAAAAACACGGCATTACGACGGGCCGCGCGACGGACCTCAGCGCCGCGCAGGCCGAACGGTTGAGCCGCCTCGCGAAACGCATCTATCGCGCGTTGCACATGAACGGTTTCGCGCGCATGGACTTTCGGATGCGCGAAGACGGCAGCGTGTTCCTGCTCGAAGCAAACGCGAATCCGAACCTGACGAAGGATGAAGATCTCGCCGAGTCGGCGAAGGCGGTGGGCGTGCGTTACGACGCTCTGCTCACGCGCATCGTGAATCTCGGCCTCTCGTACATGCCCGAGTGGCGGATGTTCGAGGGATGAACGCGCACGTTCGATTTCATCACCGAGATCCAATCGAACGGCGCGTGGTTCAAAGATGCGGATACGACCTGCACTAAAGAGAAATAGCGGGGCTCACCTCAACCCGGCGGTGCAGACCGCACGCCTCGAGCCGCAAGCTCCGCACGCAGTTCGGAGTGACGCGCCGAGGTGATCGGGTAGTTCCACACGATCAGCAGCGCGATGAGATAGAGGCACATCGGACCCACCGAATAGAACAGCCGCAGCCCGAAGATCTCGTCAGGGCCGTTACTGCCGCTTGCATTGAATCCGATCCACGCGAGCGTGGTGAATGCGAGACCTTGTCCCACTGCAGCTACGAACTTCACGGCGAGCGACCAGGCCGCAAAGAACAGCCCGGCGCGATCTTCGCCGCTCTCGATGGCGTCGAGATCGATGACATCGGCTTTCATCGACGCGGGTAGTGCGGACAGCGCGCCGGAACCGATGCCGGACGCCGTCAGAATGACCATCACCAGCACCAGATCGCCGCGCCCTACGAGCATGTACGACGCGGTCGCCAACACCATCACCGTCATGCCGGTCATCCACGCACGGTGTTTGTCGATGCGCCGGGCAAGCGCGCCCCAGATCAAGACTCCCAGGATGACGGTGGGAAAGTAGATCAGCAGCACCTTCGGGCCGGACGTCGTATCGCCGACCACGTGTTGCATGAAGAACGGAAACATCGCGCCCTGCAGCGTGGGGCCGAGACCCACCAGCGTGAACGCGGCGAGCAGACGCAGGAACGGTCCGTTGCGGCTCATCACCTTGATGCCGCGCAGCAGCGGCACCGCTTCTCCGCCTACACCGCGGTCCGGTACGGTGGTGACCGCAAGCGCGACCAGCGCAGGAATCGCGATGAGCGCGATCATTGCAGCCATCGACAGCACCTGCCCCGGCGTGCCGCCGACACCGAAGAACTGCTGGCGAACCGCCGGAATGGCCAAAAATGCGAAGCCGCCTAACGTGCCGAAGATGGTGCGCCACGTAGTGATGCGCGTGCGCTCGTGATAATCGGGTGTCAGCTCGGCACCCCACGCGTAGTACGGGATGTTGATCAGCGAGAAGCCGAGCCAGAACAGCACCAGCCAGAATCCGAAGTACATTGCGGTGACTTCCGGTGGCGGCACGAACAGCTGCCAAACCGCGAGAACGAAGATGGGGACGCCGGCAACGATCCAGGTCTTGCGCCGCCCGAATTTGTTGCGGGTGCGATCGGACAGCAGTCCCACCGCCGGGTCGATAAGCACGTCGAGCAGGCGCGCGATCATCAACAGCGCGCCGATCTGCGTGAGGCTTACGCCGAGCGACGCGTAGTGAAAACCGAGGAACAGCGACGAGGCGTTCATCGCACCTCCCACCGGGAACTCGATCATCGCGTAGGCGAGCAGCCGTCGCAGTGGAACGCGCGCAGTCGTGTTGGTTATGGCGGATTGCGCCGCCTCTCGCGGTACAGCAGCCATTAGCGTGGATCCCGGATCGTGACGGTGCCCTGCGCGATGGCGGCGCGGCGACCTTCGTTGACGATGTCGATGCGCACCACAGCCTGCGTGCGCGACAGGTTGATGATCTCGGCACGCGCGGTGACGGTACCTTTCGTAACCGGCGCCGTCAGGTTGATCTTGAACTCGGTGGTGGCGCCCCACTGGCCCTTCTTCATCACCGGATAACACACGCAGCCGAGCATGTGATCGCAGAACGCCGACAGCACACCACCGTGCATGTTGCCGATACCGGTCATCAGTTCGGGGCGCACGACGAGTTCGCCGGTCATCGTGCCCGGCCCGACGTCAACGATCTTGATGCCTAGAAATTCCGGCAAACCCCCGGCGCCGCCGCGATTGGCCAGAAAGCCGGCGGCGATTCGCTCGTCGTATTCGAATTTCGGAGTGAGGTCGGGCAATTGGCTCATAGGATTCCTACGTCGTGTACAGCACAGTGCTTTGGCTCATTTGCGAAACGTGTCGATGATCGCGTCGACGTTTTCGGCTACGCGCCCCGGTTTCATGCCGGCCGAGGGCGAATACAACAGTACGTGATCGGCGAGTCCATCCCATTGTTTCAACCGGTCGCGAACTTCGTCCGGCCGGCCGGTGACGGCGATCGCATCGACCATTTCGTCCGGCACCGCTTTCGCCATCGCGGCAAAGTCGCCTTTCTTGAAGGCGCTTGCGATCGTGTCGCCGATTGCTTCCCAACCGTGCGGTTTCAGCACCGAGTGGTACAACCGTGTCGTGTAATAGAACGCGATCTGCGCGCGCGCTTCGTTGCGCGCCTGAGTGGGGTCGTCGGAGACGCTGGCGATCACGTACGGCAACAGTTCACACGGGCTGCCCTCGAGTTCGGGTTTGACGCATTCGGCAATGTACTTGCGCGTGAAGATCGGGTGACCGATGAGTCCGTTCGCGGTAGATGCCGCGGCGCGGATCATGCCGCGGTTGACGGCCGCGATCGCGATAGGGATGTCGGGGCGTGCCGCACCCGGACGGGAGAATTGCGGAATCTTCACGCGATAGTGCGGACCTTCATAGTTGAGACCGCCGCTCTTCTGCGCCGCGAACGCCGCGCGAATCAGCCCGATCGCGTCCTTCATACGCGGTGCGGGCGGCGTGTCGAATGGCATCGAGTACCAGTTTTCGTTCATCGTCTTCGTGCCGCTGCCGAGGCCGAGATACATGCGGCCGCCGGACAACTCGTCGATGTCCATCGCGGCGCTCGCGGCGAGCATCGGCGAGCGCATGAACGCATACGCAATGCCCGTGCCGAGCGTTACGCGTTGCGTTGCGGTGGCAACCGCGGCGAGCCGGACGAAGCCGGCCGCGTTGAAGAACTCGATCGTCCAGACCGAGTCGAAGCCGGCCTTCTCTGCACGAACGGCTGCGTCGATCTGTCCCTTGATATCGGAGCGCGTGAGGATCAGGCCGTGTTTCATCGTCGTTCTCCGGCGTGCGAATCGGTCATTGCGGCGGAATGAGACAGGAGTGAATCGATTCGTCGCCCGGCACCTGACGGGCGAGTGTGCGTATCGCGAGCGACGCCTCGGCGAGATCGAAGTCGTGCGTGTGCATTCGCTCCATCGGCACGCGACCGGACTCGATCAGGCGGATGGCCGCCTTGTAGCCGGATGACGTCACGCCGATCGCGCCTTTGATGTTGATCTCCTTCATCACGATGTAGTCGGACACGAAGTTGTCGACCGGCTTGAAGCCCTTGACGCCGGCAAGCACGACCGTGCCGCCGGGCCGCACCATCGACAGCGCATCGGCGACCGGCTTCGTCGCATAGGACGAAACGTCCACCACGACGTCTGCGCCGCGTCCGCCGGTGAGTTCCTTTACGCGTCTGATCGCATCTTCGTTGTCTACGTCGATGGTGTGGTCGGCGCCGAACGCCCGCGCCAGTGCGAGCTTGTTGGCGTCCGCTGCGAGCCCGGTGACGATGATGGTGCCGGCGCCCACTTCGCGGCATGCGACGACACATGCCAGGCCGCGCTGCCCGGGGCCGAGTACCACTACCGAGTCGCCGGGACGCGTGTTCGGCATCTCGACCGCCCAGCGGAATCCTGCGCCCAGCGGGTTGAACATCACTGCGAGTTGCGGCGAAAGCGCCGGATTGACGCGGTGCACGATGCTGTTCGGGGCGAGATACATGTATTGCGCATAGGCGCCCCAGAGCCCGGGTGGCTCCGACAGCGGAATGTACGAGTAGATCCGCCGCGTGTCGCACAGGTGATAGCTGCCCGAGAGGCACGGACCGCAGTGGCGGCACGACAGCATCGTTTCGACCGCTACACGATCGCCGACGTCGACGTTCCAGCGCCGCGCTGCGCGATCGCCGATCTTCGCGATACGTCCGAGCGGTTCGTGGCCGGGTACCACCGGCATCGGCGTGCGCAGCTGACCTTCGAACTGCTCGTAGTCCGACCCGCAGATTCCGCACGCTTCGATGCGAAGAATCGCCGAGTCTTCGTCGATGTCCGGAATCGGGATGTCGCGCGGCTCGAGCGTGCGTATCGCCGTTTGCACCATTGCGAACGCGGTGCGCGGCAATGTGCTCATTGCGCGCCTTCGCGAATGCGTTGTGCCACGGCCTTCTGCTGCGCGAATTCTGCGCGGCGGCGCGCGAGCTCGTCCGCCGGCATTGCGTCGATGTTCAGGTAGTCGTCCTTCCAGTTCGCATCGCTGCTCCAGGTTTGCGGCGATACGGCGGTGGTGCGCGGCCCGGTGGCGCCTTCGAACAGCGCGAGCGCGCCCGCCAATGTTTCGAATTGCGACTGCTCGTCGAACGGTTTGCCCGCGGAGTTACCCAGCGGGAAGTCGCTGAACAGGAAACGCGCTACGCCGACGTGTTCGACGATGTCGCGCGCACAGCCCATGACTACCGTTGGTACGCCGTTCGCTTCGAGATGGCGCGAAACGAGACTGACAGATTGATGGCAGACGGGGCAGTTCGGAACGAGCAGGGCGACATCGGCCTGCAGTTCGCGGCACGCATCGAGTACCGCCGGAGCATCACGTTCCCGAGTGGCGCGCTGGCTGCGATCGGTGGGCATGCCGATCACCTCGGCCGCCAGCGAGCCGATCGTGCCGCGCGCTGCGGCGTTGCGAAGCGCTTTCACGGGCAGCCAGGTATTCGGGTCGGCGGCCGTTGTGTGGATTCGATCGTATGCAATGTGAGAAATGCGCAGATCAGGCACCGGCTCGATCGGCACGCGATACATCGTATAGAACTTCGCGCCGGCGTTGTAAGCCGCACACGGCCCCTGATCGCCGAGGCTCCAATCGAACCGCGCTGCGGTGGTGATGAGGACGAGACGCGCCTGTGCGATGCGAGGAGAGCGCGCGAATGGAACCGTTGGGAACGACGCCCATTGATACGGCGCATAGCCCAGCGCCGCGTAGTACGAACGCGTGCGCTGCATGTAGGCGATCGGAACACCTAGGTGCTCGCCAACCGATTCGGCCATCCCCGTCCTTGATCTCTAAGCCCCGTCGCAATGTAATGCAGTTTTTCCCGGCGACCAACTCAATGCCAAAAGCCCCGACGACTAAAACCGCGATGTCCAAAGCAGCAAACGGAAGAAACAAATTCGGTTCACGTACTACGGCCGATGAGGTAGTGGCAGGTCTCGATCTATCCGCGCGCACCATCATCGTAACGGGTGCAAACACGGGCATCGGAGATCCGACGGCGAGGGCGCTCGCCGGAGCGGGTGCACGCGTGATCTACGCGTGTCGAACCGCCGCCGGCGGCGAAGCGGCCGTTGCCCGTGCGTGCGCCGCGCATCCCGGTTGCAAAGCCGAATTCGCCGAACTCGATCTCGCGTCGTTCGCCAGCATCCGCCGCTTCGCGGATACGTTGAAGGCGGACAAGATCGATGTGCTGATCTGCAATGCGGGCCTTGCGCTGATGTCGTATGCGGAAACCGACGAAGGCTTCGAGCGCACGGTGGGCGTGTGTCACATCGGCCACTTCCTGCTGGCGCGCTTGCTGATGCCGCGGCTGCTCGCATCGGGCGCCCCGCGCGTGGTGATGGTTTCGAGCACGAGCCACGGCACGCCGGCGAAACTCGATTTCACGAATCTGCCGATGACGCGCGAGAAGTTCAAAGGCATGGGCGCCTACGGGCAGGCGAAGTTGTGCAACGTGCTGATGGCGAAATCGCTGCAGCGCCGCTACGGCGACCGCGGCATGACCGCGTGCGCGCTGCATCCCGGCACGCTGATCACCACCGACATCGGCCGCAACTCCGCAATCGTCGGCCTGCTGATGAAGCTGGTCAGTCCGTTCACGAAGAATCCCGCGCAGGGTGCCGCCACCACTGTGTGGGGTGCGGTGTACGAACCCGCGGCCGATCTCGGCGGGCAATACCTGCAGGATTGTCACATCGAGCCGTGCAGCGCCGAAGCCAACGACCCCGCGGTGGCGCAACGGCTGTGGACGTTCAGCGAAGAGTGGGTGGCCCGCGCGGGTGTGCCCGGTTGGACCTGAGCCGACGCTAGTCAGCTAACGGCCGCAGCACGCCCTCGACGAACAGGCGCAGCGAGTCCATCACTTCCTCGTGATTCAAATCGCCCCATGCGAACGCGCCGACGAAGTAGTCGAGGGCGGCGTTTGCACTCAACGTCTCAACGTGCGATCGCACATCGTCCGGTGTACCGGCCACCAACACCTGCGCGCCAACGGCAAGATCGAAGTTGCCGTTGAGGCTGGGCGAAAACACCGGCTCCATGCCGTTGGCGCGCCACAGGCTCGCCAGGTTCTCGTCATAACGTTTCCACGCCGTACGCGCACGCGCATGTGCCGCTTCGCGAGTAGGTGCCACGAAGACGTGGCGAGTGGCACCGATCAGCGGCGACGCAACTCCCGGGTTCCAGTCCTCCTTTGCGTTGGCGACGAGTTCGTGAAACCGGGCAACCTGCGCATGTACGGCGGCGACGGGTCCACCAACGACCGTATTGAGGCGATGCGACCCTGCGAATTCGACGTTGCCCGGATACCACAACGGCGGATGCGGGGTCTGCTTCGGTGTCAATAGCATCGGTAACGCATCGAAGGTGTGAAAGTTGCCGGAGTGCGTGAGTAGCTTCGCGGTGAGCCCCTTGCGCACTATTTGTATCGCCTCGGCTGTGCGAGCAACTGCCTCGGTGTCTGGATTTCCCCACAGCCGGTGCTCGATCGGCGAAATGCCCTTACCGACGCCCACGTCGAGGCGGCCGCCACTCAAGTGGTCGAGCGCACACACTTCTTCGACGAACCGAACCGGGTGATAGAACGGCAACAGCGACACCAGCGATCCGAGCCGGATTCGCTTCGTACGCTGCGATGCCGCCGCGAGAAACACCATGGCCGAGGGCGCTGCATCGAGCGTGGTGAAGTGATGCTCCGCCTTGTGATAACGGGCGAATCCTGCCGCGTCGGCGTACTCCAGCATCTGCAACCGTTGCTCGTACAACGCGCCGAGTTCGCTGCCGCGCTGTTCGTCACGTTGCTCCATGTGATCGAAGATTCCGAATTGCACGGCTCGTCCTCCTGGTTGCTTCCTTGATCTCGGCGCAGCGCCGCAATGTAATGCAGTTTTTGCAAGCGAACCAAACGATGCTGATAACACCATCAGGCAAGTTGCGCGGCCGTGCGCTGGGCATTCCGTTTGCGGGGCAACCCGGACCACTGAATTCGATCACCGACATCGAGGGCGTGGAGGTGGGCTACACGACGCTCATCGCAGGACACGGCGCCCGCGTCGTGGGGAAAGGACCGATACGTACCGGCGTTACCGCGATCTTGCCGCGCGGGCGCCAGAGTGCTGCGTCGTCGGTCTTCGCCGGCTATTTCAGTTTGAACGGCAACGGCGAGCTGACCGGATGTCATTGGGTAGAAGAGAGTGGTCGCTGCGAAGGGCCGATCTGCATCACCAACACACACTCGTGCGGACTGGCGCGTGACGCATCGATCAAGTGGCTCGTCGAACGAACGGGCGGAATCGGTCAGTGGGCGCTACCGGTTGCCGGCGAGACGTTCGACGGCTACCTCAACGACATCAACGGTTTTCACGTGCGCGACGAACACGTATTTGCGGCGCTCGACGGTGCTCGTGGTGGTGCCATCGAGGAGGGCAGCGTCGGCGGCGGTACCGGCATGATCTGCTACGGATTCAAAGGCGGTTCAGGAACAGCCTCTCGCGTCGTGGGCTTTGCAGGAAGCGAATACCGAGTCGGCGCGTTCGTACAATCGAACTTCGGCAGGCGGGAACAGCTGACCATTGCCGGCGTTCCTGTAGGCGCTGCGCTGAAAGACTGGCAGCCCGATCCGCGCAAGACGGAGGCGGGCTCCGTCATCGCGATCGTTGGTACCGATGCCCCTCTGCTCGCGCACCAGTTGAAGCGCCTGGCACGACGCATCAGCCTCGGCATCGGCCGCGGTGGCGCGGTTTCGGGACATGGTTCGGGCGACATCTTTCTCGCGTTCTCGACTGCAAATCGCGAAGCGTTGCATGACGAAGAGCGGTTGGCGGCGCTGGAGTTCATTCCTGACCCGCAACTGAATCCATTCTTCGAAGCGGTGATTCAGGCGGTCGACGAAGCAGTGATCAACAGCATGGTCGCCAACGAGACGATGCAGGGGTGCGACGATCATGTGGTGTATGCGTTGCCGCACGATGAGGTGCGGCGCTTGCTCGGAACCTGAGCCGGAGTTCTACGGCGCGCTCGGATGCCTGCCGAACAGTCCCGTCGTGGGTGGTGGCAACTGCTTTCCATCGACTCGGTAGAGTTCGATCGCTTCCTCGACGATGACGCAAAGTTCATCGAACACGCGGCGCTCGTCGCTGCCATGACACCCGCCGTAGATCAACCCGGGCGCGCTGCCGACATAGCACTGATCGGCCTCGGACCACTCGACCACTTTTGCGTAGCGCAGGCTGTCCTTCATTTTCGTCTCGTCCTGAATCAAACCACGCGCAACGCGTCCGCGACCGACGTGCGCGCGGCGCGAATCGCCGGGAACAATCCGCCGATGAAGCCGATCACCGCAGCCCACACGATGCCGAGTGCGATCAGCGGCGCACCGACGTGCAGGCGCAGCGTCACCTGGCCGAGAGTTCCGCCGGTGCTGAACGTGCTGCCGTTGAACACGATCCACGCGATCGCTCCGCCGACCAGTGCACCGGAAAGCGCGAGCACTTGCGCCTCGATCAACACCGACGCGACGACGGGCCACGAACCAAAGCCGACGGCGCGTAGCGTTGCGATTTCCACGGTGCGCGCGCTTACGGCCGAGTACATCGTATTCAGCGCGCCGAAGAGCGCGCCGATCGCCATGATTGCGCCCACCGTGTTTGCCACGATGCCGAGCAGCGTCGAAATTCCCTTCGACTGCCCCTCGTAGTATTCCGTTTCGCGCTGCACATCGACTTTCAGCATCGGGTTCTGCAGCAGCGCCTGTTTGAACGCGTCGAACGACTGCGGTGAATCGAGCTTCACGGTTACGCCGCTGAATACGGTGCGATTCGCAGCGGACATCAGCGTCTCCGCGTCGGTCAGCACTTCCGATTCGTGTACGTCGCCATGGCTCTCGAAGCGGCCGACCACGGTCCAGTCGCCGTTGTAGAACTTCGCGACGTCGCCGATCTCGAGGTGCGCGAACTGATCGCGCACCGACTTGCCGACGACGATTTCGTGCAGCCCTGGTGTGAACATGCGGCCCTCGATGAGCGTGATCTCCGGGCGCACCTCGGCCGCGATCGACGTGATACCCCGCACCGACATCGCGCTCGGCTGGTCGTCGCTCGCCCGCGGTAGATTCACCGACAGCAGCGCTTCCGGCGATATCGCGAGTTTGCCGGCGGCGGTGCGCGTGATGCCGGGCGCCGCTTCAATTGCAATGAGGTCGTCGCGTGTGATCGTCGACAGCGCTTCGGCGAGCGCGCCTCCGCGCAGCACGATGGCGCGATCGGCCTGGCCCGCGCTTGCGATCGTCGACTGCAGGCCGGTCGACATGGCAAGCACCGTGATGAGCACCGCGACCACACCCGCGATACCGACACAGATGACGAGCGATGTGCCGAGGCGCTGCGGAATACTGCGCAGGTTGATTGCGGTGATCGCAGCGGCTTGCCGGAGTGTGCTCATGTCAACGTCCTGCCAGTGCTTCGACGATCGTCAGACGCCGCGCCCGCAGCGCCGGAAACAACGCGCTCAGCGCCGCCAGCGCGACCGCGATTACGAACCCGGCAGCCCACACGATGCCGGGCAGAGGGATCGGCCCGATGATCTGCAGGGAACCGAAGATGACCGGAAACGACACCGCGGCGATCGTCAGGCCGAGCGCGGCGGCGATGAGACACAACACGGATGATTCCACGACGATGAGCAGCCACACGGTCGTATCGGAGAAGCCGAGCGTCTTCAGAACGCCGAGTTCGGGCACGCGATCACGTACTGATTGTGCCATCGTGTTTCCCGCGAGGAACAACAGCGTGAACAGCACCGCGCCGATGATGTAGTAGACGAACAGCCGCACGTTGCCGATCTGCCTCAACTGCGTCACCAGATATTCACGTTCGTTCATCGTCGAGGTTTCGGCGCTCGAGTTCGCGAACTCGCGATCGATCGCCTGGGAGATTTGGGAAGCATGGCTCGCGTCGTCGATGGTGAGCGCGTACTGGTGCACCGTGCCTTTGCCGGCTGCGCGCGCTTCGTCGAGGTATTCGTAGTTGAAGTACATCTCGTTTGCGAACACTTTCTCGTCGTGTTCGCCTGCGTTCACGAGTCCGACGATCTGAAATGTCCATTCAGGCGAGCCGTCGGCTTTTACCTGGTTCAACGAGTGCAACGTGATGCGATCGCCGATCTTCCAGTTGAAGCGTTTCGCGAGCTCGCCGCCGACGACCGCCCCGTCGCGCGTGTTGTGCAACGCCTCGATCTGCTCAGCCGGCACCTGCATTTCGGTGAACATCTTCGCGAACGGTCCGAGCGCGAGGCCGACGGCGCTGACGTTGTTGCGCGGCTCCTGGTAATAGCCAACCATAATGGAAAGGTGCGACACGATGCGTACGCCGGGTATACGCGCGATGCGCGCTTCGTACGAGATCGGCATCGCTTCCAGCATGTTGGCGCGATTGATGACGCGCAAGCGCATGTCGCTCATCTTCGATGCCGCGTAGTCGAAACCCGCGACGACGCCGTTCAACACGCCGAACAGCATGAATGCGACGGTGATCGAAAGAAGGGTCAGCACCGTGCGGATCGGTTTGCGCCACAGGCCTGCCCAGAGCAGCGGTAGGTACTTCATCGTCGCTACCTCCCGGACAGCGCTTGAACAATGGTGAGGCGGCGTGCACGCATGGCGGGGAAAGTTGCACTCACCGCCGCCAGCAGCAAGGCGATTGCGAGTCCGACCGGAAGCACGCTCAGGGGCAGCGTGCCCGGGCCGCCGGCGATTGACTTGAATACGGCCGGAAACACGGCCGCCGCAACGGCGAGGCCCAGAATGGCCGCGACGAAGGTGAGAACGGTGGCTTCGACGACGATCAGCATCCACACGTGCGTGCTGCCGAACCCCAGCGCTTTCAGCACGCCCAGTTCCGACAAGCGATCGCGGACCGATTGCGACATCGTGTTTCCGGCCATGAAGAGCAACGTGAACAGCACGGCTCCGATGATCCAGGCCACGAACATCTGCACGTCCCCTATGTTTCGCGACATGGAAGCAAAGAAGGCTCTTTCGTTCATCGTTGACGTTTCGGCACTGGAGTTCGCGAACAACCGATCGATGGCGATCGCAATCTGGTTGGAATCAGCACCCTGCTTCGGGGTGACGACGAACTGATTGACCGTACCGGTCCGCGTGGTGCGCCCCGAATCGAGATAGTCGTAGTTGAAGTACAACTCGGTGCCGAATTGTGGATCGTCGTCAGGACCTGCGTTGACCACTCCGACGATGTCGAGTGGCCATTCCGACGAGCCGTCTTTGTTGACCCAAATCAGCGAGTGCAACGAGATCCGGTCGCCGATGTGCCAGTCGAACCTCTTCATGAGCTCCGAGCCAACGAGCGCACCGGTGCGCGTGGTGTGCATCGCGTCTCGCTGATCCTGTGGCACGTGGAAGTTCGGAACTGCAGCGAGCCACGTATCGACATCGACCGCCGCGATCGAGAGGCCATTCTTCGGATCCTGGAAATAGCCGGCGAAAATGACGAAGTAGGAGATTGCTTCCACGCCGGGAATGGCGGCGATCTGCGACTTGTATGCGATGGGGATCGGTTCGAAGAGATTCACGCGGTTCGTAACGCGCAGGTGCGTGTCGCTCAGCTTCGCCCGTGTGGCCTCGAATCCGCTGATCACGCCTTGCAGTAAGCCGAACAACAGGAAGCGCCTGCAATCGACAGAACGGTGAGCACGGTGCGCGTCGGCTTTCGCCACAACCCTGCCCACAGCAGCGGCAGGTATTTCACCCTAATGCCCCGCACCGCGCATTTGGCTGCAACGGGCCATCAGGCGTCGTCCGTGATGGCGTCGAAGTCTTTCAGCCACAACCGTCCACTGCGGAAGTGCGTGTTCGGATCGTACGAGCGATAGCCCAGCAGCCGTTGCGTGCGTTCCGGCAGTGCCTTGATGGTGTCGCTGGGGTAGTAGAGTGCGCTCGCTTCCTCCGGCGTCAGCCAGCCCGCGACGAAACTGATGTGCATCGCGAAACGCCAGCGGTCTTTCGTGCAGTTCGCGCCACCCCCGTGGATCACCTTGCCGCTGTAGATCATGCCGCTGCCGGCGGGCATTTCGGTGGCAACGGTCTCTTCCGGCGTGCCGACTCGGTCGAAGTCTTCCCACAGGTGGCTGCCGGGTATCACGCGCGTGCCGCCGAGTTCTTCGGTCATGTCTTCGAGCGCGATCATCGTGCTGACGGTGATCTCCGGACAGCGCGGCCACATCGGTTTCACGTAGGCGGTCCAGTTCGTGCAGTCGCGGTGCAGATACTGCGCAGGTTCGCCGGGGCCGATGATCATCGTCTGCCCGGTGTTCAGCCAATACGAACCGAACTGCGACAGCAGAACGTCGTCAGCGACTCGTTGCAGAATCGGGTTGGCCAGCATTTCGAAGAACGCCGGGTCGATGAGACCGAGGCCGGTGAAGCGGATCGTGTTCTCGCCATGGAAGGTCTTCCATAGCGCTTCGGGCGACTTGGAACCCGGCAGCGAAGACTCCGCTTTTCGCTTTACGGCGTCGCGCATACGTCCGATCACGTCGGCCGGAAACAGATTCTCTACGATGACGCCGCCATCGCGATTGAACGCGTCCATCACGGCGGAATGGTCCGCGGTGTGCGGAAGACGAGTCAGCCCGACCATTGCGATGCCCCTCAGCGTTCGTGGTAGACCATGTCGAGGTCGGTGTCCTTGTCTATGCCGAAGATCTGCCGCATGGCATCGAGCACCGGCGGCGCGAATTCCGGGTTCGTCCACGAACCCGCCGTCAACGCGCCGTCGACCACCAAGGCGTGGCCGGAGATGAACGACGCTTCGTCGCTGGCGAGGAAACACGCGGCATTCGCGATGTCCTGTGGTTCGCCGGAGCGCGGAATCGGCTGCATCTTCTCGAGGAACGGTTTCACCGCCGCGGCATAGTCGGTGTTGCCGCCGGCCTTCAACGCGAGTTGTCCGGCGAAAATGGGCGTTGCGATGCCGCCGGGGCAGATCGCGTTCACGCGGATGTTGTGAGGTCCGAGTTCCTGCGCGACCGAACGCGTCAGATTGATTACGGCGGACTTCACGGCCGTATAGACGTGTGGTCCGTAGCCAGCCTTGAGTCCTGCGACGCTGGCGGTCGAGATGATCACGCCGGAGCGCTGCTCACGCATCACCGGTGCGGCGTACTTCATGCCGAGAATCGGGCCGGTGAGCATCGCGTCGATGGTGCGGCGATACGGTTCGCCCATGTCGGTTTCGTGGATTTCGCCGGTGACGCCGCCGAAACCCGCGTTGTTGAAGAGACAATCGAGGCGACCGAAACGTTTCACCGCGACGCCGATCATCGCTGCGATGTCCTGCTCCCGACACACGTCGGTCTTCACGTATGCCGCGACCGCACCGAGTTGGTCTGCAAGCGCGCGACCTTTGTCTTCCTGGACGTCGGCGATGACGACACGTGCGCCTTCGCTGACGAACTTCTCTACCGTCGCGCGCCCCATGCCGCTCGCGCCGCCGGTGATCACTGCTACTTTGCCGCTCAGCCGATCGCCCATGACTCCCCCAAACCGTGTGCCCGAATGAGTCCTGCCTGGCATTGCGCCAGCGGCGAAGGCTACCATGCCGCAAATCACGGTGGACGGCATGTATGACGGCGCAGGTGTATACGCATCTACGCATCTGGGACGGCGTTGCCGACGCGTACCTCGATGCCGACGCGATTCGAATCGACGGCGACCGAGTCGTTGCCGTCGGTGCGGCTTCTGAAATCAGCGCCGGTGCCGCAACGCGCAGCATGCACGGCGCAACGGCGTTGCCCGGTTTGATCGACGCGCATGTGCACATGGTGCTGGATCCGGATCTGCGGGATCCGCTCGCGCAGACAGCGGCGGACAGAGCCACACGCGCCGCCGCC
>JBGSNQ010000133.1:0-23475 GCA_041739525.1 Pseudomonadales bacterium | reverse complement strand
GATCGAACCCGGTCCATTACCGATACCACGGTCTGATAGTTCGTCTCAGACTCCAACAGAATCACGATGTCGCGCTTTTCCGGCATCCGCCGTTTCAGTTCCTGCAGCACGAGTGAAAGACCTTTGAGATCCTGCTGACCGTCGATCATTGGCAATGTCTTGATCGAGCCGCCGCGACCGTCCGCAACTACGAGTTGATCGCTTCGAACGATCACTTCCAGGTGCACCTGCTCCGGGTCGAACTCGCCGGAACCGTTGCCAGACGGGAAATCGAGATCGATAACCGTGATCTTGGTGAACACGACGGATGCCAGTAGTGCGCACACCAGCAACATCATCATGTTCATGAACGGCGTAACTTCGAGTTCGGCTTCCTTCAGGTGCGCGCTCCGGCGCTTCTTCAGTCGGCTCATCTGAGTCGCTCCTTGGGTACTTCTTTACTTTGAAGCAGGGCTACTTTGAAGAAGCGCCGATCAAGCCTTCGCGTTCGCGGGGCTTGCCGGTGCCGCCTTCGGTGCAGCGCGTTCCGGCCGGTCTTCCAGCAGATTGAGGAACTTCACCTGAGCTATTTCGAGGCTCTCGACGATGGCGCTGGTCTTGCTTTGCAGCATCGAGTGCAGCAGCAACAAGGGAATTGCGACCATCAGGCCGAAGGCCGTGCAGTTCATCGAAACCGAAATGCTCTGCGACAGCAGCGACGCCTTCTCGGCCGGGTCGGCAGAAGCAACTGCGGTGAACGCACCGATCAACCCGATTACCGTACCGAGCAAGCCGAGCAGCGTTGCAACGTTGGCAAACGTCGCGAGATACGGCGTGCGGCGCTCGATGTTCGGCAGCACTTCGAGCAGCTGTTCTTCCATCGCGTACTCGATGTCCTGGCGACGTCGTGTATGGCTCAAACGCGAGATGCCTTCCGTGACGATTGCACACACGGCCGACTTCGATTTGGACGCAAGGTCCTGAATCTCGCGCATACGTTGTGCGCGCAGCAGCGGCAGAATCTTCTCGTAGTCGCGACGGTTCGCGGAGGTCTGTCTCGCGAGATAGAAATACCGCTCGAGCGAGATCGCGACGCCAATCGCCATTACCAGGGCGATCGGGTACATGAACTCCCCGCCGTGTTGAAAGAACAGAACTATCTTCGAGTACAAGTCCATTTTCTTCATTCCTCCATTGCAGTCGCACTGTTTACAGGACTTCGGGCGGACCTGAGTTGCCCGAGATCACGAATTGATCGAGATGCACCGGTTACTGCTTCGCCTGCGACGACTTCAACACGTCGTAGTACTGCAGCTCGCGTTTGTACGCGGGCGGATACAGGTGGCGAAACACTTCGTGCTCGGTGAAATTGGGATCGAGTTCAATCTTCGGGATGCCACTCGGGTCTTGCCACGGCACGATGTACAACACCTTCGGCAGTTCCTGGTTACCCGATATCACCGTCTCATCCATTCGGATGCGGCCATTCGGCTTCGGATCCTGTTCGGCAAACGCGCTAGCGCTGATCGACACTGCGCAAGCCAACGCTACGCTTCGCACACACATACTCATGATTCGTTTCCTGCGATCCGCCGCTGGAGATCGGACACCCATCCGGAGACGCGCATGTCCTCGCTGCCCGAAAGGGTTTGATACGTCTGGTACGCCTGCAGCGCGTCGTCGAAACGGCCGAGATACAGCTCGTAGAGAATGCCGAGGTTCAAATACGCTTCGCGAAAGCTCGGTACCCGTTGCGTGCACGCAAGGTAGTTCGCCTCGGCACTCAGAAAATCTCCGGCGCGCCGCGACAATACGCCGAGATCGACATACGCCGCGCAGTTGTTGGGGTTCGCGTCGATCGCCTTCTTGTACGCATTCTGTGCGGCATCGTTGTCGCCCAACGCTTCGTATACACCGCCGAGATTCACCCACGGACCCGATAGCAGCGGATCACGCGTGGTCAGTTCCTTGAGCAGCGATTCGGCTTCCGCATAGCGCTGCGCCTGAATCGCGGCAAGCGCTTGCTCGAACAGCGCCTCGGACTTGCGATCCACCTCGACCGGCGGTGCGCCCACCGCCGCGTTCGTATGCTCGACCGGAGGCGATGAGCTGCAGCCCGCGAGCGCGAGCACGACGCACACCGTCAGCGACTCAACGAATCGTATCGACATAGCCCACCTGCATCTCTTGTTTGTCGAAGCGCGCCGGCACCAGTGCGCGCAGTGCCTCGAAACTCTTCTGAACCCATTGGTCGTAAACGCCGTCCCAGCTTCTGCGTACGTTGATCTCGTGGAGCGAGATCGCCTGCTCTTCGAACGGGAACGCCTGTTCTTCGAGCAGCACGTCGTATTGTTCGAGTTCCATGTCGGTGAGACCGTTCGGGCGCGCCGATGCCATCAACTGCCGCGACAACGCCGCATAGATGTCGGCGATCTGATACGTCGATGCCGTCGCAAACTCGGCGACACCGTAGTTCGCTGCGCGTTCGTACGCGCCGATCGTGTCCTTCAGCGCCTGCTGCTTGCGCTTCAGGCTGGTCGCAAGCGGATCGCCGAGTTGTACTGCGTCGAACGCAGCGCGCTCGTCGTCGGCTAGCACCAGTTGCGCTTCTGCGGCGAGATATTTCGCGCGGTCGGGTGCTGCGCCGCCCATCGTGTCGACCAGCTCGATCTTCTTGTGCAGCCAGACCCGGCGCTTCGACGAGTCGCCCGTTCGCTGACACATCTCGTCCATCTTCTGCATGGCTTCGAGCGCGAGGTCGGCCGGCTGCCGATACGTATCCGCGTACGTGCCGAAGGCTTCCATCGCATTGGGAACATCGTTCGTCTGCAGATACAGCTCACCAGCGTGGTAAAGCGCCTGACGTCGCACCTCGGCATCGCCGTCAGCGCCCGCAACGCGTCGATACTCCCCGGCCGCCTGATTCCACGACTCGGATTTTTCATACAGTCCGGCAAGACGTTGGGTCGCGTCCGCGCCGTACGGACTGTCGGGATACGTCGCGCGGAAGTCCTGCAGCAGGTTGGCCGCTTCCTTCCAGTTTCCTTGTGCCTCTACTACGGCGATCGCGTCGTTGTGACCCTTTGCGGCCAGTTCGGATCCCGGTGCATCGGCCGCGATCCGCATGTAGTTGCGTACCGCTTCGTCGGTGGCACCACTCTGCTCGGCCGCTTCGCCTTGCTTGTAGATCGCAGCCAGGAGCTTTTCGTTGATCGCGGCGACATCCGTCGGGTCACCCCCCGGAATGCCGCGCAACGAGCGATACGAACGCTCCGCGGATGCGTACTGGCCAAGCTCGAATGCGCCATGACCGAGAATCACGAAAGCGGTGCGCGACAGCTTGGGATCGAGATCGGGGCGCGTGCGGATGAGGTGATCGGCCAGATCCATCGCTTGCTGATATTGCGCCAGCGAGAACAGCGTATCGGCAGCGGCGGTTTCAACCGGGGCGGCGCGCGGGTCATCGGGGAACAGCATCGCGAACTCGATCTGCGCGTCGATCTTCACGCGCTGCCACAACTCGCGATCGTCGGGGCCGAGGCCTTTGAGCACTTCGTCGAGGCCGAGTATTGCGGCGTAACCCGCCTCGTTGGCGCGTTCGTACGTGGGATGTTCGTGCACCACGCGCTGATAGGCCGCAACCGCGCGTGCCGGTTCGCCAGCCTCGGTGTAGACCTCGCCGAGCAGAAACAGGTTGTCGGCCACGCCGGGATCGGCCGGGAACGTCGCCACCAGCTGTTCGTAGTAATCGGCCGCCTTCAGATAGTCGGTGGTTGTATGGCTCTTCTGCGCTTCGCTGTGTGACAGCTTTGAAAGCTCGCCGAGATATTCCTTGAGGGTCGGCACGTAGTCGGCACGTTCGGCTTCGCTGTACAGGGTCCAGAAGCTGCTACGGACACCGTAGCGCGTCACGAAGTCTTCTTTACGGGACCGCACTTCGCTCGGGAAGTCGGCCGCGATCAACGTATCGATGACGCGCTTGTTGAACACCGGTGCGCGCCGATCGAGGCTGTTGTTGACGATGAACGTCTCGAGCGTGGCGACGCTGTCGAGATAACGTTCCTTCGACTTCAGATCATCGGCGAGCCGTTCGTATACCCGATGCTGCCACACGGGCTTGTTCAGTCGGTCCATGTGCTCCGCGAGAGTCTTCGAACCGTCGAGGTACGAAACCGCGAGCACGATGACGCGCAACACGTCATCCAACAGTTCCTGCGCGCCGCGGTCGGGCTCTCCGTCTTCGGGCGTGATGGAGTTCACTACGACAAAGAAGCTGTCGAGGCTCTGGTCGAGCTGCGATTCCTTGAATCGGCACCAGCCGAGCATGTAGTTCGCGTTCTGCCAGTAGCTGGTGGACGCGCCGTGGTCGACTACGAACGAATAATCTTCAGCTGCGGTTGCGTATTGCTCCGCAGAAAACGCCATCTCGCCGCGGCGGAAGCGCGACTCGACCACGTAAGCACTGTTCGGGTATTCGGAGATGAGTCGGTCGAGATACTTCTTCGCGCTCACGTTATCGCCAACGACGTCGTACGCGCGCGCCAACTGGTAGACGATCTGATCGACGTCCTCGCCGTTCGGTTGCTTGAGTAGCTCTTCATAGAGCGCAATGGCGGCTTGATACGGCGCTTCTTCTCCGGCCGCATCGCGATCCTCGCCCACCTGCATTTCGAGGTCGGCGAGCCGCTTGCCTACAGCCTGGTTTTCCCGTGCGTTGGGCACCGCCCCGTACACCTGCTGATACGCGGCGATGACGTCGTCACGGCTCGGTGGAGGTACGCGCACTTCCGGTAGATCGAGCTTCGGCAGCTCCTTCACGACGTCGACTACCGCGGGTCCGCGTACTTCGAGCGGACCATTCTTGCCGCCACCGAACATGTGACAACCACCGAGCAGAAACCCTGCGCTGACCAGAGCGCCAATCACAGCGAGCGAACGCTTCATTCGCCGCCCCCTGCCTTATCCATTGAGAGCTGATCCATAGCGAGCTGATCGGTCGCGCGCGCGATGGCTATACGAGTGACCAGCAGCTGACGTTCAACTTGTGCGATTTCTCGATGGATGCCTGAGCGGATCTGATCGCCGAGGCGCGTCTCTCGGTCGGCCAACGCAACCGCGACTTCCCGCGTGATCGCATCCGCGCGCGTCTGAAACGCCAGAAAATCGGTTTGAACTCCGGCAGTCAACTCGCCTTCGGCACGCGACACTCGAACCAGCTTCGCGTCGATTCCCGCGAGTTGCTCTGCGGTCGCGGAAGCCTCGTTCTCTACCGTACGCAAACGCGCCATTCGGTCTTCGACGAGATTCCAGAACGCAATCCCTTCGAGATGGTCCACGCGCGCGAGCAACGCCGCGCGCGATGCGTCGTCCGGGGTTTGCATCAACAGCGCGCGCTTCGCGCTCAAGTTGTTCAGCAGCTTCGCTTCGTCCGGAGTGGCTAGCGCGAGCATCCAGTCGGACGTGCGCTCCGGTGTTGCTGCGGCCAGCGCGTCGATGCGCGCATGCATATCAGCGAGCGTCTGTGCGTTCTGCTCGCGACGTTCGCGCAAACCGCGCGTATCGATCAGTTCGCGCGCCGCCGCTGCACGCCGCCGCTGTTCCGTCGACAACGCATCGAACGTAGCGAGTTCGTCGGGCAAGGCCTTGAGCCATTCCTGCATCGTGCGCAGTTCGCGCCATTGCAGCAGTAGTTCCTGGACGTCCTCAGTCGCAAGCCATTCGAGCCAGTCGGTGTGGCCCAGCGTCTGCTGCCATTCCTTCATGACGTCGTTGGTGGTGTCATCGCCTGCGGGTTGCGCAAACACCTGCAGCAAGCCACCAACCCAAACCGGGTCCTCCGCTCGCGTGGCGACCGTTTGCAGTTCGGACAGACGACCTTCGAACGTTGCCTCCGCCGACCGATAGTTGGTCAGCGCGAGTTCGCGCGACGACATGTGCTCGAGGCTCATGGGAAAGCCAAGCTGCGCCGTGGCGCTGCTCTCGGACCAGTACGCGTCTTTCTTGAGTGACAGCCAGATGCGCGCCGCAAGCTCGTAGTCGCCGTTGTCCATCGCAAGACCGCCGTACGACGTCAGCGCGAGATCGCGATAGCGCCCTTCTGCCGGCAATCCGCCGATCACCTGCTCCGCCGAAGCGGCTTCAGTGCGCTGACGCTTCACCACCGACAGCGCCACCAAGGCGCGCTGCTTGAGGTCCAGCGCGTCGGCTTCGTAGACGTCCATCGCACCGAGCGTCGCGAACGTTTGCTCGGCCTGCTCGAGTTGGCCCGCGGCGCGCTGTGCGACACCGAGGTTGAACAGTGCATACGCACCGAAGGCCGCTTTGGGATCGATACGCGTAATCGCGTCTTGCGCCGCCACGAAGTCGCCTTTCTGCGTCGCGACTTCTGCACGCATGAATTCGACTTCCGGATGAATCCGCTCGTGGCCGAGCCAGCTCTTGCCGAGATCGATGTTCGCGACGTTGCGTTCCACGCCTGCCCAGTCCTGGCGGCGGAAATCCTCACGCGCGAGATGAAACGACAGGCGCATTTTGTCGAGCGGGGTCAGTTCGCCTTCGCCAACCGAAGCGAATGTCTGCTCCGCCATCGCGAACATACCGTCCGCGAACGCGAAGCTGCCTTTGGCCAATTGCAATCGAACCGGATCGTCACCGACGGCGCCGAGCTGCTCGACGATCAGTGCATCGAGCAAGGCTTGCTGATAGTCGTCCTGGTAGTAGTCATAGAGGACGGTGCCGTAGTACAGATCCGGCAACGGTGTCACCGGCTGCACCGTGAGCACACAGCTCAAGATCCAGTCGCACAGAAGTTCCTTCATGCACCATCCTTGCTGCTAGTGTCTTTAGGACACGACACTCAACTTACGGTGAAACCGTTGCTACGAACTCGGGCTGATATTTCGCAGTCGAGTCGGAGATCTTCAGTTCCACGTAGCTGGGCTCGAATGATTTCTCGAAGGTCACCGTCGTCGCACGACGGTAGTCGCGGCCTTCAGGGCCTTTGCCCGTGAAGAACGCGGTCAACTGGTTTTCGCCTTGTTTCACGTTGCCTACGAACAGCCGCTGCACGCCGCCGCGGAACAACGCGTCCGTCTGCTTCTCCGTGTACAGATAGTGGGTAACGTCTTTGCCGTTCAGCTTGAGCGTCACCGAGTCGAGTGCGAAGAACTCGCCGACATCCATGGAGAGGAATACCGCCACCTGAGAGCTCGCGGGGTACAACAACTCTTCTTCCAGCACCACGAGATCGCGTTTCAGTTCGACGAGATCGCGCTTGATGCCTTCCATCTGGCTGCCGAGCGCGACGGAATTCCCAACGGGTTCCTTCGGGCTCGCGGAGGCAGGTGTTGTCTCGGCCGCCGGGGTCGCGGTCTCGTCGACCGGTGCGTCCATCAGATCATCCAGCGCGTCCGCGCAGGCGGCGCCGCTGACGCTCAATGAAACGAGCAGCGCGCCGAAGGTCAATGCGATCCGTTGCATCTGATGGGTCCTCTACCGCGTCCGCGTATTACTTGTTGATCAGCTTCTTGACCACTTCCAGGTACTTCGCCTCGTCACCCGGCTTGTAGCCGCGATGGACGTAGCGAACGACACCGTCGCGGTCGACGACGATGCTGCTAGGCATCGATTCGAGGTCGTACAGTTCGCTGACCTTCTGGCCTTCGTCGACGAGCACCGGGAACGACACACCGGCCTTGGTCGCAACATCTTTCGCCGGCCCTGCTTTGCCTTCGACGTTTACGCCAAGCACCGTGAAACCCGCGGCTTTGTAGCGTTCGTCGATGCGCTCGAGCAGCGGCATTTCCTGGCGGCACGGGCCACACCAGCTGGCCCAGAAGTTGATCAGCACGACCTGACCGCGATATTCGTTCAGGCGCGTGTTGGTCCCTTCGATACTCTTCAGCGTGAAGTCCGGGGCGATTTCGGATACCGCGACGGCCTGGCACAACGATGTTGCGAGCAGGGCGGGCACGCACACACACGCGGCCGCAATGATCTTTGCGAGTTTCATGGCATTGCTTTCCTTTGTTTTCCACACCACGACACGGTCACCGCTCCACGACGCCTATCCGTTTGCGACCGTTGTCACTGGGCAAACTACGCGATCGATCATGTCGTCGAAAGACCCTGCACCACCGACTACTGCAACTGGTGACGCGCCCGAACTCCTTCTCAGTCGAGCTTTCGAACTACCGACATGGATCGCCCATGGGCGCATCGCGCCCGCCTGCGCACCGATCCTTGGTGACGCAATGACTCGACCGGGATCCGTTCCGGTCACGCCAATCTGAATTCTTCGAGCCGCACGAGACATAGAAGAGCGCGCCGAGAAGAGAAGAACCGGGAATCGCCGACTACTCGTACGAATTGGGTGAGGTGTGGAACACCCAACGGCATACGACAGCGAATCCCAGTCCTTTGACCGTTGCGACATCTCTTCACTTGGTTGGATGCAGTCCTGCATCTTCGTCGTCCAGCGTGCACCGCGTGCATCTTGCGAATCCGAACGTTAGTCGAGGGCGCCGGGCGTTAATGCGGTCGTGTTCACAATTCGTCCGGCGCCGCCTGGCGCGTCACCGAGTTGAGAGCAGCCGCAACGAAGGACCGGGACGGTTTCGCAATCGGCGACGCTGCAATAGACTTCCAACAAGGGCTGTTTGGGGGCACGCATAATGAAACTCGAATTTCCGTTGGTCCGTTATCTCGGTCCGGCCATCGATCCGCATTTCGACGCCGCTGCGCGCGACGACTGGCGGCTGCTGGTGACCCCGCGTTTGCGCCGGATGTGGCCGGAGATTCCACTCGAAGTACGATGCGCGATCGTCGAGAGCTTCCAGAAGCTCTACGGTGCCGAATCAGTCTCCGCACCGAGCTGACGCGCGCACTTCTTCTGTCGATATTCTGAAGCTGTCTTTGGACCTCTCGGGCGAGCCGGTAGACTCGCTGCTGTTTTTCGGTTCTAAAGAAGCTGCATGACTGTCCATCGTGGATTTATCGATACCATCGGCAACACGCCGCTGATCCGCCTTGCCAATCTCTCCGATGAGACCGGCTGCGAAATCCTAGGCAAGGCCGAATTCCTGAATCCCGGCGGATCGGTCAAGGACCGCGCCGCGCTCTGGATGATCCGGGCCGCGGAGGCCGACGGATCGTTGAAACCCGGCGGCACTGTGGTCGAGGGTACGGCCGGCAATACCGGAATCGGTCTCGCCCACATCTGCAACGTGCGGCGCTACGGCTGCATCATCTACATGCCCGACAATCAGTCGCAGGAAAAAGTCGACATCCTGCGCACGCTCGGCGCCGAAGTGCGGGTGGTGAAAACCGTGCCCTATAAGGACCCGATGAACTACCAGAAGCAGGCCGGTCGGTTTGCAGCCGAACTACCCGGCGCCGTTTGGGCCAACCAGTTCGACAATGTCGCGAACCGGCGGGCGCACTACGACTCCACCGCGCCCGAGATCTGGGCCGAAACAAACGGTCGCGTCGACGCGTTCACCTGCGCCGTGGGCACCGGCGGTACCTTGGCCGGCATCAGCCGTTTCATGAAGGAAAAAGACTCGAAGGTCAGGATCGTGCTCGCCGATCCGCCGGGCAGCGCCTTGCACAGTTATGTGAAGACCGGCGATCCGGTGATGAGCCCCGGCCCTTCCATCACCGAAGGAATCGGCAACAGTCGCGTCACCGAAAACCTCGCCGGCACGCTGATCGACGATGCGGTCCAGATCAGCGACCAACAGACCGTGTCGATGGTGTACCGAATGTTGCGCGAGGAAGGTTGGTTTTTCGGTTCCTCGACCGGACTCAACCTCGCAGCTGCCGTGCAAGTGGCTCACGACCTGGGGCCGGGGCACACGGTCGTCACCGTGCTGTGCGACGCCGGCGGAAAGTATCAATCGCGTCTCTTCAATCGCAGCTGGCTGGCCGAGCGCGGGCTCAATCCCGATCAGTAGCAGGCCGCTGAAGACCGGCCGCTAGTCCAGTCTTGGGCGCTCCGGATTGGGAGCGCCCTGCTATGATCTCGCGCATGCGCGATCTGTCTGGATGTCCACGCCGGAACGTTCGCCGCTTCGCCAGCGGACTTGCCGGCATCGTCATGCGGATCGTCCTCGCCGCTGTTGCCCTGATGCCCGTCGCCGCAAACGCAGAAGGTCGCGCTGTGTGGCTGCTCGAACTGGATGGTCCGATAGGACCCGCTACCGCCGACCATTTCATATCGAACCTTCGCGCGGCCGAACGTGCCGACGCCGCGTTGTTCGTGCTGCAACTCGATACGCCCGGCGGTCTCGATCATTCGATGCGCGACATGATCAAGGCGATTCTCGCGTCGAAAATACCGGTTGCCACATACGTGGCCCCGAACGGCGCACGAGCTGCCAGCGCCGGCACATACCTCATGTACGCGAGCCACATCGCCGCGATGGCACCGGCTACGAACATCGGTTCGTCGACTCCGGTGAGTATCGGCGGCGGGAGTTCGCCCTTCCCGATGCCTGGCGCCGCGCCCGATCCGGATCAAGGCAAGTCTCCTGACGCGGCCGCTCCGGCCGACGAACCCGCCAACGCGCCCACTAAGGCGCCCGGGTCGACGATGGAACGCAAGGTCATCAACGATGCGGTCGCCTATATCCGCGGGCTCGCCGAACTGCGGGGGCGCAACAAAGATTGGGCGGAACAAACGGTGCGCGAAGCGTCCAACCTGCCCGCTTCGGAGGCGCTGGCTGCTCATGTGATCGACCTGATCGCCGCCGATCTCGACGATCTGCTGCGGCAGATCAACGGACGCGAAGTCGCAGTCGACGGCGGCACCGTGAAGCTCGACCTGAACAACGCGGAAGTGACGCGTGTCAAGCCGGGCTGGCGTTATCAGCTGTTGTCGGTGATCACCGATCCGAACGTCGCGTACATCCTGCTGATGATTGGCATCTACGGTTTGATCCTCGAGTTCTATAACCCTGGCACCGGCGTTCCGGGCGTCATCGGGGTCATCTGCCTGCTGCTGGCTGGCTATGCATTGCAAATGTTGCCGGTCAACTATGCCGGGCTTGCTCTGATAGTGGTGGGGATCGGTCTGATGGTCGCCGAGACGTTCCAACCAGGCTTCGGCGTGCTCGGGGTTGGAGGTGCTGTGTCGTTCGTATTCGGTTCGGTGATACTGATGGACACCGACCTTCCCGGGTATCAGATTTCGATGCCGATCATCGCCGCCTTTGCCGTCTCGTCAGTCGCCATCTTCGTGTTCGTCATCGGCGCCGCAATGCAAACCCGCCGCAGAAAGGTGGTTACCGGCCGGGAATCGATCGTCGGCGCCACCGCAGTGGTAATGGACGACTTCGACGGCCGCGGTCTCGTACGTCTGCACGGCGAGATCTGGCAAGCCGCGTCGCGTGCACCGCTCACCAAGGACACCAAGGTGCGCATCGTGCGCATGGATGATCTCGTGCTAACGGTCGAACCGCAGGAGCGAATTTGATGGAGATGTTTACCGGAATACTCATAGCGTTCGTCGCCATCCTGGCGTTCAGCGCGGTCCGCGTGCTCCGCGAATATGAACGCGGTGTCGTGTTCTTCCTCGGCCGGTTCCACGCGGTCAAAGGTCCGGGTCTGATCATCCTGCTTCCGATCGTGCAGCAGATGGTGAAGCTCGACCTGCGCACCGTGGTACTCGATATACCCAGCCAGGACCTCATCACACGCGACAACGTCTCCGTAAAGGTGAACGCGGTTCTGTACTTTCGGGTTGTCGATCCGGAACGCGCCGTCATCAATGTCGAAGACTACATGGAGGCGACCGGACAACTCGCACAGACCACGTTGCGCTCGGTGCTCGGACAGCATGAACTGGATGCCCTGCTATCGGAACGCGACAAACTGAACATCGACCTGCAGAAGATCCTCGACCAGCAGACCGATCAATGGGGCATCAAGGTCGCGAACGTCGAGATCAAGCACGTCGACATCAACGAGAGCATGATCCGCGCGATTGCAAAGCAGGCCGAGGCAGAGCGCGAGCGGCGCGCTAAAGTGATTCACGCCGAGGGAGAGTTCCAGGCCTCGCAAAAGCTCGTCGATGCAGCCGCACAGCTCGCGACACAACCGTTGTCGATGCAGCTCCGCTATCTGCAGACGCTCGTGGAAATTGCCGGCGAAAAGAACTCGACCGTGGTGTTCCCGATACCGATCAACCTGATCGAAGCAGTTCAGGGTCTGATCGAATCCAAGACCAAGCAGTAGCGCCTCAGCAGGCTTGTCAGCGCCCCGAGAATTTGGGCTCGCGCTTTTCCACGAACGCCTTCGCGGCTTCGCGATGGTCCTGCGTCAAGCCGCTGTGGACATGGTGGGTAGCCTCGAGGTCGAGGCATTCAATCACGTCACCGCCGTTCGCCCGATTGAAGTTCTCCTTCATGTAGCGATAGGCAACCGTCGGACCGGTGGCAATGCGGTGGGCAATCTCGAGCGTAGCGCGTTCGAGGTTCGCTGCGGGCACCACCCGATTGGCAATGCCAAGCCGCAAACACTCGGCCGCGTCGAGCCGTTCGGATAGGTAGTACAACTCGCGCGCTTTGCCGCTGCCGACCAATTGCGACAGAAAGAACGTACCGCCGTAGTCGCCGCTGAATCCGACGCGGGCAAACGCGGTGGTGATCACGGCACTGTCTGCCATCACGCGCATGTCGCACGCGAGCGCCAGAGACAGTCCCGCACCCGCCGCCGGGCCGGGCAACATGGCAATCACCGGTTTCGGCATCAGATAGATGCGTCCTGCGGTGTTTCGTTGTGATAGCCGTTGCGCATGAATACGCTCGTCGAGCGTAGGGCCGCCGCCCGATCCGCCTTCCGCCATACCCTTGACGTCGCCGCCGGCACAAAACCCGCCGCCTGCACCGGTCAACACGACACAACGAACGCTCGCAGCGCGCTCTGCGTAGTCGAGCGCGCGCGCCATGCCGTCGAGCATTTCGCCTGACAGGGCGTTACGCCGCTCAGGGCGATTCATCGTGAGCACCGCGACGCCTTCGGATTCGGTGGCGAGCAGATGCTCCGTGCCGGTTTCGATCTTGCCCACTCTATCCCCCTTAACGATGTTGTCAGGCCGACACGTAGTCAGGCAGATGGAATCGCGACGCGCGCCAGCGCCACGGGCAAACCCGCGACGTCACAGCGATGTCGATAGACCGCACCGCCGCGATCGGAACCGGTGCCCTCCGAGCCGGACACGATGTACAGATCCTTCAGATCGTCGCCGCCGAAACAGACGCTCGTGCACATCGGCTGCGGAATCTCGACGAAGCTGTCGACTTTGCCGTCGGGCGCGAACACCGCAACCCCATGACCTTCGCCGGCCAGTGCAACCCACACGCGTCCGTCTACCGACACGACGAGCCCGTCGGGAACACCCTTGTCCGCCCGCGCGAACAAGCGCTTCTCACCTAGCGATCCGTCCGCCGAAACGCTGTAACAGAACACGCTGCTGCGCCGGCTGTCGGAGTGATACAGCGTGCGTCCGTCAGGCGAAAAACCGAGTCCGTTCGTCAGTTGCACGTCGCGGCCGACCATTCGGGAGGTGCCGTCGAGATCGATCAGGTAAAGATTGCCGGCCTGGGGCGTGCGTCCATCGGCAAATACCGGGCTCGCTCCCAGCGAGCCTGCGTAGATGCGCCCCTTCGCGTCGGTGGTGATGTCGTTGTAGCCGACGTTGCCGTGATCAGGATCGGAGTCCAACAGCGTCACAGTGGCGCCGCCGTCGAAACCCTTGTAGGAAATGTTGCGGCCGCTGACGACGAGACCGCCCGCCGCATGCAATGCCATCCCGCCGATGCCGCGGCGATGCTCGAACACGCTGCTGACTTGTCCGTCGCGCGACAAGGCGAACACACCGCCGAATAGAACGTCGCTGAACAACAGACCGCGGCGCGGATCCCAGACCGGCCCCTCGATGAGACCGTAGCCTTTCGTAAGCGCGTGCATCACTCCCCCGAGCATTCCCAACGCCTTCGGGGCACCTTGTCATAGCGATCTACAAACGGCAACACTACGAACGACCGTCACTTAAGGACCGCACGACATGCTGATAAACCCTGCGCCGCTCCGGCATTTCGTCACCACGATATTCACGCGTGCCGGTGCGACACACAGCATCGCAGACGAAGTGGCGCATCACCTCGTCGAGGCGAATCTGAAAGGCCACGACTCACACGGCGTCGGCATGATTCCCGCGTATGTGCGCAACATCCGCGTCGGGCACCTCACCGCGAATGCACATGCGGAAGTGGTTCGAGACAACGGCGCCGTGCTGCTCGTCGATGGCAAATTCGGTTTCGGTCAGGTGGTGGGACGCGAAGCGACAGACCGCGCAATCGAACGCGTGAAGACGACCGGCGTCGTTGCTGTGGGATTGCGTAACGCTCATCACCTCGGTCGCATCGGCGCATACGGCGAGCGCTGCGGACGCGCAGGTCTGGTCTCAGTTCACTTCGTCAACGTCGTCGGGCACGAACCGCAGGTTTCGCCGTGGGGCGGCCGCGAGCGCCGTATGACCACGAATCCGTTCTGTTGTGTGGTGCCGCGCGATGGGGACGAACCGGTCGTGCTCGACATGGCAACGAGCGCGATCGCGCTCGGCAAGGTACGGGTCGCGCACTTCAAAGGCACGCCGATCGAAGACGGCGCACTCGTCGATTCGCAAGGCGAACCCACCAACGATCCGAGCGTGATGTTCAAGGAACCGTTCGGCGCACTCGGCCCGTTCGGCAAACACAAGGGCTATGGGCTCGCGCTGATGTGCGAGTTACTCGGCGGCGCGCTGGCCGGCGAATGGACCGCGCAACCGGCCCGCGAGCGTGCAGGCACTATCGTCAATCACATGCTGATGTTGGTCATCGATCCCGCCGCGTTCGGCAATCGCGCCGCGTTTCAGGAAGAAGTGCTGGCGATGGTCGACTACATCCACTCGACAACGCCGGCGCGCGGCTTCGACAAGGTGCGCGTGCCGGGCGATCCGGAACGAGAGACGCTGGCCACGCGCAATCGCAACGGTATCGACGTGGACGACAACTCGTGGGCCGGAATCGTCGACGCGGCGCGTCACGCCGGACTCAGCGACCTGGAGATCAGTGCGCTGACGTCCGCTTGAGGTTGCGCTCGAACTTCAAATTGCGCTCGAACAGGGCGTTGATGCGCTCCCAGTGTCGTTCCGCGGCGCGCGCGTCGTAGGCGCCCTGCCGCTGCGGAAACGCGAATCCATGATGCGTGCCCGGATACCACTCGATGCGATGGCGGACCTTCGTTTTCGCGAGATGCTCCGAAAATGCGGCGATCATTTCCGGCGGCGCCCAAACGTCGGTTTCGGCACACGCAACATAGAGTTCTCCTGTGATCTTGTCGGCCGTTCGATGCGGTGAATCCGGCGCGTCCGTGCACAGACGCACGCCGTAGAAGGATGCAGCCGCCGCCATGCGCGGGGCGAATGCAGCCGCGGCCGACACGACGAACGGGCCACTCATGCAGTACCCCACGCAACCGATCGGTCCCGGACTCGCGAGCTCCTCTCCATCGAGAAAATCGAGAATCGCCTGCGTGTCTTCGTTGACGAGACGGCTGTTGATCGAATTCATCAGCTCGAACATGTGCGCGCGCGTCGCGTCGCTCGCATCGATTACGAAGTTGCGTTCGGTCCGGTAGTAGAGATTCGGCAGCACCACGTAATACCCGGCGGTGCCAATGCGGCGCGCCATCGCGTGCAACTCTTCGCGTTTGCCCGGCGCATCCATATAGAAGATCACGACCGGGAACGGCCCGCCCTCCTCCGGATACGTGATGAACGTGTTCATCAGACCGTCGGTGGTTTGAATGTCGAGATCGCGGTCGATCATGGGAACACCTCGAGATGCGTATTGGCGGGAGGCGTCAGGGATACCTTGTTCGATACGACCACGCAATACGAAGCCGGCCGGCCGATTCACGCTAGGCAGCAGAAAATTCAACTGCTAAGGTTCCACTTCCGTTCCGATAAGCAGACATCCGTGGCACGTTCCGAACTCACCAAGGCCGGATTGAAGGTCACCACGCCGCGTCTGCGCGTGCTCGAGATCCTCGAGCAGGCGGAACCGCATCACCTCAGTGCAGAAGACGTGTACCGACATCTGATCGGCGGCGAAGACTCGGTGGGCCTTGCCACCGTGTATCGCGTGCTCACTCAGTTCGTAGACGCCGGCATCGTGGAACGCCACAACTTCGACGACGGTCGCGCCGTGTACGAAGTGTCGAAACACGATCATCACGACCACATGGTGGACGTCGATACCGGACGGGTGACCGAGTTCGTCAGCGACCGCATCGAAACGCTCCAGCGGGAGATCGCCGCCGAACAGGGTTACGAACTCGTCGATCACGAACTCGTTCTATACGTGCGTAAGCGGAAGTCCTGACCTGCCCTCGCTTCTTCTTCGGCATCCCCTCATTGCAAATGAGAACCATTTCTAATTAAATCGCGCCCTACTGCGGACATCATGCGGGGATGGTGCGTCTTTCCGAACTGAAGAAGGGTGACCGCGCCCGGGTCGTCGGCTACGACGAGCCGGCGACGGCCTATGCGCGTCATTTATTGAGCCTCGGCTTGATCCCCGGCACACGCATCACGGTGGCGCGGTTCGCGCCGCTCGGCGACCCGGTCGAGATTCAGTTCCGCGGCGCGTGTCTGGTACTGCGCCCGAGCGAGGCGCGCGGCCTGCAGCTGGAAAAGGCATGACCACGGTTGCGTTGATCGGCAATCCGAACGCCGGCAAGACCACGGTGTTCAATGCGCTTACCGGCTCACACCAGCGTGTCGGGAACTGGCCCGGCGTCACAGTGGAGCGCAAGTCCGGATATTTCCGCCACGGCGACACGCAGGTGGAAGTGATCGACCTGCCGGGCATCTACAGCCTGCTCGCCGTGAACGCGACCGACGCACAAGACGCCCGCATCGCGCGCGACTTCCTGCTCGACACCGATATCGACGTACTGGTCAACGTCGTCGATGCGGCGAGCCTCGCCCGTGGCTTATACCTCACGGCCGAACTGCTCGACCTCGACATTCCCGTGATCGTCGCGCTGAACATGATGGATGTGGCCGATCGTCACGGCATGCACATCGACCCCTACAAGCTCGGCGACTCGATAGGCGCCCCAGTTGTGCCGTTAGTGGCGAGCCGCAACGAAGGGATCGGCATACTGAAAGACGTCATCGAGAGCGTCATCGGCACAGCCGCCACCCCCGCATCGGGCAGCGAGAAGAAACGCGGCATAGAGCTGACGAACGTACTCGAAACCACGCTCACCACCGTTTCGCGTGAATTGGCCGATCAAGGCGTCGCGCGCCATCGGCGTTTCGTGGCTGCAGCACTGATCGAAGGCGACGAGGCCGTCGCCGCGCGAGTCGGGCGCGTCGACCAACTCAAGTCCGTGGCTGCCACCGGCGAGACGTTGAGTATTGCGCGCTATCACGCCATCGATGCGCTGCTCGAAAACGCGCTGCACCGCACCGCCGTGCGCCGCACCGTCACCGACATGCTCGACGCGGTGTTTCTGAATCGCGTGCTCGCGTTCCCGCTGTTCCTAGGCGTGATGTATCTGATGTTCATGTTCACCATCAACATCGGTAGCGCGTTCATCGACTTCTTCGACCTGTCGGGCATGGCGCTGTTCGTCGAAGGTCCACGTCAGATCTATGCGTGGCTCGGCTTGCCCGTGTGGCTCAGCGCGTTCCTCGCCGACGGAATCGGCGGCGGCGTTCGGCTCGTATCGACGTTCATTCCGGTCATCGCGTGCCTGTTCCTGTTTCTTTCGTTTCTCGAAGACTCCGGCTATATGGGACGCGCCGCGTTCATTGTCGACCGGCTGATGCGTCGCGTCGGTCTGCCCGGTAAATCGTTCGTGCCGCTGATCGTCGGATTCGGCTGCAACGTTCCCGCGGTGATGGCAACCCGCTCGCTCGACAGCGAACACGACCGCGTGCTGACGACGCTGATGGCGCCCTACATGTCGTGTGGTGCACGTCTGACGGTATACGCGCTGTTCGCGGTCGCGTTCTTTCCAACGAACGGCCAGAACCTCGTGTTCGCGCTCTACCTGCTCGGCATCGTCGTCGCCGTAATGTCGGCGCTCATCGTGCGGCGCTATCTGCTGCCGCGTGCTTCATCGACGTTCGTGATGGAGCTTCCCGCGTATCACATGCCGACGTTGCGGGGCCTGTTCATACACACCTGGCATCGGTTGAAAGGCTTCGTGGTGCGCGCCGGCAAAGCCATCGTCATCGTCGTAATCGTGCTGAATCTCGTAAGTACGATTGGTACCGACGGCAGCGTCGGCAACGAAAACACCGACAAATCCGTACTGTCCGCGATCGGCCGAACTCTCACGCCGGGATTCGGACCGATGGGCATCGAGAACGACAACTGGCCGGCAACGGTCGGTATCTTCACCGGTATATTCGCGAAGGAAGTCGTCGTCGGAACACTGAACGCGCTCTACGAAAACCTCGAGGGTGTAACGCAAGCAAAGGAGCGCTTCGACTTCTGGGGCACCCTGCAGGCTGCAGTCGCGAGCGTCCCGGCAAATCTCGGCGCACTCGCAGATCAGGTCACCGATCCGCTCGGCCTCGACCTGGGCGATCTCGGCGACACCGCGGCTCAGGCGGAACATCAGGACGTCGCGATCGGCACCATTGCGCAGATGCAACGGTTATTCGCGACGAGCCTCGCAGCGTTTGCCTATCTCGTGTTCATCCTGCTGTACATGCCGTGCGCAGCAACCATCGGTGCGATCTACAAGGAGCTCGGGGCGTTCTGGGCCGCCTTCAGCACGACATGGTCTGTAGTAACGGCCTACTGCTTCGCAGTAATCGTTTTTCAGGTTGGTTCGTTTGCCGCCGCCCCCCGAAGCGCCGGCATAGCCATCCTGTTGGCGATCGCAGGCCTTGCCGCGTCGTTCGCCGCGCTCATCGTGTGGGGCCGCAGCCGCGTGGACCGCAGCCGATTGATTCCGCTGGTGAACATTACTTAGGCGAGTTACTTCGGCGCGTTGCGCTTCGATCCACGGAGGTGGGGCCCTGCGGCGGACGCCTCAGCTGACGCCGAACGCCAGCGACGCCTATTCTGCCGCTTCGATCAGCTGCTGGTACTTACGCAAGTGACGCAGCGCCGCCAGTTCATCACCGCGCATCTCGCAAATGCGTGCGAGGTTGTAGTGCGCATCGGGAATGCGCAACGCCTGACGGTAGTACTCGGCCGCGGTGTCGAGCTCTTCCAGCTCGTCGAACAGCGTACCGAGGTTGTACAACGCGAGTTGATGGTCGGCGACGAACTCGAGCGCCTTACGATAATAGCGCCGCGCGGCCTTGAGCTGACCTTTCATCTGATACAGGCGGCCGACGTTCACGTGCGCGTCGGCGTTGGTCGGATCGAGCGCGATCGCGCGCAGATAGGCTTCCGGTGCGCGGTCCGGATCGATTTCTTCCAGATCGAGCCCCAGGTTGTACCAATCGTCGCTGTCGAGTTCGGCCGTCGCCGGCAGCTTCTCGGCGTTGCGGCGATCGAGCGCTGCCACGTTGCCTTCGAGTTCGCTCACGGCGAAGTTCAGGTGGCCCTGCCCCGACTCCGCGTTCCACGTCGAACTGTCTTCGCGCACGACCACGTTGCTGCCGTCCGCGAAGATGCGCACTGCGGACAACGATTTCACGGTGGTGAGTTCCGACTTCAGCTTCAGCAACACGCGATACGCGCGCCGCGAAGAGACTTGCGCGTCGAGCAGTCCCTTCGCGGTGCGAAGCAGCACGACATCCTGAAACGAGAACCGGTATTCGCCGCGACCGCCGCGCTCCGGCGTCAGCAGACCCCGCCGTACGTAATGGCGCACCTGATCTGCGTTGAACCCGATCAGTTCAGAAACGTCACGGGTGGCGTAACCTGTCATCCGCTCTTTCGCTTGACGCTCTTCTTGGTGGTCGATTCCGGCTTCTTGCTCGCGCGTTTCGCGGGCTTACGCTCGCGATCTGCCGAACTGGCGGCACCCTTCACGGACGCTTTCAGCGCTTCCATCAGGTCGATGATCTTCGCTTCGGGTCGCTCTTCGGGCGGTACGGAGATTTCTCTGCCTTCGATCTTCTGCTGAATCAGTTCGAGGATGCGCGAACGAATCTCGTCCGTGTACTTCTCGGGCTCGAAGTGTTCGTTGGCGCGTTGTTCGATGATCTGAATCGCGAGCGACAGTTCGCCCGGGTCGACCGAGGTCGTATCGAGTGGCACTTCGGCAAACGGACGCAGCTCTTCGAGGTGCTTCAACTGCTCCATCACGAGCCCCTCGCCCATCGGTCGCAGCAGCACGAGGTAACTCTTGCCGCGCACGGCGTACTTGGCGAGTGCAGCACGCTTCGTCTTCGCCAATGCGGCGCGCAACAAGTGGTAGGAGCGCGCTGCACCTTTGTCGGGACCGAGGTAATAGACCTTCTCGATGAAGATGCGTTCGACGTCTTCGAGTGGAATGAACTCGGCGATATCGATCGCGTTGGTCGCCTCCACATTCATCGCCTTCAGTTCTTCCGGCGTGAACATGACGTACTGGCCCTTCTGAAATTCGTAGCCCTGGACCTTGTCGTCCGGCTCGACTACTTTGCCGTCCGATGTCCGGATGTACTGCTGCTTCAGACGCGAACCGTCCTTGCTGAGAAAGTTGAAGTGAACGGCTTTGGTCGTGTCGACGGTGGAGTACAACTTGACCGGAATCGCCACCAGGCCGAACGATATCGTTCCTGATGCAATTGAACGAGCGGCCATGATCCCATCCCTGTCAAAAGATTAAGCAGTCGAGCGACCGCGGGACTATAGCGCAGGCCTCTGATGCCCTCAAGAAAACGCCCTGCTCCGAGCGCCAGACTCGACCGATATCGTGACAAGCGGCGCGCATCGAGCACCGCAGAACCGTTTGGTTCGGCAACGCCAAACGAGTCGGCCGCGGGTGGATTGTTCGTCGTGCAGCAACATCGCGCGCGTCACCTGCACTTCGACTTCCGCCTCGAGATGGACGGCGCATTGCGTTCGTGGGCAGTGCCGAAGGGCCCTTCTGCAGACCCTGCCGACAAGCGTTTTGCCGCTTTGGTAGAAGACCATCCCATGGAATACGCGGATTTCGAAGGCGCAATCGCACCGGGCAACTACGGTGCCGGCTACGTCATCGTGTGGGATCGGGGCACATGGACGCCGCTGAACGACGTTGCAGAGGGGTGGCACAAGGGCAAGCTGCTGTTCGACCTCCACGGCCACAAGCTGCACGGCCGCTGGACATTGATCCGAATGAAGAAAGACACCGAGTGGCTGTTGATCAAAGAGCGCGACGAACATGCGCGCGGCGCCGACTACCGTTTTCCCGAGGATTCGGTGCTGTCGGGGCTCAACCTCACGGAAATGCCCGACCCCGCTGCAGCATCGAAACAACTCGCAAAGAGCCTGAAGAAATACGCGCCGCCGAAACTGAAGGCGAACAGGGAAATGCCGACACCGATGCTCGCCAGCGCAAGCGCGAATACCGGCGAAGCATTCGACAGGAAGGGCTGGATCTTCGAGTTCAAATACGACGGCTATCGTCTGTTCGCGGAGAAGTCCGCCAATGGCGTGCGTCTGCTGTCGCGCAATGGACTATCGCTGACGGACCAGTTTCCTGACATCGCACACGCCGTGAGGATGTTGCCGTACGAACAACTGCTCATCGACGGAGAGCTCGTCGTCCACGATGCCACCGGCAGGCCGAGCTTCTCCGAGTTGCAGACGCGCGCCGCACTATCGAGCCGAACGCAGATCATCGCCGCTGCACGTCATCAGCCCGCGACGTTGTACGCGTTCGACCTCATCGAGGCGTTGCAGTTCGACCTGCGCGCGCTCGAACTCGTCCAACGCAAAGAGTTGCTCGAGAGCCTGCTGCCGACGGTCGGCCCGGTGCGTTACTCGCAACACATCGAGGAACAGGGACGTTCGGCATTCGCCGCGGCGCAACGCCTCGGCATCGAAGGCGTCGTCGGCAAGCGCGCCGACAGTCGATATCAGAGCGGTCGGTCGTCGGACTGGATCAAGGTTCGCACGCGTCGCACAGGCGACTTCGTCGTGGTCGGCTGGCAGAGCGTGCGCACGAACCCCAACGACGTCGGTTCGTTGATTCTCGCCGAGTATCGCAACGGCACGCTCACACCGGTGGGACGCGTCGGTTCCGGTCTCGGCGGCGCGCAACGCAAACAACTCGATAAACAGTTGCACGCGCTCCCCGACGGCCAGCCGCTCAATGACGACGATGGACACTGGGTAAAACCCGAACTCGTGTGCGAAGTGGCGTTTCGCGAGTACACCGCCGCCGGCCATCTGCGGCAGCCGGTGTTCGTCAGAATGCGCACGGACAAGCCGCCGCAGGAGTGCATCGGGACGTTCGACGAACCGGCACCCGCACCGCGCATCAACGTCGGCGAACGTCGTGTCGAGGTGAGTCACCGCGACAAGATCTTCTATCCCGAACTCGGCCTGACGAAGGGCGATCTTGTCGACTACTACGACGCAATCTCACCGTGGATGCTGCCGTATCTGCAGGATCGCCCGCTCGTGCTCACGCGCTTCCCCGACGGCATTCACGGCAAATCCTTCTATCAGCGCGACGCACCGGAGTTCGTGCCGGAGTGGATTCGCCGCGAGGTGTTGTGGAGCGAAGGCGCCGAACGCGAAGTGCACTACTTCATCGTCGATGACGCTGCGTCGCTGCGCTATCTGATCAACCTGGGCACCATCCCGATTCACACATGGCACAGTCGCGTCGCCGATCTCGCGCATCCCGACTGGTGCGTGCTCGATCTCGACCCGAAAGACGCGCCGTTTGCGTCGGTGATCGCCGTGGCTCGGGCCATTCGCGATCTCGCGCTGGAACTGGAGTTGCCGGCATATCTGAAGACCAGCGGCGCATCGGGCCTGCACGTGCTGATTCCCATGGCGGGCCAACTCACGCACGATCTCTCGCGCACGTTCGCGCACCTGCTGGCCCGCATCATCGTCGACCGATGTCCGGATATCGCAACGATCGCACGCGTGGTGCGGCGCCGCGAACAGAAGGTATACATCGACTACCTGCAGAACGGACACGGCCGTCTGCTCGTTGCGCCGTTCAGCGCGCGCGCCGAACCGAGCGCCGGTGTTTCGATGCCGCTGCGGTGGGAAGAACTAACGAGCCGGTTGAGGAACGAGAAGTTCAACATCAAGAACGCGGTGCGTCGGATGCGCACACAAAGCCACTACCCTTGGGCCGACTTCATGAACGTACGCGTGGATCTGGCTCGAGTGTTGAATCAACTGTCGTCGATTGCGCGCTGATCGTTCGTTGACAGTCCGCACGCCGCATACGATGCTGCGCAGCACTCGAAAACCGGCTTCACATTACGTGTACAGGTGCGGCGTCTTCCTGACTCTCCTCGCGCTCTGTTCCGTACTTTCA
>JBGSNQ010000129.1:0-8195 GCA_041739525.1 Pseudomonadales bacterium | reverse complement strand
CCGGAGCCGGATTCACCGACCAGCCACAACGCCGCGAAGTCGCCGCTGCCCGCGCGGCGACCGATCTCGGCAACCAGCTCACCATTCGGACCCGCCTCGAAGTCATCCAGCGTGCAGCGCCGTTCGCTCGCGAACTTCAGCACGAGCTGGCGAGTCCGGTCGTCGTTCGCGCTCACGAGCGCGCATCGCTGCGGTGGGCGCCTTCGGAGCGACGCTCCGATACCGCGCGACGGCTCCACGTAATGACGTAGTCCGCGCCGGACGCGATCGCAAGCGCGGCCACCAGCCAGAATCCGTAAGGATGCGTGATCGTATGTGCTATCGAACTCACCACCGGGAACTCGCACAACTCGAGCAACAGCAGCAGCAACACCACGATCTGCACGGCGGTATTCGCTTTGCTCAACAATGTCGGCGCGAACTCGATGTGCTTGAACATCAGTCGATACGTGGCGGCACCGGCCAGAATCACCACGTCGCGACCGATGGCGATACCGGCCACCCACAGCGGCAAGGCACCTTGCACGGTCAACGTGATGAACAGAACTCCGACCAGAATCTTGTCCGCAAGCGGATCGACCGCGGCACCGAACCAGGTGATCCAGTCGAATCGACGCGCCAGCCAACCGTCCACCGCATCTGAAGCCCCGGCCACGGCCATCAATATCAGTGCCTCCACGTAGCGGCCCTCGACGAGACACCACGCGGTAGGAATCACCAGCAGCACGCGCGCCACCGTGATCACGTTGGGGATCTGGCGCAACAATCTCGACGTCGATAACGGCGACGTCATTGACGTGCATCGCCTCGCCAAACCACAACGCGGCGCTCGGCGCCGATATCGATCGTTTCGGAAGGCACGAGGCGACCATCGAGGGCCAGCAGATCGCGCAAGCGATCCCATGGGGTGCGCGTGTGCAACGACAGCATCACCTCATTCAAGGTGACTTCTTCGATCTGCACCGAATCGATGTACTCGAGGCGGCCGAGATACTTCAGCAAGGCGCCGTACTGCGCGACGTCGTTGATGCCGTCGACGCGAATCTGCAAACGTTCCTGGCTGCCGCCACCCATCACGACGTAGCGTGCGACGAGATCCGCCACCAACCGATCGACCACCGCGGCTCCTGCGGCATCGGCGCTCGGCGAATCGAAGCGAAATTTCGTTTCGGTGCCGCGCTGCACCAGCTGCCAGTCAACCGCCCACGCGTCATTCAATCCGTGTGTCGCTCGACCCACGAGTATCTGATCAGGCCGGTATCGCTCGGATGCCTGCTCGATGGCAGGCGACGACGCACCGCTGGCCACTACGCTGTCCGTCACGGCCGATTGATCGTCGAGATCCATTGCTGGAATCAGCAACGGCAAGCCGCGTTCTCTCGCATGCGCGCGAATGCTGTTCAGGAGAGGACTCTTATCGTTCGCACCGAGTACGGAGCGGCTCGCACCGTCGTTCACGGCGATCCATGCAAGGGTGGTCGGCCGATTCGAACTCCACAGCGGCAAGCCGGCTTCGGCCACGAGCTTCTGAATGGCGTTCTCGGCGAATCGCACCGACAACATCGGCACTTTCGCCGGCAGCGCACCGGCCACAGGGTTGTCGACTTCGCGATACCGATATTCGACGTAGAAGCGTTGTGGAGCTTGGAGCGCGCTGGTCACCGCCGGAGTGTTCGGTACGTCGTTCAATCCGGTGATTCGCTTGAGCGCGACGAGCAACGCCTGACGGAACGCGGCGCTGCGGACTTCGGCGGATTGATCGGTCACCGGAACGTCGACGTCGTAAAGCCAATCGACCGTAGATGCCCGCGCCGACATCGACGCCGACAACATCAGCAGAGCGATTACCCAGCAGAAGACGGCTGCGAAGCGGCCCATATCCACCAATCCGATTGCGGCCCGACCGGGCCCTCGCGAAGGGCGCAAGTGTACTGTAATTCAAACGGCGGATTTCAAACCGCGGAACTCAAACGTCGGGTGAGCTTGGTGGGCCTTTGGTAGACTGCGCGCTCCGCGCAACTCGGACATCCACTTGAGCCGTCAATTGACTTATCGCGACGCCGGCGTCGACATCGACGCAGGCGACGAATTGATCCGCCGTATCGGCCCTGCCGCACAACGCACGAAACGTCCGGAGATGATTGCGGGCATTGGCGGGTTTGCGGCGCTGGCGGCGTTGCCGAGTCGTTATCGGGAACCGGTGCTGGTCACCGGCACCGACGGCGTGGGCACCAAGCTGAAACTCGCGATCGATCACGATCGACACGATGGCGTGGGGCAAGACCTCGTCGCGATGTGTGTGAACGACGTACTGGTCACCGGCGGCGAACCGTTCCTCTTTCTCGACTACTACGCGACGTCGCGCCTCGATGTGGACGTGGCCGAACGGGTCATCAAAGGCATCGCTCGTGCGTGCGAACTCGCGGGCTGCGCGCTGGCGGGCGGCGAAACCGCGGAAATGCCGGGCTTCTACGGCAAGGGCGATTACGACCTCGCCGGATTCTGCGTCGGCGTCGTGGAACGCGACCAGATCATCGACGGACGCAACATCGCGCCGGGCCATCGGCTCATCGGCCTCACGTCGAGCGGTCCACATTCGAACGGCTATTCGCTGATCCGGCGCATCATCGCCGACCAGGCGCAGATGCCCACCGGCGAGCTGCTGGAGTCGTTGCTCGCACCCACGCGCATCTACGTGCGTTCGATTCACGCGGTACTCGCAAAGATGCAGATCGCGGGGATGGCTCACATCACCGGCGGCGGCATCATCGAAAACCTGCCACGCATGTTCGAAGGGGGCTCCGTGGCTGCGGTGATCGAACTCGACAGCTGGCAGCGGCCGGCCGTGTTCGGCTGGCTCGCGCAAGCGGGCAACGTGGCAGAAACCGAGATGCTGCGCACCTTCAACTGCGGGATCGGCTTCGTACTGTGCGTTGCGAATGACGACGTTGCTGAGGCAATGCATGCGCTCGAAGCAGCCGGGGAGAGTCCGACACTGATCGGCGAGATCGTCCCGGCCGGCGAACGGCAACTCAACTCGGGCCAGCTGCAGCTGAACGCGGACTATTCCTATCGTCTTGGATGAGAGGCGCCTCGGCGGAAGGGCGGCCCGGCTAACGAGCCTTCACGGGCGCGGCAAGGTGACGCCGCGTTGCCCCTGATACTTGCCGCCACGGTCCTTGTACGTCACTTCGCACGGCTCGTCGCCCTGGAAGAACAGCATCTGGGCAACGCCCTCGTTGGCGTAGATTTTCGCCGGCAGATTCGTGGTGTTGGAGAATTCCAGCGTCACGTGACCTTCCCACTCCGGTTCGAGCGGCGTGACGTTTACGATGATGCCGCAGCGCGCGTACGTGGACTTACCGACGCACAACGTAAGCACGTCCGCCGGAATCCGGAAGTACTCGACCGTACGCGCCAGCACGAACGAGTTCGGCGGAATGATGCAGATGTCGCCGCGTACATCGACAAAGCTGCGCGGATCGAACGCTTTCGGGTCGAGCGTTGCCGCGAACACGTTCGTGAACACCTTGAATTCATCGGCGCAACGCACGTCGTAGCCGTAGCTCGACGTACCGAACGAGATCACTTTTTCGCCCGCCACGGTTCGCACCTGGCCGGCCTCGAACGGTTCGATCATCTTGTGCGTTTCCGCCATCGAGCGGATCCAGCGATCCGATTTGATACTCATCGTGCCTCCGGTCGACCTTGCTTCAGCGTGGACCCGATTCAGTCGTCGGTCATCGAGATCCGCGGCGCAGCAGCGGCACCGCGCGAGATTCGCCACAACCGCGCGGCGAGGTGTCGCGCGCCGTCGCGATACGCTCGCGCGAGCCGGCCTTCCGGATCGGCGGCAACCGTCGGTCGTCCGGAGTCGGCCTGTTCGCGGATTTCCATCGCCAGCGGCAACGTCGCAAGCAGCACCGTGTCGTAGTCGCGGGCAATCCGCTCGCCGCCACCAGCACCGAAGATGTGGCTTTCGTGGCCGCACTGCGGGCACACGTGCAAACCCATGTTCTCGACGATGCCGAGCACCGGCACCGTGACCTTACGAAACATCTCGATGCCCTTCGCCGCGTCCTGCAACGCGATGTCCTGCGGCGTCGTCACGATCACCGCGCCCGCCACGGCGGCGCGTTGCGACAACGTCAGTTGGATGTCGCCGGTGCCGGGCGGCATGTCTACGATGAGATAGTCGAGCCGGTCCCACAGCGTTTGGTTCAGCATCTGCGTCAACGCGCTCGACGCCATTGGCCCGCGCCAGACCATGGGAGTTTCCTTCGTTACGAGAAAACTCATCGACATCGCCTGCAAGCCGTGCGCCTTGATCGGAAGGAAGAACTTCTCGTCCTTCACTTCAGGCCGCTGCCCCGAGGGAACCCCCAGCATCACGCCCAGGCTCGGCCCATAGATGTCGGCATCCAGGATCCCGACTTTCGCGCCTTCACGCGCCAACGCCAGCGCAAGATTGACGGCGGTGGTCGATTTGCCGACGCCGCCTTTGCCCGACGCCACCGCGATGATGTTCTTCACGCCACGAAGATTCGGGCTCGCGCTCAACGTCGGCGTCTCGCATCCCAACGTCAGTTCCACAGGTGCGCCAACGGCAGTGCTGAGTCGCTGCGTCAGTTCGTTCTTCAGACCTTCCGCCGGATACCCGAGCACCACCTCGACATGAACCACGCCGCCGCGCTGTTCTACCCGACGCAGCGCGCCGAGCGATTGCCATGTTTCACCGAGGTAAGGGTCCGCGAACCGATCCAGCGCTTCGATGGTCGCCATGACTAAATCAACCCGGAATTGAGCGAGCGCGCATTATAGGTTCGGTCAAGCAAAAACCAAGCGATGATGCAAACGCGGGACGGCTGAGGGTATAGTCGCGCCTTTCTCGAAATCCGCACCGGCTTCTTCCATGTCCGCGCCGCGAAAAATACTGGTCACCAGCGCATTACCGAACGCGAATGGATCGATCCATCTCGGGCATTTGCTCGAGCACGTCCAGACTGACATCTGGGTGCGCTTTCAGCGCCTGCGCGGCAATCAGTGCATCTACGTGTGCGCCGACGACACGCACGGCACCGCCACGATGTTGAAAGCCGAGCAGCTCGGCGTACCCGCCGAAGAGCTGATCGAACGGATTCGGGTGGAGCACGAGAGTGACTTCAAACGCTTCTTCATCGCACACGACAACTTCTATTCGACACACTCCGAAGAGAATCGTCGTTTCTGCGAGGGCATCTATACGCGCCTGTCGGAAGGCGGCTACATCTTCACACGCGACGTGGAGCAGCTGTTCGATCCGGACCGCAAGCTGTTCCTCGCCGACCGATTCGTTAAAGGGGAATGCCCGCGCTGCGGCAGCGACGATCAGTACGGCGACAACTGCGAGGTCTGCGGCGCTACTTACGACGCGACCGACCTGAAGAACCCGCGCTCACTGATCTCCGGTGCCACACCGGTGCTCGCCAGTTCCACACACTACTTTTTCGACCTGCCGCAGTTCTCCCAAATGCTGAAGCAGTGGGTATTCAGCGGCACGCTGCAGCCCGAGGTTTCCAACAAGCTGGCTGAGTGGCTGGACACTGGGCTGAAGCCCTGGGACATCAGCCGCGATGCGCCGTACTTTGGCTTCCTGATTCCCGGAACCACCGACAAGTACTTCTATGTCTGGATGGATGCGCCGATCGGCTACATGGCGAGCTTCCGGAACTTCGCCGATTCACACAACGAAGTCACATTCGACGAATTCTGGCGCCCCGACGCGAGCACCGAGGTGCATCACTTCATCGGCAAGGACATCGTCAACTTCCACGCGCTGTTCTGGCCCGCGGTTCTGCAGGGTTCGGGCTATCGCAAACCGACGCGGGTTCATACGCACGGCTTCATTACGGTGGACGGCACCAAAATGTCGAAGTCGCGCGGCACGTTCATCAATGCCGGCACGTATCTGAACCATTTGAATCCGGAGTACCTGCGCTATTACTTCGCGACGAAGTTGAACGGCACGGTCGACGACATCGACATCACGTTCGACGATTTTGTGCAGCGGGTGAATTCCGACCTCGTCGGCAAAATCGTCAACATCGCCAGCCGTTGCGCGGGATTCATCAACCGATTGAACGGCGGCGAACTCGGCACATCGATCCACGATCCGCAACTGTGGCGTGCGTTCACCGACGCTGCGCCCGCGATCGCTGCGTGGTACGAATCCGGCGAATACGGAAAGGCCGTACGCGAGATCACCGCACTCGCCGACCGCGCCAATCAGTACATTGCGCAGCAAGCACCGTGGACACTTGCGAAGGAGGAAGGTCGCGCCGCCGAAGTGCAGGCGATCTGTACGCTCGGCATCAACCTCTTCAAGGTGCTCGTCGTGTATCTGGCACCGGTGCTGCCCGACACGGCACAACGCAGCGCGCGCTTTTTGAACCTGCCCGGGTTCAGTTGGGCAGACACGCAGACTTTCCTCGGCAAACACCGCATCAACGCCTTCGAACCGTTGCTGACCCGCATCGAGGCCGACGCTGTGAATCGTATGATCGAAGAGACGCGTGGTACAGACGGGCAGGCCGCGGCTAAACCGGAAGCTGCGAAGGCTTCAACACCCGCGAAGGCTGCCCCTGTGGCCGCCGCGCCCGCGACGACCGAACCGATCGACATCGATGCCTTCAACCGCATCGACTTGCGCGTGGCACGTGTGATTTCGGCCGAACACGTCGAAGGCGCTGACAAGTTGATCAGGCTGCAGCTCGATCTCGGCGATTCGCAACGCCAGGTGTTCGCGGGCATCAAGAGCGCGTATACGCCCGAATCGCTGGTCGGTCGTCTCACAGTCGTCGTGGCCAACCTGAAGCCGCGCAAGATGCGCTTCGGTGAATCGCAAGGCATGGTGCTGGCAGCCGGTCCCGGCGGCGACGAGATCTTCCTGCTGTCACCCGACTCCGGCGCCGTTCCGGGAATGCAGGTTCGCTGACGCTGCCGGAATGCCAGACGCCTTCCCGCTGCTGATCGGCGCTGTTCTCGCAAACTACCTCGTGCTGACGCAGTTCCTCGGTGTACGACCGCTGTTCCGCGCCGACGCTCGACCGAGTGAGGCGTGGGTGCTCACCGTTACTATCGCGATCGTCGTTACGTTGCCTGCCGTTACGAATCATCTGCTCGAGATGTTCGTGCTGATACCGCTCGATCTCGAATACCTGCGCTTCGTCGCGTTCTTCTTCGTGGTTGTGGTGCTTGCACAAGGCACTACGGTCGCGATCCGCGCGATCTACCCGGCGGCGCATCACGCCCTCGGCATGCACCTGCCGCTGATCACGATCAACTGCGGCGTGCTTGCGCTCGCCTTGCTCGTTTCCGAGCCGCAATTGACCCTGATTGCCACGATCCTCCATGCACTCGGAGCCGCGTTCGGCTTCACGTTGGCGATCGTTATGTTCGCGGCGCTGTCCGAACGGCTCGATGCGGCGCGGATTCCGGCACCGTTCCGCGGCGCGCCGATTCAATTGGTGATCGTCGGAGTGATATCGCTCGCCTTCACGGGGTTCAAAGGCATCGGGGGTTAGATGGCGCTGGTAGGAACGGCAGTACTCGGCCTCCTGACGGCTTCATTCGGGGGCGTGCTGGGCTGGATGGCTGGGCACGTGCGTCCCACTGGTCCGAAACTGATCGATGCCATCGACCTGCTTTTGCCGCAGACCCAATGCGAACGCTGTGGCCACCCGGGATGCCGCCCTTACGCCGAGGCTGTGGCGGCAGGCGCACCGATCAACCGCTGCCCACCGGGCGGCTCCACCACGATCGACACGCTCGCGGCACTCTTGAATCGGCCCGTGCTAGCGCTCGATCCAGACCTGCAGCCCATGGATGCGTCCGCCGTCGCGCTGATCGACGAGTCGCGTTGCATCGGATGCGCGTTGTGCCTGCCCGCGTGTCCGGTCGACGCGATTTCCGGCGCCGCCGGACACATGCACACCGTCATCGCACGGCATTGCACGGGTTGTGAACTGTGTATTCCAGCGTGTCCCGTCGATTGCATCGCGATGGTCGCTGACGCGTCGCGCGCGATCGCTTCGACATCTCTATCTGCCACTGAAATGGATCCGAGCCGCGCCGACGACTCTCGACGTCGTTACGATGCGCACCGCAAACGTGCTGCCGCGCGCGCGCTCGCTGCAGAAGAGCGCCGACAGGAACGC
>JBGSNQ010000115.1:0-7053 GCA_041739525.1 Pseudomonadales bacterium | reverse complement strand
GCCAGCGCTGCGCGCGGACCATGTCTCGCCGCGCCTCGGCTTGCGGCGCGAACTCGAGCAAAGTCGCGTGTAAAAACCAACCGAGCCACACGCTTTCACCTCTGCCATCCGGGCCGACACGATTCATGCCGTCGTTCCAGTCGCCTGTGCCGATCAACGGCAATCCATGCTGTCCCACGGCGAGGCTCTGATCCAACGCACGAGCACAATGCTCGAACAGCGATCCCGCCTCTTCCGCCACCTGCGGCTGAAAATACGCGTCCGCTTCGCCGTTCGGGAGCGGCGGGCCTTCGAGGAACGGTATCGTTTCTTCGAGCACGTCGACGTCGCCCGTCACTGCAACGTAGTGCAGGGTTGTATACACGAGCCACGCCCGATCATCGGAAATGTGCGTTCGCACCCCGACGCCTGAATGCGGTAGCCACCAATGCTGGACGTCCCCTTCGCGGAACTGTCGGGCCGCAGCGCGTAAGACGTGGGCGCGCGCCAGGTCCGGGCGCGCGTAAGCGAGTGCCATGCTGTCCTGCAACTGATCCCGAAAACCGTAAGCGCCGCTCGCCTGATAGAACCCGGCGCGCGCCCACATCCGGCACGCAAGCGTCTGATAGATGGCCCAGCGATTGAGCAATAGATCCATGGCGCGGTCGGGTGTCTCGATGCGAATTGCACCGAACACGTCGTCCCAGTGATCGGTGACCGCAGCGAGCGTGCGTGCAGGATCGGCAGCCCGGTAGCGCGCGATCAGCGCTTGCGCTTCTGCGACCGACGCAGTTTGCCCGAGTAGCCCGATCACCTGCGTCGTAGCGCCCGGTTCGAGTTCGATGGTCGTTTGCAACGCAGCGCATGCATCGAGTGCTGCGCCGGCGGAGCCCGACAACGGTGTTGCGCTTGCGAGGGCGGCGGGATTGTCGAGTGAACCATGTCTGCCGAGGAACTCTCGCCGATCGGTGGTCCAGCTCGTTTGGCGCCCACCGAGATCGGCAAACGCGACACACGTACCGAACGACGCATTCCAGGGATTGCGCGCGAAGATCGCCCGCGTCTTCGAGTCCAGCTCCGTCACGATCGACAACGACGATGCGTTGCGCGCCGGAGCGAGCGTCCACTCGGCGTACGCGGTGACCGACAGCCGACGCGTGCGACCCGACGCGTTTCGAACCGTGAGTACCGAGATTTTCACCGGGTCGTCCATCGGAACGAACTGCACCAGATCGAGCGCGATACCGCGCGACGTGTGTTCGAAACGCGAATAGCCGTGTCCGTGTCTGGCGGTGTGGCGCCCGTTGCTTTCCGCGAACGGCGACGCGGTGGGTGCCCACAATTCCCCCGTTTCGTTGTCGCGCACGTAGAGCACTTCGCCCGCCGGATCGGAAACGGGATCGTTCGACCAGGGCGTCAGTTGGTTCTCCTTGCTGTTCTGCGCCCACGTGTAGCCGCTTCCCTCTGCTGAAACCTGAAAGCCGAACGACGGGTTTGCCACAACGTTGATCCACGGCGCCGGCGTGAACTCGCCCGAGACGATCTCGGTCACGTACTCGCGACCATCATCGGAGAAACCGCCAAAGCCGTTGAAGAACTCCAGCGAGTCGCGCAGTCCCGAAGACTGTGCCGGTTGCGTGCGGTCCGCCGATGGCGGGCGCTTGCGAGGTGGAGGCGCAGGAACATTCGACGCCTGCCGCCCCTTCAACTGATCGTGCAGCGTGCCGCGCCGCGCATTCAGCACGATGCGCGCCATCGCGAACAGTGCACCGCGGGACTCGCCCGTAATGAGATCGGCGCGCAGCACGAACACACCGCCTTCGCGCGTTGCACCGCCGATGCGCGGGCGCGCGTTGCTCGTGCGCACCAGCGACTCGAGCGCAATCTGCAGGTCCTGCACGTACGATGCGCCCCGCTCGTTCAGGATCACGAGATCCACCGCGAGGTGTTTCATGCGCCAGTATTCGTGAGCACGCAGCATCTGGCGCACCATAGGCAGATAGTCCACATCGTCGATCCGCAGCAGCATGATCGGCAGATCACCCGAAACGCCTTGTGCCCACACGGCAGGCGGAGCGGCGGCGCCGCGACGTATCAGATCTGCGGCGGGCCGATAGTTGGCGTCGGCATACAACAGGCGGCTGGCGAGACGCTGCAGCAGGCCTGCCTCGTTGGCGTCGATGCCGAGGTGATTCAGCTGCACTTGAGCCTGCGTCCATGCGAGCGTCGCGACGCGATCGAAGGCACTTGCGTCGTGATGCTTGTCGACGAGATCGAGCACCGCTTCCCGCGTTGCAGCTACAACGGTCCAGAACGCCACACGCACACTCTTTTCACCCGGAACGCGAATGCGATGGCGCACTGCAAACACGGGATCGAGCACGGTACCTGTCGTCCCCGACAACGGTGCGTCATCGATCAACGCAGCCGGGCGGCGTGTATCGCGACCACGACCGAGGAAGCGCACCCGATCGGTTTCGAACTGTGGAGCGACCGCGGCCCTGCCTTCGACGATGGCGAAGTGCGCGGCCCAGAGTTCCGGTTCGTCGGGCGCGCGACGCCCGCGCGTGGCGAGAAGCGCGCCCGATTGCGCATCGAACTCGGTCCGCACGAACATCTTCGAGAACGCGGGGTGGGCCGTATCGGCGGCCGGCGTTGCCAGCACGATTTCCGCGTACGACGTGAGCTCGATGTATCGCTCCGCCCGCGACAGGTTGCCGATAGTGACGCGCCGCACCTCGGCGTCGTCTTCCGTCGACACGACGACATCGAGCGTGGTCATTACATCGTCGTCGCGCCGCGCGATGGTCGCCCGATCTTCGGTGAACGTGACGTCGTAAGAAGCAGGCTCTACCGCGGTCGGTTGATAACCCACCGACCACACCCGGCCGGAGCCGAGGTCGCGCACGTACACATACGCGCCCCAGTTGTCCCGTGTGGGGTCTTCCCGCCAACGCGTCACGCCGAGTTCCTCACAACGGCTGTAGCCGGAGCCCGCGGCCGACAGCATCACCGTGTAGCGCCCGTTGGACAGCAATTGCGTCTCGGGCGTGGGCGTGTGCGGGGAGCGGAAATAACGGGGCGCAGGTACATGCAGATCGCGAGTGGACTCGCTCGGGCTCGACTTTTCGGCGCGCGGATACGACTCCATCACCTCGCGCGGTCGCCGTTCCTGCAGCAGCAACTCGGCCGCCTGCATCAGAGACTCCGCGTGAAAGCGCCTGCGCATCTCGCCCTGCAGCAGCACGTCCGCGAGCGCGACCACCGTCATCCCCTGGTGATGCGCCATGAACGCATGGACGATCGCGACGCGGCTGCCCTCCGGCGTACGCGCCGGGGTGTAGTCGAGTGCCTCGTAGAAACCGTAGCGGCCGAGCGCGCCCTCGCCTGCGAGGCGTGTGAAATTGCGGGCCGCAGCGGGCGGATCGACCATCGCCGCGAGCGCGGTTGCATACGGCGCAACCACGAGGTTGTCGCCGAGCCCACGCTTCAACCCAAGCCCCGGTACGCCGAAGCTCGAGTACTGATACGTCAGCGACAGATCGCGCACGTTGTACGCAGACTCGGAGATGCCCCACGGCAAGCCGAGTTTCGTCGCAAACTTGATCTGCCGGCGCACGATCAGACGACTCGTGTTCTCGAGGAGGCTGCCGATCGGTGCGCGCATCACGAGCGACGGCATCAGATATTCGAACATCGATCCGGACCACGAGATCAGCGCCGCGCCGCCGTCCACCCACGTCACATTGCGGCCAAGGCGGAACCAGTGTTTCGACGGCACGTCGTGCTTCGCGATGGCAATGAAGCTCGCGAGTCGAGCTTCCGATGCAAGCAGGTCATAACAGCTCGGGTCCAACTGCCCGTCCGTTACGCTGTAGCCTATGGACAGGAGGTTACGCTCCCGGTCGAGCAGAAACGCGAAATCCATTGCATTGGCCATTGCGCGGGCCTTCGACTCGATCATTCGCAAGCGGCGCGTCAACTCGTCGGTCTCGTGCAGGTCGGCCAGGTCGCGCCGGTGGCTGGTGAGCGTGCGCGCGGCGGCCTCGAGCCAGAACAGCACATCGCCGCGCGGGATGTCGGTTGCATCGCCGATCTGGGCGCGCGCAGTCGCCACGGAAGCCTCCATGCGTTGCGCGAGCGCCTCGAACGTTAGTTCGAGCTCCCCTTGCGCCCGGCGGACCGTGTCGAGCACTCCGTCTATCACCCCTTCGACCTGTCGTTGGGCATCGGCGGACAGACGATTCTCGTCGCCGAGTGCATCGAGCGATTCGCGCGCGATTGTCAGCGCATCGTCGATGGCTGCGAGCACGGCCGCGGCGGGAGTTCGCACGCGCGTCCACTCGATGCAGGCGTTGGCGAGCGTGATCAGGTGGCCGGCCAGGTTGCCGCTGTCGACGGTGGAGATGTACTGCGGTTCCAAACGCTGCAACGTGCGCGTGTCGTACCAGTTGAGGAAATGCCCATTTACGCGCGGCAAGCGTTCCATCGAGCTCAACGTGGGCTCCAGCCGATCGAGCAGATCGAGCGTGCCGAACCAGCCTAAGTCGCGCGCGGTTGCCGCAGCGAGCAAGTACAGGCCGATGTTCGTGGGCGATGTCCGCGATGCAACGATGGGTGTTGGCATGGCCTGGAAGTTGTCCGGAGGCAGCCAGTTGTCGTCCGCAGTAACGAACGTCTCGAAGAATCGCCAGGTGCGACGCGCAACGCGACGCAACGCCTGCGCATCTTCGAGCGACAACGGTTCGTCGCCCGGGGTCACCGGCGCGCGACTGACGCGCCGCGCGATGACCGGTGAACAGAACCACACGACGAGAAACGGCACGGCGAGCACGCCACCGCTGTTCCATGCAATCAGCACGGCGGTCGAGACGACCAATACCACGAGCAACGCGCCGCGCATGCTGCGGTAGGAATCCATTAGCGACGGCGTCGGCGCCTGCTTAGCTTGCGCGGCGGTGATCCAATCGAGGAGGTGGCGATGGCTCACGAAGAGACGGAACAACGTGCGCAGAATCGCGTCGGTCATCAGCCACGCCTGATGGGCAAGCAACGCGATCTGCAGCGCAATGCGCACGACCGCGAGCTTCAGATCGGCACCGACCGTATGCAGGTGACTGCGCCACTGGGCACCCGCCAACTTGTGCGCGCCGGCGACGATCGGAAGCAGCATCGGCAGCGCGATCGTAGCAAGCACGAAAATCGTCCAGATCGCGGCGGCTTGCAGAGGCAGTGTCCAGCCCACCGCGAGCGCCGCGACGCTTGCCGGTGCGCCGAGCGAGCGTCGCAGATTGTCGATCATCTTCCAGCGACCGACGGGCGGGAGCTTCGCCGCCTTTCGTCCCATCGTCGCGGCACCCTCGCGCCTCAGTAACCACGGCAGCAGTTGCCAATCGCCGCGTACCCAGCGGTGCTGTCGCGCTGCGGCCGCGTCGTAGCGGGACGGAAATTCCTCGACGAGTTCGATGTCCGATGCGAAGCCCGCGCGTGCGAAGGTGCCTTCGAACAGGTCGTGACTGAGCACGGTATTTTCCGGAACTCTGCCCGACAGCGAGGCTTCGAACGCATCGACGTCGTAGATCCCTTTGCCGATGTACGAGCCCTCTCCGAACAGATCCTGATACACATCGGAGATCGTGAACGCGTACGGATCGATGCCGCTCGCGTTGGAAAAAGCCTGTTGGAACGGCGACGCCTGGCGTCCGAGCGGCAGCGCCGGCACCACGCGCGGTTGCAGCACACCGTAACCGTCGACGATGCGACGCTTGTCGGCATCGAAGCGCGGCTGGTTGAGCGGATGCGCCATCTTGCCGATCAGCCGCTGCGCGCATTCGATCGGCATCCGCGTATCGCTATCGAGCGTGATCACGTAGCGGATGTCGCGCGCTGTCTGCGGTGCCTTCCCGTCGATCGCGATGAACGTCGTGTCGGTTTCGCCGCGCAACAAACGATTGAGCTCGTGCAGCTTGCCGCGTTTGCGCTCCCAGCCGATCCAGCGCCGCTGTCTGCCGTTCCAGATGCGGCGCCGGTGTAACAGCATGAAGCGATCGCCACCGGCACCCACACCGTAACGCGCATTCAGTTCCGCGATACCGGCTGCCGCAGCTTCGAGCAACGCGCTGTCACCCTCGACGGACTCGGTCGAGGCATCCGCCCAATCCGACAACAGCGCGAAGTACAAATCGCCTTCAGTGCTCGCGAGGTAATGCACCTCCAGCCGGTGCACCTGCTCGTCCACGGTGCGTCGGTCGGCGAGCAACATCGGCACGGCGACGAGCGTGCGCAGCGACGCCGGAATGCCCTTCCTGAGATCCAGACCCGGCAGCGAAGTGGCGTGCATCTCCCGAGTGATCGCCGCGTTCACGAGCGCGATCGCGGCATCGAGCGCCGGCAGTGCGCCGACCATTGCGAGCGCCGCGAGATACCACGCGTCCATCATCTGCACGCCGTTCATCGCGAGCAGCGGCCAGACGAGCACGGCGCACGCGAGCGCGATCGCCATCCCGATGAGCCCGGGCATCCCCAGGGCCGCGTTGAAGCGCCGCGGCCAGTCGCTTATCGGCACGCGAAAGCGGACCCGTTCTTCGAACGCACGCCTGCCGCCGCCGATCAGGTAATGACCCGGATCGTGTTCGCGTTCTTCAACGGGAGCCGCGTTGCCCAGCGCGATCGCGTCGCGCGCGATGTCGAGTTCGGTTCTGTCAGACCCGCGTGCGATCTCTTCGATCGCGTTGCGGTACAGGTTGCGCGTGGGGAAATCCATTTCCGCGAACCGGCTGGCGGATCGGAGCACACCGTCCACGAGGCTCACGCTCTCGACGATGGCCGCCCAATCAACATCGGAAATACGGCGCATGCTCGTGATGATGTTGCGCACGGTGACGTTGGTGCCGCCCTGGCTCAGGTGCTCTTCCTGCACCACGCGGTCGACGCTGGTGCCCTGCGCGGCAAGTCGTTCCTCGAGCCAGCGGCTGACACGGCCGGCCTTCGGATCCTGATCGCGCAACCGATGCACGAGTTCGACGGCGAACGCCGGTGCGAGCGGCGCATGCTCCAGCCGAGCAAGCACGACGC
>JBGSNQ010000087.1:0-38729 GCA_041739525.1 Pseudomonadales bacterium | reverse complement strand
GCGGAGGCCGCCCCGCCACTGCCGCAGCCGGGTAAAACCGTTGGCGAAGCGCGCAGCTTTTCGATCCACGCGCCGGCGGGTGCCGCGCACGTATACACCGAATGCGCGCGGATCTTTAATCCGATCCATACCGACCGCGCGGTGGCGCTGGCGGCCGGGTTGCCCGACATCATCCTGCACGGCACCGCGACGATGGCGCTCGCAGTCACACGTCTCGTAGACGAATACCTCGGCGGCGATCCCACTCGCGTGCGTCGCCTCGGCGGACGCTTCTCAGCGATGGTGCTGATGCCGTCGACGCTGCGGCTCGCGGTTTCGGGCGAAACCAGCGGAACGTTGTTCTACACCGTGTACACGCAGGACGGCGAAGCTGCGTTCAGTCAGGGATTTCTCTGCTTCGAATGAAGGGGCGAACGACATGACCACCGACAACGCCGTCAAGCTCGTCGACACGGTATCCGGCCGCGAGCGCATCCTGCTGCGCTCGATGGAACTGTTCGCGCAACGCGGCTTCGACGGCGTCACCACGCGCGACATCGCCGCCGAAGCGAACGTCTCCGTTGGGCTCATCAATCACCACTACGGCTCGAAAGAGGGGCTGCGGCAGGCGGTCGACGAGTACTTCATCGAACGCTTCGAACGCTTCTACGGCGACGACGCCGGCCGCGTCGAAGACAAGGCGCCGCGCGACATGGTGCGCTCGGTGGATCAGTGGGTGGCCGGCATCGCCGAGGAATGGCCGGTGTTCTGCCGCTATTTCCGCCGTGCGCTGCTCGAAGAAACGCCGTGGGGCGCGAAGCTGTTCAAGCGCTATTTCGACATCGTGCGCGCGTCGATCGACCGCATGGACGCGCAGGGCCGCATCCGCCCCGACGTCGACCGGCTGTGGCTCCCGTTTCTGTTCATGTTCCTCGAAACCGGCACGCTGCTGATGGACCCGTACATCAAACAGATTCTCGGCCAGTCCGGTTTCGAACCCGATCTGTGGCGGCGCCGCTACCGCGCCTACGGCGACATGATCGCCCGCGGCGTGTACACACAACCCACGCCGAACGAGGAGAAAGCGCGATGACGACTCTCGCGCAGGACATGCCGGTGCGAAAAATGGATTTTCATTTTCACGACGACATCGACCTGTTCTTCTTCCGCAACGATCCGGTGCTGTCGTACAGCTCGCACGCGTACTGGATGACGATGCCGTACCTCGAGCCGTATCTGATGCGCTCTGTGCGCGCGGCGCTGAAGGACGTCGACGACGTCGATTTGAAAGAGCGCATGAGCCGGTTCTGTTCGCAGGAAGGTCAGCACTATCAGCAGCACGCGAAAGTGAACGACATCCTGCGCCGTCGCAATCCGGCCTTCACCGGGCTCGCGCAGCTCGAAGCCGAACTCGAAGCGGACTACAAGCGCTTCTCTGCGGACAAGGACCATGCGTTCAATCTCGCCTACGCCGAAGCGTTCGAGTGCATGACGATGGCGATGTCTTGCACGCAGATGGAAATGCGCGTGCACGAACAGATGGCGGCGCCGATCCGCGATCTGTTCCTGTGGCACATCACCGAAGAGATGGAACACCGCACCGTCGCGTTCGACGCCTACCGCGCGCTTGGCAAAGGCTATCTGTACCGAGTGCGCGTCGGCCGTTGGGCGCAGCGGCACTACCTCGGCTATGTGCAGCGCTTCCACCGGTATTTCCTCGCGGCAGACGCGCAGCGCATCGCCGAGTTGGAGACGCCCGGGATGATCGCGGCGCGCAGCGAATTCATGAAGCACTTCAACCGGCGCAACACGCCGAAGCTGCTTGGCACATTCATGCCGTGGTACGACCCGGCGAAGGTGCGCATGCCGGCCGAGTTCGAGCCTACGCGCGCGCACTACTCCAACCTTGCCGTCAGCATCAGTTGAGGAAGCCAAGATGACGTCTAACGCGATGATCGCCCGCGTGCTCGGCCAGTTCGCCGGACGCACGGTGGTACCCACTGCGGGCGGACGCGAGGCCGTGCACATTGGCGCATCCGATCTGCCATGGGTATACGCCGGCCCAGGCAGCGAACTGCAGCTGCTGCACGTCGATCTGAATCAGGGCCTGTGGATCTCGAAGACCCGCTTTCAGAGCGGCATCGAGATCGCCAAGCATTTTCACACCGGCTGCGTGCTGGCGGTGACGCTGTCGGGCTCCTGGTATTACAAGGAATATCCGGACGCCGTGAATCACGCGGGTTCGTACCTGTTCGAACCGGCCGGCTCGGTGCACACGCTGGTCGTGCCGAAGCAGGACGAAGTCACCGAAGTGTGGTTTGCGATCTGGGGCGCGAACGTGCTGATGAATGCCGATGGCCGCGCGACGGCGATCGTCGATGCGCAGGCGTCGCTCGACATCTATCGTGCGTTCGCACGCGAGATGAATGCCACAACCGACGCGCTGCTGGTGGTGGGTGAATGACGACCCCGGTGAACATGCGCGCCGTCGCGGTGCGCGACGGACATCTGGTAGTCGAACACCGGCCGGTTCCCGAGCCCGGCGCAGGCGAGGTTCTGGTGAAGACGCTGGCGTGCGGCATCTGCGGCTCCGACCTGCATCTATTCAAACACGGCCGCGCAAGCCCGTGGATCACGGCCACCGTGCCGCTCGAACGCGTTGCCGAGGCATTTGCCCTGCTGCAGGGCTCAGACCTGCACGCGAAGATTCTGATCACGCCATCGTTGTGATCTTTCTCCGCGGCATCAGCGGCCGCTCTGCTCAGCCCGCTGGCATTTGTTTCTGGATCGTCCCGAGATCGAAGTACTCGTGCCACACGGTGATGCGGCCGTCGTGCACTTCGTAAACACCGGTAACTGGCAACTCGATCCATCCCGTCGGCATGAGATGGCGGTCGAGACGTTCCAGGAACACGACCGGTCCGTTGGCCACCTCGCGCAGGATGTCGAAGGTCTGCTCGATCACCGGCGCGAAGAACGGCTCGAGCACCGCGCGCACGCCGGCCGGACCGCGAAACGTGCCCATCGGCCCGTTCGTGTACTCGCAGTCATCGGCGACGTACCGAAGCCCGGCGTCGAAGTCCTTCTTCTCCATCGCGATGTTGAAAGCTCTGACGATCTGCATTGGAGATGTATCAGTACTGGACATGGTCGAATGTTCCGCAGGCGATGAAGGAGGCAGCAGGTTCGCGTCGACGCAACGCATTCTCAACTACCAGGGAAGTAATCATGAGGACGTGCACGCGACCACCCAGCGGTCCTCACGCAGGCGTTCGATCGCCTTCTCCGCGAGGCTTAGACGTCGATCGCTAGTCTCAATGCGTACAGATCAACCCCAGCGCTTGGTCTTCTTGCCCTTTCTGTAACGCGCATATGCGCCATGCGTAGTCGCAGCCGATCTCCGGCGATTGACGCCAACATAACCATCAAGTCGCGACAGATCCGTATGCGTCCGCGACGCTTGTCGTTCAGCCAATTCCTTACGATCCGAAAATCCAGCGGCCCGCTCCCGATGCGGCAGCTCCTGGGAAAGACGTATGGCACCAGTCTCAAGGTTCGGAGAGTTCCGGTACCCGCCACTGGCTGTGCGATCCTGGAGACATGGCGGGAGCAACAACAATCTGACTCGGGGCTGATTTTTCCGTCACGGCACGGCCGCGGAAGGATGACAAGCATCGCCAAGAGTTGGAACGACTTGATGCGCCGGGCTGAGATCAGCGATTTCCGATTACGACCTGCGACATCACTACGCCAGCACCGGAACACTTGCGCGAAGCCGTTGAAGTACTGAATGAATGACGTGTCATCCTTTCTTTCATACAGTTAATGTCCAACGTAATCCAAGCTTCAAGACATCCGCCGCGCAAGGCCGCTCATGACCCAGCGCAATCAGCTTGGGCGCGACAGCTACGTGATTCTTCGAATCATTGGACCGCGCCACGTATCAGCGGCATTGACGAACTCAAGCCGATTTTTCGGCGGAGGCGCTTCACATAACGAGCCTCGTCGCAGTCATGACAACTACGCACTGGACGCGTGGCGAACCGCGCTTTCCAGCTGCCGATGCCCCATCGAGCCCGGCTGCTGCCAAACCAGTTCGCCGCCACTGAACACCGCGAAGTTGGGGATGCTCCGGACAGCGAAACGTGCGGCCAAGCGCGGCTGCTCCTCGGTATTGACTTTCAACACGATCGCGGCCCCGGCGAGATGCTCTGCCGCTTGCTGTACTTCAGGCGCAACCGTACGGCAGGGGCCGCACCACGGCGCCCAGAAATCAACGAGCACGGGCACACGCGCCGCATTGACGATGCTGTCAAACTCGCTCTCGTTCGCTTCGAAAGGCTTCGAAAGTGGTGGGAGCGCAGCGCCGCACGCACCACAGCGTCCAGTATCGGACAGGTGAACGACCGGGATCCGATTCGATCGGCCGCAGCTTTCGCAGGCGCGCAGCACGTTCACGAATGCTCCTTCAGGCGCACGATGCCAAGCGCTTTCAGCATGTATTTTTCGTAGATCGGCTCGGAGTTGCCACTCTTCATCTTCGCGATGAAGTACTTCTCGAACGCGATCTTCGCCAAGTGCACCCATTTGCCCTGCTTCGCCCACGTCACATTACGCGGTGGAATCTGCGGCAGCGCCACGAACGCCACGCCGTCGTCGCCGAGGTCGGCAAGGCAGATCGCGTTCCAGGTGGCCTTGTGGCTCACCGGCTTACCTTCGAGCAATTGCTTGATGTTCTCGACGCTCGCCGTGGTCATGGATTCGATCATGTACCCGGTCTTTGGCGCGCCGGTCGCGATCGGCGTCGCCTCGACCGGCGGAATCGCGACACACACGCCCGTAGAAAAAATGTTCGCGTATTTTGGGTTGCGCTGGTGCTCGTCGATCAATACAAATCCGCGGGGATTGCACATGTCCTTTACGGCGGCCACCGCATCCACACCCCTGAACGCGGGGATAAACATGGTGAAGCGCGACGGTAGCTCGTGCTCCTTTACTACCTGGGCCTTGTCGTCGTGCTCAGCGACGCGCACGCCATCCGCTTTGGCCTCCAACAATTTGGCGTTGGTGATCCACTTGATGTGCCGCTGGCGCAACGCCGATTCCAGCAGACCCTTCGAATCACCGACCCCGCCCAGACCCATGTGGCCGATGTAGGGTTCGCTCGTGACAAATGTCATCGGGACTCTGTCGCGGATCTTGCGCTTGCGCAGATCCGCATCGAGGATCAGCGCAAACTCGTACGCGGGGCCGAAACAGCTGGCCCCTTGCGCGGCACCCACCACGATCGGACCAGGATTCTTCAGAAATTCTTCGTACCGCGACCATGCGTGCGCGGCATGCGGCGTGGTGCAGACAGACACCGTATGGCCATCGGGACCCAGGCCGGGAATTTCGTCGAAAGCGAGCTTGGGTCCCGTGGCGATGATCAGATAGTCGTAAGCGATCTGCTGACCATCTGCCAACGTGAGTCGGTTGTTCGCCGGATCGAGCACCGTAACAGGCTGCGCAATGAACTTGATGCCTTTGTTCTGCAGACGCGGCACGAGCGACACGGTCACCTGATCGGTCTTGCGCCAGCCGACGGCCACCCACGGGTTCGATGGCGTGAACTGGAAGTGATCCGTCGCCCCGATCAGAGTGATTTCATGCTGCCGCCCGAGCACGTCCTGCAGATCATAGGCAGCCGGAAGACCTCCTACTCCCGCGCCCATCACAACCACGTTTGCCATCGCTTTCACTCCCTGTTGCGCATTGGTATATTAGATTAAACTAATTTAGTGATTAAAAATACACGATCGGCCTTGGCGAGGTGACCGCTTGTGAACGATTGGCCATTGAGCCGCCGATTCATCCGAGGATGCAACCATCGCGACGACTCTGTGCAATCCGACTCCGGCTGCGGCGCCACGCATCGCACAACTGGCGGTCGGCCCAGGTGAATTGATGCGCGTCAGAAGCGTCGCGAGCCTGACCGAGCGCGGCGCGGCGTGACGCTCGAACCGCTGCAGTATGTATTCGGCGCCTTCTCCGGAACCCTTGTCGGCTTTTCGCTCGGTTTGGTCGGCGGCGGCGGCTCGATCCTCGCGGTGCCGCTGATGGTGTATTTCGTTGGCGTACCGAGCGCCCACGTTGCCATCGGCACCAGCGCTTTCGCGGTCGCGGCGAACGCGGCCGGCGGCTTGGTGAATCACGCGCGCAACCGCACGGTGAAATGGCGCTGCGCGCTGATGTACGCAGCTGCGGGTGTTGTGGGTGCGCTCGTAGGCTCGACGGCGGGCAAGGCATTCGACGGGCAGAAACTGCTGTTCCTGTTCGCGATCGTGATGTTCGCGGTCGGCGCGATAATGCTGCGCGGCCGCCGCAATGCAGGCAATCTCGGGGCGCAGTGCAATGAATCGAACGCCCCGAGGGTCCTGAGCTACGGCGTGGGGACCGGACTCTTCTCCGGCTTTTTCGGCATCGGCGGCGGGTTCCTGATCGTGCCGGGGCTGATCGCATCGACCGGAATGCCGATCGTGAATGCGATCGGTTCCTCGCTCGTCGCCGTTACCGCATTCGGCCTGACGACGTCGCTCAACTACGCTTTCTCCGGCCTCGTCGACTGGCCGCTCGCACTCGTCTTCATCGCTGGCGGATTGGCCGGCGGCTTCGTCGGCGCGACGGCCGCGAAGCGGTTCGCGGCTACGCAGGGGCTTCTGAGCATCCTGTTTGCCGCGATGATCTTCGTGGTTGCAACGTATGTCCTCTGGAGAAGCGCGGTCACTCTGTGGCCGGCCTGAACCGATGGTCGATCGGCGCAGCTATGAGGCGGATGTCGTCCCAGAGCGGGCGCGCTGCATTAGCGACACGTAGAGCAGCGGCACGACGATCAGCGTGAGCGCGGTACTCACCAGCAGTCCGAAGATCAACGCTATCGCCAGGCCGTTGAAGATCGGATCGTCGAGAATGAACATCGCGCCGAGGGTTGCCGCCAGCGCCGTCAACGCGATCGGCTTGGCCCGCACGGCACAGGCTTCGACGACCGCATCGCCTACCGCCTGACCTTGGGCGCACGCTCGCTCGATGAAGTCCACCAGCAGGATCGAATTGCGCACGATGATCCCAGCCAGTGCGATCATGCCGATCATGCTGGTAGCGGTGAATTGCGCACCAAGCAGCGCGTGTCCGGGCATGACGCCGATCGCCGTCAACGGTATCGGAGCCATGATGACAAGCGGCATCAGATAGCTGCGAAACTGCCCGACGATCAGGAGATAAATCAGCACGAGACCTACCGAGTACGCGAGGCCCATGTCGCGAAACGTCTCGAACGTGATCTGCCACTCGCCGTCCCATTTGATGCCATAGCGGGTCGTGTTCAGCGGCTGCCTGAAGTAGCTCTGTTGCAGCTGCTCGCCGGCAACGGGCTGCGCGCGCAGCTTGGCAGCCACGTCGAACATGCCGTAGAGCGGTGAGTCGTGAGTGCCGGCTTCATCGGCAAATACATAGCTAAGCGGCACGAGATCCTTGTAGTAGGCCGTCTGCTGCCAGCGCGCGGGCTGCTCCCGCACAAGCTCACTGAGGGGCACCAGTTGCGCGTCGGAACCGCGCACCTGCAGACCGAGCAACTGTTCCATCGAAGCCTGGTCTCCCGCGGGCAGGCGCAATCGGACCGGCACCGCGTAGTGCGAATGGCCGTCGTGCAGGTAAGTGACGTCGCTGCCGGCCACCGCCGTGCGCAAGGTGTCGGCAATCGTCTGCTGGCTGACGCCGAGTCGGGCGGCACGGCTGCGGTCGACGATCAGCACGTCGCGCTGCACATCGGCTTCGACGGATGTATCAATGTCCACCAACCCCGGCGTCTCGGCAAACAGCCCCTCCAGCGCCAGTGCAACGCTGCGTACCTTGTTCGGATCCGGCCCGTACACCTCCGCCACCAGCGGTGCGAGCACCGGCGGGCCTGGGGGCACCTCCACCACTTTCACCGAGGCGTTATACGGTCTCGCGATCTCGACCAGCGATGCGCGAATCGAACGGGCGATGGCATGACTTGCGCGATCCCGGTCATGCTTTCCGACCAGGTTCACCTGCAGGTCGCCCTGGTTCGAGGCATTGCGCAGGTAGTATTGGCGCACGAGTCCGTTGAAGTTCACCGGCGCAGCCGTGCCTGCGTAACCTTGGACACCGACGACCTCCGGCACCTTCACCAGCTCGTTAGCTAGCGCCTCGAGCAGCGCATTGGTGTCTTCCAACGCCGTGCCCTCCGGAGTGTCGACCACGACCTGAAATTCGTTCTTGTTGTCGAACGGCAGCATTTTCATGATCACCGCCTGCACGGCCACTAGTCCGGCCGACAGCACCACGGCCAGAGCAATGCCGGCGAACAGTAGACCGCGGCGCTTGCGCGCACGCGCACCAGCCAGGAACGGCCGCATCAGGCGATCGAAGAACTTGTAGGTCGGGGATGACGAACTCCGCTCGGGGGCGGCCGGATCATCCACTTCAGCGGTGTGGTGCACCGAGCCGAGCAATCGCAATGCAAGCCACGGCGTGACGACGAGCGCGACCATCAGCGAAAGCAGCATGCCGACCGACGCGTTGATCGGAATCGGCCGCATGTACGGGCCCATCAGACCACTGACGAACGCCATCGGTAGTAGCGCCGCGATGACCGTGAGCGTTGCGAGAATCGTCGGCCCGCCGACTTCGTCGACGGCGCGGGGAATCGCTTCCCGCAACGGCGCATTGCTCAGCCGGCGATGCCGGTGAATGTTCTCCACAATCACGATGGCGTCATCCACCAGAATGCCGATGGAGAAAATCAGCGCGAACAACGAAACGCGATTGATCGTGAAGCCCATGAAGAATGAGGCCGCCAGCGTAAGCGCCAACGTCAGCACCACGGCGGTGCCGACGACCACAGCCTCGCGACGGCCGAGCGCGAACAACACCAACAGCACGACGGACAGTGTCGCGAAGATCAGCTTTTGGATGAGCTTGTTCGCCTTTTCCGTGGCGGTGGCCCCATAGTCCCGGGTTACGTCGACATGCACCCCCTGCGGAATAATCACGTTGCGCAGCGACACCAGCCGCTGCGCGATCGCCTGTGTGATGTCCGCCGCATTGCTGCCCGGTTTCTTGGACACCGCGATGGTGACCGCGGGTACGATGCCCGCCGCGGATCCAGGTTGCCCGTGAGCGGCCGTGTGCCACACGTATTGCGTGGGCAGATCGCCGCCGCTGCTGATCTGCGCGACATCCGACAAATAGACGGGCTCACCGTTGTGCAGTCCTATGACGAGCGCCGCGACCTGTTCCGCATCGCCGAGGAACGTGCCCACCGTGAGCGGCACGACCTCACCATTGACCACGCGTTCTCCCGCCTCAGTGACACCGTTGGTAGCCCGCAGCGCGGCCGTCAGCTCTTCGATGGTCAGCCCATGGGCAGCGAGGCGCGGCGCGTCGAGCGACACCAGCACGGCCCGCTGCGGCGCACCGATCGTGTACACGTCGCGGGTGCCGGGGATGCGCTTCAGCTCGGCTTCCAGACTGTGGGCGACTTCGGCCAGTTCGGTGGCGCCGCGCTCCAAGTCGTCGTGCCACAGCGTCACGCTCATCACGGGCACGTCGTCGATTCCCATCGGACGCACCAGCACGGGACCGACTCCGAGCCCGGGCGGTAGGAAGTCCTGGTTCGAATACACTTGGTTGTAAAGGCGCACGATCGCATCGCGACGCGGCAGACCGACTTCGAACTCCACCGTCACGACGGCCATGCCGGGACGGCTGACGGCGTAGACATGCTTTACGCCTTCCACCGCGGCAAGTTTCTGCTGCAGCGGCAACGCAACGAGGCTCTCCACGTCCGCAACCGCTGCACCCGCAAACGGTACGAATACGTTGGCGAACGTCACGTCGATCTGCGGTTCCTCTTCCCGCGGCGTGATCAATGCAGCGACGAGACCCAGCAGCAGACCGGCCAGCGCCAGGATGGGCGTGAGCGGGTTGTTCTGGAATGCACGCGCCAGCCGCCCGGAAATTCCCAAATCGTCGGACGAAGGCGCACGCTCGGAAGGAAGGGACTGCACTGTCGAGTCGACCATGGTCTCTGCTCAACGACCCGACGCAGGCGCAGCGCCACGCGCCAGCCATGCGATAGCCGCCGCCGCGTCCGCGACTACGCGTTCACCTTCGCGCAGGCCGGCGTGCACCTCCAACTGATCGCCATGCCGATGACCCAGCCTCACCTGTCGCAACACCACGCCGTCCGTCTGCAACACATACACTGCGGTTACCTCGCTGCGCTGGACGACTGCGCTCGCCGGTACCAGCAAACGAGGTTCCGTGCCGACGAGGAACGCGACCTTGACCGTGGTGCCCGGGTTCAGCGTCGCGCCCTCTTCGGGCAGCGCAAGCCGCACCTGGAACGAATGCGTCAGCGGATCGGCGTATGGAAATACCGTGACTTCCGTGGCGGTAATGCGCCGGGTTCCGTCCGGATCGAGCAGGACCGCCGCACTGTGGTGCAGCCGTATTGCGTCGACGTCGCTCTGCGGTACGACGACGTTCACACGCTTCGCACCGATACCGATACCGGAGATCAGCAGCTGACCGGGCCGCACCGACTCACCGACCTCGACGTAACGGCGCGTGACCACGCCGACATACGGAGCGCGCACGACGGTGTAGTCCAACTGTTGAGCTGCCGCACGCACCGCGGCATTCGCCGCTTGCAACGCGGCGCGCGCCGAATCACGACGAGCCACCGCTTGATCGTACTGCGCCCGTGCCACGAGCTTGCGCTCGTAGATGTTCTGCGTGCGCGTGTAGTCAGCTTCCGCCTCGTCCGCCGCTGCAGTAGCCGCGCGCAACTGTGCCTGCGCCTGCCGCAGTGCCGCCTGCTGTTCGACATCGGTGAACCGCACGATCACCGCACCGGCGGGCACCTTGTCGTCGACGTCAAAGGGCAGTTCGATCACGCGGCCCGCGGTTTGAGCGGATACCGTTGCCTGGTTGACGGCCTCCACGACCCCGTCCCACACGCGTTCGCGCGGCGCCGGCCCCAGGACGACCTCCACGGTCGCCAGCTGCGGAACCGCCGACACCGGCACGGCTGACGGCGCTTCACGGCCGCACGCCGCGACAAGAACAAGGAGCGATGCGATCGGCAGCGCATACAGCATGCAGGAGAGTTTCGGCGTCGTGACCCGCCGGCGGAGAGGAAGAGGTCCCAGCACTCGGAGCGACCATTCGTTATGTTAGAGTATGCTAATATACATTTAATGTTGCTGGATGGCTCTGATTGGTATCAGTTTCTTGATCCGTACCAAGCTAGAAATGAGTAACATCGATCGCTGCCGGCGATCTGATCGCAGCTCGCAATTCATCAACTGCTGAAGTCAACGACCGTGGTCCAATCAATAGCCTTCGCCGCCCGTCAGTTCCAGGCCCATGCCGCGGATGCAGCACACCTGCTGAAGGTTCTGGCAAACGAACATCGACTAGGCATTCTTTGCCTACTGGTCGGTGGTGAATTGAGCGTTGGCGAGATCAATGAACGCATCGATCTCAGTCAGTCTGCACTTTCGCAGCATCTAGCCGTGTTGCGTGCCGAGGAGCTGGTAACAACACGCAGGGATGCGCAAGTAATCTTCTATGCACTCGCCGACGGTCCCGTACACCAAATCATCGAAACGCTGCACGGCGTGTATTGCGCACCCCGGAGTAGATCTAACGCGCCAACGAAGGTGAAGTCTGGCAAACGCCGCTGAAACTGCATCACTTGGAGTAGCTCCGTGTCGCTGAATTCCGCGCCCGATACCGCGTACGGCTTTCACGAGCGCCTGGAGCACACGATGAAATGAACAGCGTTTCCCCTGCTGAAGTCCCGCACCTTGTTCGCCCTTGATTGCACACCGACGCGGCCAACGTGGTGCCAAGCACCTCCCAGAAGGTAGGCGGTCGCCGATCGTTGGGCTCGCTTGGCACGACTTGGTCCATCCAGAGAGTTGCACCAAAAGCGCCGAAAGATCCAATCAGTCAACCCAAGGCCGGCACCGGCGGCTCAACACCCATGAGCAGAATGCTTGGATCCGCCCGCCTGATCGACGCTTCAAACTCAGCAATGCGCTGCTTTGGCAAGTCCGCCATAACCAATAGCTGACCGCGGTCGATGGCTTCCTTGAATTCGTTCAACCGAGAGTTCGTAAACGCCGCGCCGGCGAGTCCTGACATGAATCCGCCGAACCCCGCTCCAGCAAGCGTCGAAAGCAGTACTGCACCGCCGCCAATCACAATGCCCATGGGTGGAAACGCCAGTGCTGTCACGCCAGCGAGCAAGCCGCCGACAGCACCCATGGAAACGCCTCGCGCGTATGCAGCAAGAAAGTCGTTGGACTCCGGCCCAGCGTCGGGGAGATCCTCCAACTCCACACCATGCTTCGCGACCACGTAGATATGTTTCTCGGGGATTCCCTTCTCCCTAAGGAGATTCACCACCCGGCGTGTATGCACGACATCGGGCGACAGAAAACATATGCGTTTCATTGGAAGAACGGGCCCGAGCCACCGAGGGAACGCGCGATGATCACCACCATAACCATGAGCGCACCGATCGTTCCAACGAGAATCAACGCATTGCGAACGGTTACCAGTTCCTTTGTCATCATCGACACTTCGCCTTTTTCCCAACGAGTAACAAGAAGTCCTTCGTACCAGTAGAACGAAGTCCTAACCGTTCGTCGGTCCGGCAACGCACATACGAATCGCAGCAGCGCCTCGGCCCGCCCCGCGCAATGCACTCTGTGTGCTGTTGGCGATTCGCGTGACGGTCATGGTGTCACTGTAGTTCGGTCGCTTTGCTTGGCGCTTGTGCGCGCGTCATCTGCCTAGCCGACACGGCTGAGGGGCGCGTGGATGACCAACAAAGAGTGGTCCGGGCAAGTTGCAACGATCCTCGGGGATCACGGCGCGAGGCCGGCGACCCTGAGCGCCTTGTAAGTCGCATAGCCTCCCGACAGATTCCGCGATCGATATCCGTGCTGCGTCAGGAATCGTGTTGCGAAATAGCCGCGCTGTCCCACGGCGCAGTACACCCAGATGTCGCGGTCCTTTGGCAGCTCGACGTAGCGGGAGCGCAGCTGTGAGAGCGGTAGATTGATCGCCTTTGGTATGTGCCCGCGGCTAAACTCGTCGCCTTCGCGCACGTCCAATATCAAAGCGTCCGTGCGGTCGAGCACCAACCAATCCGCCACGGGCATGTCGCCATTCAGAACGTTCTCGGCAAGCATGCCGGCGAGGTTGACCGGGTCCTTTGCGGCGCCAAATTGCGGCGCATAAGAGAGTTCGGCCTCAGCAAGATCGTGGACCGTTCCGTGGAATTGAATGGCCGTGGCGATGACGTCAATGCGCTTCTCCACACCTTCAAACCCCACCGCTTGTGCGCCGAGGATACGGCCGTCGGGCACGGAGAATACGAGTTTGAGATGAATCTGACGTGCACCCGGGTAGTACCCCGCGTGATGACCCGGGTGGAGGTAGACTTTCTCGAAGCTCGTGACTCCGGCGCGTCGCAGCCCCTTCTCGCTCGCACCGGTCGATGCGACGGTCAGACCCAACACACCCACCACCGCAGTTGCCTGCACGCCACGGAACTGCGTCGCGCGCCCGGCGATCGATTCGGCGGCAACGCGTCCTTGCCGATTGGCCGGTCCCGCGAGAGGCAGCACCGTTTCTTGACCCGTAAGCACGTCCTGCACTTCAACGACGTCACCCACAGCCCAGATACGGGGATCGGTAGTGCGCATCTGCGCGTCGACGACTATGCCGCCGCGAGGGCCAATCTCTAGACCGGCGTCCTTGGCAAGCGCTGTCTTGGGCCGCACGCCGATTGCCAGGATGACAAGATCCGCAGGCAAGCGCGCACCACTCTCCGCGACGACAATCAAGCCGGCATCGTTGCGCTTTTCGATGCGCGCAAGTCCGTCGCCCAAATGGAGCTCTACGCCTTTGGCGGCAAGGTGCTCCATCAGTGGTGCCGCCATCTCAGGGTCGAGAGGCGGCATGACCTGGGGCAGCTTCTCCAACACGGTGACGGTCAGCTCGCGATGGATCAAATTCTCAACCATCTCCAAGCCGATGAACCCACCGCCGACCACAACGGCAGCCTTGGCGCTATGGTCAGTAATCCATGCGCGGATACGGCGCGAGTCGGGGATCGTGCGGACGGCGAATACGCCGGGCAAGTCTATGCCCGGGAGAAGTGGTCGAATCGGCGCGGCGCCGGGCGATAGGACGAGCACATCGTAGCGCTCCAGCCGGGTGTTGCCCGTGCGCGCGTCGCGCACACTGACCGTGTGCGAGTTCCGGTCGATGTCAGTGACTTCAGTCTCGGTGCAGACTTCGATATTGAACCGCTCATGGAACATCTCTGGCGACGCCACCAGTAGGCTGCTCTCATCAGAGATGACGTTGCCGACGTAGTACGGCAGTCCGCAGTTCGCGAACGAGACATACGGACCGCGGTCGATCAAGACGATCTCGACGGACTCGTCGAGCCGCCTCAGTCGCGCCGCGCAGGAAGCGCCGCCCGCTACACCCCCGACAATGAGCACGCGACGGAACGTGGCAGTACTGCGTGAAGCGGTCGATTGCGGGTCTTGGTGGGACATGCGGCCTCCGATCAAAGACGGTGTGCGTTTCGTAAACATCGGAACGAGACGTCATCTTGGCGGTTGACTGCGCGCTATGACAGACCTCACCCGCATTCGAGGGCAGGTTGTGCAACGATCACGAGGCGGCGGGACAGACACAGTTCTCGCAGATAGCACCGATCCCCATGCATCGTAAAAAAAATGGCAAATACAGCGTTCACAAACGGGCGCAGGCCGTGGCGTCCTTCGCGAAGCGCCTCAGATCGCTGGGCCTGCGCGCAATGCTGCCATCGTTAGCGAACCGAACATCGGAGAGTCACCTCAAACGGCACCGTGCGCGTCGCCGATGCCGACGCGCTCGAGCGTTACTGGACCGTCTGTCCGCAGCTTCGACAGACGTTCCTGCGGCCAAGGGGTTTTAGGTCTAGTCTTGCGTCTCGATTTCCGATGGGCGGAAACGACGCAATACCAAGCAACTAACGTCAGAAAATCGCTGGTACCGCCGCATTCTTGGAGAAGTGTCTGTCCATGAGCTATGTCCTGCAGTTGTTGAATGGCGGTGCCGGCAACTTAGCCGCCTACCTGGCCGCTCATGTGCTCCTTTGCCTGCTGCCGGCCTTCGTCATTGCAGGCGCCATGGCGGCTCTCATTCCGAAGGCCAGCATCACCCGTTGGCTCGGGCGCACCAGACCACACTATGTTTCGTATCCCGCCGCGGCCGCCGCAGGTTCGCTGCTGGCGGTCTGCTCCTGCACGATCGTGCCGCTGTTCGCGGGCATCTATCGCAAGGGCGCGGGCATTGGACCGGCGATTACGTTCCTGTTCTTCGCGCCCGCAGGCAACGTCATGGCACTGGCTTACACCGGCAGCATCCTTGGGGCGGATTTCGCCGTGGCGCGCTTTCTGTTGTGCCTGCTGTTCGGCACCGGCATCGGCCTGCTGATGGCTCTGCTGTTCTGGAGCGACGATGCCAGCCACGATGCGCAGACCGATGCGTTGTTTGCCGACAAGGCGAGCATCAACCCTGCCGCCGTCGGCGTGCTGCTGTCGCTCGTCGCTCTGCTGATCGCCGGCACTCTCAAGCTTTGGCCGTTGACTGCAACGGTGACCGCGGTGAACTTGCCGCTGCCCTGGGCCGAGGCCTGGCAGGCCACCCTGGTTCAATGGGTGCCGTTCGACGTGGCCAAGGGCGAGGAAGGTGTGAGTGTGCAGGGTTCGCTGCTGATCGTCCTACTGGTGCTGATCGGCGTGAGCGCATTCAAGGGCATGGAGAACATCATCGAAGGCGCCAACCGCTGGACCTGGACTGCCCTCGGTCTAGCCGCCACAACGTTGCTGGTGGCGGCACTGCGGCTTACCCCGCAGGCTGGCGGTCTGGAGATTGCCTTCACGGGCCGCGTGTTCGCCGTCGGCATGACGCTGTGGGCCGTGGGCCGCTATGCACGACGTCTTGACTCCGCCGACTGGCAGAGCTGGCTGTGGGAGTCCTGGCGGTTTGTGAAACAGATATTCCTGTTGTTGGTCGTGGGCGTATTTGTCGTCGGCGTTGTTCGCCAGTTGATCCAGCCCGAGTGGATTCAGGCCCTGGCTGGGCGCAACAGCGTGCCGGCCAATGCCGTCGCCGTGGCTTTTGGTGTGTTCATGTACTTTCCCACTCTCGTGGAAGTGCCGGTGGCGCGGATGTTCCTGGATCTCGGCATGCACCCCGGCCCGCTACTGGCTTATCTGATGGCCGACCCGGAGCTGAGCCTGCAGAGCATTCTGATGGTTGCGGCGGTCATCGGCCGCCCCAAGACTTTTGCGTACGTGGGCTTGGTCGCGGTCTTCAGCATGATGGCGGGCCTGCTGTATGGCGCCTGGGTGGATGGCGTGGACTTTCGGTGGCTGGCTTTGGCTATGGCCACCTTTATTGTGGTGCTCTCAGGCGCCCTCGCCTGGCTGCATCGCCGTCAGCACGATGCGGTTCAACCCTCATGATCACTCAAAGGAGAAGTCCACCATGTTGACCGTCAAGATTCTGGGGTCCGGCTGCGCGAACTGCAAAAAGCTCGAAGCCGTGGCGCGAGAAGCAGCCACCAGCGCCGGTTTGGAGGCCGAGTTCGTCAAGGTTACCGACATGAAGGCCATCATGGCTTTTGACCTGCTGGCCACACCCGGGCTGGTGATCAATGAAAAACTGGTCAGTAGCGGCCGCATCCCGACCCAGGCCGAGGTCCGGGCGTGGTTGGTTGCTTAGGCCGCGCTAGCGCAACTGAACCCCAACCTGCCAGGCTTATGAATAAGACCGCAATTCTCGCACTTGACCTCTCGCCGGCCGCGGAGCCGTTGCTCGAGTGTGCCGCTGAGTTGCGTCGTTGGGATGTGGGCCGGCTTTCCATACGCCAGGTCCGTAATTGACGGTATGCGCGCAACCCATCCGCCCGCACACGGCGGCTGGACCTACACCCATGTGGACCCGACTGCAACGCATCGTTCAGCTGCGCCAATGCCACCCGATTCAGTCGCGCTCACGAGATCCTGATCCTTCAAGTTCCTCGCTTGCGCTGCGGTGGCACTCTACGCAGTTGGCGAAGTCACGGATGCCCTCATCGAGATGCTCCGCGCGGACTTCAGCTGGATCATGCGCATGGCATCCGTAGCAGGTGTAACGACTGTAGTCGCCATTTATGTGGCACGTCGTACAAGCCGCGTTGTGCTCCCGGTCCAGGACGAACAACTTGTCGTGCTCGAGCGTCGCAGGCTCCCACCTTTGCTGGCTGTGGCACTGCCCGCAATTGACGGTGGGGTTCCGATGGAGTTCGTCGTCAGGTGCGGTATGGCAAGCACCGCAGCGATCTCGCGATGAGGTTCGCAGCAGCTCGTGCGAGAACGCGTTCTGCCCACGTCGATTGAACTGCAGTCCCCGATGTTCGCTGTGGCATGCGATGCAATTGTCTTCGATCAGTTCCTGGTGGAACGAGGTCTTTACCGCCGGTTTCACCAGCGCTACGCCCTTGGTCGAGCGCAGCCCGATGTCAGCCACCGCGTGACAGGTGACGCAGCGGTCGGAAGTCGCACCGCGCAAAGGTACGTGGCAAGCGAAACAGTCCGTAGTCAGCTCGACGTGCGCCGACGTCAGCGGACCGGGGCTCACCATCAGATGGGGATATGCAAACGTCAACACCAGCACCAACGACAACGCGATGGTGAGCCCGACCAGAATCCAGCGCTTCACTTCCAGCCCCAGAACAGAAACACGCTCACGATGTGAGCCGCCGCGAGCACGGCGAACGCAAGTGTGATTGGGAAATGGACCACTCGCCACTGCTTGACCACGGCGACTGTCAGGCTGTCCCAATGCAAACGGTCGTCGATTTCCTCCGCGGAAAGTCCTTCATGGCGCAGTCGCTCCCGCGTTTCTTCCAGCCGCTTCCGCGAGCGTTGCAGCAGGTACTTGCCGGTCAATCCGCTCCCGACATTGATCAGCATGCCTCCGACGGCCAACCAGGCCAGTACGGCGTTGAAGTGAATGCCGGCATGAACCAGCACCAGCAGCGAGCCTGACCAGGCCATGCGCTCATGCACGCGCAGCAGTTGTAGCGGCTTTCCTGAGTGAATGAGTTTGCGTTTGCGCAGCGAATAGCCGAACGAACCAAGTATCAGCAGCGTTCCGGGAATACCCAGATAGCGACCGACCCAAACGACATTGAACACATGCAACAGCGCGTCGACGAGCAAGGCTGTCAATGCCAGCGCAAAGAGAGCCATCAGAAATGGCAGAACTTCGCGGTTTAGCACGCTACCTTTCAAGCCATCATTCCTCGGGCGGGATGTGGAAGCCGGCCGGCGAGAAACTCACCTTGCAACATGGTTCGCTTCTGCAGAAAAGCCCTGATCGTTTCAGCATGTTCACGCTCGTTACACCACCCTGGCAATACGGTCGGTGCGGCAGCGTACGCATGAGACCAGTCGCGCCCCTTCACGAAATCGTTTTTCTTCCCCAAGATCGACCGCCGGCAGACTGAAGGAAACGGTACGGGACTGAAATACATAATGACCGCATCGACTTCGTTGCCAGTGCCGAGGTGAGCCACAATCGGCGTCATAGACACGATCGATTGCATCGTCATGCACCGCCGGCGAGAGGTACCATGCTATGAATGAAATGCAGGTGGTTTAGTGGCAGCAAGATATCCAGCGACGGATCGCAGGGATGCGAATGACCGCATCGAGCCGAAGCTCGTGCTTGTGCCCTCCAACGCACTCGTTAGCGTTGTCGTCGAGCCGAAATGGGTCGCGCAGTGAGCGAAGCACTGCAGTTCGTTGGTGGCCTCAGCGAGGTGGAGGCGCAAGCGCGGCTGAAGGCCGAAGGGTACAACGAGCTCCCGCAGTCGAACCGGCGCACGCCTTTTCGAATCGTGCTCGAAGTGCTGCGTGAGCCGATGCTGGCGCTACTGCTTGGCGGCGGCGCGATCTACCTGGCGCTGGGTGACCCCAAGGACGCGCTGATTCTGCTCGCTTTCGCGCTGATGGCCATAACGATCACTGTCATACAGGAAACGCGCACCGAACGCGTGCTTGAGGCGCTGCGCGACCTGACCAGCCCGCGTGCGTTGGTGATTCGCGACGGCACGCGCAAACGCGTTGCGGGGCGCGAAGTCGTGCGCGGCGACATCGTCGAGCTCGTAGAGGGTGATCGCGTCCCGGCCGATGCGGTTCTTGTTCGCAGTCACGATGTGCAGACCGACGAATCGCTGCTGACGGGCGAGTCCGTAGCGGTACGCAAGATTGCGCGCCGCGACGACGTTGTATCGAGCGAGCACCGGCCCGGTGGCGATGACCTGCCGTATGTATTTGCCGGTTCCTTGATTGTGCGTGGCACGGGAGTCGGCGAAGTAATCGCCATCGGTGCGCACAGCGAAATCGGAAAAATCGGTGAGTCGCTGAATTCTATGGAGACCGAGTCGCCTCGCCTGCAGGTGCAGACCCGTCAGATCGTGCGGCTGTTTGGCGCCGTCGGGGGCGCTGTGAGTGTCATCGCGGTGCTGCTCTACGGCGCACTGCGTGGTGGGTGGCTCGATGCGCTGCTCGCCGGGATTGCGCTTGGCATGTCGATGCTGCCTCAAGAATTCCCGGTCGTGTTGACCGTGTTCATGGCAATGGGTGCCTGGCGGATCTCGGCGGCACGCGTCCTGACCCGGCGCGCCGCCGCGATTGAAACCCTCGGTTCCGCGACGGTGTTGTGTACGGACAAGACCGGGACACTGACAGAGAATCGAATGTCGATTGCCGAGCTTCGATTGCAAGGTGGCGCAGTCTTCCGGCCCAGCGAATCGGTCGGCGGGACGATGCCCGAAGATTTCCACTGCCTCGTCGAGTTCGGGTTGCTCGCGAGCGCACGAAACCCGGTCGATCCGATGGAGAAGGCCTTCGACGACCTGGGCCGGAAACACCTGACGGAAACCGAACATCTGCACGGCCCCGATTGGGAACTCGTGCAGGCCTATGGACTTCGTCCCGGATTGCTTGCGATGTCGCATGTATGGCGGGCGGCCGACAACCGGGCGGAGTTCGTCATCGCCGCAAAGGGGGCGCCCGAAGCAATCATCGATCTCTGCCACCTCGACGCAGACCAAGTCGCGCCGTTGACGGTCGCCGTCGAAGCCATGGCGACCGAAGGATTGCGCGTCTTGGGCGTCGCGCGCGCGACGTTCGAGGGTTCAGCGTGGCCCGGTTCGCAGCACGATTTTGCGTTCGAATTTCTCGGGCTGATCGGCCTTGCCGATCCACTTAGGCCCGGCGTGTCGGAAGCAATCAGCGAATGTCGAAGTGCCGGGATAAAGGTGGTGATGATCACCGGAGACTATCCAGCGACGGCCAGAGCGATTGGACTTCAAGCAGGCCTGGACGCCAACGATCTCGTAACGGGCGAAGAACTCGGCAAATTGAGCGATGCGCAGCTCATGCAACGTGTGCGAACAGCGAACATCTTCGCGCGAATCATGCCCGAGCAGAAGCTGCGGATCGTCGATACGCTGAAAGCAGATGGCGAGGTCGTCGCGATGACCGGCGACGGAGTCAACGATGCGCCGTCGCTGAAAGCAGCGCACATCGGCATCGCTATGGGCGGGCGCGGCACCGACGTCGCGCGCGAGGCATCGTCGATCGTGCTTCTAGACGACGACTTCGGGTCGATAGTCAAATCGGTCCGACTCGGCCGGCGAATCTACGACAACCTGCGCAAGGCGATGGGGTTCATCTTCGCGGTGCATGTACCGATCGCCGGCCTCGCGCTGCTGCCGCTGCTGTTCGGCTTCCCGATCGTGCTAGGGCCAATTCACATCGCGTTTCTCGAAATGATCATCGATCCGGTGTGTTCGCTCGTGTTCGAGGCCGAGACCGAGGAAGACGACGTGATGCAGCGACCACCCCGGTCCCCGGATCAACCGTTGTTCTCCCGATCTCTGGTCGGTTGGAGTGTTGTGCAGGGGGCACTGGCTTTTGCGCTGCTTGCCGCGATATTCGTCACGGCATCCCTTCGGGGCATGCCCGAACCGGAAGTGCGTGCCCTGACGTTCTTCTCGTTGGTTCTCACAATTGTCAGTTTGATCTTCGTCAATCGCTCCTTCAGTGCGTCGTTAGTGACGGCACTGTTGCGCCCGAACCGCGCTTTGGTATGGGTGCTGATTAGCGTGTCGACAATCCTGTGTCTAACGCTGCTGTGGCCGCCTGCGAGCGGATTGTTCGGCTTCGGGCCATTGCACCCGGACGATCTCGTGCTGACGCTCACCGCCGGCGCCGTAGCGCTGGTTTCGCTCGAACTCCTGAAGCGGTTCTGGCGCCAGCGACTGTTGTCGTGATGCGTCTCGTTTGACCGCTGTTCGACGCTTCACGCAAATGAACAGACTCGAGTGCTCATTCGCTGGCGCGCCCTGACCGTTGCACCGCACGCCATGCCTAGACCCTCGCGAGCAGCCAGCCTATACCCGAATAGGCGAGTACGATCAGCACGCTCTCGATGCGCACCAGCCCTAGCCTTTGGCCGCGTCGCGCAAGAAGGCCGAGCATCCCCAGCGACACCGCGAGTACTGCGAACTGCGCAGTCAGCACGTGATCGTGTGACACGTTCGCAAGCAATGGGCCGCGCCGGTACGCCACGTCCATCGCGAACAGAATGCACATGTTGAAGGCATTGCTGCCGAAGATATTGCCGACCGCTAGATCGAGCGCCCCGAGGCGTACCGCGGCGACAGTCGCGGCAACCTCCGGGAACGAGGTGGTCAGCCCAACGAGCAACGTTCCAACGAACGTCTCGCTGAGCCCGCCCTCTAGGGCGATGGCGTCGGCAGACAGCACGAGCATTGGCGCGGTGATCAACAGACCGAAGGCCGCGAGTGCGAAGCCGCGTAGCGCGCGTCTCAGCAGCGTTCGACTGGTTTCCCCGAGTTCGAGTTGCTCTGGCGGCGCGGTGACCTGCATGTTGCCGTGTACCGCGCGCATGCCGAGCAGGTAGATCGCGACGATGAGGCAGGTCTCTACGCCGACGTGGCCCACACGACCCCAGCCGCCTGAAGCGATCGCCGCGCCGGCGATTGCCGTCAATATGACGGATAGCGTTCCGACGAGCGCGTGATCCACCGATACCTGATCGAGAATGCGCCGGCGCGCGTAGACGAGGTCCAGCAGCGCCAGCAGCAGCATGTTCGCCAACGTCGACCCCAACAGGTCGCCTACGCCGATGTCGACGGTGTCGAGCAGCGCTGCGTCGACGTCGGTGATGAGCTCAGGCAGCGAAGTACTCGCCGCAAGCAACACAGTGCCGACCCAAAGACGTCCGACTCCGGTCGCGTCGGCCACCGCGTCCGCGTGCCGCGCGAGGCGCGACGCAATCGCGAACACCGCACCGCCTACCGCGGCGAAGGCCGCGAGCGGTACCAGCACGCCGTGCCCCGTCAGCAGGGACATCGTCAATTCGCGCATCACGCTGCACGCATTGCCGTGCGACGCGCCACGAGCTTGCGCAACTCCTCAGTCCACAACACCGAGCTCGCGACTACCGCGATTCCAATGAGCTCGTTCAACGTGAACGGCACCGTGTGAAACATTGCGCCGAGCGGCGCAAAGAACACCACCGCCGCCTGCAGAAGCGCACTGACCACCAGCCCGCCGATGAGCCAGGGATTCTTCAACAAGCTCAGTCTGAAGGCCGACTGGTGTGTGGACCGGCAGTTGATGACGTTGTACCACTGACACAACGCAAGCATCGTGAAGGTCTCGGTCTGCACTTGCGGGAATGGCACACCGAGCGAGAGTCGGTAGACGAACCAACCGAGCGTGGAGGCGGCGATGGCGGGCGTCATGAAGGCCATTCGCACAAGCATGACTCGCGTGAGGAGGGGCTCGTTCGACGCGATGGGCTTCTGACGCATTTCGTCGCCTTCGGCGGGCTCCATGATGAGATTGACCGTGACAGTTCCTTCCGTAACGAGGTTGATCCAGAGAATCTGCACTGCGGCGAGCGGTGGCGGGTAGCCGAGTACGAGCGCCGTGACCAGCACGAGCACCTCGGCCATCGATGTAGAGAAGAGGTACAGAATCACTTTCTTGATGTTGCGGTAGACGACGCGACCTTCTTCGATCGCGGCGACGATCGTTGCGAAATTGTCGTCGTTGATGACGATCTTCGCTGCCTCCTTTGCGACCGCCGTGCCGGACATCCCCATTGCAACACCCACGTCGGCTTTGACGAGCGCCGGTGCATCGTTGACGCCATCGCCAGTCATCGCGACCACGTGCTGCTGTTCCTGGTATGCATTCACGATGCGAAGCTTCTGCGCAGGGTGAACGCGCGCGAACACCGAAACATCGTCGATGCGTCGCGCGAGTTCGACGGCAGACATCTGTTCCAACTCGCGACCGTCAACGACCGCCTCGCCGTCTCCAGTGATGCCGAGCGATTTTGCGACCGCAAACCCCGTTGTCTTGTGGTCGCCGGTCACCATCACCACTTTGATGCCGGCTTCGCTGCAGCGCGCAACGGCATCCTTCACTTCCGAACGCGGCGGATCCATTTGTCCCACCAATCCGAGCAGAACCGCGCGACCGCGCAATGCGGCGAAGCCGGCACGGCCATCGACGGTGGCACCTTCGACGGCAGCAAAAGCGAGCACCCGCAACGCCGACGCGGCCATCCGCTCGGCGCTCGCCCGCGCGAGCTCGTCCGATGCCACCTGCTTCGCGTCCGCATCGGGTCGCCGACAGAGCTCGAACAAGACCTCCGGCGCACCCTTGATGACGACGACCGAACCCTGGGTCGTATCGTGTTGGGTGGCCATCATCTTTTCGGCCGGATCGAAAGGGATCTCCGCCCGACGCCGATGACGGGCGCGAAGCTCATCCGGAACGATCGCGCCTTTCATGCCAAGCGTGAGCAGTGCTACTTCGGTGGGGTCGCCGATGGGCCGCCAGCGCGGCTCCTCGTTCTCCGGTCCCTGGAGTTGCGCATCGTTGCAAAGGATCGCCGCTTCCAACAGCGCGCGCAGGGAATCCTCGCGAGTCGGGTCGACAACGGCACCGTTGTCCAAGAACTGTCCGACCGGCTCATAGCCTGCGCCGGTGACGGACAATATTCGACCGGTGGGGAGGTAGACGGCAGTCGCGGTCATCTCGTTTCTCGTGAGCGTGCCAGTCTTGTCGCTGCAGATGACGGTGGTCGAACCCAGCGTTTCCACCGCGGCCAGGCGCCTGACGACCGCGTTGCGCCGCGCCATCCGCTGCACGCCGACGGCGAGTGCGATTGTCATCGCGACTGGGAGCCCTTCGGGGACCATTCCCACCACCTGGCTGATGGCGAGCATCAGAATGTCCGCCAACGGGATACCGCGGAGGACCCCGATGACATTGACGACCACGAACATGACAGTCGCGGCGGCGATGATGTACTTGCCGAACTGGGCAATGCGCCTCTGTAGCGGCGTCTGCTGTTCCTTCGATTCCTCTGCGAGCGCCGCGATTCGGCCAATTTCGGTCGCCGTGCCAGTCGCGATGACCAGACAGCGGGCGCGCCCCGCCGTGACGTGCGTGCCCGCGTAGACCATGTTGCAGCGATCCGCGAGAGGTGTATCCGGTGCAAGCGGCACGAAGCTCTTGTCTACGGGAACCGATTCGCCCGTCAGCGCCGCCTCCGCGATCTGCAGTGCCGCACCATCGAGCAGACGTGCGTCCGCGGCGATCGCATCGCCGGCCTCAACGACCAGGACATCTCCGGGAACAAGCTCACGCGCGTCTACGATGATCTCGTGACCGGCGCGTACGCCGCGGACCTTGTGGGTGGTGAGCTTTCGAAGCGCCTCCAACGATCGCTCGGCGCGCCCTTCCTGGAATCCCCCGATCACGGCGTTGAGCAGCACCACCGTGAAGATCACGATGGCGTCCCTCACGTTGCCAAGCGCCAACGCTATTCCAGCCGCGACAAACAGAAGGTAGATCAGTGGGCTCTTGAACTGCCGCAGGAACACCCCAATCAGAGAACGCCGCTGCCGTTCGCCGAGCGCATTGGCGCCGAAGCGCTCGAGGCGGCCGCGAGCCGCTTCTGGCGTAAGCCCCGACGCGGCGTTCGAGTCCATCGCAGCGACTGCGTCCGCCGCATGCATAGCATGCCAGTCGCCCACATCGGCACGATCGTTAGGCAGATTGACTCTCACGTAGGTCCTCAGCGGGCAGCAATCGCCATTCCATGATGCTGGGTTTGCTACCATCCGGTAGCAAGGAATGTTACCTACACATCAACCGGACCCCTGGGCCGCACCAAGAAACGGAGGCGACGGAATGACAAAAGCGGAGTCCGGACCTGGTTGGTACGAGCCAATGCGCAATGTACTGGTCCCGACCGACTTCTCCCAGGGCGCGGACCGGGCTCTCGCGCGCGCTCTGCTGCTCCCTTTCGCCAGCCGTGCCACTATTCACCTCGTCCACGTACTCGCGGCCGACGTTCCTACGAAGGCGCGCAAAAGCGTCGCCGCGATCGCGAAGCGTTCGCTCGCCGAAAGTATCGCGCGCGTGAGCGGCGAGGCCACGGCGCGGAGCATCAAGCTGACCAGTGAAGTTCTGATGGGCGAGCCCTTCGTCGAGGTCATCCGCCACTCACGAAGTCTCGGCGCGGAACTGATTGTCCTAGGGCGTCACGGGCAACGTCGCATCCGAGACCGGCTGATTGGCACCACGGCCGAGCGCATCGTGCGCAAAGGGGCCGTCCCGGCGGTTGTTGTCAACCGAAAGCCCACCCGTCCATATCGAAAGCCCCTCATCGCGACAGACCTCGGGGACGTTTTCCACCGCACCATCAAAGTAGCGCTGCGCGTTCTAGGACCTGATCTAGAGGACATCCGCGTCGCCCACGCCTTCAATGTTCCCTATGAGGGCTTCGTCACACCGATTTCATCGGCGCGCGAGACGAGCAACTATCGGCGGACCTTCAGGCAGAACGCTTCCACCCGGCTGACTACCTTGCTGGCTGACTACAAGGACCTCGGCGTCCACTGGAAAATTACGCTTCGACCCGGTGACCCGCGAGCGGTCATCTTGAGCGAAGCGGCGACGTGCCGGGCCGACCTGATCGCAATCGCCACCCATGGCCGCTCCGGAGTCGCGCACGCGCTGCTAGGAAGCGTCGCCGAATGGGTGCTAACGGCTGCGGACTGCGACGTCCTAGTTGTTCGACCGATCGACTTCTCCTTCAAACTACCGTAGCAGCGTTAAACAACCCAATTAGTCTCGATCGATCGTAGCCGCAACTCGGCCACCCGACCGGATGCGGCCAATTTACGCCTCAAGGCGGAACCGGCGCCAAGGTCACAGCTGCGGCATCACCGGGTCCGCATCAGTGTGCACTTCGTCGCGGCACGCGCGGAGCCAGACCGTGTTCCAATTGTTACGCTTCGCGAATCTCTACGGATGCTGTCGCAAGTCGCATGTACAGCCTGCGTTTTCGAACGATTGGCCACCAGTCGTACAGGAAAATTTCGAGTGGCCGCCAGTTCGCCACCCACCCCAAAATGATGAAGCTCTCGGCCAGCAATGCGCCAAATGGCGAGCCAGCCATCGCGCGAGTGAGGTAGTTGCTCATCAACAATGAACCCAACAGAACCATTGAGCCGACGGCGAGCGATCGCCTTCCAAACCTGAATAGCTCGTGAATCTCCAATCTCGCCTGATCGGCTCTGTAGTTGAAGTAATTCTTGAATGCCGCCGGAATAAGCTGCGCCTCGGCTGAGCCGGCAATCGAGCCCGTCAGATAGATCGACAACGCGATTGGCGCATTTGCATCAAGTTCGGCTGCCCAGGCGACCACGTAGCGCTCAGCTTCGTCGTCGAGGTCCTTCTCCAGAAAAGGAGACGGATCAAATGAGTTAAACAGCTGTTTCACCGATCCAACGTGCAGTTCGATCCGATCCGGCTTGGTAGACCGAATCATGGTCGCTTCAGCGATGTCACGATGACCCCCACGGCTTGCACGAATCGACAATATGCGTCATCCGGTCCTAAAGACCACGCAGGATGCAACGGGAACTACGTATCGACTCGTCGTCGCGCATCAAGCCAGCATTGCGACGAAAATACAAACTGGGCTGATGGCAAAGTGATTCAGGCGGGGCAATCGCGATGACAGTTCAAAAAACGTTGATTGCCGTAGACGGTTCGTCGAATTCGTTACGCGCGGTTGCGTATGCCGCACGACGCGTGCGAGCGGACCCAAAATTGCGGATTCTGCTGCTCAACGTACAGTCACCGCTACCGGCCAGCACGTTCGTCACGCGAACGATGATCAAGGCGCATCATGCTTTGCAGAGCAAGTCTGCCATGGAACCGGTGCGTAAGGTGCTCGCCCGAATCGATCTGAATACCGACAACTATGTCCGCATTGGCGAGCCTGCGCGGACGATCGTCGAGTTTGCGCGCGAGAAGCGCTGCGGCGAGATTGTAATGGGGACTCGCGGCCTCGGCGGGCTCAAGCGATTGTTGCTCGGCTCTGTTGCGACCAAGGTCATTCATCTGGCCCGGATCCCCATTACGGTCGTGCCGTGACGGGTCTGCATCGTCGGCAGTACCCAGGTTCCGCTGCAGCGAAGGCGCGCCAATGATGCTTGTGACTGCGCCGGATTCTGCGGGCCATCGCTACCGAGCGCTCGATTCCCAACAGTTTCGCACGCCCGCGATCGGCCGATTACTGAGTTCCAGCTACGCTATGGTTCTCGCCGGAGGCCGGGGCACTCGGCTACAGGGGCTCACGGCTTGGCGCGCCAAGCCGGCCCTGCCGTTCGGCGGCAAGCACCGAATTGTCGATTTTACATTGAGCAATTGCGTCAATTCCGGCATTCGGCGCGTGGGCGTCGCAACTCAGTACAAAGCCCATAGCTTGATCCAGCATCTGCAACGCGGTTGGGGGTTTCTGGATTCAAGCATGCGCGAATTTGTCGATGTGCTGCCGGCGCAGCAGCGTGTCGACGATCGCTGGTACGCCGGGACGGCCGACGCCGTATATCAGAACCTGGATATTCTTCGAACTGAATCGCCGGAATACGTACTGGTGCTGGCAGGCGATCATGTCTACAAGATGGACTACGGAGTCATGCTTGGCGAGCATGCGGCGCGCGGCGCCGATGTCACCATCGCCTGCCTCGACGTGCCGCTATCGGCCGCGTCTTCGTTCGGCGTGATGCAAGTCGACGAAAACGAAAAGGTGCTGGATTTCGTCGAGAAGCCTTCCGCGCCAGCGCCGCTGCCAAGCGACCCTGCTCGGGCGCTCATCAGTATGGGCATCTACATCTTCAATGCTGATTTTCTGTACGAACAACTTCGGATAGACGCTCGTCGCACCGATTCACATCACGACTTCGGCCGCGACGTCATACCGGCCCTGCTGCGCCAAGGTGCCCGACTCGACGCTCACGACTTTGCGCGCAGCTGCGTCAACATGGCGAACGGGCAACCCTATTGGCGGGACGTGGGTACACTCGATGCTTACTGGGCAGCGAATCTCGACCTCACGCATATTCAACCCGATCTCAACATGTACGACTCCGCCTGGCCAATTCGAACACTGCAGGAACAACGTCCGCCAGCGAAGTTCATCTTCGACAGTCCCGTTGCACGCGGCCAGACGTGGGATGCATTGGTTGCGGGCGGATGCATCATCAGCGGTGCCGCAATACATCACTCATTGCTGTTCACCGACGTGGTCGTGGAGCAGGGAAGCATCATCGAACAGTCGGTTGTGCTTCCCGATGTGCACGTCGGCCGGTCGGTGCGAATTCGGTCCGCGATAATCGACAAGCACTGCAGAATACCTGACGGTTTCGCGGTGGGTTTCGATCCGCTCGAGGATCAACGGCGATTCCATGTATCGGCAGGTGGCATCGCATTGATCACTGCTGAAATGCTGGGGCAATCGGTTCACGAAGCGTCCTAATGGCGCGCGAGTCGGCTCCTGCAACCAAACGAATTGAGGGGAAGACCATGTCACGAACCATGAGAGCTAGCGTCTTTGTCGAGCCGGGACACATTCAGCTTCAGGAGCGACCGATCCCCGACGTCGGGCCGTTGGATGCGTTGGTGCGCATTACCACGACCACGATTTGCGGCACCGACGTGCACATCCTCAAGGGCGAATACCCGGTGCGGAAGGGCCTCATCATCGGCCATGAGCCGGTCGGAATCATCGAAAGGCTTGGGTCTGAAGTGACCGGATATCGGGAAGGCGAACGCGTGATCGCCGGCGCGATCACACCGAGCGGCTACAGCAATGCATGTTTGTCGGGCTTCTGCGCTCAGGACGGTGCCGGCACTGCCCACGGCTGGAAACCGATGGGTGGATGGCGGTTCGGCAACACCATCGACGGTTGCCAAGCCGAGTACGTGCTGGTGCCCGACGCGATGGCGAATCTAGCATCGGTACCCGTTGGTTTGACCGACGAGGAAGTGCTGATGTGCCCCGACATCATGTCCACGGGGTTTGGCGGTGCCGAGAGCGGCACCATTCGTATCGGTGATACCGTCGCCGTGTTTGCGCAAGGCCCTATCGGGCTGTGCGCTACCGTCGGCGCCAAACTAATGGGCGCTACTTCGATCATCGGCGTCGAAACCGTGCCGGAGCGGATGGCGGTTGCGCGGCGCCTCGGAGCCGATCATGTCATCGACTTCCGCAAGCTCGATCCGGTCGACGAGATATTGCGGCTGACGAACGGCCGCGGCGTCGACGTCGCGATCGAGGCACTTGGCACCCAGGCAACGTTCGAGGCGTGTCTGCGCGTTCTGCGACCGGGCGGCACGCTCTCGAGCCTTGGCGTGTACTCCAGCGATCTGAGCGTTCCGCTGCGATATTTTGCTGCCGGTCTCGGGGATCACAAAATCATCACGACACTGTGCCCTGGCGGGAAAGAGAGGATGCGTCGCCTGATGAGCGTCATTGCGTCGGAACGCGCCAACTTGAAATCGTTAGTCACGCACAGGTTCAAGCTCGATGAGATCGAGGCCGCTTACGATCTGTTCGGACACCAACGGGACGGCGTTCTTAAGGTTGCGATCACACCATAGCGCGATCCCGAACGCGCCAAACTCATCACACATGAGCAACGCATGAAACTGACGTTCATCGGCGCCGCACAGGAAGTCACCGGCTCCTGTTTCCTGATTGAAACCGACGACGTGCGCTTCCTGGTCGACTGCGGCATGTTCCAGGGCGGTCGCGAGGCGCGCGAACGCAACCTCGCCGCCTGGCCCTTCGAGCCGCGCGACATCGACTTCGTGCTGTTGACCCACGCCCATATCGACCACAGCGGCCTGCTGCCTCGCCTGAGCGCGCTGGGTTTCAGCGGCCCGGTATTCACGACCACGGCGACAGCGGATCTGCTGTCGGTGATGCTGCTCGACAGCGCCTTCATCCAGGAGAGCGAATGGACTCGCGCGCAGCGCAAACGCTCGAGGCAGCAGCGACGGCACAGCGCCGGCACACCCCCACTGCTGTACACGGTCGCGCAGGCAGAAGCGTGCCTCGAACTCCTGCAGGGCGTCGCGTACGGCGAAGATGTACGGCCTGACGCTTCGGTGCGGTGTTGCTTTCGCGACGCTGGCCACATCCTCGGTTCGGCCGTCGTCGAAGTGTGGGTGACCGAGAAGGATGAAACACGCAAGCTGGTGTTCTCCGGCGACCTTGGCCAACCCGGTCGACCCATCGTCCGCGATCCGACGCGAATCGAAACCGCCGACGTACTGCTCGTCGAGTCTACTTACGGCAACCGCCTACACCGCCCGATGAAGGAAACCATCGACGAGCTCGTGTTCGTGATCGAGGACACCTTACGGCGCAGGCAAGGCAACATCATCATTCCGGCGTTTGCGCTGGGTCGTACGCAGGAACTACTACACCTCTTAGTCGACCTGTGCCGGCAAGGCCGGCTGCCCCGATTGCAGGTCTTCGTTGATTCTCCGATGGCCGACAAAGTGACCGCGATCACCTGGAAGCATAAGGAGTTCCTGGACGACGAGACACGCGCGCTGCTGTCGCTGCGGCAGCGCCATCCCGAGTGGCTCGATCTGCGCTTCACACGCACCGTCGAAGAGTCGATCGCGCTGAATCGCATCAAGTCGGGCGCCATCATCATCTCGGCCAGCGGCATGTGTGACGCGGGGCGAATCAGACACCACCTGCGCCACCACCTCGGCCGGCCGGAGTGCGCGATCGTGATCATCGGCTACCAGGCTGCGGGCACCCTCGGGCGGCGTCTCGTTGACGGCGCCAAGCGCGTGCGCATCCTCGGCGACGACATCGCGGTGCGGGCCGGGATCCACACGATCGGCGGGCTCTCGGCCCACGCCGATCAGGCAGCTCTGCTCACCTGGCTCAGTGGATTCGCCCGCGCGCCTGTCCAAACGTTCGTCGTTCATGGCGAGACGCAGACGGCATGCGACTTCGCCGACCTGCTCTCCGACCGTCTCGGCTGGAACGTCGAGGCGCCTGCCCCGGGGACACGAGTCGATCTTTGAGCTCTCCCGTTCGGCCAGCCACCGAGCGAGCGCTGAGTACGCCGGCCCCGCGACAACGACGACCGCCGCTCGGGCCTAACTCGGCAAGATGCCGTACTTCGATCCGCGCTTGTCTTCGACCGGTACGATTCCGTGCTTCTCGTGTCATAAGGTGATCGAACGTGGCGACGACCATCGGCCCACGTTCATCAGCGTGCACGGGCACATATATGAGTTCTTATTTACCGAGATTCGACCACGCCCCTTCGTTGAAGCCATAGAGCCAACGTGCCACAAAGAAGCGCCCACGCGGATCCTACACACCATCCGGCCAGCACGTCCGTCGGCCAGTGAACGCCGAGGTAGATGCGGCTTGTGCCGACCAAAAGACTGAGCAGCAGTGCCCAGCTCAGCAGGTACACCTTGGCGCGCCGTCTGGACTGCACCTGAGCTAGCAGCGCTGCGAGCGTGAGATACGTGGTCGTCGCGAGCATCGCGTGCCCGCTTGGAAAGCTCGCGGAGTACACCTCGACCTCGTGCTGGATCAGATCGGGTCGCGGACGGTCGAATCCAGCCTTCAGGCCAAGGTTCAACAGCGAGCCACCCGATATCGACACAGCGACGAGGAATGCGGCGGCATATCTGCGACCCAAAAGAAGAAAGCCAAGCACTGCGACTGTTAGGAGCGTGAGGATCGTCGCGCCACCCAAACTGGTGACGTCACGCGCGACTTCCTGGAGCCACACTGGTCCAATTGGGGTGGCAGGATCGTATGCCGTGCGGAGCGCAAGTAGGACCGAGCGATCGAAAGCATGAGTCTCTCCTTCAAGTACTTCGTCCGACAGCTCTGCAAATGCCCAAAGAGCACTACCAATCAGCAACGCCGCAATAAGCAACCACAACTCGTGGCTTGCGATTCGTACGAACAGTCGCATAGGTGAAGACCTCTTAATCGCGTCGCTGCACTCCAGCGGCGGTCGCTACTGATGTCGCTCAATGAGGCGCCCGAGCGTCGCCATTATGCGTTCGCCCCAAGACCGTCGGCGCCAGCTGGTGAGATCTAGGCTCTGGCTGTGTGAGAGATCCTCTTCGAACATTGCTTGGACCTGCACCGCGAGCTGTGTGCTCAGGACGAGGAGGTTGACCTCATCGTTCAATCCGAAGGAGCGATGATCGATATTGGTTGACCCGAGGAGTGAGAAGCGACCGTCCACGACGAGCGCTTTTGCATGCATCATGTGCGTGGCGTACTCGGCAATTTGCACTCCCGCTGCAAGTAACGGGCCATACCGACGGCGTCCTGCGCGTCGCGTGATTCCGTGATCACTGTAGGGACCTCCAGTCACAATTCGCACGCGCACGCCGCGGTCGCGGGCTTCGAGCAACTCACGCCGTATCCCGAAATCCGGAACGAAGTATGGCGAGCACAACTCAATGCTCTCCCGCGCGCTCGCCAGCAGAAACTGGACCAGCACGCGTGCGCGCGTTGAGCGTCCGGCTGTGGGCGTGCTTCCGACCGCTAATCCGCACGTGTCTTGTTCGGCGGAACCCTCAACGCTGTCAATCTCCAAGGGTAGTGAGTCGGGTCCGACCAGCAACTCACCGGCGCACTCCAGCCAATTCTCCGCAAACACCGCTTGGAGCCCGCTCACCACCCGTCCAGTTACGCGGACAGTGCAGTCGCGCCACGGTGGAGGTTCCGATCGGCCCCAGTGATCGGCGATGCCGGCGCCGCCCACGAACGCCACGCGTCCATCGAGCACGAGGAGATTGCGATGCGTACGGCTATTCCATCTCAGTAGCATGTGCCACTGGAGCGGGTGGTATCGGTACACACGACCGCCTGCCGCAATCAGCTCGGCAAATTGAGATTTGGGTGTGCGCAGACTTCCGATGGCATCGATCATCACGCGCACGTTCACGCCCGCGCGCGCGCGCTCGCACAGTGCATCCAGGAAGGCGTCGGACCATCGGCCCGGATAGAAGATATACGACTCCAGATGCACCGACTGTTTTGCGGAGCGAATCGCAACAAGCTGAGACTCATAAAGCTGAAATCCCTCGGTCAGCAGCTCCAGCGAATCGATTGGTTGGGCTGGCGCGCCGAGAATCGTCGTAAGAATGCGGATACGACTGGCATCGTCCAGCTGATGCACGGGTGAACTCGTTCGATACAAGGTGCCGCGCTCGAAGAGGAGTAAAAACAGTAGCAGCGTGACGAGTGCGGCCGCGATCATCCCAGCGAGATCAAGAAGAAACATCATGAGGTGGCGCGTGTTCGGATCTGAGTGCGGCAAGAGACGCCTATGGCTTCAACCGCGAGATCGTGATGTCCTGTCTCGTGCGTCGAGCCTCGGCGTTCGGACTCGTTCAAATGCGTTTGGTACCTTTAATCATTGCACGCACCAGACTTTCTCGATGCACGACGCTAGCCATGACCACGCCGCCCACGTGCAGCAGCGCGAGGGCCAGCGTCACATTTGCGAGCACCTCGTGAGTCTCTTCCCAGAACTCTTCGACGGGCTCCGATGCATCGGGGTGGACCCAACCGGCAAGAGGACCAGAGTGTTTGTCGTATGCATAGACGACGAGACCTGACGAAACTGTCAGCGCTAGGCTGACGAACATTGCAAACACCATCGCCGCACCGGCGGGACTCTGACCGATGTAGCGCTTCGCGCGACCACGCAACAGGTCCGTGAAGTAACTCAGGGCTAGCCTCGGGGCGTACAAGAAGTCACTGAATCGCGCGTGTTCGCCATAGCGGACGATCGGGTCCCAAACCCGCACCTCGTTGACCACAGGATGTGGGACCCGCCGGTTCATAACGCCAACTCCAACTATCATTTTCCCCATGGTTCCCAACAATCAGTGAATGGCCCATAAGGGATATCCGGAAGAAGAGGCTCAAAAGATCTGGCTCCCCAGCAACGCGGACCCGCAGGTCGTCGCTCCTCTTCGTCTAGCCCTGTTCGGGCGCATCGCGAACGAGTAGCAGTGGTACCGGCGAGTAGCGCAACACAATCTCGGCGTCGCTACCGAGGGCGAGCCGTCGCAAACCTCGCCTCCCATGCGTGCCCATGACGATCAGATCCGCCAGCCACTCACGTACTTGCTGAAGGATCGCCGTTGCCGCCTGCTCACCACTCATCGCCTCGATAAGCTTGTCTTCGCAATTCACGCCGCCTCCACGCGCGAGCGCCGTCGCATCGGCGAGAGTACGCTTGCCTTGCTCGAGCAGCCCTGCAAGCAGATCGTCGTATTTGCGCCACGAGATGTACGCTGGCGCGAGGAACAATTCATTAACGACATGAACGAGTCGCAGCGTCGCTCCGGTGAACTTCGCAATTCGGATCGCTTCCTGGAGACCGCGGTTCGCCGGGGGGCTTCCGTCGACGGGAACGAGAATTCGATTGTACATGCACGTGTTCCTGGTCGACCCTTGTGCTGCATATCAGACAATGCAGAACTGTCCGACACCATAGGTAGGAATACCGAGTACGTCGCGGCCCGGTTCCGTTTGGCAAGGGTGGACTTTCTCAGCGCACGGCTAGGGACGCTCGCTGCAGCTTCGCCTGCACGACGATACGCAATCGGCCTGTGAACGCTGCGCGACCAATGCCGAACAAAACGCCCTTCAAGCTAAGCTCAGTACTTTCCCCGATTCCGTCACTGCGCCGATCGCCCTAGCCTGCCTCAGTCTGCATCAAACCAGCGAGTCGATCATGCCTCTCCGTGCAAGCCTACTAGTCGTGCTGACTTCGATGTTGTTCGCTTCGCCGCATTCAGCGGTCGCGGCCGGAAGCTGGGAGCCGCTACCGGAGAGCGCACCCGCGCCTGCCGACAACCCGACGACAGCCCCCCGGGTCGAACTCGGCAAGATGCTGTACTTCGATCCGCGTCTATCTTCGACCGGTACGATTTCGTGCTTCTCGTGTCATAACGTCATGGAAGGCGGTGACGATCATCGGCCGACGTCCATCGGCGTACACGGGCACGTCGGTGGTCGCAATGCGCCGACGGTCTGGAATGCTGCCTTCCTGTCGAGCCAATTCTGGGACGGTCGCGCCGCGACACTCGAAGATCAGGCGAAAGGTCCGCCGGCGAATTCGATCGAGATGGGGATGGCGAATCTCGATGCCGTCATCGATCGCATCCGCAAGATTCCAGGTTACAAACCGTACTTTGAGAAGGCATTCGGTGCGGGCGGCGTGATCACGATGGACAACGCTGCTAAGGCCATAGCCGCTTACGAGCGCACACTGATCACACCGAACAATGCATACGACCTATACGCAAAAGGAGACACGAAAGCACTGACTGCGCAGCAGGCCCGCGGCCTGGCGACGTTCGCCGACGTCGGCTGCACGACCTGCCATCAGGGGCCGACCTTCAGTGGGCCGGCGCTGCCCATGGGTACCGGGTTCTTCATGAAGTTCCCGACGTATCCCGACAGCCCGTACGTCGCGAAGTACGATTTTCTCAGCGATACCGGCCGCGCGAGCGTGACGAAGAACGACGCGGACAAGAACATCTGGCGCGTGCCTGGATTGAGGAATCTGACGTACACGGCACCCTATTTCCACAACGGTCAGGTTCACACGATCGATGAGGCCGTGCGGATCATGGCGAGCACGCAGCTCAACAAGACGCTGAGCGACGCGCAGGTGGCCGATATCGTAGCGTTCCTCGAGGTCCTATCCGGTCCGTTCCCGACGCAGCAAATGCCGCGGCTACCGCCGACGCCGGGCGACCTGATTGACTGATCCGACTCAAACAGATCGAACTGCTCGAGCCGACGCCAACTCCGAACCTCTGCAGCGAGCGTGCTGACTATGCTGTTTGAAGCAATCCAAGCGGAACCAGAGAAGGCCGCGGCTCGACAAATCCGTCAGGATCTGGCACCTGACGTTCGAAGCGCCGCGGCAAGTTCGCTTCCGATCTTCGTGATTCTTTCCGCCCCCGCCAACGGATTGCCTGTGTCGTGGATCGGATCGGCGGAGCGCGCTGCGCTCCGAACGTATTGGCCACGGAGGTTCGAATGACAACCCTGAAAACCTATCCGGTTTGGGACGTGAGCGTCCGGTTGTTCCATTGGGTCAACGTGCTGTGCGTAGTCGGGTTGATCGCAGTGGGTGTTGCGATTCTGAACGACAAAGCACTCGGTGTGACGAACGACGGAAAGATCCTGTTGAAGACGGTGCACGTGTGGATTGGCTACGTGCTCGCCGTCAATCTGCTGTGGCGTCTGGTTTGGGCCTTCATCGGAGGAAGGCACGCACGTTGGCGAGCCATCCTCCCCGGCGGACACGGCTACACGGCCGATGTCCGCCGCTACGTCGCCGATTTCGTCGGTCGGCGGCCGCGCCAGTACCTTGGGCACAATCCGGTCGGTCGCATCGCAGTGACGCTGCTGCTCTGTGTGTTGCTGGTGCAAACGATCACCGGCTTGATCCTCGCCGGCACAGATCTCTTTTATCCGCCCATTGGCTGGCTGATCGCCCAATGGGTCGCCGCGCCCGGGATCGATCCTGCAACGCTGGTCCCATACAGCCCGGACACATACGACAAGGCGGCTTACGATGCCATGCGCACCCTACGCGAACCGGTAGTCACTGTGCATTATTATGGTTTTTATGTACTGCTCGCTTTCAGCGTGATCCACGTCGTTGCGGTAGCGCTCACCGAATTGCGCGAAGGCGGCAACCTCCTTTCCGCAATGGTCACGGGGAAGAAGGTCCTAAGCGAAGCTCCTGCGGATCAGGTCGACTCGGATTGAACGGCGGCTACCGCTGAACCAAAGACCCCACAAAATCGTCGCTGGCGTGGCCCGTGAATCCAGCTTTGACCGATAAACACGGGTGACCCGATTGATCCGCAAGAACGGCAGGCCATTTTCTCGAGTCCTTGCCAAGGGGCAACGAGGAGCGACTCGTCGCCGCACGCTGAACTCATCCAGTTGACGCTGGGCGCGAGTGCGAGATCCCAAAAGACCTGATCCCTCGGCCGCCCCTTCGCGTCCCCGTTGTAGGTGTCGATCATCCAAAGAGGAAGCACGACGGGAGTCAGCTGGAAAGAAAGTCCATCAATCCCGCGCGAGAATTCCCGCCTCGATCAGCTCCGAGGATTTGACCTTCGCCCCGCCAGGGTAGCCAAGACCATTGAGAGATTTCCCGATAAATTGATTCAAGGGAGGTCTCGAGATGAAGAAGAAGCAGTATTCGACGGAACAGATCATCGGTTTCTTGAAGGCGCATGAAGCTGGCGCGAAGGTCCCCGATCTCGTACGCAAGCATGGGTTTTCGGAACAGAGCTTTTATCGCTGGAAGTCGAAGTACGGCGGGCTGGAAGTTCCGGATGCAAAGCGGCTGAAGGAACTCGAGCAGGAGAGTGCTCGACTGAAGAAGATACGAAAGAATCACGCTGGCTTCCGAGCGCTCGCATACATCCAGGGTGATGATTGCAAGCTGGTGAGCCGCAACATCGAACTACACACGCCGTTTCGCAAAGGCGCACCTGCGTAACCTGTGCAGAGCTTTCCTAGTGCTTGCGCATCGCTGACGCTTCTTCGCGTCACCTTTGCTGGTCTGTTAGTCAGCACGTCGTTGCTGATCGACATGTCGTCTACGACTGGGCACCGGTCCAGGCCGATTCATGACTTGCTTTTGAGTTAGTGGCCGCGCCCAAAATAGCTGCGGTTACGGCTAATCGCATTCCTGTTCGTTCGCGGAGTAAAACGTAGCCGAACGGTCTACGTAAGGGGCGTTGCCGTCCATTCTTAGGTCGACCCCGGGATGATCAGCAGATGCAGCAGCAGATACTGGAGTTTCTTTGCTCACCCAATACCTGGACGGGCTTTGTTATTGGCGCTCTTGGGAGGGCTTGTCGGCGTTCAATTTCAGATCCTAGCGCACCGTCCAACGCCAATTCATCAACAGGCAGGCTCTGGAGGAACTCCGTATCGGTATCACTGGGAGAGGAACTTCACCCGATTGCGTTGACACCCGTTGGTTAGCATGGCGCTGCCTCAAAGTGTGCCGGTGGAGTATATCCAAGCGAGCTGTGCAGTCGCTCGTGGTTGTAGAACGGCACATAGGATCTGATCGCATCGAGTAACGT
>JBGSNQ010000075.1:0-71092 GCA_041739525.1 Pseudomonadales bacterium | reverse complement strand
AGTGGCGGGGCGGCCTCCGCTTCCGCGGGCGCGCCGACGACTTCGACGCCGCGGCTGATGCCGAGCTGATACGTACGTGCGACGAGCGCGTCGTGCTGATCGATGGTATCGAGGCGCGTCATTTGCGCCGCGCCGGGTTTGATCGCCTTCAGGCCGATCACCGTCGCCTGGGTCGTCAGCCGGTCGCCCGCGCGGATCGGCCGGTAGATGTGCAGGTCGTGCGATGCGTGTACGCCGCGGGCGCTTTCGGCCGGCGTCACCGTCTCGTAGCCCGGCAGGTTGCGGCTGGTGAGGATCACCGGCCACTCGAGGCACACCGGAAATACGGGGTGCGCCACCAGCACGTGCGCCTGCGGGTCCATGTAGCGCGGGTTCAGGTCGTTGATGCCGGCGGCGTAGGCCATCAGCCAGCGGTTGTCGACGCTGTGGGTGATCGCGTCGGTGCGTGCTCCGACCATGCGGGTAGAGAGGGGCACGTCAGCGGCTCCCGGGTTGGCTCGTCCAAATGCTAATCAATTGATCAGTACAAATGCAATTGCTATCGTGGGACCGAATGAACAGATGATCAGCCCGAGGTCGCGCCGATGTCGCAGATCCGCGTTATTCACGACTTTCTTGCCTCGCATGCCGCGCTACGGCCGACCGCGGAGGCGGTCGTCAACGGGGACACGCGGCTCGATTTTGCCGCGCTGTCCGCGCAGGTCGATTCGATCTCCCGCGGTCTGCTCGCCCACGGCGTTCGCCGCGGCGATCGCGTTGCCACGCTCGCACCGCCCGGTCTGGATTTCTGGTTGACGTACCTTGCGTCGGTGTCGATCGGAGCCATCTGGCATGGCCTGAATCCGGTGTATCGCGAGCGTGAATTCGCGTACCTGTTGCAGGACGCGAGTCCCGCTCTGGTGTTCGTCCGCTCACCGTTCGACGGGCGCGACTACGACGTGGAACTGCAGGCGGTGCCGTCGGCGGTGCGCACGTTCGTCACCTGCGGCGAGCCGCGCGGCCCAGCGAAATCGTTAGGCGAGTTCGTCGAAGCAGGAGCCGGCGTCACAGCGCAGCGCCTTGCCGCCGCGCGCGCGGCGGTCACGCCCGACGACACTTCCGTCATCGTCTATACGTCGGGCACCACCGGGCAGCCGAAGGGCGCGATGCTGTCGCACGACACCATCGTGCGATCGGCGCTCGCCAACGCCGCATGGATGGGCGATCGCATCGCGAGCACCGTCTGCGCCGCGCCGACCAACCACGTCGGCGCGCTCAATAACCTGTGCATGAACGTATTCGCCGGCGGCGGCCGGATCATCTTCTACCCGCGCGTCGACATGGAGGCGCTCGGCAGGATCCGTCGCGAGGAGCAGCCAACGTACCTGGTGACGAGCCCGACCGGCTTCATGATGACGATGAATGTGCCCGGTTTCGATCCACGCAAACTCGCGCATACGCAGCTGATCGTCTGCGGTGGCGCCACCACGCCGCTGAACATTCTGCAGGCGTGGGAAGGCGTCGGCTGCCCAATCTTCTCCGTGTACGGCCAGACCGAGACGTGCGGCATCATCACGCGCACAGACATCGATGCGCCGCTGATCGACGTGGCTGAAACCATCGGTCGGCCGTTGCCCGGCTGCGATTTCAGAGTGGCGCGCGTGGACGGCAGCCAATGCGACGTGGGTGAGACGGGAGAACTGCAGTTCCGCGGTCCGTACGTGATGAGCGGCTACTTCAACCGCCCCGACGCCACGCGCGATGCGTTCACCGCCGACGGTTTCCTGCATACCGGCGATCTGGGCTACCTGCGCGGCGACGGCAACATCGTGTTCATCGGCCGGCTGAAGGAAATGTTCAAGTCCGGCGGCTACAACGTGTATCCGCTCGAGATCGAGCAGGCGATTGCGGAACACCCCGACGTGCTGCTCGCTGCGGTACTGCCAGTGGCGCATCCGCTGTATCAGGAAGTGGGACACGCGTTCGTGATGCCGATACAGGGACGCAACGTTGCCGCAGACGATCTGCGGGCGTTTCTGAAGGAGCGCATCGCGAACTACAAGGTGCCGAAGGCGTTTGCGATCGAGTCGGCCCTGCCGCTGTTGCCGAACGGAAAGATCGACAAGCGAGCCCTAGCCGCACGACTCGCTGAAGCCCCCTGAGGGCGCTGCTTGGTGTGATCAGTAGCGCGGGCCGAAAGCCGCCGCAATTGGGTAAATGCCGTAGCGCGGTTCAGCGCACACTGTCCGAGTTCGAGTCCCGTCCACTCGCGCGCGACTGAATGCGACCGGCGCGATTGTCGGAACGACAAGACACTCACGAAAGGGAAAGCACGAAGTCAACAGACTCGGCTCATTCCTGAGTCAGCCGCGAAATGGCGGTCGGCGCAACGCCCCTTTGAAGATCTGTTCAGAGAGATCTGTAACCCCGCCGCACCCGGCGCCGCCCAAGCGCCTCGAGTAGCTCGTCGACAGTGCCAAGGCACTCCAAACCGAGTTGATCGTGCACGGGCGCGGGGGACGAGCCCGAACAGCACCGACCGCGAACCATCGAGTGAAGCCGCTTGCGTTGAAATGCTCGCTCGATCGAAGCCGTCAGGCTCGATGAAACGCCGATCTTTAAACGTGGTACTAGCCACCTTTGACCTTTACGTCGCATGACAGTCCGCGGTCCGCCGAAACCGGTAAGCTGCGCTCTACTGCGCCGGCGTTGGCCAGCGCGCTCGGAGGTAAGGTAATGGCCAAATCGATCGGATTTGTCGTCCGTATCAGTTCTAGCGATGGCGCAGCGTGCAAGGAATGCTCGAGGTTCTTTGACGGATCCACTGAGTTTGCGAAGGCCGTGAATCACTACTTGCGCAGGCACACGTACCAACTGCTACACGTTGGATCCGAGGCTGGAACGGACTACGACAGCAAGTCGTGCCAGCACACTGTCGCGATCGTCGGCACGAAGAGGAGGCCGAAGAAGAACAGGAAAGCACTGAGGGTGAAGAAGCCGCCCGCATTCGCAGGGCATTAGCGATAGAGGCTCGCCGCGGGGCTGTTTGCGACCCTGTACTTTGCGTGACATGTACGTGCGTCGCCGTTGTCGCGGCGACGACGTGAGACGTGACGAGCCATGCCGGCGTCGCGACAATAGTCTCGAATACGTGCGCTCGATTTTGTCGGGCTCCGCTTTCTAACGATCTGGTGCTGCCGAATCCTGATCGAGAAGGTCGTGGATGGCCTGCTTGATCTCGGCTTCGTTCCTCTCATCGATCACCGCGAGCAAGGCGCTTAGCGCCTTGCTCTGAGCTGCGAGTCGCTCCTCTAGCTCCTTGATTCGCGCAGCCTGTTCATCGGGGGTCATGGTCTAGCTCAGTGGAGGGTAGGTCAAACAAGCACGAAGCTTATTGTTGGCGGATTTGAGTTGTGTGACAGGAAACGAATTGAAGCTCCTCTCTTCAGGGAAGTCATTTTACGCCCGCGAAGCAGTTGGGCCGGCCTGACCGAGGGTTTCGACCGCATAGTGGGCATCCTGTTGCTTTGCCAGTTCGAAGCTGGTCACCGAGCGCGCACGCGAGTCATTTCCGTGCGTTGATGCCATTCAGGCCCGATGAAATGACAGTGAGATGACATCGTTCCGTCGTCATTTTCCTGTCAAGTCGTATTGCTAGCGTTCTCACCGTGCCTTAGCAGAGAGGGTGGCAGGTGGAGATTCTAGTTGTCGGTATCCCTTGGTACCGCCGCGAGGACTGGGAAGAGTTGCGTAGCGTGCTCAGCGACACTCGAGCATTGCCAGTCAGCTACGGAGTTTGGCTCAGAGCCGCCGAGAACGTCGTTGATCAAACGGAGAAGAAGGGATACCGGACGATCAAGGTTCACATTGATCCGAAGGTATTCCCAAAGTGGTGCCAGTCGCGTGGACTTCGTGCAGACGCGAAGGCCCGTAGACAGTACGCGAACATCCTCGCGAAGCTCGGAGCGCAACTGGCAACCAGGCATTAGGGCCTTGGGATGTTCGTCGCCGCGCCGCTACGGCGGGCACCACAGTTGCGCAATGTATCCGCCGGCGCTGCGGCTCGTTATTTCTCTACTGGCCGGCGACACGCTCGTGTGCAACGAATTCAGCTCGTTTGTCGAACGTGCCCGATCGTCGGTACGGCTCGGAGGACTGAACAAGTTCGTTGAGGGGGTGGTGAACCGCAGTCGGGCGGGTAGTAACACTTGCACCCCCCTTTTTAAATCAGGATTTCGATGGTGCGTCGGACCCCGTGGTCTCGTGCGCCACTCGGGCGCCAGCGCGCTGGTGCTGTCGCGCGAATTCGTCGTCGTCGAGTTCTTGTTCCGTCGATGTATGCGCCAAATGCAGCTTGCGGAGCATCGATCGCTTTTTGGTTTGATGCGCCTGCATGCGTACCAGGATATCGTCGAGAACTTCGACAGCCGTCACTATGTACGCGCCCTTGTTGAGCATGACGCACTCTGCGCGGTGGCCCATTGCCGCATCGGTGATCTCCGCGCGTGATGGCATCCCCTCTTTAGCAAGCGTCTCGAGGACCTGTGTCGCCCAAATGACCGGGACGTGCGCGGCTTCGCAGATCCACAGCGTTTCCTCTTGGACCTCGGCGAGGCGTTCAAACCCGCTTTCGACCGCGAGGTCACCGCGCGCGATCATTACCCCGCAGCACGGTGACCGCATCGCGGTGAGCAACATTTCTGGCAGGTTCTCGAAGCCGCGCCGCGTCTCGATCTTCAGCACGATCGCCGGCTGCGCGCCGCGCGCCGCAAGTTCGCGCTGAAGCTGCTCGACATCACGCGTGGAATTCGCGAACGAGAGTTCGACGATGTCGGCATGCTGCGCGACGAAGTCGAGGTCTTCGAGATCCTTGGCTGTTAGCGCCGGCAAACTCAATCGGCTATCGGGCAAGTTGATGCCCTTGTCGCCGCGGAGTTTTGCGCCGTTGGCATGAACATGTTTGATGCGAACGAGCCATCGCTGTGGCTCGGTCTTCTCGATGATCCCCCCGATCTTGCCGTCGTCGAACCAGATGTGTTCGCCGGCTTTGACGTCGTCGAAGATCTCCGGAATCGTGCACCCGATGCTTGCCGGTGTGAGCATCCGGCCGGCGCTGTCGTAGGTCGCCGCACGACCCGCGTCGAGCCCCCGGGTCACGATCAGAAGATCGTCGAACCGCAACAGAAGAGCGTTCTCGGTAGGTGGCAATGCGCCGATCGGCGCGCGGCGCAAGTCGGGCGCGACGCGACGGGAGCGCTGCAATGCGATCCCGGGCATGACGTAGGCGGTCTTTCGCGTTTCCGCCCAGCAACCGCGCTCTCCGACGTCAACGACGTTCAGCGTGCGCGCTGCGTCCCGGGCGTCGACGAAATCGAGCGTCTCGCCGACGCGCAGTGTGGACAACCATGCGCCAGTAACCGGTAGAGACGCATCCGCCGGCGAGGGGGGCGACGTTGGGTTGGCTTCATCGGTGAGCCAGACGCGCGCCGGTGCCGTTACGCGACCGAACGCGTTGCGTCGTGGACGAATCCGTACGACGGCGGGCCCGGGTTCAAGCGGACCGGTCCGCAGTTTGGGTCCGCCGAGGTCCATGGCAACGCGACAGGTTCGGCCGAGCGCGCGGCGCGCGCGATCGAGATGCTCGATCATGCGTCGCCAGATTAGTGGATCGTCGTGCGCGCAGTTGATTCGGATGCAGTCCATTCCGCGCGCGAGCAGATCGTGCACGATCAGGTAATCGTCGGCGGCCTCAGACGGCATCGTGACCATGATGCGGACGTCGCGTCGCGGCGTGCGGACATCAAAGAGTGAGTCCGTGTGCTGGGCGAGCAATCGCTGACCGATTGCGAGATCAACTACGGCAGCTTCCGAACGAGGCGGTTGCCAGGCGCGTCCCACGAGACCATGTAATGCTGTCAGCACGGAATCGAGCGTCGCGAGTACGTGCGATTCCGAGCGGCCCAGCGACGACAGCCCGAGCGCAGCCAAGCGCAACTGCAAAGGTCGCAGGTCGTGTCTACGCAGCTCGAGGTAATGCAGCAGATTGCGGGCGCTGTCGTGAAAGTTCGGGTGGACGGACTCCAGTTGGCGGTCGGCCGACGCCGTCTCCGCAAGGATGCGTGTTCGAAGCGTCGCGATTTGGTCGATCAGCTTGTCGATATCGTTCGAGTCCATTTGATCCGGCCGCGCCTCGTCAGCGTGGGTTACATGTGTGGTTGGAGGGAGCCGCGCGTTGGATCTGGAACCGCGGTGGGGTTGCCGGCTTGCTTGAGTGCGTCGGCCCCACGCCTCACGCTGCGTTGAGAATTCCACCCATCTGGTTGCTCACGCGTTGGCTCAGCAAGTCACGGATGTGTCGGGTTACCAGCACGGGAACGAACGCCTTCACTCGCGAATGCGCCTCAAGTGTTTCCCGTTCTCGTTCGTACAGCAGAGCCACCTCATCGATCGACGCGCCGGACTGCTGGGCGAGGAGTTCGATGATGCGCTTGTGATCAACAGAATTGTTTGCCACAAACATGGGAACCTCCGTCATCAGTAGATGCAATCTGCGCTGCCCGGCCGGACACCGCTATACGGGATTGCCGCGATATCGGCGGATCGGCGCTGAGCGCTGCAGATGATCGCGCTAGGTCGCGATGCGGGTCGGGGCGTGGATCTAGTTCTCTGGCTCAAGTCGGATTGCATGGAAGGCGCAGTGCTTCGATTGTGGCGGCGACTGTACCCCCGACGCGTGAACGGTGCATGACGAACCCTCTACGCCAGCGTCTCGTGCGGGACGTTCCCGACTGCTCAGGAAGTCGCTTGGCTACAGTCGCGCCGTCACAATTGAATGTTGCGATAGGCGCCGTTGGCCGCCGACGACACAATGCGAGCCAGAGTCTTGCGGTCCGCGCTCACGTGTAGTTAAAACCTCATGACCGTCGCATGAGTACATTGACGTATGGGACTTACCGACTGTCTGAAGCAATCTGCTTGACGACAGGCGATCAGGTTTGGGCCGCGTGAGCTCACCCCTCAGTTGGGATGTTTGTAGATGGAACACCGTCCGGCGCGACACGAACAATGGCGCCAAGGAGAGCAAATTGAAGAGGATCGCCATCAAGGGAGTAATCAAATGCCGAAGACCATGAAAGCGGCCGTGTTCGTCGAACCCGGTCGCATCGAGCTTGCAGAGCGCCCGATTCCCGACATTGGCCCGACTGATGTGTTGCTGCGTGTCACGACGACAACCATCTGCGGCACCGACGTTCACATTCTCAAAGGCGAATATCCGGTTCGAACGGGTCTCGTGGTCGGCCACGAGCCCGTCGGGATCATCGAAAAGCTTGGCTCGGCGGTTACCGGTTATCGCGAGGGCGATCGCGTGATCGCCGGCGCGATTACGCCCAGCGGCCACAGCGAGGCGTGTCTTGCCGGGTCTTATTCTCAGGACGGTGCGGGTACACCGCACGGTTGGAAGCCGAGCGGTGGATGGAAGTTCGGTAATACGATCGATGGTTGCCAGGCCGAATACGTACGTATTCCGGACGCGATGGCAAATCTGGCGCGCGTACCTGCCGGTCTGACGGACGAGGCGGTGCTGATGTGTCCCGACATCATGTCCACTGGCTTCGGCGGTGCGGAGAACGGCGGCATTCGGATCGGCGACACCGTCGCGGTGTTCGCACAAGGACCGATCGGTCTGTGCGCCACGCTGGGCGCCAAACTGATGGGAGCAACGACAATCATCGGCGTCGAAAGCGTCCTCGCGCGCAAAGAAATGGCTAAGCGCCTTGGTGCAGATCACGTCGTGGACTTCCGAGCGACTGATCCGGTCTCCCGGATTATGGAATTGACTGATGGCAGCGTCGTGGCGTGTCGAATCGAAGCCGACTCGGAATAGGTTGGCGCAGTTCAAAGCGCCATGCGTTGTCTGTGCGTCTGAAACGCATCTGTCATTTCCCGGTCACTGCGTCTTCATAGACCTTGCATAGCTTCCGTCCATGGGCGGAGCTGTCTTCGTCCGGCAAACAGGGACTTCTCATCTCGCGGCAAGGGAGTGGAAAAATGCTGACCAAAACGCACCACGCAGGAGTCATCGCAATACTGGCGGCGACGGTCTTTACCGCGTGCGCAAACGCCGACTCCGACGCCAGGCAGAACAGCGACTGGAACGATGCAGACCGCAGCCACCCGCCCCGGGACGCCGACGTGCAACTCGGCTCGCGTCCGTTTTATCTGATCGACGGTATGGACGCCGGTCCGCTCAAGGAAAAACTGCAGGGTTGCTAGAACGGTCCGTTCTATCGCACCGATTTTTCGATTGGTCATCGCGGCGCCGCACTGCAGTTTCCGGAACATACGCTGGAGGCATACCAAGGCGGTGCGCGGCAGGGTGCCGGTATCGTCGAATGCGATACGACGTTTACCAAGGACGGCGAGTTGGTGTGTCGGCATTCCGAGTGCGACCTCCACACCACCACGAACATCGTGAACACGCCGCTCAATGCGATGTGCACGACGCCGTGGACCGGCCCGGGCTCATCACCGAAGTGTTGCACCAGCGACATCACGCTCGAGCAGTTCAAAACGCTGACCGGCAAGATGGATGCAAGCAACCCGACCGCAACCACGGCTGCAGGATACCTTGGCGGCACGGCGAGTTGGCGTACCGATCTCTACACGGGCCGCGGCACGCTGATGACCCTGAAGGAGAGCATCGAGCTCAACGAGAAGCTGGGCGTCAAACACACGCCGGAACTGAAGGAGAGCGACTCACCACGCGTCCACGAGATCTTCGGTAGCGAGGAAGCGTATGCGCAGAAGATGATCGATACGCTCGTCGGTGAAGGGGTAGATCCGAAGAACGTGTGGCTGCAGTCATTCAACCTCGTCGATGTGCTGTATTGGATCAAGAACGCCCCCGCGTACGGCCGTCAGGCGGTGTACCTCGACGACGTCGACCCTACGGCGTCACCGCCGGTCCCGCGCTTGACCCTTGCGGAATTGCGGGATCTGAAGCGAAAAGGCGTGCGGATATTCGCACCGCCAATGCCGGCGCTGCTCTCGGTCGACAGCACCGGCAACGTGGTTCCATCGCAATACGCGCTGGACATCAAAAGCGCGGGGCTCGACATCATTACCTGGACCTTCGAGCGCGCCGACCTGCGCAAAGGTGCGGCGTCCGCCGGCTTCTATTATTCCTTCGATCCGACCGGCAGGGCGATCAAGAAGGACACCGACATGTACAGAGCGCTGGATGTTCTGGCGCGCAAAGTCCATGTGCTGGGAGTCTTTTCCGACTGGCCGGCTACCGTCACGTACTACGCCAACTGCATGGGCATCAAGTAGCGGCGGTTCTCGTACGAGCTAACGGATCGAAGACAGCGTGCTGGTCAGCCGCGTTGCCGGACATCGCACCGAATTGTTGAGTTTGCGCCGTTCTCTGGTCAGGCTGGAACGATTGCTTGCGCCGGAACCCGCTGCTCTGTTCCGCCTGTTGAGCGGTCCGCCTGCGTGGATCTCCGAGCTGGATGTTGTCGCGTGGCGTCGTGTGGCCGAAGAACTCACGGCGGTCGTCGCCGACTGCACTGCGCTGGTCGAGCGCGCGAGGAAGAGGTTGCGGCGATGGTGACCGAACGAACCGCAGCCTGTTCGTGATCACGTTCAGGACCGTGCTGCAGCTTCTACTCAACGTCCTCGGTGGGCTGTGCGGGATGAACGTTGGCGGCATTCCGTACGGTGGCAGTTCACACGGGTTCTGGATGATCGTGCTGTTCATCTGCGCACTGACCGCGACCGCCAGTTTCTTCGTCTGGAGACGATTCAGACGCTGACTGCGAACGCGGTGTCACTACGACACCGCGTGCTCAGCTCCGCCGATCAGTGGTGCTGGAAGATCCGGCGCCACCGCTGCCACCACGGCTTCGCATTGCTGAGTCCCCACAGACTGACGGTGCCGCTCAGTTCGTTGGCAACCACCAGCATCGGCTTTCCGTTCGGGCTTTCGAGCGCCGGGACGAAGCGCACCACCTCCGGGCCGCTGTCCTGGCCCACCGGTTCTCTCGTGAAGTCACGGTTCAGCAGGTACTGAACGAACTCCGGCTCTGTCGGGTCGGTGACGTCGTAGACCACCACGCCGCCGATGCGCTCGAGCCCAACGAATGCGTACTGGTGCGTGCCGATGCGGCCGATTGCTACACCCTCTGGCTCAGGACCCTTGTTATCGGAACGGTTGTCGAAGTTGTTTGCGTCGTTGTTGCTGTTGAAATTCGCCGGCAGCTGCGCTGCCGTAAACACTTCGAGATCGGTATCGGAATCCCATACTTGATCGCCGGACGCGGCATCCCAGATCGAGAACGAACGGGTTCCGAATACATATGGCCGTGTTGCGCCAGCCGGCGGCGACGTGGTGATCGTCAATCGACCGAGCTGTGCGTCGACCGCCGCTTCGGGCACACCGGGGTAACTCGTCCTGACGTCTCGCGCCCGGGTCTCTTCCGTAAGCCCCGGCCAGGCTCGCGCATCGCCTTCGTTGGCGGTAATCAGAAAGCGATGGCCGCCGACCGAATAGGATGCGATGCCGTCGGGCTGATACATGCCGTATGCCGGCCAGTTGCGGATGTTGATCACGTTATCGCGATCCGACGCGTCGATCCCGTGTGTCTGGATCAGGCCGAGCAGCGTCGGTTCCGGCGTATAGCCGAGCGTGAACGTGCCGTCGGGATTGATGTTGATAGCGGCGACACCGAAGTCGTTGTCGTTAACCACCGCCAGCGTGCCGGCATCGATCAACGCCAGCCCTTCGACTTTCTGCACGGTGTTGTAGTCGGTAGCGCCGAGATCGAGGTGGAGCACTTTGGCCAACGGCTTTACGTTGACTGACGCGAGCGCAAGCTCGGTCGTGCTCATCTGATCCAACGACTTCACTACGCCGCCGACGTCGTACAGCGTGTCTTTCGACGAGATGTCGGTGGCACCGGTCAGATCGAATGCGTAGATGCGCTTCGTGATCGGATTGCCGGTCGAAGCAGAGTCGTCGTCGCGCTCGCTGACCAGAAAACCATGCCCGGGCAACGCCGTCGCATCGCCGATTTTATCGGCGCGCGTATCGGTTGCGCCGACCAGCGCAGGCTGATCCATCACATAGAGGAACTGCTTCGTTGCGAGCGTCGCCGGATCGAACTCGACCACGCGGATGTTCTTCAGCACGTCGAGTTGACCGTTCGTCAGCGTCACCGGATTGCGTAACGGGCTTTGCACGAATGCGTAAAGTTTGCCGCCCTGCATCGCGATGGCTTCGAAACCGCGGTTCGGTCGACGCTGACCTAGCACGGCCGGCAGCGCTTCGACGCCGAACATACCGGCGGTACCGGGCGCGGGCGGTATGAGACCCGCGGCGGCATGCGTGCCGATCGGGACGTAGCGATTCAGCAGAAGGCCCGTGGAGTCGAAATGATAGATCGCGGGACGATACTCGTCGGGCAACCAGAACGAGCCGTCGGTATCGACGACGATACCTTCGAAATCTCCACCCAGCGGGTCGAGCGGCGCGATCACGTTGCCGAGCAGATCCACCGGCACCTCGTCGTCATAGGGCTTCGAACCCGTGCCGCCGAGCGCGGTGTTCGGCAAGCCGGTTAACTTCGTGCCGTTGGCATTCTTCAGTTCGATCTGTTGCGTGATCGCGACCTCGCCGGTTGTCCGATCGAGTTCGAGGCGAACGATCCGCGGCGTGAATTCCGGCAGCAGGAACGGCCGCTTCACGCCGGTGGGGGCACCGTTCGGGCCGCGGTCGGTGTTCACGACGAACTTCAGTTTGCCGCTGGCGCTCAGGCCCTCGTAGAAGAGACCGGAGAAGCCGCCAAGAACGAGTTCCTGGTTGCCAACCGTCGTTCCGATCGACGGCATATTTCCGATTTCGTGCGTCTCGACTGCCGGCGGCTGGTTGAAATCCTTAAATCCCAGCGCGTGCACCTGGGCCACCGTCGCCGATGCGATGTCGATCTCGGCGATCGCGTTGTTTTCCTGCAGCGTCACGTATGCGGTGTCGCCATCGGAACTGATGCTGATGTACTCCGGTTCGAGGTCCTGCGCGGGTGATGCACCGGGTCCGAAGATGCGTACGTCTGCCGGTAGCGGCACGCCTTCGAAGCTAACGGTTTTGACCGGCCGCGCCGGCAACCACGGCAAAACGGTGACGATGCTCACGGTGCCCAGTGGATCGGTGCAATCAGCGCCATAACAGTCGGGTTCGCCTTCGTTCGCGACGAGCAGCTTCCGGCCATCCGGCGTGAAGGTCACCATGTCGGGAAGTGCACCCACCTGGACCACCCGCAGTACGCTACCCAACGGCGTCATCAGCACCACCTTGCCCGGATCGGTTTTCTCGGCGCCTTCGACCGCCACCGCCACGAGATTCAGAATCGACACGTCGACGCTGTTGACCTTAGCGCCGTAGCTGCTGAGGTCGACCCGCTTGAGCAACTTCGGCTGGCTCGGCTTCAGTACACTGACGATGTCCACGGACGCGTCGAGTGCGTTCGTCACGTAGAGGCGGCCGTACTTGAGCGCTGCCGTTTCGCCCGCCGACGCGGCTGCGGCGATGTCGGCCAGCCCTGTCTCGTACGTGGACAATCGCTCGAAGGTGGGGGGCGCATTGTCCGAGGCGGACGCTTGTGCACCGGCGGTCATGGCTCCGGCCAGGGCGATGGCGCGCAGGATCGTCGTTCGCATTGTCTTCTCCGATGACGTAGGGGCGATCGTCGCAAGTGTCGGGAGCGACTGTTACGACAACGTGACAACTTCCCGGCGAACCCGGGGATTGCCAGATTGCCCCCGATCTACGAAATCGCCCCTCTGTCGATCCGGTGAGCCAATGCGTCGGGACCTGACAGCGGCAACCGTCAACGTACTGATGCGCGACTGCGTAGGCATATTCGTCGTGCCCGTTCACGAGGGCAAAGCTCCAGCGTCATCGGCTTGTCGCATACTTTTGGCCGAATGTCCGAGGTAACAACGGACAAGAACGGCAATGGATCCATCTTTCATCTTTTTGGTCGGAACTGGGTTGCTGGCACTCGCGGCACTGATACACGCACGAAGACGAAGGCGCATCGACACGTCGATTCTGATTTCGAGACTCCACCGAGAACCAGGGAAGATCGTCGACTAGCTGGCCGCGTGCGGAGGCGCTCACGTGACGAGCGCGGCGAATCGGCGCATCTTCCGGTTTGGTTTTATTCTCTTCGCCGATTTGACGCTTGCCATCAGATGAGACTGGCAGTGTTCCGCCAGCGAGGCCGAAGTCCTTTGCGATGGCATCGGCCTGTGCGAGCATCGCGACAGCCTCAAAACCCCTTTTCGACCTCGAGCGAGCGCTGAGGTCGGCGCGTGTGCCCGGGACCAGGTACCCGTCAACGTGCCTGACTGCTATGCCGATTCGCGTTTCGAGTGTCGGTGCGCCGAGATGGCTTGAGCAGCAACCACTTGCCCGTTCATACAGACCGTTCGCCGGTCGGCCGGCGAAAGCGCTTCAGACGCGGCCTGGAATCAGTCGAATTCTACCGTCACGAAACGGTAACGACAGGCGTCTAACGTACCAAGTCTGTCGCATAAACGTCTGACGGAATCGAACGATGGAATCCGACTTCAAGTTACCGCCAACGACGGCAGAGGATCGTCGACGAGCACTCACGTCAAACCAAGAGAACGGGGCGATCGATGCCTTGCAAGCGAGGCTCTTCGCTGACGCTCTCGCGAGTCTGCGGGGGCTCGAAAAAAAGCGAAAGGCCCACCCCAGCGTGGCCGACTAAGCCAATCTGATGGAGAAGCGCCTGCCGAGTAAACAGGGCGCGTGGTGCATTTGGTACCGCTGGTTCTCACGCGTGTAGGCGAAGATGCGCTCACGACGTTGCGCGGTATCAGCGATTCGACGCTCGTGGGATCTGAACCAGCCGTGCACACGGATCGGCGAGCTCAGCTTCAATTGGGCTATTTCACTCTCGTTTCTTGAGATGCGACGATCATCCATCCATCGCCGCCTTTGACGTATACGGTTGTATAGCGAGTCACGGAAAGAGCGGTGCTGTTTCTAGCCCACCGTCGACCAGTAGCCACCCCGGTCGTGCCGTGAACCTTGACTATCCCGTTCGATGTTGTGACCTCATCGGCCCGAGGCATGTCCATCGCGTGGTCCATGAAGGCGGCCCGACCGTTTATGAACTCGCCCTTGTCGTCGACGTACGTGAACTCATCCGCAACGTATTTTTCGTAGAACGCCTTGCTTCTATTCTTACTTGCTTCGTTCCACCCTTCCTCAATCTTCGAGATTTCCAGTTCATCCGCGCTCATGAGCTCAGCCGCGGAAGCATGTGTGCCTGCCGCGAGCAACACCAACACTGACACCAATGCGTATCGAAGCATCTCAACCCCCATTCATTGACTTGTCGTGCGCGAGCCGCGGACCAGACGAGGCGCGCAGCATGCGTTCGACCCTCATCCCGAAATGCTACCTTCAGATGTCGGCGAGGTTATGTCCAGCCATTGTTCTTCGTAAGCGATCGAGCGCCGTGATCACACCGTCCGAATAGTCTTCCCAGGTCAGGTTGAAAAGTTCGCTTTTGCGCGCTCTGATCGCGAGCATCCGATTACGCGAGCGTCGGTCCTCAGGTGCCGACCTTCAGTGTATGGTTCATATCTGTTGGGATTCGAAACGTGATCGTGCCGCGCGCGCGTTCGACTCCAACGAATCCGGCGAGGGGGGGCGTTTGTGTGCCAGACGTCGCGGCTAGGCGATGTTGTTAGGGTGAGTCTACCCGTGAACGTTCTTGCGAATGGAAACAGCTGAGCGTGGACGCTTCGCCCTCAACGCCTCGACCCGATATCCCGACCCCTTCGCGGTGGCAGTCGCTATTCGTAAAGGCGGCCAACACGATGAAGCGCGCGTTCGGATTGCATCTCTACGCAGTACAAGCCAGCCCGTCAGACTCCGGCGGCGAGATGCCGCGTCTTCCGTCAGGCATCGACGTCCGCATACTCACGCCGGTTATGTCGGTCGCGACGGTCTGGATTTTCGGCGAGAGTCTGTCGAGGCGGCATTGGCGCGCGGCGATGTATGCGTCGGCGCATTCGCGGGCGACCAACTCGTCAGCTATAGCTGGCGCGCGACTCGAGGACCTGTCCGGCACACTCCCGAATGGGACGTGACGTGGAACCCAGGCCTGGTCTACAGGTACAAGGCGCTTACGCTCCCGAATTATCGAGGATTGCATCTCAATGAGGCGTTAGCCAAAACCGTAGATCGGCATCTCGCGAAACAGGGTCATCTCGTTGGGGTGTCGTTCGTCGAAGTCGTCAATCTGTCATCGATGCGAACATTGAGGCGCAAAGGTCGGCGGCGAGTCGGCTACGCCGGGTATTTTCAACGTTTCGGGTTGTTCATACCGTTTCGCACCACGGGTTGCCGCGCATATGGATTTGCTTTCCGCCGTTCGTCGGGTCTTGGCTGACATCCACTCTCGCGAAAGTCGCGCAACGAAGGGAGCCGCCAACGCTTGACCAAAGGGGCGCGATCTGGGATTGTTCGGAAACGCGTCCAGGATGGATAGGTAGGAGTAGGGGAAATGGAAAGCCCGAATCGCGGCCGTGCGCTGCTGGCTGCAGTGATGGCAGTGGCACTTTCAGTTTGGCTGGTGGTGGGTCAGAACAGATCTCACGAACCAGGTCTTCTAGCAGAACACCTCGATGCACCGCCTCCCGTGCAAGATCGCGGCTCGCAACCTGCACATCAGTCGGCGGCGCTCGAGGTGCTGGGTCAAACGCCCTCCGTTCTGGGCGAGTAACCAACGAGATCATAAAGGGGCGGGGCGGCGCGCATCCTCTCGATGCGTAGCAGCTAGTCTCTACGAGGCTCGCGTCGGGTCCGTCAGCGGCTCGGCCAATTCCTCCGAATCGGGCGTGTTGCCCGCCGGTAGCGATCCCGTCTGACGTTCGATCATCCGCCGCACGCGAGGCGCTTCCGGTCCGCGATGCAAAGCGCGCAATCGCGCGGGAATGATCGCGTCATCCTGTGTCAGTCGATTGTTCAGCCGGATGTAGTCGAGCCACGTAGGGGCTTCATAACGTTCGATCCATAGTCGTGGATCGGCGAGATCGCGGAGCAATCGCCAGCCGAGTGCGCCGTCGCGGCGCCGGATGCGGCGTCGCTCTGCCATGGCGGCGAGGAATTCCATCACGTCTTCCGGCTGGATGATGTACTCCACGGTTACGACCACTGGCCCGGTTCGCAGCTGAACCGGCACGGCAGTGGCCGGTGCGGTCCAGAGTCGAAGCGGGTCGAGGTTGACCTCCTCTGATTGGGCCAGTCGCAGCCACAACCCGAACAATGCCGAAGCAGCGAGAACGATCGTCGCGAACAGCAGCGCTTCTTTGACACCCTGGCTCGCGGCAACGCTGCCCCATAACCAGCTTCCGGCGGCGAGTCCGCCGAAGGCAGACATCTGATACATCGACAGCGCACGCGCCACTACCCAACGCGGCGCGGACATCTGCACAGCCACGTTGAAGGTCGACAGCGTCAGCACCCAACCCGCACCGGCGAGCATCAGCACCGCCATCGTTGCGAGCAGATACGGGCTCAGGGCCGCGCCCGCGGCGGCAATGGCGAATGCGAGGCTGCCGTAGCGCACGATTGCTTCAGTCGACAGCACTTTGCGCAAGCGCGAGGTCGCGAACGCACCGCCAACGGCGCCCACCCCGAATGCGCCGAGCAACAAACCGTACGTGAGTGGCCCGCCCGCAATCAGCACTTTCGCGACCAGCGGCATCAGTGCCATCACGGCGCTCGCACCGATGCAGAACAACGCGCTTCGTACGAGAACGATTCGAATCGCTGGTGACATCGCTACGTAGCGAATACCTGCGGCAACGGCGATACCGAGTGTTTCCCGCGGCAGCACTTGCGGATTCGGGGGTGGCCGCCACCGCGCGAGCACTCTGATCAACGCGATGTAGCTCAGCGCGTTGACGGTAAAAGCCGTTGCAGCACCCGCGGCTGCAACGATTCCGCCGCCGATCGCCGGGCCAACGCTGCGCGCGATGTTGAAGCCCATGCTGTTCAGCGCAACCGCACCGGGCAGTTCCGTACGCGGTACCAGGTCGCCCACCGACGCTTGCCACGCCGGCGCGTTGAATGCCGCGCCGCAGCCGATCAGAAACGTTAGCGACAGCAAGAGCCAGGGAGTGATGACGCCGGTCCACGCGCATACGGCGAGCAGCACGGAAATCGTGAGCATGAAACTCTGCGCGGCGAGCATCACCTTGCGACGGTCGAGGTTGTCGGCCATCGCGCCGGCAATCAGCGACAACAGCATCGTCGGTAACGTGACCGACGCCTGCACCAGCGCAACCATATCGGCCGATTGCGCGATGGAGATCATCATCCACGCTGCACCAACCGACTGGATCATCCCGCCCAGATTGGACACCGTACTGGCGATCCACACATCGCGAAACACCGGGAAGCGAAATGGCGACAGCGCAGAAACCGGTGCCGGTTCCGTATCGGGAGATTCGGGTGCGTTCAAGACAACTGCGCGGCGTTACGTCGATTGGACGCCAAGTGTACGGGAGGAGAGCACGCCGATGCATGGCGCGTCCGACGATTGCCCGTATCATTCACGCACCATGAAGTTATCCGTACTCGACCAATCGATCGCGGTTGCCGGTCAGAACGAAGACGCGGCCATTCGCAGCACGCTGGAACTTGCGCCCTGGTGCGAATCTCTTGGCTATCACCGGTTCTGGTTGAGCGAGCATCACAGTCTTCCGACCATCGTCGGAACCGCGCCCGAAATTCTGCTCGCCGCAATCGCCGCGCGAACCCGTCGCATCCGCATCGGCAGCGCGGGCGTGATGTTGCCGCACTACTCGGCGCTGAAGGTGGCCGAGCAATTCCGCGTTCTCGATGCGCTCGCGCCGGGCCGGGTGGATCTGGGTGTCGGACGGGCGCCCGGCGCGGACATGACCACGGCACTGTTGCTGAACCCGAACGCGTATTCCGCGGCCGAACGGTTTCCGGAGCAGGTGCGCGACCTGCACGCATGGTTGTCCGGTGCTGCATACAAAGGAGTCATCGCGCATCCCCGCGGCGCGACGGTCCCCGATATCTGGATTCTGGGTAGCTCCAACTACGGCGCCCAGCTCGCCGCCCACTTCGGTCTCCCATACGCCTACGCGTATTTCTTCAGCGACGGGGAGGGTACCGAGGAAGCGATGCGCCTTTATCACTCGATGTACAAGCCTACGGAGGAGCGGCCGAAGCCGCAGGCAACGCTGTGTGTATGGGCGCTTGCCGCTGACGACGATGCAGTGGCGCGGCATCACGCGCTGAGCCGCGATCGCTGGCGAATCGACCGCATGCGCGGGGCGCTCGGTCCGCTACAGTCGCCCGACGTCATCGCTGCGCACGGGTTCACTCCCGATGAAATGGCGTCACTCGAGGCGACGCATCGCAAATCGTTCGTCGGCGATGCGGCGCAGGTGGCCACCAAACTCCGCGCGCTCGCCGACACCTATGGCCTGGATGAACTCGTCGTTAACACCTGGACGTACGATCCTGCGATACGGCGCCGCTCCTACGAGTTGTTGGCGCGTGAATTCGGGCTCGGCAGCCAATCGGCTGCCGCGGAATCATGAGTCAATCGATCGACTTCGAACTGCGCGGCGACCACATCGCGCTCGCCGCGCTGCTGAAGGTAACCGGCCTCGCGGATAGCGGCGGTAGCGCGAAGGCATTGGTCGCGAGCGGACAGGTGAGTGTCGACGGACAACCGGAACTACGGAAAACCTGCAAGATTCGAGCGGGACAGACCGTTGCGGTGAACGCCAACCTGATCCGCGTGATCGAGGGGGCGCCGTAGCGCGTCGCGTGGCGGTGATCGGCGGCGGGCCGGCTGGTCTGATGGCAGCGCAGGTGCTGGCCGAAGGTGGTTGTGCGGTCGATGTGTACGACGCGATGCCATCGGTCGGGCGCAAGTTCCTACTCGCGGGAAAAGGTGGACTGAACCTTACACACGCGGAGATCCATGAGTCGTTTCTGTCGCGATACGGTTCGGCGCGCACTCAGCTCCAGAGCGCCATCGAAGAGTTTGCCCCCGAAGCGCTGCGGGACTGGGCACGACAACTCGGCGTTGAAACCTTCGTTGGCACCTCCGGCCGGGTTTTTCCTACCGATATGAAGGCCGCGCCGCTATTGCGCGCGTGGCTGCACCGGTTGCGTCACGCCGGCGTGACATTTCACACGCGCCATCGGTGGGTGGGCTGGCGTCACTCGCAGCACGGCGCGTCGTTGGTGTTTGCTACGCCCGAGGGCGAAATCGAAGCGTGCCCCGCAGCAACCGTGCTCGCACTTGGCGGTGCCAGTTGGCCGCGGTTGGGGTCCGATGGGGCATGGGTCGGTTTGCTCGAATCGCAAGGCATTGCCGTTGCTCCGCTTCGCAGTGCGAATTGCGGCTTCGACGTGGCCTGGAGTGGGACATTTCGAACGCGTTACGCGGGGCACCCCGTAAAGACTGTGGCTGTCGAAGTGCTCGACGAGAGCGGGGTACGAGCGCGCCGAACGGGTGAACTCGTGATTACCGCAGGCGGTATCGAAGGCAGTGTCGTTTACGCACTCGCGCCGCAACTGCGCAAGGCCATCGAAAAGCGGGGCGAGGCACTGTTGTGGATCGACCTCGCGCCCGATCGAACGGACCGACGACTCTCCAACGAGTTGACCCGGCCGCGCGGTTCCAGCAGCTGGTCTCGTCACCTCGAACGGACTACGGGCTTGCGTGGTGTAAAGCTGGGACTGTTGCGAGAAGTGCTGACGCCGGATCGGTTTGCCGATACGGAGGCGCTGGTTGCCTCGATCAAAGCGCTGCCTATCCGTTTGATCGCTGTGCGGCCCATCGCGGAAGCCATCAGCAGTGCCGGTGGCGTCAGCTTCGATGCGCTCGATCGACGTCTGATGGTGAGGGCGTTGCCTGGGACGTTCTGTGCCGGCGAAATGCTCGATTGGGAGGCGCCGACCGGGGGCTACCTGCTGACAGCCTGCTTCGCGACCGGAAGGCAGGCGGGTCTTGGTGCCTTAGAATGGATCGAAGAAGGTCTTCATAAGTATATATAAATCAATATATTACGAACGTAGTCTCAGATTGGATATAAGTTCGCGTCGAGCCGATCGATCGGCGTCTGATGGGACAGCATTCTCTCGGCGATCGCTTCCCAGCCGTGCTGTAACGCGAAGCTTCGGCATCCCCTTCGATCAACCGTTAGAGCGCGTCGAACCGCGGCGCCGAGTTCGGCATCGAGCGCGCCGTTGATGCCGTCGACGACCACGTCTACCGGTCCGGTAACCGGATACGCGGCCACCGGTGTTCCGCACGCCATTGCCTCGAGCATGACGAGGCCGAACGTATCGGTGCGGGAGGGGAACACGAGTACGTCGGCGTCCGCGTAGTACGCGGTGAGTTCGGCCCCATATCGATAACCGACCCACTGTACGTTCGGATAGCGCGCCTGAAGTTCTGCGCGCGCGGGACCGTCGCCTACAACCACCTTGGTAGCGTCGCACTGCAAATCCAGAAATGCCTCGAGATTCTTCTCGACTGCGATACGACCCACGTAAAGGAGCTTGGGTCGATCGCGTGGAGTGAGACGGCACGGAGCGAACGACACTGTATCTACACCGCGGCCCCATACCGCGAGATGTTGAAGACCCCGGCTTTGCAGCTCACGTTTGTGCGATGCCGTTGTAACCAGAGTGGTCGCGGCGGGCCTATGGAACCAGCGTAAGAACGCGTACCCGATGGATGGCGGCAATCCGGTGCGTGCCGACACGTACTCGGGGAATTTGGTATGAAGCGACGTGGCGAACGGGATCGAACGGCGCGTGAGGTGGATACGCGCCGCAATCCCCAACGGACCTTCGGTGGCGATGTGAATGGTGTCGGCGTGCTCTTGCCGAATCCGGCGTCCGACGCGCCATGCGTCCAGAACGATCCGGATCTCGGGGTAACCGGGTAACGCGGCGGTTGTAAACTCGCCGGGATGCACCACTACCACCTCGACGCCGCGACCATTCAAGTGTGGGATGACCTGCTTCAGCGTGGTGACCACGCCGTTTGTCTGCGGCTCCCACGCATCGGTGATCAGCAGCAGCTTCAAGCACGCAACCGTTGCGCTATCGAAAGTGGTACCGGGGTGTTGGCAGCGGCGTTCATCTCGTCCGCCCAACGGATCACCTTGAACTCGCCGCGCTCGTCCTCGACGAGTGCCGTGCACGATTCCACCCAATCGCCGCAATTCATGTAACGGATGCCGTCGTAATCGGCAATTTCGGCATGGTGAATGTGGCCGCACACCACGCCATCGAATCCCCGTTGGCGACAATCGTGGCTCACCGCCTCTTCGAAGCCGCTCACGAAGCTCACCGCGCGCTTCACTCGATACTTCACCCATGCCGACAGCGACCAGTAGCCGTATCCGAACTCGGCGCGCCATCGGTTCAGCTGGGCGTTCAACGAAATCAGCATGTCGTAGCCGAGCCCACCCAATAGCGCTACCCAGCGGTGATAACGGGTAACCACGTCGTAGGCGTCGCCGTGCGTCACCAGAAAACGTTTGTCGTTCCGCGCGCGATGCACCGCTTCATCCACCACGCGGATGTTGCCGATCTCCATGTCGGAGTATTTGCGCAGGAACTCGTCGTGATTGCCCGTAACGTAGGTGACCTGCGTGCCGCGCTTCGACAATGTGAGGAAACGCCGCATCACATTCGTATGCGTCTGGGGCCAATAGAAACCCGTCTTGAATCGCCAGCCGTCGATGATGTCGCCGACCAGATACAGTTGATCGCAGGTATGCGTCTTCAGGAACTCGAGCAGGAGGTCGGCACGGCAACCGCGCGTGCCCAGATGTATGTCGGAGAGGAAGATCGTGCGGTAGTGGGTCTTGGAGGGTTCGCGTGCGGGGAACGAGGGTTTTGTATTCATGCCTGCGCAGCGTATGCGCACGGTATGGCAATCCGATGACGACGCCATGAACGTTGTGTGACGGTGCCGAAAGTGCGAGCGCGATCACGAATAGACACGCGTTGATGCGCGATTCGCGCCCCTGGATTGTCGGGCAATCCCGAAGTGAATCCCGCATCGGGTTTGCCAGCATCGGTATTGATGGGTAGTCTCGCGGCCGCGCGCAACGTTGCTTTGATATCACCTGCCGTTCGCAGCTCCGTGGTCGTTCGGGAAGACCCGAACGCATCGCTGCGTTCATCGAGTCCGTCAACGTTTCGTGGTGCGCGCACGGATAGGATTACAGCGAGTTTTGGCTTTTCCCCGGTACCGTGTTCGAAAACAAACAGGGACATTTGCGCATCGATGTGGCCAATCCCACCTTTTCGGGTGGCGGGCCGTATTCGGTGTCCCCTATGATCCCCGGACCGATTTGTACGGCCCGGCCCCACAATGCCACGGCATTCTTCCAACGATCTGAAGGCAATCTCCCAACCCTTTGCCGGAAGCGTAGCTATATTTGCCGTCAGGGCTTCGAAATGAGCGGTATCGAAATGGGTCCGGAGGCATGGATGAAACGTCTGACGACATCGACGAAGGCCTGGTCCGCGGCCGACAGTCACGCTCCACTGCCGCGCGCGTCCGTCTCCCGACTGCGAGCGGGGCACTGAGAGTGGCGGGCGATCAGCGACCAGCTGCGCCGCCGCACCGTCCTCGCCCGCGCTTCAATCGCCACATCGGCCTCACCCTATTGATGGCGGTGCTGCTGATCGGTCTCGATTCATCGCAACGTGCCGGCGCAGTCGTCACCGAGGCCCCGAAACCGTACCACCCGCAACTCGTCTCCCCGGAGGCAGTAGTCGCGAAATCCGGGCTGGCGATCAATCGCCTGATCGCGCCAGACAATCGTGCTAACGAGCATGTTCCGATGTCGCTCGAACTCACGGTGGAGCCGGGTGACACGTTGATCGCATTGCTCGCGCAGGCGGGTATCGTGATGTCCGACGCGTACGCCGCAGTGCGCGCGTTGGGGCCGGTGTTCAAAGCGCGGGACGTGAAGCCGGGCTGGACGCTGCATGTCACGCTGCAGCCACAAGATCCGCCGCGGCTTGCCACGCTGCAGGCGGTTGCATTCCAGCCGAGCGTGGAACGCGAAATCAAAGTGACACGGCGCGAATCCGAGAAGGGTGACCCGTTCCTTGCGGTCACCATCCCGCACGCATTGCACCGCCGGAGCAATCTCGCCAGCGGCACGATCGACAACGGCCTGTTCAACGCGGCGACTGCGGCGGGGGTACCGCATGACACACTCGTCGAAGCGATTGCGCTGTTCAGTTTCGAAGTGGATTTCCAGCGCGACATACGCGCCGGCGATCAATTCGAGCTGCTCTACGACACGTATACGGATTCGAAAGGCGATTTCGGTAAATCAGGCGAGCTGTATTACGCGAAGCTCGTGTTGCGCGGCAAGGAGAAGGAGTATTACCGCTTCACTCCGCACAGCGGCGTATCGGACCTGTTTTCACGCGACGGTCGCTCGATTCGCAAAGCGCTGTTGCAAACACCGGTCGACGCAACGCGCATTTCGTCCAGCTACGGGATGCGCTTCCATCCGGTCCTCGGCTACACGCGCATGCATCGCGGCGTCGATTTCGCCGCTCCGCGCGGAACGCCGGTACGGGCTGCGGGCGATGGCGTAGTTCAGGTTGCCGGCAACGGCGGCAGCTATGGCAACTACATCCGCATTCAGCACACTTCGAAATATGGCACCGCGTATGCGCATCTAACGGGCTTTGCGAGGGGCGTGGCGAAAGGCACGCGCGTCAAGCAAGGCCAGGTGATCGGTTATGTCGGCGCCACCGGTCGCGCAACCGGTCCTCATCTGCACTATGAGGTGCTCGTGGGTGGCCGGCAGATGAATCCACGCGGCGTGCGCCTACCGGCGGGCGAGTCGCTCGCCGGCGAAGACCTGCGCGCATTCAAGCAGCGGTTGCAGGAAGTAGAAGCCATGCGTGCCAGCTGGCAGATCGGCGGCGCCACCATCGCTTCGTCGTCACCCAGCGCGGGTTGCGACGTTGCGGCGAATACCGCGGTTGATGCGTCAGTGAACGGTGCCGGCTGCTGACGGCATTGTTGTAACGGCGAGCTTTGTTCGCCCGAACTCGTAGAGCCTGCCCACTTCGAGCTTCGGTGCGCTCGCAGCCGGGCGTATCGGCGGCGGATGATCCGGATCCGATACCCGGCAACAACCCGACAACGACAACTCGGATAGCCACGGTCACATCGCCAGCTGGAAGCGCATCTGGTAGATCATCGGCTCATCTCCGTTGAACGCGCCGCCATCCACTTCGAGTACATCGACGATGTTGAAGCTGATGCGCAGGAACTGGTTCAGATACCAGTTCAGTGCGTAAGTGGCGTCGTGTAACTTCCCGCCGTTGATGTTCTCGTTGTTGAGATCGATGCCGCTCAAGCGGTAGGCGATCTCGAACGCACCCCAGCCGCCTTTGTCGAAGTTCCGATTCGGGCGGATGCCGTCGAACACACCGCGGTCGGTCTTGTAAGGACGTACCTCGCCGGTCAGCGTGTAGGCGATCTGCGAGTAGTAGCCTTCGAACGTGAGGTCGTTGTTGTTATTCCGGTCTACGTTTGTCCATTGATACTCGCTTTGCCACGTAAGCGTGTCCCACTGCATCGCGAACTCCGCACCGCCGATGGTGTACTGCTCGACGTTCACGAGTTCACCCGTGTCGACGAAGCGCTGCTGCAGCACGTTCGACTCCGGCTTGCTGCGGAACCGCACCGTTTCGAACTTGGGGCCGGACACGTTGGAGCTGTTGTCCTGTGTCGGCTCGCGGTAGACGTAACCCAAGCCGAAATGCATCACGTGGTTATCCGTCGCAAACGGTGCGTACGTTACGCGACCGACGGCGCCATAACCTTCGTCGCCTGCAGGCGCCGTATTCGCATTGCCGACGGGTTCGCCGAAGATGCCGGCCGCTGCGGTCCAATGCGTTGCGGATGAACCGATCATCAACCCGGGCGCACGCGTCGTGATGAAAGCGAACGGAAGGCCGCGCTCCATGAACGTGGTCCCCTTGTCTGCAGACAACGCCTCCATCCCGAAGGGCTGTTTGAACTGGCCGGCGGTCACGATGAAGGGTTTGAGGCGCGTGTAGGCGACGTACGCGTCGGTGATACCTGACGTGCCCACGAACTCGTATTCGACTCGATATTGCCAGTCCGTGAGGAATGTTCCGCCGAGCGACAAGCGGGACCGACGCAGATCAGTGCCGTTGGAGAGTTTTGCGTCGTCTTCATCGTAGGCCGCCAGGTCGAACTGCTGCAAGGTGCCGATCTGTATCGATGCGGAGTTGTCACCTGACGTGAACTTGAACCCATCGTCGGTCGTCATCGTCACTTCGGTTTTTCGTTGCGCCTTCAGCTTCTCGTATTCGGCCATCGTGATGACGCCTTTCTGCGCCAACGTCTCCAACAGATCGTCCTTTCCATACGCTGTCGGCGCCGCCAGGGCGATGGAAAACAGTACAGCCAGGAACACTGACCACAGTCGCATTTATCTTGAGCTCCCCTCAGGAATGTGCATCGGAACGGTCATTGAAAAACCGTGTATCGAACTGCGATTCGAAACCGAATTGACTTCGAAAAGCGGTATGTATGAGACTATATATCGATGTGAATGTCCACGGAGCGCCATAGTTCATGTTCAAGAACCCTTGCGGACTGCTGCGAATCGTCGCCCTGATCGGCTTGTTGGTTGCTTCGTTGAGTGCACGCGCAGAGGAGCCCGCACGTGTCTTTGCGGCAGCGAGCCTCACCAATGCGTTAACCGATGTCGGTACGGCGTGGAAGCAAACTGGCCATCCGGAGCCGAGTCTTGCATTCGCATCATCGTCGGCACTTGCCAAACAGATCGATTCAGGCGCGCCGGCGGATATTTTCGCCTCCGCAGATTTGCAATGGATGGACTATCTCGACGAACGTGGTCGCATCGCGACGGGGTCGCGCGTCAATCTGCTCGGTAACACACTCGTATTGATCGCGCCGAAAGGACGATCGATCAACGTGGAAATGAAACGGGGATTCGACATTGCATCGGCATTCACCGGTAAGCTCTGCACCGGTGAACCCGGCGTCGTGCCGGTGGGGATTTATGCGCAACAGAGTCTGCAGAGCCTGGGCTGGTGGGATTCCCTGCAAGGCCGCATCGTCGGTACCGACGATGTGCGCACCGCGCTCGCATTTGTGGAGCGGGGCGAATGTCCTCTAGGCATCGTCTACGCAACCGACGCGAAGATCAGCGAGAAGGTCGAAGTCATTGCTGCCTTCCCGGAAGCCACGCACACGCCGATCGTCTACCCGGTTGGCATGGTGCAGGGCGGTCGTGCCGACGCGGCTGCGTTTCTGAAGTTCATGACCACTTCACCCGAAGCCGCGGCGATCTACACCAGATACGGGTTCACGAAGTTGACCCCATGAGCAATCGATGGAGCTGACGCCGGCGGAGTCGCAGGCGCTCTGGCTCTCGGCGCGCGTTGCACTGTTCGCCACTGCCGGTTGCCTGCCAATCGGAATAGCAGTGGGCTGGTTCCTCGCGCGGCGCAACTTCCCCGGCAAATGGATCGTCGATGCGATGGTGCAGCTGCCCATGGTGTTGCCTCCGGTGGTGCCGGGTTACTTCCTATTGTTGCTGCTCGGTACACAAGGACCGATTGGCAGCTGGTTGTTGTCGACGTTCGGCATCGTCATCGCCTTCACCTGGAAAGGCGCGGTAATCGCCTCGGCTGTTATGGCGTTTCCGCTGATGGTGCAGCCGGTGCGCCTTGCGTTCCGGATGATCGACGTGCGTCTCGAGCAGGCGGCGACCACTCTGGGCGCAACGCCGTGGCGCGCGTTCCTCACCATTACCTTGCCGTTGGCATTCCCTGGCATTGTCGCCGGCAGCATGCTGTGCTTTTCGCGCAGCCTCGGCGAGTTCGGCGCGACGATGGCCTTCGTCGGCAACATTCCCGGTGAAACGCGCACATTGCCGCTCGCGATTTACAGCTTCACGAACGTGCCGAACGGAGAGGCTCCCGCAATGCGGCTCGCGTTGTTGTCGATTCTGCTGGCTGTATCCGCGCTGCTGGTCAGCCATTGGATCAACCGGCGAGCTGAACGGCTGCTCGGCCATGCGTCGCTGCGGGACGACCATGCTGCAAATTGATGTCGGCTTCAGACGCGGCACGTTCGAACTCGTCGCCCGCACGAACATCGGTACAGGCGTCACCGGTATCTGCGGTCCTTCCGGTTGCGGCAAGAGCACCTTACTGGGATTGTTGGCAGGCTTGTTGAAGCCTCGCAACGGCACGCTTTGCTTCAACGACGAAGTGCTGTGCGATGTTGCAAGGGACGTTTTCGTACCGCCTTGGCGGCGGCACTTCGGCATGGTGTTCCAGGACGGGCAGCTGTTCCCGCATTTGTCGGTTCGCTCGAATCTGCTGTACGGGCATGCTCACCTCGAAGCCGCAGAGCGACGCTTCGATCTTGCGGCCGTGGCGCAGCTGATGGAGATCACGCCGCTGCTCGATAGGCGCCCCGCGCAGCTGTCGGGCGGAGAGCGCCAGCGCGTGGCGCTCGGTCGCGCTCTGCTGTACTCACCGCGATTGCTGTTGCTCGACGAGCCGTTGTCGTCGCTGGACGATCGTCTGAAGCAGCAGATTCTGCCGTATCTGAAGCGGGTGAAGGACGAGACGGGAATTCCGATGCTCTACGTCAGTCATTCACGTCCCGAAGTGGACTATCTGGCCGATCGCGTATTGGAAATGGAAGCGGGCGTGCTGGTTACGGGGTAACGCCCAGGATGACGCTCGACGCCTTGAATATCGCGGTGGCAGCGTCGGCTTCGGCAAGTTTCAGCGTCCTGGCAGCGCCGTTGGTGATTACCGCGGCCACCGAGTTTCCGCCCTTCAGGTCGATCACCACTTCGGTGTTGACCGCCCCTTTCACGAGTCGGCTTATCGTTCCTGAGAGGTGATTGCGAGCCGATAGCTTCAGCGGAACGCCGTTGTCGATGGCGACGATCACCGACGACGCCTTCACCAGCGCGATCACGGGCGAGCCCTTCTTGAGCCGCAGGTTCTCCACGCTTTCGTGCGTGATGATGGACACCAGCCGGTCTCCGCCCGCGAGTTCGATCTGAACCTCGTCGTTGACGGCGCCGGAAGTAACTTTCGTTACCTTGCCCGCGAACTGGTTGCGTGCGCTTGTCAGCATCGTGAGCCTTCCCAGTAGTCCCAGATCGCGATCGGCGTGTTTTACGCGCGCATTCAGTGTTTCGAGAAAGCGCTCGTGTTCGGCCTCGACCGTTCGGAACGTTTCCACGAGTTGCCGGCCTGCCGCCGTAAGCCGTGTGCCGCCACCACCTTTTCCTCCAACGGAGCGCTCCACCAGCGGTTTCTCGGCGAGGTTGTTCATTGCTTCCACCGCATCCCATGCGGCCTTGTAGGAAAGGCCGACGGCTTTCGCGGCAGCGGTTACCGAAGCGGTTTCCCCCACGCTGGCAAGGAGGTCCATCCAACGCTTGCTGGCAAGCGTACCGGCGCGCACCTGAACCGATAGCGCACTGCCGATACGGATGGGAGATCGAGCCATTTCGAGGAACGTATGACGAAAGGAGGCGATGTTACCCGAACGGCATGTCTTCGACGCGCCCGGATTGGCATGTTAGCGAGAGCGGGGAGTACTAGACCGGGTCAGTGACCCTGGCGATCTTCTGGATGAACTGCTCGAGGCGCCGCCGGTCGCGCACCTGCATCTCGGTGAACTCGATGCCGCACGAAAGCTGTCCGGTCTGACGGTTGTAGCTGTGATGGCGAATGATGGTTCGCGCCGTCAGCGACAGCAGATTCGGAATCTCGATCTCGGAGCGTTCGACCATTTCATCGGGCTGAATCTCCGGATCGGATTTGACGTCGAATACCACGCGGCAACCGCCTGCAGAGATGTCGACGAGATAGCCGCGCAGTGCGCGCTCGCCGCGATGCAACGTCAGACGCGCGCCGTCCTTCGACACGCTCAGTGGCAGCCGGAAACGCGCCGCGCGGCGGCGTTGCTGGTACAGCAATTCAGACGGTAGGTTCAGTACGAAATACGGTACACCGCGATCTTCGGCCGTTCGCGCGACGCGAATCTCGCTGACGCGCGCATAGATGCCGTCGACGCGGCCGGCGAGGCTGAACGGTTCCTGCGCGCGCATCAGCTTCATGCCATCGCGTGGCCGGATGTCTTCCAACAGAAACTGATGTGCGGTCACTTCGAGTACGCGCGCAGTGTATTCATCGTCGTCGCGTCCGAAATGCAACTGCACCGGCGAACACTGGTCGCGGAAAATTCGAAAGACGCGCTCGATCTCGCCTTTGTCGGTGAGGAACTGACTCGCGATGAGGCCGGTCGACGCCTGCGCTTCGGTCATGGCTGTGCCGAACCGAATTCAGGCGTGTGTGATGGGAAGTCCGTCGCTGTACGAGCGCTGGGTACCGCGCGCCGTGTAGGTCGAATCCGCATTGGTGCCACTCAGAATCCTTGCGAGTTCAGCAACGGATTGTCGAGAGCGGTGGATGACCTTACCGTTAACTGCGTTGTAATGACGGCAATCCCAGGCGAGCGTCGTCAGCAAAGTGTGAAGCGGTTCAAGTTTGCCTCGCTCTTCAGGGGCGAGCCGTGACAGGGCGCTGCGTAACGGTGTATCGCCGAGCGAATGGCGCAACTGATCTTCGAGCCGGCCGATCTGCACCGCGCATTCGTGTTTTGTGCCGGCGGCGCTTAGAAGGGCATCGGGATCGCGCCGCTCCAGCGCGTCGCTCTCGTCGGCGAGAACCTGCTTCAGCAGCGCGAACTGTTCGATCAGTTGTTCGGTCAATTGTTCGAGAGGCGGCTGCAGCACGGTGGCCTTAGAGATCGTTCTCTAGTTCGAGGAATTTCTGCGCGAGACGCACCGGATCTACGTGATACCGGCCTTCAGAAATCGCGCGCCGGATGTCGTCGACCCGTGCCGTGTCCACGGCCGGCAGATCGGCGACTTCGCTTGCGAGCGATTGAAGAACCTGGGCGCCCTGGCTCAGCTCGACGCGATCCTGCTGCGCCGCACTTTTCGTTGATTCCGACGCCGACCGCATGGAATCGCTCGATGGAGTCCGGTTCTGATCGCGGATCTGACCCGAACCTATGTTGTTGAAATTGATCGCCATGGCTTCCCCGCGGTTCCTCTATCGGTGTGATCGCACACCCGTTTGCGACGAGTTACGTCGCCTTACGGTGGTATCGGCACCGACTGAGCTAACTTTAGTAGAAATTCTGCGTCGCGCATTTGCGTCTGCTATTGCGTCCGCGGCCCGGTGGAGACCAACCCCGGCGCCACCACCCAGGCCTTTATTACCCGTTCCGATTGGACGTTTCGCACCGCGATCTGCTCGCCGGGCATGCCGTCGCCGAGGGCGGTGCCGTTCATGCTGACCGCAATCGGGCCGTCCCCGGAGCGGATTCTCACCTCGTCACCCTTGTTTACCGCGATCGGCGCCACGAGCTGACGAGCGCTCAAGACGGAATCGCCCGCTGTGGGCCGTCGGACGGCCCATCCGACTGCCCGGTTGATATCGGTGATGTACGAATCGCGCAGATCAGCCACGTTGCGGGCCTGCATTTCGACGTCTTCGGCCCTGATCGTCGTGCCGGCCGGAAGCGCGTGCACGAGAACTGCCACGGGTCGCCACACGGCGACGGTTGCAGTGAGCGAAGCCGCCCACGGCTGTGGTTGATCGCAGCGCGCCGTCACCGAAGTGCGGCCAACGCGCGCACCGTGCGATGTGAGCACGAGATTGTCGCAAGCGGGAAAGCGCAATCGTGCATCCAACGGATTCACCGTGACGCGCACGTCCGAGTCAGGCGAATCGACGGCTGCGGCCTTCGCAAGAAACTGCTGAGCGAGGGTTGCCAGTTCTGCAGGCGCCATTTCCGATGTGGATTGGCCGCCCGCTGCGAACGCACAACCGGTGGCAAACCATAACGCAACAGCGAAGCGAGACATGACAGCCCTCCCGAGGTGATTCATTAATAGCAGAAGCGCGGCGTTTGTCGCGCCGCAGCGGGGCAGGCGGCACGATCTTGCCGCTGCACTGCAAGCTACTGCCGGTTCTGCCTTCGGTATCTCGCCCCAATGGAGTTGTTGGCGAGGGAAAACCTCAATGAAAACACAGGTATTTTCGGATCGGGGGGCGGGTTGGCACGTCGGTTGCTCAGTGGCGGGTGGGAAACCGGATCCAGTGATACGCATGGCCATCAACTTCGACAACGCACTTGGTCTTACACCGTATGCCCTGCAGCTGCTCGGGCAGCGCACGGCGGTGCTCGCCAACAACATCGCGAACGCCAATACGCCGAACTACAAAGCGCGCGAACTGCCGTTCCAGGCCATGTTGAGCGAAGCGATGAACGGCGATGCACGTGAATCGATGGCAACGACCAACGCGCGACACATCGACGCAAATCCAACGTCATCGATCGAAGGGGATCTGCGGTATCGCGTACCGCTGATGCCGGCGATCGACGGCAACACGGTGGACGTTCATGTGGAGCAGGCCGCGTTTGCTGAAAACGCCCTGCAGTTTCAAGCGTCGTTGCGGTTTCTCGACGGCCGCTTCAGGGGCCTGATCAGCGCCATTCGAGGAGAGTAATCATGTCGTTACTGAGCATTTTCGATGTGTCCGGCAGCGCGATGAGCGCCGAGACGGTGCGTTTGAACACCACCGCCAGCAACCTCGCAAACGCGCAAAGCGTCACGAGCAACTTCGCGGACACGTATCGCGCGCGACACCCGGTGTTCGCAGCGCAGGCCGTATCCGGCGCGGACGGTGACAGTGCGGAAGACGGCGCCGAAACGCGCGGTGTCCAGGTGCTCGGCATCGTCGAAAGCCAGGCGCCGTTGACCATGCGCTTCGAGCCGGAACATCCGCTCGCGGACAAGGACGGCTACGTTGCGTATCCGAACGTGAACGTAGTGCAGGAAATGGCCGACATGATCTCGGCGACGCGTTCATTCCAGATGAACGTCGAAGTACTCAACTCCGCGCGCACGCTCGCTGAGCGCGTGCTCACCATGGGCCAATAAGTAGAGGCCCGCACGTAGGCGACCAATACGAGAACTCATCATGACGATTCAAAGCACCAGCATCCGAACGCTCGCCGATCTCAATCCGGCGGCGGCTACGAGCGGCGACAGCAAACTCGGCAAGGACCAGTTTCTGCAACTGATGGTCGCGCAACTCAAGCACCAGGATCCGCTCGATCCATCGAAGAACGAGGAGTTTCTCGCGCAGCTCGCGCAGTTCTCTTCGCTGGAAGGCATCACCAACCTCAACAACTCCGTTAGCGCGATGGCGGCGTCGATGCGTTCGACCGTCACCTCGGAGGCATCGGCGCTGGTGGGCCACTCCGTGCTGGTGCCCACCGGGCAGACGTTGATGCAGACCGCCGGTGACGGTTTGGTCGGCAACGTCAACGTCACGGAAGCCACCAACGACGTCGTCGTCCAGATCTCGGACAAGAGCGGCGCGGCTGTCGCGCAGCTGTCGCTCGGTGAGCAGAAGGACCCAGGTACCGCGCGCTTCGTCTGGGATGGCACCAACAGTGCCGGAGTGGCGCAACCGGCCGGTGTTTATAAAGTGAAGGCGTTCGCCAACTCGAAGGCCCTCACTGTCGATCTACCCGAATATGTCGTCAGTGTTTCGATCGGTCAGGACGGCATGCAATTGAACCTCGCTGGCGGCGCGTCGGTACCGATCACCGACGTCAAAGAAATTCAGTAATCAACGTTCAGTAGTCAGGGAGCTCCTACATGTCATTCAACACAGCCCTCAGCGGCCTCAGCGCGGCCTCCAGTGAACTGAGCGTCACCGGCAACAACATCGCGAATGCAAGCACGGTCGGCTTCAAAGCTTCACGCGCGGAATTCGCCGACGTGTACGCGTCGTCGTTGCTCGGATCGGGTTCGAACGAAATCGGCAGCGGCGTGAAGCTCGCGAACGTCGCGCAGCAGTTCAGCCAGGGCACGATTTCGTTTACGAACAACGCCCTCGATCTGGCGATCGACGGCAACGGCTTTTTCGTCATCAACCAGAACGGCGCACGCGCATACACGCGCGCGGGGATGTTCGGTGTCGATGACCAGGGCTTCCTCGTAACGAATACGGCCGACCGCGTGCAGGGATTTGGCGCGAACGCAACAGGCGCGCTCAGCGGTGTCGTCGGCGATCTGAAGCTGCAGACGTCGAACCTTGCACCACGCCAGACGACTTTGGTGCAGGCCACATTGAACCTCGATGCGCGCGAAGGCGTGCTCAGTCAGATCGGCACGCACATTTCCACGCTGGGCAGCGCGATCGGCATTGCGCATGCGGGTCTCGCATCGCCCACCGAGTCGGTCGTCAACGCGGGTGGTGCACCGGTGCCGTTCGACTACGGCGTGAACGTGCCGTCGAGTATCAGCGCCGCCAACCTGATCACGCCGTTCGACTTCTCTGCGCCGAACAGCCAGGTGACGTTCAACGTGTCGCAATCCGGTTCCAGCACGCCGTCGGAGAACACCACGGTTGCGGTAACGCTGAATTCGAACATCACGAACCTGCAGGACCTCATCAACGATATCCGCAACGACCTCAGCGGCAGCGGCATCGGTGTGGACGTTCGCGAGAACCCCAACAACCTCGGCCGGCTGCAGTTCTATGCCACCACGAGCGGACAGAACTCGACCATCACGGTCGATCCGCTCGACAACGCGGTCTACGGCGCTGCAGTGACACGAGCCGATACGGTCGGAGCACTCGGTGGAATTGCGCTCGGCCAGGGCGGCACCGCCGGTTCCAGCAACGCCGTTCCGGATCCGTTTGCCACGAGTGGTGCAGTAGGCGCCAACGGCAACATCAGCGCTGCGAGCTTCGACATCACGCTGAGTGGCGCCGCGGCGAACAACGGGACAGTGACGATCAACCTCGATGCGAACATTCTGAACGTCAACGATCTCATTACCGATATCCGCGACGAACTGCTGCCGAGCGGCATCGGTGTCGATGTGCGGGAGGACGCCAACAATCCGGGCAGGCTGCAGTTCTTCGCCACGGTGGCGGGTCAGGCTTCCACGATCACCATCGGCAATTTCGATACGTCCAACATCGGCGTTTCGCCGGCCGACCTGGTCGGCACGTTGAACCTCGCGACCGGTGTAACGGTGCCGGGTGCACCGGGTGTCAGCAACGGCTACGCGCCGCAAAGCGTAGAGGTAGTGCATCCGGACGGCACCACGCAGACCGTCACCACCACGGCGGGGCAGAGCGCCGCGCAAATCGCCTCCGTTTTCTCGAGCACCAACGTGCCGGGTGTTTCAGCGTCGGCTACCACCACGGCGACGATCCCAATCGGAGGATTGACGAATGCGAGCGGCACCATGCGCCTGCAGCTGAATGGCGTCACCGTATCCGGTACCTCGCTCACCAGCCTCGCAAACTCGATCAACTCGGCGCCCGGGCTCGGCACGGTCAGCGCAACGGTAACGCCCGGTGGCGACCTTGTCGTAACCGATCAGGTCGGCAACGACCTGATATTCAACGTCACCGCAGGCACCGCCGCCGATACGCTCGACGTGCGCGGACCGTCCGGTCTTCCGGTAACGCTGTCGTTGCTCGGTACTCCGGCCGCATCGATTGGCGGCAGCGTTAATTTCTCGCTGCAGGAAGGCTACACACTGGCCAACGCGTCGCCGACCACCAGCAACCTGTTCGGCAACCTCGATCCATCGTCGTTCACGCCGTTCCAGTTGAACACGTTCGATCCGACCAACCAGGATTCGTACAACGCGGCTACCTCGATGACCGTGTACGACAGCCTCGGCAATGCGCACGTGATGTCGCTCTACTACGTGAAGGAACGCTTCACGCCCGGCGTACCCGGCGAGCAGCCGAACCGCTGGAGCATGTACGTGCAGATCGACGGCCACGACGTCGGCGATCCCGATCCCAATCTGCCGCCGCCGGCGAACACGACGCCCACGCGACCCGCTTATGCCGTGCAGTTCAACCCCGACGGCACGATCGACCCGTCGGGTACCGATGAAGTGTTGATCTCGAACTGGGTTCCACTCGACGTGAATGCGGCGCCTAACGGTGCCGTTGGACCGCAGAACGTGCTTGCAGGCGGCTCGCTGCCGGTGGCGGAGCCTCCGACGAGTTCGAACTTTCAGATCAAGCTCGGCAACTCGACGCAATACGGCAGCGATTTCGCCGTTAGCCAGATCGATCAGGACGGCTACACCACCGGTCAACTGTCCGGCTTGAACATCGACAGCGAAGGCGTAATCGCCGCGCGGTTCACCAACGGGCAGAACCAGGTGCTCGGCCAGATCGCATTGGCGCACTTCGCGAACGTGCAGGGTCTGCACGCGATTGGCGACACCGCGTGGGTCGAAACGAACACTTCGGGCGCGCCCGTAATCGGGGCTCCCGGTTCCGGTTCGCTTGGCGCGGTCACATCGGGTGCGCTCGAAGACTCGAACGTCGAGCTATCCGACCAGCTGGTGCAGTTGATCATCGCGCAGCGGAACTTCCAGGCGAATGCCAGGACGATCTCCACCGCGGACGAGATCACCCAGACGATCATCAACATCTAACCGACTCGGCTGAGGGGACTGGCACGACGTGGACAAGCTGATCTATGTGGCGATGACCGGTGCGGCGCACATCGACCGTGCGCAGACGCTGCATTCGAACAACCTGGCGAACGTCGGTACCACGGGTTTCCGGGCCGACTTCGCTCAGGCGCGCTCGGTGCAATTGTACGGCGAGGGATACAACGGCCGCGTCTATGCGTTGGCGGAGCAGCCGGGCAGCGACTTCAAGCAGGGTGCATTCGTGCAGACCGGGCGCGACCTCGACACGGCGATCGCCGGCGAGGGGTTCTTCGCGGTGAAGGGGCCGGACGGAAAGGAAGCGTATTCGCGCAGCGGCGATTTCCTCGTCGATCCGGTCGGTGCCCTGCGAGACGGCGCGGGCCGACAGGTGCTCGGCGACGGCGGTCCGATTTCGCTTCCGCCGTACGACAAGTTGTACATCGGCACAGACGGCACCGTGACCATCCAGCCGGAAGGGCAGGGTCCCGAAGCGCTCGTGCAGATCGATCGGCTGAAGCTGGTGAAGCCGGATCGGGGCGCCGTTACGAAGGGCACCGACGGACTGATGCACACGAAGAACAACACGCCGCTGCCGTCCAGCCCCGATGTCTCGGTCGTGTCGGGTCAACTCGAAGGCAGCAACGTGAATGCAGTGAACGAAATGACTTCGATCCTCGAACTCGCACGACAGTTCGACCTCGAAGTACGGCTGATGAAGTCCGCGGAGCAGAACGACGAAACTGCAACGCAACTGCTTCAGATCAACTAAGTGAACATCCGGAGTAACGAACGATGATGTCAGCATTGTGGGTGAGCAAGACCGGCCTCGCGGCGCAGGACATGGCTCTGCACACCATTTCCAACAACCTCGCAAACGTCAGCACGGTGGGTTTCAAGCGCGACCGCGCCGTGTTTGAAGACCTGCTGTATCAGATTCAGCAACAACCCGGTGCGCAGTCGTCGCAAGACACCACGCTGCCGTCGGGCCTTCAACTCGGCACCGGCGTGCGTATCGCCGGCACGCAGAAGATGTTCAGCATGGGCGGCATGCAGAACACGCAGGCGCCGCTCGATCTCGCCATCGACGGCCGCGGTTTCTTCCAGATCACGATGCCGGACGGCAGCATCGGATACACGCGCGATGGTGAGTTCCGCATGGACCAGGATGGCCAGCTCGTGAATTCGCAGGGCCATCCGCTGGAACCGTCGATCACCATCCCGCCGAATGCGGACACGATCACGATCGGCACCGACGGTACGGTCAGCGTCATGACGCAAGGCAATCCGGCCGCAACGCAGGTCGGCACCATAGAACTCGTCAGCTTCGTCAATCCCGCCGGCCTGCAGGCGGACGGCGGCAACCTGTTCTCCGAAACGCCGGCCAGCGGCTCACCTCAATCGGGTACCGCAGGCACCGACGGACTCGGTCAGATCATGCAAGGCAACCTCGAAACGTCGAACGTCAGCGTGGTCGAAGAGTTGGTCAACATGGTGGCCGTACAACGCGCCTACGAGATGAACTCGCGCGTGATATCCACCTCCGACCAGATGTTGCAGAACCTTACCCAGAATGTTTAAGGGACTGTTCGAGGCGCCGTTCAAGGCGCCGTTCAAGGAGTGTTCGATGCGTAACCTGCTGACGTTGGGTGTCGCTGCGCTGTTGAGCGGTTGTATCGGCGTAGAGCCGAGCCGTCCGGAGCCGAGTTATCAACCGGCGTATCCGCTCCTGCCGCCTCCGCCGGCGCCGTCGTCAGGTGGTTTGTATCAGATGGGCTACGGGATGGATCTGTACGACGACCGCCGTGCGACGCGCGCCGGCGACATCGTCACCATTCTGCTGCAGGAACGCACGCAGTCCTCGAAGTCCGCAGAAACGAACATCAGCAAAGGCAGCGCGGCCGAAATGCCCGAGCCCACCATTCTCGGCTCGATCGTGTCCGGATCGGGTGCCGCCGGGTTGTTCAACAGCATCGAGAATTCCAACAAGTTCAACGGCGCTGCCGACAGCGACCAGAGCAACAGTCTGACCGGCACGATCAGCGCCGTGGTCACGGCGGTATATCCCAACGGCCTGCTACAGGTGCAAGGTGAAAAATGGCTGAAATTGAATCGGGGCGAAGAGTACGTCCGGGTCAGCGGTCTGGTCCGCCAGGAAGACATCGACGGCTCGAACAGAGTGTCGTCGCTCAAGCTCGCGGATGCCCGGCTCGCGTACAGCGGCACCGGCGAACTCGCCGACAGCAACTCGGCCGGCTGGTTGATGCGCTTCTTCCTAAGCCCGCTGATGCCGTTCTGACTATGAAGCGTATCTGGTTACTCGGAGCGCTCCTGCTGGTCGGCACATCGGCGCACGCCCAACGGCTGAAGGATGTCGCGAGCGTAGATGGCGTGCGGACGAACCAGCTCGTTGGTTACGGTTTGGTAGTGGGGCTCGACGGAACGGGCGACAAGACAAGCCAGACGCCGTTCACGCTGCAAACCTTCGCCAACATGCTGCGTCAGTTCGGCATCCAGCCGCCGACCGGAAAGGACCCGAAACTCGAGAACATCGCTGCGGTGTCGGTACATGCGGCGCTTCCGGCGTTCGCGAAGCCGGGTCAACAGATCGACGTCACCGTTTCCTCGGTCGGCAACGCAAAGAGCCTGCGCGGCGGCACTTTGCTGATGACGCCGCTGAAGGCAGTGAACGGCGAAGTGTTTGCGATTGCGCAGGGAGATCTGGTCGTGGGCGGGTTCGGTGCAGAAGGTGCCGACGGTTCCAAAGTAACCGTCAACGTGCCGAGCGTCGGCCGAATTCCCAATGGCGCTTCGGTGGAACGTCCGGCGCCGAGCAACTTCGGCCAGAACGACACGCTCGTGTTCAACCTGAATCGCGGCGACTTCACCACTGCGCGCCGCGTCGCAGACAGCATCAACCAGACCTTCGGCCCCGATGTGGCCGCGGCAATCGATTCGACGTCGATCGTCGTACACGCACCGCAGGACCCGTCGCAACGCGTCGGTTTTCTGTCCGTGCTCGAGAACATCAGCGTGGAACAGGACGCTGCGCCGGCGCGCGTCATCATCAACTCGCGCACCGGCACGATCGTCATCGGCCAGCGCGTAGAGGTGATGCCGGCCGCCGTTACGCACGGCAGCCTGTCGGTGACGATCTCGGAGAACCCGACGGTGAGCCAGCCAAACGAATTCTCGGCGGGCCGAACCACGGTAGTGCCGAATTCGAGTGTTTCGATCGATCAACAGCAGAACCACATGTTCCTGTTTTCACCGGGTGTATCGCTGCAGGACATCGTCACGTCGGTGAACGAAGTCGGTGCGGCACCGGGCGACCTGATGGCAATTCTCGAAGCGTTGAAGGAAGCCGGCGCGCTGCGCGCGGAGCTGGTGGTGATCTGACCGTGTGGCCTCATGGATAACGCCGCCGCAGGCGCCACAAAAACGCTGTCCGGCTTTTCGTACAGCGACGTCAACCGCCTCAGCCAGATCAAGACGGCAGGGCAGGATGGCATTCGTGCGGCCGCGCAACAGTTCGAGTCGCTGTTCATCGACATGGTGATGACGAGCATGCGACAAGCCGGCAGTGCCTTCGCCGACAGCGACTACACGTCGAGCGCCGCGACGAAAATGCAGCAGGAGATGCTCGACCACCAGTGGGCGGTGCACATCGCCGAGAACGGCGGCGTCGGGCTTGCCGACGTCATCGTCAGGCAGCTTTCCGGCACGGTGGGTCCGACTAATCGGCCCGTGCTGCAGCGCGGCGCCTCGGCGTTGGCTCCGGCATCGGGTGTGACGGAAGAGGCGCCAGTGGCGACGAGACAAGCGGCAAGCAGCGTACCGACGCCGGCATGGGACGGCATGGCGCCGGAATGGTCGTTGGGTGCGCCTGACTCGCTCGATGTGCTGCAAGCCAATGCGCTATCGGCCGGGCAACCCGTCCCGCCCCCCGATACGATCGTCAGATCGGATGCCGGCGATCTCACCGTCACCTCCATGGGCACCAAGGACAACGCATTCGAAGGACCGAGCGACTTCATCGACAAAGTACTGCCGATACTGAAGACGGCGTTGGCCGCGAGCGGCCTCAATCCTCTGGCCGTGTTGGCGCAAGGTGCGCTGGAAACGGGCTGGGGCGCGCACGTCATTCACACCGCGGCGGGCGACAGCAGCCACAACCTGTTCAACATCAAGGCAACGTCGAACTGGGAAGGCCCGTCGGTGGAAGTGTCCACCGTGGAGTTCCGTGGCGGCGTGCCGGTTCGGCAGAACGACCGTTTTCGTGCATACGAGTCGGTCGAATCGGCCGTGCGCGATTACATATCCGTGTTGAAAGGCGATTCGCGCTACAGCCGCGCGATAGACGTCGCTCAAGATCCGGCACGTTTTGCCGATGAACTACAGAAGGCCGGCTATGCGACCGATCCGCACTACGCCGCGAAGATTCTTCGCGTGCTGAGCAGCGGACCGATCAACGCGGCAATTGCCAAATTCGCAGAGTACTCAGAGTAGTAGAGCGCACGCATGGCCAGCTCACTGATCAACATCGGCATTTCGGGGCTCAAGGCGCAGCAGGCCGCCCTGGCCACGACGGGCCACAACATCACGAACGCGTCTACGCCCGGGTACAGCCGCCAGACGGTTCAGATCGAGGCGCATCCGCCGCAATACAGCGGTTCTTCATACATCGGCCGCGGTGCGGTTCTGCAATCGATAAGCCGGGTGGCCAGCGAGTACGCGACGAACCAGGTTCGCCTCGATACGGCCGCATTTGCGGGCCTCGACACGTTCGTCAATGAAATCGATCAGGTCGATTCTCTACTGGCGGACGATCAGACCGGGCTTGCGCCGGCGATGCAGACGTTTTTCGGTTCGCTGCAGTCGGCGTCGTCCGATCCGAGTTCGATTCCGACGCGGCAGGTCGTGTTGTCGGATGCGTCGGGGCTGGCGACCCGTTTCAACACGATGTACGAACGGCTCAATACCCAGCAGCGCGGCCTCGATCAGCAGTTGCGCTCGACCACCGACGAAATCAACGAACTGGCGAAGGGCGTTGCATCGTTGAACGATCGCATCGGTAGTGCGGACGGACGCTCGAGCGGCGTACTGCCGAACGATCTTCTGGATCAGCGCGACGAAATGCTCCGCCAGCTGGCAGAGAAGGTCGATGTCAAAGTCGTGACGCAGGGTGATGGGCAGCTCAGCGTATTCATCGGCAAAGGTCAGCCGCTGGTCATCGGTAGTCAGGCCAGCACGCTGCAGTCGGTGGGCAACGGCGAGATCGCACTCAGCACCACCAAAAACGCACCCGGCCAGGTCATCACCGCGTCGATCGCCGGTGGACAGCTCGGCGGGTTGCTCGACTTCCGTAATGGCGTGCTCGACAGCGCGCTGAACCAGCTGGGCCGAATCGCGATCGGACTCGCCGACGCCATCAACCAGCAACAGCACAAAGGGGTGACGCTCGACGGCGAGTTCGGTAACGACCTGTTCACGTCGATCAACGACCCTGCGGCAATTACGCAACGTGCGGTTGCCACGAACCTGACGGCCGGCTATTCGGCGGGCCAGATAGACGTAACGATCGACAAAGCGTCGCAATTGACCACCAGCGACTACGAAGTTCGTTTCGACCGCGTCGGCAACGGTGCGTTTACGCTCGTCCGGCTCAACGACGGCAAAGTCGTTGCCGAGGGCAGCACCGGTCAAGGCTTGCCTACGCAGGTCTCGGCTGATGGATTCACCGTGACGATTCAGTCCGGTCAGTTTCACGGCGGCGATCGTTATCAGATCCAACCGACGCGATCGGGCGCGCGCGACATCGGCGCGCTCGCCGCCAACCCGGCCGATCTCGCGTTCTCGTCACCGGTGCGCGTCGACTCCACATACGGCAATCAAGGCAGCGGCAGTGTTGTCGCCGGCGCGGTATTCGACGAGAACGGCCCGAGTTTCGCAGTGAAGGGCGCCCTTACTCCGCCTCTGTTGATTCGGTTCACGAGCGAGACGACTTACGAGGTGCTCGACAACAGCGATCCTTCGGCGCCGCAACCGCTGCAGCCGCCGTTGCGCGACTTGCCATACGTACCCGGCATTCAGAACTCGCTGTTGCCTGACTCACTCGGGCAGACACGCGTAGGAAGCAACGGCGGCAACGTACAGCGGATCATCGCCGGCGGTTTGCCCAGCCTCGGCCTAACGGTTGTCGGCAACGGCTACGACGCGCAACAGGTCAGTATTGCCAACACCGATGCGAACGGATTCACGCAAGGCACACAGACCTATCAACTCGCGGCGGGCTCGAGCGCGCGCCAGATCGCGAACGCGCTGTCTGCGCTGAAAGGCGCTGCAGCGTCGGCGATGAGCACTGTCACCATGACGTCGATCGTCGACAACGGCGGCGGGGTGCCGTTGGCCGTGGTCATCAACGGCCAACGTTTCAGCGGCACTGACGTCGCGTCGTTGAATTCTCTGGCAGATGCGATCACCAACAACTCCACGCTGGCGAATCTCGGCATCACCGCGCGTTCCAACGGCAGCCGGCTCGAACTGACGTCGGCGCAGGGCGACAACCTCGATCTGCACGTCTCCGGTGACGCTGCCGACAGCGTCGGTCTCGCCGGACCCAACGGCGATACGCTCACGCTCATCGGCTCGGGTGTCGGTGTTGCGGCTTCAATGACCGGCAATGTCGATCTCAGCGCCGGTTTCGATTTCTCGACGGGCGGGCCTTACAGCTTCGGTGTCGCGGTCGATCACGGTTTGGCACAGACGATCACGTTGAGCGGAACGTACGGATCCGGCGCCGCATTGGTGGCGGGGCTGCAGAGCGCCATCGACGGATCGGCGATCGGTGCCGGGCGCGTGGTCGTCAGCCTCGACGGCAGCGGCCACGTGCGGTTCACGTCGCAGGCATCGGGCGCAAACGGCGCGATCCAGACGAGTGGCATGGCAGCGGGCTCGCCGATCGCGAACGCGCTTGGTATGACCGACGCGTCAGTAACCGGCGAGGATTACTACCGTGCAGCGAGCATCGGCGGCAGCGTGTCGGTGTCGCTCGATGCGGAGTATCGACTCACCAGCGACTCGACCACAGCGAACACCGGCGTATTCACCGCCGCGCCGCCCGCCGTTCGGGCTGACTTCGGCTATCAGCTGACGATGACCGGCCGGCCGCGAGCGGGCGATTCGTTCGCGGTGGGTATCAACGACGGCGGCGTGTCGGATAACGCGAACCTGCTCGCGATGGCCGACGTACAAACTCGGAAGCTGTTCGGTAAGGACGGATCGCTGTTCGACGCGTACGCGAACATCGTCGAGTCGGTTGGTGCACGTACCAGCCAGGCACGCATCGATCGCGACGCGAGCGATGGCTTGCTGAAACAGTCGCTGGCACAGCGCGACTCGATCTCCGGCGTGAACCTCGACGAAGAGGCCGCCAACCTGATCCGTTTCGAGCAGGCGTACAACGCGTCGGCGCGCGTCATCGCTGTGGCACGCGACACCTTCGATACTCTCTTTCAAATGTTGGGTTGAACATGCGCATCGCTACTTCGCAGGTCTATCAGCAAGGCATCGACAACATGATGGACGTCAGCAAACAGCTGGCGAAAACGCAGGCGCAGGTATCCAGCGGCTTGCGTTTCGCGACGCCGGCGGACGATCCGGTTGCGGCATCGCAGGTGGTGCAGATCAATCAGGAGCTGGCGCTGCGGGATCAGTTTCAGAAGAACATCCAGCAGGTATCGAGCCAGCTCGCACTGGAAGATTCGGTACTCGGCCAGGCGACGGACGTACTGCAACGGATCCGCGAGCTGACGATTCAATCCGGCGACGGCGCATTGACCAATCAGGACCGCGCGTCGATCGCCACCGAGATCACCACGCGTACGGAAGAATTGCTGTCGCTGATGAACTCGCGCACCGCGGGTGGCGAGTATCTGTTCGCGGGTTCGCGCGGCCAAACGCAGCCGTTCCAGCGCAACAGCGCCGGCGAAGTCGAGTTCAAGGGCGACGAAAAACAGCGCCGAGTGCAGGTAACGGCGAGCAGCTCGCTCGCCATCAACGATTCCGGGCGGGGTGTCTTCACCGACGTGCCGAGCGTTGCCACGACGTTTTCGATTCAAAGCCTGGCAGACAACACGTCGTCGTTGATCGGGCAGGGTCGGGTGGTCGATCAGGATGCGGTCGATGCACTGTATCCCGACGGTCTGACGATCGAGTTCAATGCACTCGACGCCAACGGAATGCCGAACTTCACGGTGCGCCGCACGAGCGACAACCGAGTGGTCGACGGCCTGCAGAACATCGTCTATCAGGCTGGCGATTCCGTCACCGCGCAAGGCATGCAGATCGCGCTCTATGGAGTGGCGGGTCCCGGCGACAAACTGGTCGTGAAGACCGGACAGACGCAGAGCGTTGTGAACACAGCGGAGCAGCTTGCCGATGGACTATCGACGCTGGGTCAAAGCGCCACCGATCAAGCGACGCTGACGAGCCTCATTGCCAGCACGCTTGGCAATCTCGACAACGCGATGGACTCGATACTGCGGGTGCGTGCCGAAGTGGGTGCGCGCATGAACAGCGCCGAGTCGGCGGAGAGCCTGCATCAGGATGTGGCAATCGTGTCGAAAGACCTGCTGTCGAAGCTGCAGAGCATCGACTACACGCAGGCCATCAGCCAGCTCGACATGGAATCGTTCGTGCTGCAGGCCGCGCAGCAGAGCTATGCGCGAATCAGCGGACTATCGCTGTTCAACCATCTCTAGTTTCGCCAACGAGCCTCAGACGCGCGACAGAATCTCGTGGCGCGCGCGCTTGATCGTCAGCGTGCGTGACGGATCGCGCCGATCGAGCCGCTTCGCGCGATGATGCTGAATCTGTTGGCGGCGCTGGGCCGTCGACATTTCCTCGTCGCGGCTCTCGTCGGTCGTTGGGCGATTCGTGTCTGATTGCGCGGTCATGGTGCGGTGCTCTGTATCTGGTCAATTAAGCGGCGGAATGATACCGGCAGTAACGAATGGAAAACGTGATCGGTGCACGTTGCTGGAACATTGCCGTCGTCGTCTCTCCAACGATTTGCTGACAAAGCGCTAAAGAAGTTCAAGGGTCCGCCGTTAACAGGTCCGAGTACCCCTCATTTGCGAAGGACTACTTAAACCTTACGGTTCCTTTGACCAAGACTGGTTAGCAATTGGAGTAAGACGATGGCTCAGATTATCAACACCAACATCGGTTCGTTGATTGCGCAGCGAAACCTGAACACCACCCAGAATGCGAATACGCAAGCTCTGGCGCGGTTGTCTTCGGGTCTTCGGATCAACAGTGCACGAGACGATGCCGCAGGGTTGGCCATTTCCACCCGATTCACGGCGCAAGTGAGGGGCTTGAACGTTGCCATGCGAAATGCGGGCGACGGAATCTCCCTGGCACAAACCGCTGAAGGCGCGCTCGGTGCGATGACCGACAGTCTGCAGCGGCTGCGCGAACTGGCGCTGCAGTCGGCCAACGCGACGAACAGCGATACGGACCGTCAAGCGCTGAACGCTGAAGCGCGACAGCTGATCGACGAGATCAGCCGCATCAGCGATCAGACGAACTTCAACGGCCGCAAGATATTCGACGGTAATTTCTCGTCCAGTGTTCAGATCGGCACGAACGTCGGTGAAACCGTCAGCTTCGGCGTGGCGCGGGTATCGGCCAGCACCCTTGGCGGCGGCATCGGCGCGGGTGTGAGCGCACGCGGCACGAGCAGCGCGCTCGGTAACGGCGACCTGACGATCAATGGTGTTTCGGTCGGACCGTCGTCGGCGAACGACGATACCGCGAGCACCACGAACAAGGCATCGAGCGCCATTGCAAAAGCGGCGGCGATCAACCGCGTGTCGGGTCAAACCGGCGTGGTTGCACAAGTGAACACGAACGTTCAGGCCGGTTCGGCAATGACCGCGGCCGCGCTGAGCGGAAGCGTCGCGATCAACGGCGTGACCATCAACGTGGCAACCGGCGGTGCGGACGCCGCAGCCGATCGTCAGTCGGTCGTTCAAGCCGTCAATTCGAAATCGGAACAGACGGGCGTGATGGCGATCGATTCCGGCGCAGACAACGGTGGTGTGATCCTCCAGGCGATGGACGGCCGCAACATCACGATCGCGTTCACGACGGTGACTGCCGCCGCGACGGGATTGGCTGCGGCGGGCACCTACGAAGGCGGTTACACGCTCGTTTCGCAAGACGGTAGCGACATCACGATCGGTGGTGGCGACAACACCGGCAGCGGCAACGTTTCCAACTCCGGTCTTTCCGCCGGTGTGAAGGGCGGTACGACCGCCGCTGTGACGTCGCTCGTGCGTCAAGGCGCAACACTGACGGCGATGGCGGCAGGCGATCTGGTCATCAACGGCGTGACGATTGGTGCGTCGAAGTCGATCGACGATACGGCCTCGAGCACCGATAACGCGGCCAGTGGCCTCGCAATCGCGGCTTCGATCAATCGTGCGACGAGCCAGACGGGCGTCAAGGCTGTAGTCAATGCGACGCAGGTCGTTGGCGGTACGTCGCAAACGGGCGCGGCTGTAGCCGGCACCGTGACGATCAACGGCGTGGCAACGACGTCGTTCACCGCGAGCGCAACGGACCTCGATGGCAACCGTACGAACATGATCAACGCGATCAACACGATCAGCGGTCAGACGGGCGTGGTCGCGACGGACAACGGCGTGACGATCACCCTGACGGCTGCGGACGGTCGCAACGTTGCCGTGGATGTGTCGGCTGCGAACTTCGGTGCGGCGGTTGGTCTCGACACGACGACTGCAGGTATCGGTACGGGTGGTGCGAAAGTGACCGCCTCGACGATCAATCTGTCGTCGGCCGGTGCGTTCACGGTCGCAGCGGGCTCGGGCGGCAACGCCGGCGTCAGTAACGGTGGCTTCGAACTCGGTACGTTCGGTGGTGCCACGAAGGGCCAGTTCCTGACCGACGTCGACATCTCGACGGTAGCCGGTGCGGAAAAAGCGCTGTCGGCGGCCGACAACGCACTCGACTCCGTGAACCGGGAACGAGCAAATCTGGGCGCCATCCAGAACCGCCTCGACTCGACCATTTCCACGATCTCGATCAACGTCGAAAACCTCTCGGCCGCACGGTCGCGAGTGTTGGACACCGACTTCGCGAAGGAAACGGCCGAGTTGTCGCGGACGCAGATCCTGCAACAGGCAGGTATTGCAATTCTGGCTCAAGCGAATGCCCAGCCGCAGCTGGTGCTGTCGCTCCTCCAGTAAGAGGCGTGATGAGGTGATCGGACCGGCGCAGCTTTCAACAACCTGTTAGGGGCGCCGGCCCGATGATCCGCAAAACGTGAGGTCCGTTATGCAAGACATAAGTACGCTTTCGAATTCGCGTGCAGTTGCGACGGATGTCATTCGCAAGGATGCAACGACAGTCAGCGTCGATCCGGTGGTACTCCCCGGATCGGCAACGACGGGAACATCGACCGGCAACAATGTGCCGGTCGTTCCCGACGGCGCAGATGAAACGCGAAGGGAGCGCGTCGCGGCCGAGTCTCGACAAGTAGTCGAGAAGGCCGTTGCGCAGCTCAACCACTACGCGCAATCGATCCAGCGCGACCTCGAGTTCTCTATGGACGAAGGGTCGGGCGCAACGGTTGTGCGTGTGATCGACCGAACCACCAAGACGGTGATCCGGCAGATACCGAGCGAGGTGGCTTTGAGGTTGGCACGGAACTTGAACCTTCAGTCGCAGTACCAACCTTCGTCACTGAGGGGAGGGTACTCGGCCGATGGACGACCGGCAGATGCCGGTGGCGGGCTGATCAACACTCGGATCTAGTGCGGGTGCTCCGCGAAGGCGGAGTTCTTCGACAGGATACTAGCCGGGTAGTCACTCACGGAGGAGCAGTGTCGGCAGGGACGCCGATGCTGCCGCTCCACCCAAGACGGCGACGTTATGGCATCGATTCAATCTCTCGGTATCGGTTCCGGTTTACTCACGTCCGAGCTGATCGACAAGATCGTCTCGTCGGAGCGCAATGCAACCGATGCGCGCATGACCGCGAAGAAGGCGGAGATCGATGCGAAGGTTTCGGCGTTCGGCGCAGTCAAGACCACGGTCGACGCATTACGCGCCAAGGCGAAAGCGCTCGGTGATGCATCCAGCGTGCTGCTCAATTCCGCAACGTCGAGCGATCCCTCGTCGGTAAGTGCGACGGCAACGAACAAAGCGCAGGGCGGTGTTCACACCGTCGAAGTGAGTGCGCTCGCGCGCGCACATACGATTGCGAGCAAGCGCTTCGACGACATCACTTCCGTCGTCGGCAGCGGCACGCTCGACATCTCCTTTGGCACCACGGCGTTCACCAGCGGCGGTGCGTACGACACGTTTACGGCCAACGCCGCCCGCACGGCGGTGAGCGTCGTCATCGGCGACGGTAACAACTCGCTCGCCGGCGTCCGCGACGCAATCAATGCTGCCGATGTCGGCGTTACGGCGAACATCGTCAACGACGGCCAGGGTTATCGGCTGGTGCTGGCTTCGGATCAGCTAGGCGCCGCGAACAGCATGCAGGTCAATGTGACCGAAGGAACCACGGCCGGGCTTTCGGCGCTTGCATTCAACGCGTCGGCGAGCACGCCCGACACGAACATGTCGCAGACGGTAGCGGCGGAAGACGCCGCCATGACGATCGACGGCATTCCGATAACGCGTGACTCGAATACGGTGAGCGGCGTGGTCGATGGGCTGACCTTCACGCTGCAATCGGTAAGCGAAGGTTCCCCGGCCGTGGTCACGGTTGCACAAGACACCGCGGGTATCGCGGAGAAGATGCATGCCTTCGTCGATGCCTTCAACGACGTGCGTGCGTTGACGGGAAATTTGACTGCGTATGATTCCGAAAAGAACGAGGGTTCGCTGCTGACTGGCGACTCGGCGATACGCAGCATCCAAACGCAGCTCCAGCGGATACTGACGGCGTCGGTAAACGGCGTCGGCAGCGGCTCGGTGCGCTCGTTGGTCGATCTTGGTGTGACGTCCGACCAGAACAACGGGTACTACCTGACGTTCGACGAATCGAAGCTGAGCGCGGCGCTCGCAAAGGATCCGGCCGGCGTCCAGGGCTTGCTCGCGTCGCAAAGCACCTCGAGCGACAGCCTCGTGGAGGTTGCGGGCTTCAGCAGCAAGACCGCGGCCGGCACCTATGCGGTCGACGTAACGCAGCTCGCTACGCACGGCACGATCAACGGCGTGTCGCTGGGAGTTGGCGCTTTCACGCCGATCGTCATCGGCGATGCGAACGACGCGTTGTCCGTCACGATCGACGGGGTCACATCGGGCGCACTTGCGCTCACCCACGCGACGTACACCACCGGCGCGGCGCTGGCGGCGGAACTGCAGGCGAAGATCAATGCGGACACGGCGCTGAAGGCTGCGAACGTGACCGCGACTGTTACGTTCGATCCGACGGACAATCATTTCAGCATCGCGTCGTCGCGCTATGGCACCACGTCGACCGCGTCGGTCGCCGCGATCGACACCGATACCACTGCAACGCTCGGATTCAGCGTGGCCGATGGGGTAGTCGGCGTGAACGTAGCGGGAACCATCAACGGCATCACCGCGGTGGGCAACGGTCAGTTCCTGAGTGTGCCGAGCGGGCCGCAGCCTGCATCGTCGGGCTTCTTCCGCGGCGCGCCGACCGCGGCATTCACAACGCCATTGACGCTCGATGCAACCAACAACACGTTTGCTGTGCGCGTCGACGGCGTGGCGAGTGGCGTAATCGCGCTGACCGAAGGCGACTACGCCAGTGGTGACGCGCTGGCGGCGGAGATGGAAGCACGCATCAATGCCGATTCGGCGTTGGTGGGCGGCGGCGCATCCGTGTTGGTTGCCTACGACGCGGCGGCTGGACGCTTCACCATCACGTCGGCCAACAAGGGATCGACGTCGTCTGTCGCAGTGACGACGGTTGCGGCCGGTGCGGTCACTGCACTCGGCCTTTCCGTTGGTAGCGGCACTGCGGGACGCGACCCCGCGACCGCTGCCGATGCTGCCGGCGGAATTTCTCTGCTCATTCGCGGCGGCGCGCTCGGTGATCGCGGCACCGTAACGCTGGTGCGCGGTGTCATGAATCGCGTCGGGCAGGCGCTGACCGACGCGTTGTCGACCGGCGGCTTGTTCGCGAACAAGCAGGCAAGTCTCGAGGCGCGCGCAAAGGACCTGGCAGAGGACAAGGAAGCGTTCGAAGCGCGCATGACTGCGTTGCAGACCCGTCTGCAGACTCAGTTTGCGGCGGCCGATGCGCTGATCTCGCAGCTGAACAGCACCTCGACGTATCTGACTCAGCAGTTGAGTGCGCTGGCGAAGCAGAACAACTCATCGTCATGAGCTCAAGTTTGCCGAACCGCAGCCGTCAACATCTTCACAATCATCTTCACAATCATCTTCACAACAGCAGCGCTCAACTCACCAAAGCCGCAGGCGAAGGACCGAACGTGAATCACGGAGCCCAGGCGTACAGCCGTTTGAACATCGCTACCGCCGTCGAGTCGGCGAATTCGCAGCAACTCGTCAAGCTGATGCTCGACGGCACGCTCGCCCGCCTGATACGCGCGAAAGGGTGTATCACTCACCGCGACATCGAGGGGCGCAATGAAGCACTCGATACCGCGCTAGGCATCATCGGTGCGCTGCAAGGTTGTCTCGACCGGGAGCGTGGCGGTTCCCTTGCGGAAAATCTGGACTCGCTCTACGAATACATGCAGCGTCGGTTGTTCCGCGCGAATGTCGATAGCGATCTGAAAGCGATCGACGAAGTAATCGATCTGGTGCGCACGCTCAAGGGCGCGTGGGATGCCATCGACGAGAGGGCGCCGGCCGCGCAGCAGGTACAGTACTCATGACGTCGGCCCGCGCCGGCGGTTCTCACGTCGCTACAACTCTGGTCGAACGGGTCATACGCGCGGTTGAAGCATTCGATCCCGACGCGCTGCGCGCGGCTGATGTCGAGGTACGTCATCTCGTTGCGGCGCTGGTCGCCATCTCCAGCCCGAATGCAACCGGTGTGCTCACCGAGCTTGCCGACTTGTGTCGTGATCTGCGGGTGCAGTGCGAGACCGAACGGAACCGTCTGCAGAAGTTGATGGGCGAGCACCGTCGCACCCAGGTGGGTTTGTCGGCCTATCGATCCTCCGGCGCGACCTCGCTGAACGCATAACCGAATAGTTCGATCTCGCGCGCGCACGCCGCGTCGATCAAAGCGCGCTCCCGCGCACCGATTGCAGCCGAATAGTGCGGCGCACGTGCGCCGCTTGCTTGCAGTGCGATCGGCCCCGGCAGATTCAGCAGATTGCGCACCGCTTCGAGTTCGGCTTCGAGGTGTTCGTATCGAATCACCCGATCAACCGCCAGTGCGCCGTCGATGCTGTACAAGTCGAAATTCGAAAGCGACGCGGGACGCGTTTCAGTGAGGAACTGAGCAAGCGTCGGGCGCGGCTTCTTTTCGCGCGTGCGTTGCTCGTACAACGCGACGGCTTTTTCCCAGGGATCGCGCTCCACACAGAACTTGAAGTAGCTGCCCCACGCCTCGTTGCCCAGCAGTTCTCGAATTTCGATGGCACCCATGTGCTTGTCGAGACGCGCGCGTTCGCCGCGCAACACCAGCCGCAGCCAGTCGAAGGGTCGATGGCGCGTACCGGCCATCCCTGCATTGCGCCCTGATGCCGTGCGCACCTGCGTCGCACCGTAGGCAGTCGAGACCCCGGTGACGATGTCGCCGGCGCTGCAGAATTCCGCTAACGCGGCTTCGATGGCGGCGCCGGCAGTCTTGCGGGTCGTGATGAATATGAAGCGGTGGCGGTGGCAGACGATCATGTTTCGGTTTTCGGGGTGGGGCGAATCGGCGGCGCGCATTATGGCACGCCGTTTCGGCCGAGCGAGTCGGGAAACCGCCGCCCGTTTCGATGCGTTCCGCCGGGAATTTGACCTATCGCTTTTGCGTACTTTACTTCGAACGGAGCCAACTTAAGCGTGGGGCACGATGAGTCGACTACGGGTAGCGGTAAGGATCGACGACGCCGAGACGGCGCGACATGTGGTCGAGCGGCTCGAGTTCGTCGGCGAGACGGTAGTACGGATCGCAGACGTGCTGCACATGCCGGGCGACATCGGAACCGTCTGCACCGATACGACAGTAGGCGAGTTGTCGGTACCGCTCATTCGGATCGGGACGACAGTGCAGGACGACGCTGCGGTGGCGAGTCTCGCGCTTCCGTTGCAGCTCAACGAACTGCTGTCGGCGCTGCATGCGGCGGCACAATTTCGCGACCAACAGGGCTTCGACTGGCCGCCCACCGAGAAAGAGACTTTGAAGTTCGCCGACCTGGTCGGTTGCAGCGCTCGAATGAACGCGTTGCGCGAGTCGATGGGCAAAGTCGCCGGCCGCGACGTGACGGTGTTGCTCACCGGCGAGTCCGGCACCGGTAAAGAGGTCGTCGCGCGCGCGCTGCATCGCGCGTCGCATCGTGCGGACGGACCGTTCGTGCCGCTCAATTGCGGAGCAATTCCGTCGGAATTGCTCGAAAGCGAACTGTTCGGGCACGAGAAGGGTGCCTTTACAGGTGCTCTCACGAGCAAACCCGGCCGATTCGAGATGGCCAACGGCGGCACCCTGTTCCTGGACGAGATCGGCGAACTGCCGATGTCGATGCAGGTGAAGCTGTTGCGCGTGCTGCAGGAACGTTGTTTTGAACGCGTCGGCGGCAGCACCACGATCAAATGCAACGTCAGAATCATCGCGGCGACGCATCGCGACCTCGAGGCGATGATCCGGGTCGGCGAATTCCGCGAAGACCTGTTCTATCGATTGAACGTGTTTCCCATCGCACTTCCGGCGTTGCGCGAACGCGCTTCCGACATTGCCGTACTCGTCAGCGCGTTGTCGGCGGAGGTCGAGGCGCGCCAACGCGTGTCGGTTCGTTTCGACGCTGCGGCGATGGCCGCATTCGAGACGTATGCATGGCCCGGCAATGTCCGCGAACTCGCCAATCTGGTTGAACGGATGGCGATCGCGCACCCCGGCAGCGTCGTTGGCATCGCCAACCTGCCCAACAAGATCAAGGCGCAGGGGACCGCCGAAACGCTCGGAGGGCCATCGATTGAACGCAGTGGCGTCGAGGTGTTGATCGACCCCGATCGACCGCCGTCTCTGCCAGTTAACGGTATCGACCTGAAGGATTACCTGAATCGGCTCGAGCGCAGCCTGATTCGCCAGGCACTCGACGACACCGACTCGGTGGTCGCGCGCGCGGCCGACCGCTTGCACATCCGCCGCACCACGCTGGTCGAGAAGATGCGCAAGTACGGCCTGCAACGCTCCGACGTCGCCTGAACGCCCATGAGGAACGCCAGATGATCGCCGCAGAATCGAAATTTACGACACGGGCCAGCCCTCAGAACGACGCGATGTTCATCGTCGTGGAGGCGCAGGCCGCGTTGGCGCACCAGATTCGTAATCCGCTGACGGTCGCCGGATTGTCGGTTGAACACCTGCTGATGACGGAAAGCGGCAGCGAAGTGCGCGCGCGGCTCGAGCGATTGCGCAGCAGTTTGCAAGCTATCGAGCATCAGATCCGCAACGCGCTCGTATTCGTGCGCGGCGAATTGAGCGAGCGGCACACGTTTTCGGTTTCCGCGTTGGTGGCGGGGATGCGCGACGCCTGGTCGTCGTTACTCGACGGACATTCGGTGACGTGGGACGAACGCTACACCAGCGACGAGTACATCGACGGAGATCTCGCGACGCTGGTCGGCGCGCTGACGAACCTCGTCGACAATGCGGTCGGCGTGGGTGGCAGCGATGTTGCACTGCGCGTCATCGTTGCGTCGTTGGACAACACGCTGCGCGTCTCCATCGTCGACAACGGTCCCGGCATGGACGCTGCGATGCTGGAACGGGCGCGACAACCGTTTGTATCGGGTCGGATAGGCGGCACCGGTCTCGGGCTTTCGATCGTCGACGGCGTGTCGAAAGCACATGGCGGACGGTTCGTACTCGAATCTTCAGTTGGCCTCGGCACCTGCGCGACCGTCGAACTGCCGTTGGTGGCCGGCCTGTGACGAAGCCGATTTCCATCATCGCGAATTCCGTCGCGACGCAGCGCTGTTTCAATCTGGCGGAACGGGTCTCGCGCACCGACGTGTCGGTATTGATTTCGGGCGAGAGCGGCACCGGCAAAGAGGTGGTCGCTCGTTTTATTCACGATCGTTCGTCGCGCGCAAACGGTGCATTCATCGCCATCAACTGCGCGGCGATTCCAGAGCACATGCTGGAAGCGATTCTGTTCGGACATGAAAAAGGCGCGTTCACCGGCGCGCACCAGATGCGCGAAGGAAAATTCGAACTCGCCAACGGCGGCACGCTGCTGCTCGACGAAATTTCTGAAATGCCCGTGGCGTTGCAGGCCAAGTTGCTGCGTGTATTGCAGGAGCGCGAGCTCGAGCGCGTGGGCGGAAAACGAACGATTGCCGTCGATGTGCGCGTCATTGCCACGACCAACCGCGACCTGAAGGCGAGCATCGCGGCAGGTGCGTTCCGCGAAGATCTGTTCTATCGCTTGTCGGTGTTTCCGTTGCAACTCGAGCCGCTGCGCGCACGGCGCCACGACATTGCGCCGTTGGCCGAATACTTCCTGGCGAAGTACGGCCAATACTGCGCCGGTGCGTCGTTGTCGCCGGCCGCACTCGACGCGCTCAGTGCGCACGACTGGCCCGGCAACGTACGAGAACTCGAAAACGTCATTCAACGCGCACTGGTGCTGTGGACCGGTGATCCGATCGAACCGGTCGATCTCGGGTTCGAATCAGCGCCTGTCAATCCTGCCACCGCCGGCGAGCGGCTCTCGCTCGACGAGCGGATGCTGAACACCGAAGTGGAGATCGTCACCGAAGTGCTGCGCGATCATCGCGGCCGGCGCGACGCAACCGCGCGCGCACTCGGCATCAGCGTGCGTACGCTTCGACACAAACTGAAACGTTGGCGCGAGATGGGCCTTCTATTGGAACGCGAGTCCCTCGCTGGCCATCTGAATGCGCGCATTGCGGAGGAAGCACTGACATGAATACGATCGAGCGGCCCGACGTGCAAAGCGTGATTGCGCAGATGCGTTCGATGCGCGAAGCGGCGCAGGGTGCACTCGTGCGGACCATGCAGGAGCCCGATCAGCCGTCGCCGGCGCAGGGTATCCAGTCGGTTCCGAAGTCCGATTTCGGTGCGACGCTGCGCACCGCGATCGATCAGGTGAACTCCACGCAGCTGGAGGCCTCGAGTTTGCAGGACGCATTCGTGCGCGGTGATACGGACGACCTCGTGAAGGTGATGGTCGCCGTGCGGAAATCGAACGTGGCATTTCAAGCCACGACCCAGGTACGCAACCGTCTCGTAACGGCGTACCAGGACATCATGAACATGCCGATTTAGGTTTTAGAAGATGGCAGACCTTCCGGTTGACATAGATGCAGGCGCAACGCCGAACGACGCCACCGGCAACGTCGGTGGCGATTTTCTGCGCGGCTACGCCACCTTGCCTATCGTCAGACAACTCGGCTTGATGCTGGCGCTTGCCGCCACTGTAGCCGTGGGTGTCTCGGTGGTGTTGTGGATGCGCGAGCCGGACTACAAACCGCTCACCGGCATCGGTTCCGCACGCCAGGCGAACGCGGCCGCCGAAGCCCTGCAGGCCGCGAACATCCCTTATCGGCTCGACGACGGCACGGGCATGTTGCTGGTGCCGGCAGAGGTGTTGCATCAGGCACGCATGAAGATCGCCGGCGTCGGCGGATTGAGTGGCGACCAGCAAGGCTTCGAACTGCTCGATAAAGATCAAGGCTTCGGCGTCAGCCAGTTCATGGAAACGAACATGTTCCGCCGCAGTCTCGAAGGTGAATTGGCGCGGAGCATTACGAGTATCAACTCCGTGCAGCACGCGCGCGTGCATCTCGCCATTCCCAAGTCGACGGCATTCCTGCGCGACCAGCGCACGCCGACGGCGAGCGTGACCGTGGGGCTTGCACCCGGCCAATCCCTCAGCTCGAGCCAGGTGCGCGCCATAATGAATCTGGTAGCAGGCGCGGTTACGGAACTGACGGCCGATCACGTCACGGTCATCGATCAATCCGGGCAACTGTTGTCTGGACAGGACGACGACACCGCACAAGGCGGCACCGATCGCCAGTTCAAATACGTGCAACAGCTCGAAACGAGTTTGCGGGAGAAGGTTCACAACATCCTTATGCCCACCGTCGGCGCGAACCGCTTTACGGCCGAGGTGGCGGCGGACGTCGATTTCACATGGGTCGAAGAAACCGCCGAGTTGTTCAACCCGGATCAGCCGGCGCTACGCAGCGAGCAGACGTCCAATGAGCAGCGCGTCGGTGAAGGCTCCGACGGCGGCGTGCCGGGCGCTACTTCGAATCAACCGCCGGCGGTTGCCACCGCGCCACAGACGTTGGCAGAGGCCGCTGCAGCCGGCGCGACCGCGGATACTGCGCCAACGCCGGCACCGAGCCGCAGCCGTTCGCAGTCGACGCGTAATTTCGAACTCGATCGTTCGATCAGCCACACACGTCACCAGGTGGGCCGCGTCACCCGTTTGACGGTATCGGTGCTGGTGGACGATCTGCCGGCACCGGCTGCCGAAGACGGCAAGGTAACGTACGTCGCGTGGAAGGAAGCGGACCTCGAACGACTTACCGCGCTCGTGAAGAACGCGATCGGCTACAACGCCGCGCGTGGTGACACGGTCACCGTCGTCAACAGTCCGTTCCTCGAAGAACACCAGGAACCGATCGAGCCGGTGCCGTTCTGGACACAAGCGTGGTTCATCGACATCGTCAAAAAAGTGGTCGGGGGTCTGCTCGTGCTCGCTCTGGTGCTGGGTCTCCTGAGGCCGCTGTACCGGAATCTCAGCCGCGCCGGTTCGTCGGCGGCTTCCTCCGATGCGGCAATGGCGCGCTTGGTCTCGACGCGCGGCACGGGCGATCGTTACTACGGCGGGCTCGAGGGCGGGCAGGGTTTGCTGGGCGGCCCCGCACGTCAGTCGCAACTCGCCACGGTGCGGGGTCTGGTGGCCGAGAACCCGGCTCGGGTAGCACAAGTAGTGAAACACTGGGTATCGAAAGATGAGTGAAGCTGCGGTCGACAACAAACCACCCGCGGAGAAGGCGAAGGACCCTCGCGAGAAGCTCGCCAGCGTTGATCGCGCCGCAGTGCTGTTGTTGGCGCTCGGCGAAGACGACGCCGCACGCGTCCTGAAGCACCTCGACCCGCGCGAAGTGCAGCGCGTCGGTTCTGCGATGGCGAGCCTGCGTAGCGTCAACATGGGACAGATATCCGGCGTGCTCGAAGCGTTTCTCGATACGGTGACGGGGCAGTCGGGCCTGACCATCGGTGCTTCGGAGTACATCAGGAAGATGCTCGTCGGCGCGTTGGGCGAAGACAAAGCACGCACGCTGGTCGACCGTATCCTCGGCGGCAACACCGCCGGTATCGACAAGCTGAAGTGGATGGACGCGCGTACGGTGGCCGACTTCATGGTGCACGAGCACCCGCAGATTCAGGCCATCGTGTTGTCGCACCTCGAACCGGAGCAGGCGGTGGAAGTGCTCGGATTCATGACCGATACGGAAGCGAAGATCGACGTACTGTCGCGCGTTGCCACGCTCGAGTCGGTGCCGCCGAACGCACTGCTCGAACTGAATGCCGTGCTGGAAGAGCAGGTGGGCGGCAAGTCCGCCACGCGCTTCGCACAGATGGGCGGTACGCAGGTAGCGGCGGAAATCATGAACAAGCTCGGCTCCGGCGCGGACGAGGAAATTCTCGCTGGCATCCGCAAGTCGAACGAAACGCTCGCGAACGAAATTCAGGATCTGATGTTTATCTTCGAGAACCTGATGGACGTAGACGACAAAGGCATTCAGGTGCTGTTGCGCGAGGTGTCGACCGACAATCTGGTTCTGGCGCTGAAGGGCGCTGAGGAGCAGATGAAGGAGAAGATCTTCGCGAACATGTCGAAGCGCGCGGCCGATCTGCTCAAAGACGATCTCGAGACCAAGGGACCCGTACGCGTCAGCGAAGTGGAGGCGGCGCAACGCGAGATTCTGGTGATCGCGCGGCGTCTCGCCGATGCCGGCGAGATTGTTCTCGGCGGAGCCGGCGAACAGTTGATTTGACGCAGTTGATTTAGAACGGGTGGGGACGCGAGCGATGACCGACGTTGATCGACAGGCAACCGCACAAGGCGGCCACTTCGTGTGGCCCGAGTTCGGCGGTGCCGTCCGTGTTCCCGTCGCGATGCGCAAGCCCGGCGCGGCTCAGGCGGCTAAAGCCGAATACGAAGGCGGTTACGAGGCCGGACACGCCGCGGGCCTTGCCGCTGCGGCAAACGATGTGCGCGCCCTGAGGGAACGGTTGGCGGCCAGCATCCGCATGATGGAACAGACGAAAATCAAGGTCGATGCGGAGCAGCAACAGCGTCTCGTGAGTCTCGCATACGCGATCTGCAGCAAGGTCATCGATCACGAACTGACGACCTCGCTGGGTGTATTCGAGTCGTTCGTTCAAGCAGGTCTGCAACACCTCGATGCGGCGGCACCCGGTGTGCGCGTGCACGTGAATCCGGCAGACGTTTCGTGGTTGAACGCACAGCTCGACGGCGTCGTGATCGAAGCGGATGAAGCGGTGCCGGAAGGCGGCGTGTCGGTTCGTACCGATACACGCAGCGTCGACTTCGATCCCCACGCGCTGCTCGATGAGCGTTTCTCGGAGCTTCTTCGTGGTTGAAATGCGTCTCGATCGAAATGAACGGTTGAAATGAATGGCTGACGTGAATGCAGTACTCGCTGGCTTGAGCCGCGTCGCCACGGCAGAGCGCGCGCCCGCGATGGTGAAGGGTCGCGTGCGACGTACGGTCGGCTATTCGCTCGAAGTGACCGGCTGCGATCAGAGCGTTGGTTCGGAGTGTCTCGTCGAAGTGGACGGCGGCGTGGTTCCTGCCGAAGTGGTTGGCTTCTCCGAGGGTACGAGTTTTCTGATGCCGTTCGGCGACGTCACCGGACTGCACCCGGGTGCCGCAGTGCGTCCCCAACGGGAACGCAAAGGGCCGGTGATGGAAGGTCTTCTCGGCCGCGTTGTCGACGGGCTTGGCCGACCGCTCGACGGGCGCCCTCTGGAACAGACGTCGATCGGCAACGCCGATCGGCCGGGACGTTTCAATCCGCTGGAGCGCGTGCCGATCAACGAATCGCTCGACGTCGGAGTGCGTGCAATCAATGCGCTGCTGACGGTTGGGGTAGGGCAACGCCTCGGCTTGTTCGCCGGCAGCGGCGTGGGCAAGAGCATGTTGCTCGGCATGATGTCGCGCTACACCGCGGCTGATGTCGTGGTGGTCGGCCTGATCGGCGAACGCGGTCGCGAGGTGCGCGAGTTCATCGACGAAAGTCTCGGCCCCGCCGGATTGAAACGCGCCGTGGTGGTTGCGTCGCCGGCCGACGACGCGCCGGTGCTGCGTTTGCGCGCCGCGCGGCTTGCAACGGAAATTGCGCATCGATATCGCGCGATGGGCCGAACTGTATTGCTGGTGATGGATTCGCTGACGAGGGTTGCGCAGGCGCAGCGCGAAATCGGTCTTGCCGTCGGTGAGCCGCCGACTACCAAAGGTTATCCGCCGTCGGTATTCGCCTTGTTGCCGCGGCTCGTCGAGCAAGCAGGCAACGTGGGCGGTCCAGGCTCCGTTACCGCGTTTTATACGGTGCTTGCGGAGGGCGACGATCATCAGGACCCGATCGTCGATGCCGCTCGGGCGATTCTCGACGGCCACATCGTGCTAAGCCGAAGACTCGCCGATGCCGCGCACTTTCCGGCGATCGACATCGAGGCATCGATCTCGCGCGTCATGCCGAAGCTCGTCGACGCCGACCATATGCGGCTTGCGAGTACGTTCAAGGAACTGGCGAGCCGCTACGCGCATCAGCGCGACCTGATCAGCGTGGGCGCATACGCGGCGGGATCCGATCCGCTGACCGACCGCGCCATCAAGTTGCGCAACGACATGAATCAGTTTCTGGTGCAGCCGATCTCGGAGAGAGCCGACCTGAAAGAGAGCCGGGCGCGGCTTGGCAAGTTGCTGGGCTGATGAGCATTCACGATCGCATCCGCCGGTTCAGCGGACTGGTGAACCTGTACAAGCGGCGCGAGGACGCACTGGCGCGCCGCTTGCGCGACGCCGAAACGCTGGCGCAGCGCGAGCACTCGCAGCTCGCGAACATCGAGTCGATCAAAGCCGACTATCAGAAGGGTTTGCTCGATGCAGGCCGCGCGGGTGCGTCGGCGCAACAGATGAAGAATTGGCAACGCTTCGTCCGCAATCTGGATGGCGTGCACACCGAGCAGATCGAGCGAACGAAGAAGGCAAGCGGAGTACGCGACGAACACCGCAGCGCGTGGCTGGCGCAATACCGGCAGGTCAAAGGTTTCGAAACGCTGGCCGATAATCTGACGGCGGAACGCGCCGCAGAGCAACTGCGCGGCGAACGTCGGCAAATGGATGAGATCGCAGGCCGGCTGAACAGGGACGACGAAAAGTAGGCGCGAAAATATGGTCTATGCTCTAGAGAGGAAGGTGTTGGGAGAATCTCGATGACGATTCGTTCTGAGGTCTCCGCCGACGGTCGCGGCTTGACCATCGCGGTGGAAGGACGCTTCGATTTCAGCGCGCATCGCGACTTTCGCGAGACGTACGAGAGCCTCGATACCGAACCCGATAAGTTCACGGTGGACATGCGCGATGCCACCTACCTCGACAGCTCTGCGCTCGGGATGCTGCTGCTGTTGCGCGACCACGCGGGCGGCGACGCTGCGGAAGTTCGCATCGTGAACTGCAACCCCGACGTCCGCAAAATCCTCACCATTTCGAATTTCGAGCAGCTGTTCGAGATCCGCTGAGGCGGATTTCGAATTTCGCAGCCGTTCGAAATCCGCTGTGGCGCTCGTGTCCGAACCGATTCGAGTTCTCGTTGCGGACGACAACCGCACCGACCGCACGCTGCTCTCGAGAATCGTGGCGCGCGAGGGCCATCGGGTGATTGAAGCGATCGACGGCGTGGACGCCATCGAGAAGTTTCACGCCGAACGTCCGCAGATCGTTTTGCTCGACGCGTTGATGCCGCGGCTAGACGGCTTCGAAGTGGCGCGCCGCATCCGCGAAGTGCCGGGCGATACCTTCGTCCCGATCATTTTTCTGACGTCGCTCACCGAAGCGGACGAGCTGGCGCGTTGTCTGTTGGCCGGTGGCGACGACTTCATGTCGAAGCCGTATAACAGCGTGATTCTGCGCGCGAAGATCACCGCGCTCGAACGCATGCGGCAGCTGCACGTGACGATGCAGCAGCAACGCGACGAGATTGCGCGGTACAACGAACGCCTGCTGCGTGAACAGCAGGCGGCAAAGGATATCTTCGACAGCGTCGCGCACTCGGGTTGCCTGGCTGCGCGCAACATCCGCCATCTGATATCGCCGTTGGCGGTGTTCAACGGCGACGTGGTGCTCGCCGCGCGCAATCCCGCCGGCAGCATGTACGTGCTCCTGGGGGACTTCACGGGTCACGGGCTCACTGCATCGATTGGTGCCATGCCGCTGGCGGAGATCTTCTACGGCATGACGCAGAAGGGTTTTCTGCTGGGCGACGTGCTGCGCGAATGCAACCGCAAGCTGAAGGACATTCTGCCGGTCGGCTACTTCTGCTGCGCCACCATGGTCGATTTCAATTTTCAGAAAGGCACCGTCGAAGTGTGGAGCGGCGGATTGCCGGACGCATACATCACGCGAAGAGACGGTGGTGGTCCAGCGGTGCCGGTCGTGTCGCGTCATCTGCCTTTGGGTGTCGTGTCGTCGAGCCGCTTCGACGCGTCCACCGAGGTTTTCGAACTCGCCGACGGCGATCGGCTTTTGATGTGCACTGACGGATTACTCGAGTCGCGCAACGATGCGGGAGAGATGTTCGGCTCCGATCGAATGATCGCCATCCTCGATCGAGGTTGCGCGGCCGATGCCTTCGAGGCGTTGAAAGAAGCGGCGTACGCGCACATGGGTGAGCAGTTGCGGGAAGACGATCTCACCATGGTAGAAGTGACCATGCTGGACGAACGCGAGATCGACGCGCCGATGCCGACCTACGTCGCCAGCGGGCAGATCGGGCCGCGCGACTGGTCGTTGTCGTTCGAGCTGGGACCGAGTTCGCTGCAGGAGTTCAATCCGCTGCCGTTGCTGCAACACGTGCTGATGGAAGTGCCGGCGCTGCGTGTACGCGGCGGCGTGATCTTCACCGTGCTGTCGGAGCTGTATACCAACGCACTCGACCACGGTGTGATGGGCTTGAGTTCGGTGGTCAAGTCGACCGCCAACGGGTTTACCGACTACTACCGGCGACGCGTAGAAGCGCTCAGTGCACTCGTCGACGGGTACGTGAGGTTCGAGTTCACCAGCCGCGCTTCCGACAGCGGCGGCTACCTGAAGATTCGTGTGCGCGACAGCGGCCCGGGTTTCGATGTCTCCATCCTGCAAGCCGCGCGCGCAAAGTTGACCGGCGCATATCACGGCCGCGGTTTGAGCCTGCTGTATCAACTGTGCGATTCGTTGACGTTTCACGGCGTTGGCAACGACGTGGAGGCGGAATTCCGATGGGGTGGCGATGGCCCGGCTTGATCCCAATGCGATTGCAGAGTTGCGTGATCTGATGGGTGAGGAGTTCAGCGCGCTGATCGACGTATTTCGTTCCGACTCGAGACGGCTGGTCGAAGCGATCGACGAGGCGATGGCGCAAAACGATGCGGAGAAGCTCAGGCATCAATCGCATGGTTTGAAAGGCGCCTGCATCAACCTCGGCGCGGCCGACCTGGCCGCGTTGTGTGCAGACATCGAAGCCATCGGGCGCTCCGGCGACTGCGGTGCCGCGCGGCAACTGCTCGCGCCGCTGCGCTGCGAGTTCGAGGCGGTGTCGGCCGCGCTCGATTCGCTGAAGATCTGATCAGCCTCACTCGTCACGCGGTAGGGGAATCAAAACGCGCCGCCGACAGCGACCCCGCACTGATTTGCGGGGCCGCGGCGAGGTCTTCAGGCAACCATGCGTCCGAACCTGCCTTTGTTGAAGTCGTCTACCGCCTGCCGAATCTCGGCTTGCGTGTTCATGACGAACGGGCCGTAACCGACGATCGGTTCGTCGATCGGCTCGCCGCTCAGCAGCACCAGGGTCGCATCGCTTTGTGCCTCGACGACCACGTCGGTGTCGGCACGATCGAGCAACACCATCTGCGCATCGCGTGCGGATTCGGCGCCGTTCACTTTCACGGTGCCGTGGAGAACGACCAACGCAAGCGTATGGCCTTCCGCTACGGTGAAGCGGCTCGTCTTGCCCTGGTTCAGGCGCACGTCCCACACGTCGATGGGCGTGAATGTGTGCGCCGGTCCGCGATGCCCCTCGAACTCACCTGCGATCACCCGCACCTTTCCTGCGCCGTCAGCAAGTTCGACCGACGGAATGTCGGCGTCGAGCAGCGTCTGATAGCCCGGTTCCGCGAGTTTGTCCTGCGCAGGCAGGTTCACCCACAACTGCACCATCTCGAGCGTTCCGCCGGTTTTCGTGAATTCCGGCGAGTGGAACTCTTCATGCAGGATTCCGGACGCGGCCGTCATCCATTGCACGTCGCCCGGACCGATGCGGCCGCCCGCGCCGGTGGAGTCGCGATGCGCCACTTCACCTTGATAGACGATGGTCACCGTTTCGAAACCGCGGTGCGGATGCTCGCCTACCCCACGCGGGCGAGAGGCCGGGTCGAACTGCGCCGGACCGGCGTAGTCGAGCAGCAGGAACGGGCTCAGGTGCTCGCCGTGGCTCACGTACGAGAACAGCGAGCGCACCGGAAAGCCGTCGCCGACCCAGTGCGGGCGAGGGGCGCTATAGGTACCGAGAATCTTCTTCATGCTCATCTCCATGCTCATCTCCATTCTGGGTCGACCTCCTGAAGTGGTGCCGACCAGTCGTGAGTAAACATAGGCGCGAGACGATGGCGCCGGTAGATGTCCAAAACTATCCTCAGCGTTCCGTATCTAGAACGATGGGCTCGATGCAGGATCTCAACGACCTCTATTACTTCGCAGCGTGGTCGACCACGGCGGCTTCGCACCGGCGGGGCGCGCATTGGGGATCCCGAAGTCGAAGCTGAGCCGGCGTATCGGCGTGCTCGAGGAACGTCTCGGCGTGCGCCTGATCCAGCGCTCCACGCGGCGCTTCGCCGTCACTGAAATCGGTCAGAACTACTACGCACACTGCAAGGCGATGCTGGTGGAGGCTCAAGCCGCTCAGGACGCCATCGACCAGACCCGTGCGGAGCCGTGCGGCGTGGTGCGGCTGACCTGTCCGGTTGCGCTGCTGGACGTGCGCGTCGGCGAGATGGTGGCGGCCTTCATGGCGACGTACCCACGCGTGGAAGTACATCTCGAAGCAACCAACCGTCGCGTCGATGTCGTGGGTGAAGGTATCGATGTGGCCATTCGAGTTCGGCCGCCGCCGCTCGACGACAGCGATCTGGTGCTGCGCACGCTGGCAGATCGTGGTCAGTGTCTGGTCGCGAGTCCTGCGTTGCTCGCGCGGCTCGGTGCACCGAGCGTGCCGGCGGACCTGTCGCTATTCCCGAGTCTCGACCTGGGCACCGTTCAGGACGACCACACCTGGCACTTGCTCGGCCCCGAGGAAGCGTCTGCGATCATCCACCATCAACCCCGGTTCGTAACCGGCAGCATGCCTGCATTGCGTGCCGCGGCGATGGCGGGAGTCGGCGTGGTGCAATTGCCAACGATGATGCTAGGGGGCGAGATCGCGCGCGGTGAACTCGTGAGGCTGTTACCCGCTTGGGCGCCGCGCCGCGAGATCATCCATGCGGTGTTCGCATCGCGACGGGGGTTGCTGCCTTCGGTGCGTGCCTTGATCGACTTTCTGGTGGAACGGTTTCAGGCATTGCGTGAGGAGTAGGGGCCCGCACGGGCTGATCGCGCTTTGCGTAACCAACGGAGGTCGGTTGCGCACGGACCATCGCGCGGGACGACAGGGCTCGCTACGACCCGAACACGGCCCCTATCAACGTGGGCAAACAGGGCGTCGGGTTGGTGGGCTCGATGTCACGGGTAAAAGGGGCCGGACCGGTTGGTTCGGGCAGGGTTTGCTAGCGAATGAGTTCAGGTTCGACGATCGCTTGCGGCGAAGGAGGCGTCGCGCCGATTGCGGCACCTGCGGCTAGCGCTGTTCGACCATGGCCCCAATCAATGCGGATGGCCCGGGTGAGAGACATCGAGTCGATGGAATTGTTGGCGATCAGGATCGCGTGGTGTGCGAACGCGTTTCGACCGAGCGAATTGAATAGGGCCATGGTCCAAATGCTCAGCCGCCGGCAACGGCCCAGCCGACGCGGCATCTGAATGCGACGGGCACGCTCATCGCACCACCGCCGCTTCATTGATAAACCAAGCTCCTCGAATGAACCGGCTGGGTCCGCCATCGCCTCAACGACACCCGCGGTTCAACCTTGCGGGTGATAGCCCTTGTAGCCCACCGCAATTGCCATCGGGCTGCGCGGATCTTCGCCCGCACGCAATCGAGCGAGGATGTACGCGAAGTCGTAGCGCGGTCGCCAGTTCAGTTCAGTGCGCGCGTGATCATTCACGTACACCCGATCGAGGCTCGGGAACATGCGCCAGCCGCGCCGCCGATATTCGCCCTCGTAATCCGGTACTCGCATCGCCAGCACGCGGGGGGCGTCGATCCGCAACGCTGCGACGTCTTCGCGCTCGAACGGAGTCGTTGCGCTGATGATGTACCGGCCGAAGCCGATCGCGGGCGCGCGTTTGAGTGCAAGCAGGTGCGCGTTCACCGCGTCTTCGATGTCGACGCGCCGATAGAGATATTCGTTCACCTTGAGATTCACCGGGTCGTAGGCATCGCGCATCTGCGCGTGGTCGTCGTCTTCGGGGAAAAACCGCGATGTGCGCAGGATCAGGCACGGCAGACGGTGGTTGCGATGAAACAGCGCGCACACGTCTTCTGCGGCGGTCTTCGTAACGCCGTAGATGTTCTTCGGTATCGGCGTGGTCGATTCGGTGATCCATGCCGCCGGTTCACCGGCTGACGGCACCAGCGCATCGCCGAACGCGCTGGTGGTGCTGGTGAATATGAAGGCGCGCACGCGTTCGACTACGGCCGCTTCGAGCAGCGCCAACGTGCCGGTGACGTTCGTGTCGATGAATGCCTGCGCAGGATGCGTTGCGACATGCGGCTTGTGCAGCGTTGCCGTGTGCACAACGGCGTCGACACCGCGCATGGCCTGATCGACCACGCTTCGATCGGCGATAGAGCCGACGATGCTTGTGAACGGCGAAGCAGTGATATCGAGGCCAACGACAGTGTGTTCGGTTGAACGCAGTGTGCGTACGAGCGCCTCACCGAGATGGCCGGAGCTGCCTGTAACGAGAAGCTTCATTTCAGCGCGAGCGCCAATGCAGCTGAGGGGCGTTCTTTATGCCCGCCGATCGAACACGACGTAGTATTTCCGCATGCCGTTCGGCATGTCCCAACGTCCCTTGAAGCCGCGCGGCAGCATGAAGGCATCACCGGCTGTGAAGGTCTGCTTGTTGCCGGATTCGCTGGTGATGATCACCTGACCTTCGAGCAGGAAGCAGTACTCGTCGTAGGGATAGCCGAGCAGGTCGAGCGCGCCGGGTTGATAGGTGGCAACACCGGCCTTCACGGCACCCGATGGATCTTCGAATGAATCCGACGCGCGCGCCGACGGTTTGCCCGATACCACGCGGTAATACGGATCGGCTGAAGTACGTTCTCCAACGCCGCTGCCCAGGCGAACGACCTCGAGCGTCATGGCAACCTCCTGTTGATTGGTTTCTCACGCAGTTCGCCCTCGCGTCTCGATAAGCGTTAGAACTGTTTGGGCGGCGACGTTTCGATTGGAACGGCGAGCGCGAATGCAGCGGCGGAAGGAATGGGCGGAATCGTGCGCAATTCCCGCAGCGCGTCGCGAACGACCTGGATCGACGAACGGAAGAACAGTGCGGCCAGCGCAGCGCCAACCACGATATCGGGCCAGGCCGAGCCGAGCTGCCAGACAGCCACCGCAGCACACAATACCGATACGTTGGCGATGATGTCATTACGCGAGCAGAGCCATACAGAGCGCATGTTGATGTCGTCCGCACGGTGCCGCCACAGCAGCGCCAGACACGAACCGTTGGCGACCAGCGCCAGCAGGCCGATCGCGCCGATCATTTCGACCACAGGCGTTTCCGGATGCAGCGACTTGTAGATTGCCTGTAACAACACCATCAAGCCGAACGCCGCCATGATGCCGCCTTTCAGCAACGCGGACACCGCCTTTGCACGCGCACCGCGCGTTACCGCGTACAGGCTGAAGCCGTATACGAGCGCGTCGCCCAGCATGTCGAGCGAGTCGGCGACGAGTGCTACCGAGCCTGCCGCGATGCCGGCGGCCAGTTCCACACCGAACATCGCGGCGTTGATTCCGAGCACCGCCTTCAGCGTCGACGATTGCTTCGCCTTCAGCGCTTCGATTTCACACGCTTTGTCGTTGCAGCAGTCGGACATCAGGCGCCTCGTTCGCTCGGTTCGCCCCGGTGCAGTGTAAGCCGTGCGCAGACCATCGCCACGGTCAGCTCGATGGGGCTGCACACCGCCAGCGTGATACCGCCAAGGCCGAGGATCACGCGTTCGATCATGTGGCGATCGAAACCTCATCGCCCTTGCGCACGGTTCCCGCGGACGTGATCACGGCATACACGCCGGCGCACGGTGAATTGCCGAGCCCGGCAACTGGGATTCGATTGTGCCGCGTCAGTGTTCGCAACACTTCGATGTCGCGCGGCAACTCGCCCTGCGCGAGTGTAGTCATCACGCAGCGCGGGTCGGGCATGGTGATGTGCAATCGAACGTCATTGCCGATGGCGAGTGTCTTGGTCACCCAATCGTTCTCTACGAAACCGGATTCGCTCGTGCGCACGATGACGTTCATGCGGAAGCGGCGTTCATCGAACGCGCTTTGCGGACGCAGCGCGTTCAAACGTTCGAGTGTCGCAGTCGTCAGCACCGAAAGCGGGAACGCGTCGAAGAACGCGCCCACCGGAACCGGAGAGGGGACGCCGACGCGCGCGAACAGCGCGGAGCCGAGTTTCGCTTCGATCGCGGGTCCGAGGTCGTCCTTTTCGATGTCGGGGTGATACTCGTCGATGGTGAAGTCCTCCGGTGCGGTCGGTGCGAGTCGTACGTCGCGCTTGAAGAACTTTGAAAGCGCCGCGTCGGCATTTTCCGAGTCGCTCGTTACCGACGTGCCGTCGGGCAACGTGACCCGCACCGGCGGCAACGTTTCGCCGGGCTTCGGTGCCGCCACGTATGCAGCCCGACACGCAAACATGTCGGGATAGGCTTTGACGTTCTTCGCGCTAACGACTTTGCCGGAGCCGGTTTCGATCAGCGCGTAGCCTCGGTCGCCGACCAGGCCGCGAGTCGTAACGGCTGCTTCATCGATCCTCTCGCCGAGCATCGACTTCACCGGGAACCGCCACAGATGCAAAAGCTCTCCGACCGGTTTACGCGTCATGTTTCATGCTCCTGTCGTTCGGATACACTGCCCGCTCACCGATAATGGAGAGCGGCATGTTCACTGGGTACAGCGGCCTGTTGGGGTTCTTGATATTGGCCGGCGACATCTGGGCCATCATCAACATCTTTCAAAGCTCCGAGTCGAACGAGAAAAAACTGCTGTGGACTTTGCTGGTAGTGCTGTTGCCGCTGGTCGGTTTGATTCTGTGGTTCTTTCTCGGCCCGCGCGGCAGCCGAGGCTGACCCTCAAAACACGCGCATCAAGAGCTGCACCATGATGCCGAGCTGGGTCAGCTGTCCGATCGCAAACGCGGCGGTTCGCCAGGGCTGAACGGCGCGCAAATAGAAGATCGTGTGTAACATGCGCGCCACGAAATAGACGCCGAAGTACGTCCACCCGGCGGTTGCCGAGCAACCCGTGAACGTGAACAGCAGCGCTAGAATCATGAATACGGGAATGTTCTCGACGTCGTTCAGGTGTGCACGCTTCGCGCGCAGCGTGCTGTCCGCTTCCTCGCTTCGCGCCTGTGCACCAGGATTCACCGGGGCGTCTTCGGGATTCAGTACTACCTTCGAATCGAAGCGTGCTTTTGCGGTTACGAATGCAACGGCAGCCATCTTGAGCGCCAGCAGCACGCTGATGACGACGAGCGCTTGAAACGCGGGTAGCGCGGCAATTTCCGACATGGTTCCCCCGGGTGGTAAACAGAGCGGTTCGGCACTCTAGCCCGCAGCCGCGCCGTCAATCAAACACACGTTTGCCGCTGGCGAAGATCAGATAGAAGACGAGGCCGAACAGCGCAATGCCGGCCGCCACATCGAACACGATGGCCCACGAACCGGTTGCGTCGAGAATCAAGCCACTCACGTAAACGCCGATGATGCCGGGAATGGTCGCGATGGTGTTGGTGATGCCCATCAGCGTGCCGGCCGAGCGCGGCGCGATGTCCATGTGATTGACGAAGAATCCGCCGGCGGTGAACGCGAAGATGCCGTTGCCGAGCGTCATTATCGCGATTGCCATCGGTGCGCTGTGTACGTGGCCTACGATCAGCAGTGCAGTGGCGACGCCCCCGAATCCGATCGTCTGCATCAGCTTGCGTACGCGACCGACTTCCATGCCGCCGCGTATCAGCCGGTCGGCGACGTTGCCGGCGACGTTCAGAAAGATGAAGTAGGCGATGTGGGGGAACATCGTAAATACACCGACCGACGCGAAGTTCACGCCGAGCCCTTTGTTGACGAACGTCGGCAACCACGTCAGCAGCATGTACAGCGACCAGTTGTTGCAGAAGTGCGCCACCATGATCGCCCACACGGCCGGATGCTTCAGGAACGTGGATATGGATGGGGCAGTGCCGGGTTCTCCTGCCGGTTCCGAATGCGTTCGGATGTATTCGAGTTCAGCCTGGCCGATGCGCGGGTGCTCTGCAGGCGACGCGGCAGTGGCTCGCTGCCATGCGGCGAACCAGACGATGCCGACGGCGCCGAACAGATAGAAGGCCCACTGCCAGCCGAGCTGCGCGACGACGATCGGCGTAACCACCAGCGCGAATACGGTGCCGAGAGGAATGCCGCTGTTGTTCAGCGCCATCGACCGAGCACGTTCGTCGATGGGAATCCAGCGCGCGTGCATCGTGTAGAGGGCAGGGAAGTTCACACCTTCGCCCATGCCCATGCCGATCCGTGCGATCAAGAGTACGGTGAAACCGAGCGCGGCGGCCGGCGGAGTCAGCATCGTGAAGAGCGACCACAGTAGAACGCCGCCGGCGAGCACCACCTTGCCGCCGAAGCGATCGGCCAGCCAGCCGCCGGCGATCTGCGTCAGCAGATATCCGACGAAGAAGGACGACAGCACGGTGCCTTGCGTAGTAGCGGACCAGCCGAGGTCGGCCGACATCGGAATGATGGCCACCGAAATGTTGACCCTGTCGATGTAGCAGATGAACGTGGCGGCGAAGCCCAGGGCGACGAGCGTGTAGCGGCGTTGCCAACGCGTGTTCGCTGCTTCGGCGGCAACACCTGTTCGTCCAACGGGTTCACTCATTCGCAAGCTCCGCATTCGGGAAGAGAGATCTGGTGAGGGTTCTGATCAACCCCGCGCGATTATCCATAGATTGATCCATTGGGCACACCGCCGGCGCATGGCATCGATCTTGCTCCGTTCATCGACTCATTCGAACCACAACAGACTCGCGAGCCCTTCCATGAATGTAACCGCGTTGCTCGATGCACCCGTGCGATCCCCGGCTCCCCTCGATCCGCCCGTCGGCGATGACGCCGCGGATCCCGCGTTTGCCAATGTGATGTCGCAGTATCAGGGTAACGGCAACAAATCGTTGACGAACGAGCCGCAGAAAGAGGAGATGGAAACGAACCGTGACTCCACAGTCGACACCGCTGCGACTGCGAACGCGGCCGAGAACCCCACCGAGAGTGCGGCCGAAAGTCCTGCCGCAACGGTTGACGCGCCCGCTTCGCTGCTGGACGTGATCGATCCCGACGGCATGGCATTGCCGCCCGACGGCCAAGCCTTGCCGATTGGCGATGGCTCGGCGCGACCCGGCGACACGCCTGACGGGCTCGACGCAACCGACGCGAGCATTGCCGCATCGATGATGGCAGCGGG